>CACZJK010000001.1:0-43715 GCA_902781465.1 uncultured Pseudomonadota bacterium
GGAATAAAATTAACAACGAGTTTCGGTGTTGTTAATTTTATGACGTGGGAATCCAGGATATCTTTAAGTGTTTGGCTTTGCCAAACCACTCTATTATTACCTGGATTGCCACAGTCGTCCGCCGGGCATTGTGTTTTACACAATTTCGTCGGACTCCTTCGCAATGACACAGAACCTTTGACATCGTTATTCCCCAATAACAGGTCCGGCGATGAATTGACCTGTGCCGGCGTTGTAATAAAATTTAGATTCAACCTTGTCAAACATACATGGAATCTCGTTATTATCAATAACAGGTATAAAATCTCGAACTAAAACGTCGTTGTCATAGATTTTGAAATAATAAAGTTTTCCCCGTCCGCCGCCTACTGGAGTTCCACCGTTGTTATATTTGAATACATAAATATTAAAATTGTTATCAATGTTTTCTTGATTGTAATTATATTGTAATATTCCATCAACATAACATCTGCCAGAACTATACATTATTATAGAATGCTTCGTATTAATTGAGATATCTCTGTCAGAAAAATCATTTGATCCATACATAAACCTGAAGCGGCTATTAGTATAAAACATACTGCAAAAAACCTTGTTATGATATGCAACCCTTGACCCCATTTCAAAACTAGTGGTTCCGTCATCAATACCATTGTCTGCTTTACTAATCATCAAATCATATTCTATTCTTGTATTTGAGTTTGGTTTATATCCTGTGTCAAACCATTGTGTTCCTGTTCCTTCTAAATATTCAATCGGGGTATAACTTAGCCAGCCTTTGAAAGTATAACCACGTTTGGTTGGGGTGGTTGGTAATAATATATCATTACCACTTTCACATGTTGTGGTTGCGTAAACATTGCCGTCCATATACCAATTTAATGTTTCTGTTTGTGCGTATGCTGTACCACAAAACAGCATTGATAATAATATTAAAAACTTTTTCATTGTTTCCCCCATTTGCCAAAAACAAAACCGCACTTAGAAAGGCGGTTGGAGGTTAGAAACAATTCAGTAAGAGATTGCGCCGTTTATTTATGTATATCACAGCCCTCCAACCAATAAAAAACAGTTGGAGATTTTAACGTCTTCTTGGACGCTTACTGAAACAGGTTTCTAAGCCTCATCAGCAAAACTCTTGCCGACAGTTTTATTCTATCAGACATTAAATATCAATGAAAGTAAAAAAACACCCAATCGGGTGTTTTTATTTTTACCGTTTATCCCAATGACAAACTATTTTTGCATGTTCGATTTCGTCTGTCATAATTTTATGACGCGTTGTATTGCCATCGTATGCGACCTCTATACGCACAGTTGGTGTATTTGGATTTATTTCATGTTCAAAATATACATCTATGCCACGCAATTTATGTTGATTACGATATTCAAATCCGACGCTTTCTGTTGCCCATACTGTATAAACCGCATTGTTTATATGTTGATTAACATCGATATCATCAAAACGGCATGCCATAACATGTGATTTGGTTGGAACAAAATCAGGACATTTATCAAAATCCCTGTCCCAGATACGTTCATCTATGCCATCCCAATCTGGGATATAATCTGATATTCTGACCGGGCGACGAGTTTCCAAATTTATTAAAACCCATTGTGACATTGCGCGAATTTTCAGATTACCTTTGTCGTCCCTTATTTCAAAATCACGTTCACTGCGTAATGCGCCAGGTTTTGTTGGCCACGTTGTATAAATCAACTTTTCTTTGGCACGTGGCATATCAATAACATCTACGAACATATGTGTCACAACCCACGCGATATTGCGTGCGTGACAATATTCACGACCTGCCCCCAATAAATCAGCATGCTTGCCCGCCAATCCTTGCAATTCGTTCATCAGCATAATCGGACGCATCAAACCATATCGGTCACACTGATAAGATTTTAATATATGTTCTTCAACAAGTTTTGTTGCCATTTTGCCCCCCTTTTTCAAACCAAACTATTGTTCAACATTTTGGACAACAACAAAATCAGTTTCTTTTCCCAATACAATTTCATTTGCACGCGCCGCAGATTTAATCAAGCCATGTAAGACTTCCGGTGTGTCTTCTGGTATTGTCAAAGTTTCCAATTTCGCACCATTACCGATTTTTCTTTCTGTGCGCAGGCCACGAACATTTTTCAAGATATCCAGCGCAATATTCATTTGCGATACATCTGTATTGTATTCTTCTTTGACGGTTGGATAAGATGTCAAATGTAATGTTTCGCCACCTTCGACATCTTTATAAATCTTTTGCCACAATTCTTCTGTCACAAAAGGTATAAATGGTGCATACAGACCGATTATATTACGCAACACTTCAAACAAAGTCCATTGTGCAGACAACTTTGATTCAGTTGTATATTTTTCAGGCGACCAGAATCTGTCTTTGATAAATTCCAAATATTGATCACAGAATATATCCCAGAAAAATGTATCAATCGCGGCACGTGAATTATAGTTATCATATTTATCCAAATTCTTGCGTGTTTCAGAAATAGTTTTATTCAATTCACTTAATACCCATCTGTCTTCGATAAATCTTTCACTTACTGGAATTTGCTGTGCAGTTTTCGGATCAAAATCAGACAAATTCATCAAAACATATCTTGATGCATTCCAAAGTTTAGTCAACAATTTAGAACCACGTTTAACCTCATCATCACTATATCTTAAACTGGTTCCAATTGGTGCAGTTGCAATCCAATAACGCAAAGCGTCTGTTCCAAATTTATCAACCGCGGTCAATGGGTCTGTACCATTACCTTTGGTTTTTGACATTTTTTGCCCCTTGGAATCCAAAACCAATCCGTGGAAATTCACTGTATGGAAAGGAACATCGCCCATTACATAAATTCCCATCATAATCATACGGGCAACCCAGAAAAAGATAATGTCTGCACCGGTGTATAACAAATCTGTTGGGTAATACTTTTTCAATTCGATTGTATCATCCGGCCAACCGAGTGTTGAAAATGGCCATAAACCAGACGAAAACCAAGTATCCAAAACATCCGCATCACGTGTAAGCGTTTTTCCGCCAGATTGTTTGATTGCTTCTTGTTCTGTTTCTGCGACATAAACATTACCCGCTTCGTCATACCAGGCCGGTATATGATGTCCCCACCACAATTGACGAGAAATAGTCCAAGGACGAATATTCTTCATCCAAGACATAAACAAATTATATCTGTGATCTGGCAAGAATTTTATTTTGCCTTCTTCCACAGCTTTAATCGCAGGCACCGCTAACTTTTCAGCATCAACAAACCATTGTGTGGTCAACATAGGTTCAACCGGAACATTACCGCGTTCTGAATAAGGTGTTGGAATAATTTTATCTTCGATTTTAACCATTAAACCGGCGGCCTGCAAATCTTCGATAACAGCCTTACGTGCAACATAACGATCCATGCCACGATATTTTTCAGGAATCACAGATTCATTATTTAATTTCGCATCACTTGTCAAAATGCAAAGCGGTTCAAGATTATGACGAAGTCCTACTTCAAAGTCATCAAAATCGTGTGCAGGTGTAATTTTTACCGCACCGGTTCCTTTTTCAGGATCTGCGTGTTCATCACCTACAATTGGAATTTCAATATCTGTCAAAGGAATAATTGCTTTCTTGCCAATCAAATGTTTCAACTTTTCATTTTCAGGATGAACTGCAATTGCCTTATCACCGAACAGAGTTTCAGGACGCGTTGTTGCAATTTCAATAAAACCACCGTCTTTTAATGGGTAATTGAAATAATAAAACTTTCCATTTTCTTCGCGTGTTTCGATTTCCAAATCTGAAACAGAAGTTTGCTGTTTAGGACACCAATTCACCAAACGTTTTTCGCGATAGATTAAACCTTCGTTATACATCTTTACGAACAATTTAGTGACGGCGCGCGACAAACCTTCGTCCATAGTAAATCTTTCCCGCTTCCAAACAGGTGTCACACCAAGAATATGCAATTGGTTCATAATCTGGCCACCTTTGTCCGCTTTCCATGTCCAGGCCGCGTTTAATTTTTCTTCCAAAGACAAACTGTGTGGATTAATTCCACGTTTAGACAAATCGCGTTCAACCAACAATTGTGTTGCAATTGATGCGTGATCTGTTCCAGGCTGCCAAAGCACATCAAAGCCAGCCATACGTTTATACCGACACACAATATCCGTCAACACATTATCCAACGCGTGACCCATATGTAAATTACCAGTCACATTTGGTGGTGGCATCATAATACAGAAAGATTTTTTATCACTTTCTGCATGATTATCCCAAAAATGATTTTCATCCCAGAATTTTTGAATTCTGGATTCCATTTCGTGTGTGTTGATATTTTTTTCAAGATCAATATTCATGTGCTTTTACCCTATATATTTTTACCAAACGAATTTTACACAATAAAAACATAAAATCAAGTAAATGAAAGGAAAAACGTTCCTAGTGAAAAAGCCCGCTAAAAAGCATATTATTTTTATATAAAATCGGGGGAAAATATGAACAAAATCATCAAAATGTTGATAAAAGAAACTATCCATAATAACCGCCTTGTCGCGACATCTGTGCCAGTTGGGGAAAAATACACTATTTTTGACCGCACAGGCCACGAAATAATGTCGATTATAAATGGTTGGGCAACGAATACTTATAACGTTTTTGTTGATAATAAAAACGTACTGTCTGTCAGATGGGACCAGAGCAATTCAAAACCACTTACCCCAGAACAAAAAGACATGGTTGATATAATCAATGCAGCAAAAGAAAAAATAGACCTGCAAGAAACAGCACAAACTATGAACGGACATGAATTAGAATTGGCAAATTTCTTACAGCAATCTTTGTGTAATATAAAACATTAAATTGCATGAACTACACGACAAAACGAAACGCCGTATACGGCGGCCGCGCCGGCTTTGCGCAAAATACGATTTAATTCATAAAATGTTGCACCACTTGTCATAACATCGTCAACAATTAAAATCTTTTTACCAGAAATATTTTTATTATTAATAACATTGAATACACCACGCACATTTTCGCGTCTTTGCTTTGCGCTTTTATGTCCCATATCATGTCTGTATTTTCGCGACACAGAATCAACATCTAATATCGCATTAAAATATTTTGCAATTGGACGCGCCAACAAAGTTGATTGGTTATACCCACGATGCCACAACCTTTTGTAAGCCAAAGGAACAGGCATTACCACATCGACATCTAAATTCAAATCACGCAGGCAATTTATCATCGCGTTTGACATCAGAGTTTGATATTTTAATTGCGAAGTATGCTTAAACGGCAACATAATATTTTTAGAAACATCATCATAAACACAAGACGAACGTATAAAATCTAAATCACATTCACCGGCGGCACAATGCGGACACATTGGTTTTGGTCCCAAATCAAGATCTGCCGGAAAAGGATATCCACATTTGAAACACTTTGGATTTGATATCCAATTAAAGCGCGCCCAACACGATGCACATAACGCACCATGCGTTTCGACCAAATCGCCGCATACGGGACAAACCGGGGGATATATAAAATTTATCAAAGATTGAAATAATTTTACCACGACATACTTTTGTATGTTTTATTCGAAACTGTATCACCAAACATATTGCGTTTTTGTTGGCGCAAAGATTCGAAAATATCACCAGAAATTACACGCAAAACAAATTCATCACCATCGCGTTGTGATAACACAGGAATAATTCTTTGGTCTGCGATTCCAGTATCACGCAAAACCTGTTCAACAATGGCCAAACGTTTTGCGGCCAATTTGCGTGCATCTTTATTTTGTGTGGCAGATTCAGGTATAGCAATCTGGACAGCACGCTTTGGATTATTAACAACAATAGAAGCCGTTTCGGCCAACAAATTATAATTTTCACGCGATAAACCACTGTCGCCGTTCATAAAAGAAATCTTGATTTCCATAGGACGCACACCGCCATCCATTTCAGACAAATCACGCGCAGCAGAAAAACCTTCGCTGTCAAAAGACATATCGCTGACTGTATCGAAACGGTCATCAATTTGATATGTTGATAAATGTTTATTTTCTGATAAATAAGTTTTCTTGAACGCCTTTTTCAATTCGTTTGGCGACATTTTTTTCATTTCGTTATCAATTGAAACCATCTTTGGTTCTGCGATATTATTGGCACTGCGACTTGCAACCTGCTTTGGCGTATCCATTGAAATAACACTGCGACGCACAGAAACATCATTTGTTTTTTCAACAGGCTTTGGCGCAACATTTGTCGCACCAGAGATAGGTGTCCGCACAGTCACAGGACGCGCATTTGCAATTTGATTTTGTGTTTCGATTTGCATTTTGCCAAGGCGAGCAACCTCTGCCCTTAATTGTTGCAATTCGGCCATTGCTTCATCATGTGTAATACGTGGCGCAACAGATTTTTGTGCAACCGTCACAGGCTTTGCATCCAGCGATTCTTCTGGCAAAAGCGCATCAGAATTTATAACCGCAATTTCATCCATACGTGGCATGCGTAATGGTGCATCCGCCGAACGCGCCCACAAATCAGAGCTTGGGCGTTGTGGTTTCAAAACATCAGCACTTGCAATCGGAGCAACCGATTTTTTGGCCGCGCGCGCGACAACTTTCTTTTCTGTTTTTTTGACCGGTGCAACCGCAACAGATTTTTGTGGAACAATTTCTTCACCAAATGCGGCACGCGCAGACACATCGCCACGCGACACATCAACAACCGGAAAATATGCACAAATTCCGGCGTTTACGCACATAAAGTACACGATTAAAGATGACGAAATTTTTTTCATTCCTTTCCTTCCTGATTCAATCATAGAACAAATCACGAATCGGGGGCAAGTAAAAAATTTACATAAAGAAAAATAAACACACAAACTTGTTCCCCCTTGGGGTAGGAATGTATAATTCTCCCCTTGGGGGGAGTACGTCCGAAGGACGGGAGGGAGGTTAAAAAATCATTGATTTTTTTACTATATTTCTTATTTTTTATATATGCATGATTATAATAAACATCTTAAAAATTTAGCACAAATAAATCGAAAAGCAGGTAATCTTTCCGAAACCTTACTCTGGAACGAATTAAAACAAAGAAAAATGGGCGTACAATTTAAAAGACAACGTCCAATAGGTAATTATATTGCTGATTTTTATTGTTCCGAAAAAAATATGGTTATAGAAATAGATGGTTGGTCGCATGATAATAAATATGAATATGATAAAGAACGCGATGAATATATGAAATCTTTGGGAATACATGTATTAAGAATATCAGACAAAGATGTAAAACAAGACATGTCTAATATCTTAATTTGGATAAAACATAATATTGATAATTTATAACCCTCCCTCCCCCCCTGCGGGGTACTCCCCCCAAGGGGAGAATTTGCTATATTTCTGGTTCAACCTAATTCCCCCTTTGGAGGGGGTGCGGTCGAAGACCGTGGGGGAGGGTTCCAAGATTTTTCGTTTTCTGGAAACGCCCCCCGAGGGGAGAATAATAAAACCCGGGATGCCTAATACGGGAAACACCCCGGGGCGGTTGTGAGGAAGCGAACTACACAACCAAACTTTTTCTGCGCCCCGGGGTGTTTTCAGAGTTTTTACCGCCCTGACTACGTCAGGCGGTTGTGGGGGACACCTTCCCCCAGCCCCCCTTGGCGCGATTGCGTGCCGCGTCTTTCCGCCCCACGACACTTTGCGGGCACATCATTGCGAAACCGAGCCAAACAACCCCACGCGCAACGCCCCGTTGTACTGGACGCGGAAGCCACAGTAGTACGTGCAATCCGAAGCGCAATTGGACGCGGACCCGTAGTCGTAGTTGAACACCCAACGCGAAGCCATTGGGTGCGTCATCTTGCACCAACACTTACCACCAGTGGTTTCACCACCAGGGCTTTCAACAGATGGGTTCGCAACACCAAACGTGCCTGACGTTGCAATACACGTGCTTATACCTGTTATGGTACCGTATGATGCGGTCGCTTTCCACACGCTGGCAGCGTTGTTATATGTATATCCGCTTATCCCCAGCGTCGGATCCAAAACCACCGTCACGATTGAATTTTTTGCGCATACTGATACGGCCAATGCCGGTAATGCAACCATTATTAAAACCAACCCCGCAAACATTATTTTTTTATTCATCGTTCGTCCTTTCACTTCGTTGTTTATCAAAACTTTACCTACCATATAGAATCATAAACCGCACTGCGGAATTTCAGGCACATATCTGTTGCCTCGTCTTCCATTGTCACTATTGCAGCACACCCTGTTGCGGTTCCTGCCATATAATTTCCACACACCGACGCACAGCCTGAATCGCACGCAGTTGCGTCAGCATATTCATTTGCAAATACCCAATAAGATGTCGCCGGCCCCATCATTTTACAAAAGCAGTTAACACCGCTGTCCACTGTATCCGCAATCGCTGTATTTACAACACCAAACCCTGTCCCCTGTAATGATGTACACAATGCACGACCATGAACGGTCACTCCATCTGTCATTGCCACAGACCATGTCATTCCTGATGTTGTTAAGGTTCCACCAACAACCTTGTTTAACACCGCGACGGCAACATTATTCTTCTTGCACATCGTAATTCCAAACGATGAACCAATCATCATTATTCCGCATATTATAAGTATCAGTTTTTTCATTTTGCTTTCCTTTTAATTGTTTGTTTTTACGCGCCAGCCCCCAAACACATACCCAGGCCGAACCGGTGTTGGTGGCAATGTTATTTGTTGATTATATCTGCATGTTGATTGGCTTGGGGTTTCGTTTATTCCGTCATACCAAAGTAAATTTATTATAATCGGAGAATCAACGCATGTTGGGTCCTGCGCAATATCACAACTGGCCATATCTGTATATAACTCGTAATTTGTTGGACACGCCCCATCTGATTGTTCCGCGATAGTATTCGCATTCAAAGAATAACTGTGATAACCACTTGGACATGTCGATTGTGCATAATTACGACAAGTACCACCACCAGGATATTGATTCGAACCACAATGCGATGAATAATCTACCACCAAAGGATAAAAATAGTCATCATTACGCGTATAAGATGTATATCCGTTGATACAACTACCGTCTGGGGTCACAGTGAACACATCACCCAATCCACTGTTATATCTACCTGGTTGACATGGCAACGATGCATACGATTTACAAGTTCCACTTAATAAATGTTGTCCGCCAGTACAAACGGTCGTTTCTTCCATCAAAGGATAAAAATAATCATCATTACGCGTATGAACACTGTATCCACTTGGGCAAGAACCATCTTCGGACATAGTATATATATCAGGCATCCCTTTCGTGGTCGTTGTAATTACACTGGTTTCATTTGTTGATGTATTATAATCAAAATGTATTGTATGAACCGCTGTTGTATAACCAGGTGCACAATAAGATGCAGCATACACAGAATAACTACTTATTAAAAATCCCCCCAAAATGGATGCAAGAAATCTTAATTGCATCATAAATTTCCTTCGTTTCCTTTGTCAAAAACCGCACTAAAAAAAGGCGGTTGGAGGTTCACAACAATTCAAACAGGAAATTGCGCTGTTTATTCTGCATATTCACAGCCCTCCAACCATGGGTTGGAGCATTTTTCGTCCGCTTTATCCAGACGCCTATTTGTCACAGGTTGTGAAGCCTCATCAGAAAAACTCTTTCTGACAAAAGTATTCTAACAGAAAAATTTATTTCAATGCAATGGAAAATTAAAAAAATGCCCAAAAGGGCATTTTTATTTTGTTATTGTGTCGGCTATCTTTTGAACCGCCAGGTTTTTCACATACGATTTTTTCGCCATTTTATCCAAACGCGATGGATTTTCAAACAATTCATCCAAAGTTGCCGTCAACCATTTCGCAGTAAACTTTGATTGTTCTATGTCAAATCCACCACCCAATTTGGCAAATGATGCCGCATTGGCCGCCTGGTCCGGGTTTATATTCAATGGCACCAAAATCGCAGGACGGCCGACTGTTTCCAATTCTACGACTGTGCTGGCCCCACTGCGCCCGATTACCAAATCAGCATCGACTATTGTTGACGCCATATCACGAATAAAAGACAAAACATTAGCGTGAATTTTATGCGATGCATAAAACTTTTGTAATTTTTCTACATTTTCAGGTCGCGTTTGATGCGTTATGAATATCTTTTTGTTCTTTATACCTGCAATCGCAATCGGAACTATTTCATCCAATATTTGCGCCCCCAAAGAACCACCTGTCACCAAGATTTTATTTTCGTGTTTTAATGGCGCATTTGCGTTTTTAATAAAGTCTTCACGAACTGGCAACCCGGTATAAACAATTTTCACACCGGTTTTATTTGGCAAACCATCAACTGTTTCAAAACTGGTCATCAGCGTCTTTACCCAACGCATAGCAAACTTATTAGCACGCCCAATCGCCGCATTTTGTTCGTGCAAGTATGTTGGTATTTTCCAAACGTGCGCTGCAAATACCGCCGGAACCGAAGCATATCCGCCAAACGCCACCAATTTATCAGGACGCGAAAAAGCAAATCTTAATATCAACATCGCCGCAGACACGCCTATTTTTGCCAACGCTATCATTTGTTTGATTCTTGATTTAGCGCCAACACCGGCCGCCCAAATAAACGCAACACGCGCCTTTTCTGGTTTGCCTTCACGAACCATTTTCATAACACGACCATCCGAAGAAATGGTTATTTTATGTCCGCGTTTTTCAAGTTCTTTTGCCACACTCAGTGCCGGAAAAACATGTCCGCCTGTGCCACCTGTTGCAATCCATATTTTCATTTTTGCCCCCTTATCTATTCCAGGTATCTTCACGAATCAGTGCTAATACCATACCGAACAATATACAAAATGTTATAAATGAAACACCGCCGTATGATATAAACGGCAATGTCATACCTTTATCAATAACTAAATGCAACGCAGTCATCAAATTAAAACATATTTGACCACCAAATACCGCCGCCGCCCCAGCCAACGCATAAACCACAAAATCATCACGCGCAGATGTCGCATGACTTATCAATTTATTCAAAACAAAAAACAATAATACCACCAAAGCACACGCACCGATTGCCCCCCAATCTTCGGCTATTGATGAATAAACAAAATCGTTCGTAGATTCTGGCAAAACATCTTTTACAAACGCTTCATCACCCGAACCAAACAATCCGCCGTGCTTGATAGAATTTATTGAATACCATGCCTGGGTTCGTGGGACTATGTCAAATATATGCGCCGCACGCGAACGAATATGTGGCATAAATGTTATTGCGGCAACCGCCATTGCAACAACCGCCCCAAACATCGCCGGCATAAATTTCCAAGGGAACCCTGCCACAAACAGCATTACAAACAAAACACCAAAATAAAGTGCCGCTGTTCCCACGTCTGGGTGTTTGAATATCAATGCAACACAGATTAAAAACACTAATAAATAAGGCCACCAACTTTGCCACTTTGCACGCCATGCATCTTTATTCAAAAATATATCGCCACCATAAATTTTATGCATACGCGATAAAAACCATGCTGTTATAATTATAAAGAAAGGCTTTAATATATCCGCAGGCATAAATCGAATACCATTTATATTTACCCAACGCAACGACCCATTGATACGCATAGGATGTATAAATGTGAAAAGCAATGCGCAAATACCAACTATCAATCCAACAACCGAGATTTTTATTATTTGTTCCTTCTTTAACATACTGAAACCGAACAAACAAACCAATCCCAATGAATATGGCAAAAATGCCTTTTTAATAAAATAAAACCAAGGCTGTCCCATACGTGCCGCTTCGGCTGAACCGGCGGTTATCATAGTAATCGCACCCACCGCAACCAATAACAGAATCATTCCAAGTAAATTTCTGTCTATTTCGAAATACCAACCTGTTAATTTACTTTCTTCGCGGTGCGTAATTCTTAACATTTCACATACTCAACTTTTTTTAAGCAAACTTTAACAATATCAATGCGATACCTGCAAACAATATAGATATTATGAAAAATCTATCTACGATTTTTGTTTCTGGCCATCCTAATTCTTCGAAATGATGATGAATTGGCGCACGCAAGAACACGCGTTTGCCTGTACCTGTTATTTTACGGGTAATTTTGAAAACCATTGTTTGTGTGAACGAAGACAATAAAATCAAAACCATCATACCGGCCGCAACACCCATTATGATTTCTGATTTTAATAACATCGCAACCGTTCCCATAAAACCACCAAGTGCTAACGAGCCTACATCGCCCATAAAGATACTTGCAGGTTTGGCATTAAACCACAAAAACCCAAGAACAGCACCAAACACCGCACCCAGCACGCCGTATAAAGCACTTGTCTGAGGCAAGAATATAACCGCATCCATAAATCCTGTGCGTGTTGCACCATATAACGCAACAACCAACACAACCAATACCGGCATATAAAGTTTAGAAAGCATACCGTCCAAACCGTCTGTGATATTCGTCGCATTTGCAGAACCACATATTACAAAATATGCAAACACATAATATAAAAATCCGACACCCCATGCCGCCAAAGGCAATTCTATGGTTGAACCCAAAACTATTGATAAATTTGGAACATAACCCGGCATAGTTTTATTTATCAAATACGCCAATATGCCAACGCAGATTGCTTCCAGTCCCAAACGCATAGATGGCGACAAACCATTAGACGCTTTCTTTGATTGACTGCTGATTTTTTTATAATCATCTGCAAATCCAATTGCACCAAACATCAACAAAGAAGACAATGCAATCCAACCTGTTAAATTATGCATTGGCATAAACAAAAGCGCAGACACAAACACAGCAATCAAAATCAAAATTCCACCCATAGACGGTGTTCCTGCTTTCTTTCTGTGTTCGATTGGAACATTTTCACTGATAGGTTGACCCTTGCCTTGAATTTTATGCATCAAACGGATAAAACCACGTCCAAAAACTATCATTATCAAAAAAGCCATACCGAAAGATGCGGCAAACTGCGTCCATCCACTTGCAAAGAACTGAAAACCACGGCTTATTAAAAAATCAGTCAGCATAAAAATCTCCTTTTTATACTGACTATTTTATCACAAAAAAATATTAAACAAAACGAATAACTGTATAATTTTAGAATATTCCACCAACGACAGCCTGTTCGACCTGTTTTTCGATATGCTGTGCCTTGTTTGGTGTTTGACCAGACTTAAAAAATTCGTTGATTATTATACCATTTGGATCCTGCGAAGCCGCAACACCGTTACTGCGATTGACACGAACAATAGTTAAACCATCTGGCACAGCAAAAGGTTGATTGCTTTCGTCTTTCAGGGCCACTTTCATAAAGTCTGCAAACACGCGCGCCGCCATATGAGAACCAGCACCCTTGCCCAAAGGTTGTGGTGTATCATATCCAAGATACACACCGGCAATTAAATTCTTAGAAAAGCCAATAAACCAAACATCTTTGACCATATTTGTTGTACCTGTTTTACCAGCAATAGTATGACCAGGAACACGCGCCTGTTTACCAGTTCCGCGTTCAACCGCGCCCTGTAAAATAGAAACTATCTGATACAAACTCTGTGGATCAGACAAAGGTTCTGATTTTTCATCATCCATTGGTGGCAAAAGCGATTCGTTCCATTCGATTTGTTTATGTTTTTCACCGCCCAATAAATTTCCATATCTGTCTTCGATATAATCAACAGTTTTTGGTTCGATTGCATGTCCACCGTTCACAAAGGCTGAATAACCCAACACTAATTTCTGTAAAGTAGTTTCACCACTGCCCAACGCCATCGATTCGTTCATTTGCTGTAAATCTTTTGGATAAACACCAAATCTTTGCGCGGCATCAATTGCATCAGGCACCCCAATTTGTTCAACCAGACGCACAGTTGGCACATTACGCGAAGTTTCCAAAGAAAAACGCAACGGGATATTACCAAGGAATTTTCTGTCATAATTTTCAGGCTTCCACTCTTTATTATTTTCACGCCATCCAACAATCGGTGCATCCAAGATTAAACTTTCCGGACTGTATCCTTTTTCCAGTGCTGCCAAATATACAAAAGGTTTAATTGTTGAACCAATTTGACGATATGCCTGGGTTGCACGATTAAACGAACTTTCACGGAAAGAACGACCACCAGACATCGCCAATATACGGCCAGTATGTGGATTCATCGCAATAAGCGCACCCTGTAATTTTTGTTCGCCGGCAGATTTATTTTTATTAAAATCATCCAGTTCTTTTGCCAAAGCAGCGGCCGCCGCCTTTTGCAATTCAGGATTGATTGTTGTTTTTATATAAAGCCCTTGGTTATACAAAGTTTCACGACCGATACTTTCCAACAATTTACGGCGAACATCTTCTGCGAAATATTGGAAATCCATTTCCATTTGTTCTGTAAACCCAGAATTCATATTCAAAGGTTCAGCCATCGCTTTATCGGCCATTTCTTGGTTTATATATCCATCATCAACCATACGGCGCAAAACATAATTACGGCGTTCAACGGCGCGATTTCTGTCATTTGGCGCCTTTGGCAGGGACGCCAAAAACGCACATTCAGACAAAGATAAATCTTTTACCGGTTTATTAAAATACATCAATGCGGCCGACCCAACACCATACGCACGCGCGCCCAAGAATATTTCATTTAAATACAAAGTTATTATGTGTTTTTTGGAAAAACTGCGTTCCAAACGCAGGGCCAAGATAGCCTCTTTGACTTTTCTTGAAATGGTTCTGTCAGATGTTAAAAAGAAATTTTTAGCAACCTGTTGCGTAATTGTCGAAGCACCTGTGAATTTAGTATTAAATCCCAACAGGCGCATACCGTTATTAAGGCTGGCGCGAACAATTCCTTGGACATCGATACCAGGGTGCGTCCAGAAATTTTGGTCTTCGGCCGCAATAAAAGCGTTTATCAATTGTGGTGGCATATCTTCGAAATCGATAAAAACACGTCTTTCTTCGGCATATTCAATAAGCAAGGAACCGTCCGATGCATATAAACGCGTTGCAACAGGTGGTGTGTAAGTTGCCAAATTTTTATAATCTGGCAAATCATGTCCGTGCACCAAAACCAGCACCGCCAAAGCCGCAATACCGGCGACAAAGCACCAAAAAATAAAATTGATAAATATACGAAAATATTTTTTGAATTTCATACGATTTATTTTATCGCAATATTTTAAGTTTTCAAGTTTATAAAATCTTTAAATTATCGAAATAAAACCCATACATGGGATGAAAATCATCACTCAGTATAAGTAGTGTCATCGCACACATAATATACCGTATTATTGAATTCCAGTTTTAAATAGTGTTCACTGTCTTTATTCATCAATGTTGGTTCGGTTGTCATATTCGCGTAAAAGATACCGTCGTTCATACCAATATTTAACGATGGCGTGGTCAGTTTATCTGATTTCAAATAAACCACATCATCGCCAACATGTAATATGTGTTCATAACAAATCGCAGAGCCGGTTGGTGCATACGGCGTATTACCAGAACATGCCTCGATACCTTGTGATGTTGTTTCGTTAAAAGTATATGTTCCGCCAACGCAATAATTATCATTTGGGCACATTGTGCATTCATCAATATTGGCCGGTAAATAATAACCGGGTGTACAAGTGTGCGTGTTTGGTATAAATGATGCCACGAAACCAAGCGGTGCATTTATGCCACATATATTTGTTAAATTATTTGTAAAATATTCAGATGATTTTGTAGCACCCTGAAATTCATTTTCATTAAATTCAAATGTCCCGCCAGGGCAAGTATAATCAGCAGGACAAGAAACACAACCCAAAGTATAGGCCGGCAAAAATTGACCAGAATTACATGTGTATTGATTCGGTGTAAAATCTGCCCAGAAATTATCGGCCAAAACCCCGCATTGTTCTGGTATGTTTCCGGTATATAATGCAAAAGCATTTACGGAATAAAAAGTAATAAAGATAACAAATAATTTTTTCATATTATTGATTAATTATTGGGCCTGCGATAAATTGACCTGTACCCTGATTGTAATAAAATTTCTTTTCAACTTTATCGAACATACATGCCACCCCATTGTCATCAAGAACGGGTATCATATCGCAGACAAGGACATTGTTGTCGTAAATTTGAAAATAATACATTTTTATAGAAGCCATGTGAGTTACCGCGTCATTATTATTATGTTCTGCAAATAAAAGAAATGTTCTTGTGTTGGAAAAGGGTTGGGCAGAAAAAGAAACAAGTGCTTGTTCAACATCGTTTTTAGAATAATTAATAATATTTTTATTCCAGTCATATTCTAATGTATCATCTATTTTTAAACCCAAACCTCGTATAATTTGATTAGATTGTGCATACGTGAAATATAGCGCACTCCCATTGTCCCATATAAAACTCTCAAAAGCACCTCCTCCATCCCTGTTCTTACCAAAAAAAACACTGTTATCTGTTGATGATATTTTTATCTTCGTTTTTATACCTGTATCTTGATTCGGTGCAACTCCTGTATCAATATACTGTGTACCGGTCGATTCGATATATTCAATCGGTGTATAGCCGATCCAACCATTAAATGTATATCCATATTTAGTCGGGGTTTGGGGTAATACTATATCGCCGCCGGTTTGGCAGGTTGTTGTTGCATAAGTATTTCCATCAACATACCAATTTATTGTTTCGGTTGCGGCGGTTGCGATTGCACATGTGAAAATTGACAACATTATTAATACGATTCGTTTCATTATTTCCCCCATTTTCAAAACTTAAAACCGCCAGAAAATCGGGCGGTTGGAGGTTAGTAACAATTTAAAGTGGAAATTGCGCTGTTTATTCCATGTATTCGCAGCCCTCCAACCATAGGTTGGAGCATTTTACGTCCGCTTTTTCCAGACGCCACTTTATTACAGGTTACTAAGCCTCGTCAGCAAAACTCTTGCCGACAAAGATATTTTAACAAAATACATTATTTTTTACAACAACAAAAAACCGCCCAATCGGGCGGTTATTACCATAAAATCTTTTTTATAATTCAACTTTGCCATTTGTGGCGATGACATCGCCTGTATCCATTGAAAACTTTCCGCCGGCCTCGGTCACCAATAATTCGCCGGCAGCAATTTCGGCATAATCAAGTGGATCAGATACAAAGGCATCTAATTTGCCCGCTGCGACCCATGCCAAATCCAATGCAGGACAACCTGTTTCGCGTGCATTACCCGAAATAATTGGACGAATTCCATTTGTGTTATAACCGATTGTTAAATCGGCCGCTTCTGTCAAATTAGACACGCGAATTCTTTCAGAATGATATGCAGAAAACACATACGCACCCTTGTCCTTTTCGCCATAATATAATCTTTCATCAATTGGTGAATAAACCAATGCAATCTTTGTTTCGCCGTTCGAACGCAAAGCCAAAGATATCGCAAAATGTGAATTTCCACGAACAAAGTTCGCCGCCCCAGACAACGCCAAAACAAATTCGTCACGCCCATCACCTGCCTTTGAAACATCAGGTGTCAAAAGACCCGCGCTTGGGCGAACCAATTGCAAATCTGACAAAATGCTTTCTTCGATTCGGGCCGATGCCTTGGCCACGAAATCGCGTGCGCTTTTTAATGATTGCTGTAAATTTTCAACTTCGCCGAAATCGTGGCGCAAACCCATCGCAGTATTCTGTAATGCCGCGAACATTTTGTTTAATTCTGTTGAACCTTTAATCAGCAAATCCATAATGGCGCCTTTTGGTTTAAAAGATTATCTGTATAATTAGAAATTAAAGCCAGCAAATTTGCTTTTGAATTCTTCTGCGCGTTTACCTTTTGCGCCTTCGTTGCTGCGTTGGCCTGTCCATGCTGGATGGTTCAAATTGTCAGTAGACAAAACCAAATCTTTTTTAACAGAAGAATACATTTTTACTGTTTTTCCGTCAGTTGTAGTGACGTTAATTTCGTGATATTCTGGATGAATTCCTTTTTTCATCGTGTTGTCCTTTGTTTTAAATTACCTAAATAGCCCGAAGATTATACCTGGTTTTTTATTAAAATCAAGATAAAGTTATTGTTTTTGCTATCAATATTGACCAATACAGCCCAAAAATGAATTACCGGTGCTTTCAATAACATTTATAAACTGATTTTGGTTTTTACCTGAAAACAGAGCCAAAATAGTTCCTGCATCCGTTGCCAACATATCTGATACGGTTGCTATTGACGAATTCATTTTCTTGAAAAAACCGCTGGAAGGTCTGATTTCCGCGGCCAACAATTGATTTTTACCCTGTAATTTAGCAGTTTCAGATGGAACAATAACCATCAATTGACATTCTGGGGAAACGATAATTTTTTCAACGATAACGCCATCGCCACCCAATAATTCACCCCACCATCCAGTAGATTCACAAAAAACAGGATAATAAATAACCGCGTCTTTATTTTCTTCAAATACAGCCGCGATATCCAAATCGTCCAAAATAACATCCGGCATCAGGCCAGTTATTCCATTTATAACCTTGCGCGACAATTGGTAATCAGAATTACCATTTGTTTTATGCGGCCAATAAAGAATCGGATTTTTACTCATCACTGAGAATTATATCAGATTCGGAAGCGATAAAAAAGAGGCCTTTGTTAAATAAACCACTTGATTTTTTATTTTTTTATTGCGGACGCCCATTTTTTCAGGTTTTCCCACATCAAATCTATGTCTTTTTTTGCCGTCTGATAGTATTTGTCTGATATTTGAATCTTGAAAAGCATATTCGTCAGTTGTGGTATCATCGTCATAAACATCGCAATAAACACACCCATTAATACAACTGTCACAAGGCTGTCATTGTGAAAAACCAGGCCGTCCATCAAAATTTTCGAATCGTTATTGATAATTGCTTGCTGTAAAATATTGGCGCCCGTCCACGAACCAAAGGCCGCGTTCAAAAACATTATTGAAAAAGTCAAAAATACTACCGTCAACGCAATCCCAACCACAGCTTTTATAACATCGTCTATCATTTGGCGAATCGTTCTTTCCCCTTTTGGAAACAATGCAAAGTTTTCATCATCGAACATCCATGCCATTAACATCAATGGCAACATTATTAAATCCATCGATAACTTTACAAATATTTCCAAGAAATAAAGCGGTATCGGTAAAAGCGCGTAAAAATACAACGCCAATATCAAAAGTCCTGCAAAAAAGATTGGTATATTCGGAAAAATTGGAATATTTGCCAAAATTTTGTGCATATAATCCGCGTTAAATGCCATATTCATCATAGTCCAGCCGACGCTCATCCCAAAACCTGTTATCTGGTGCACATTTGCAACCTCACACGCCAATTGATGACGCATTTTCGGCGAAAAAGCACCATAAGCAGACGCATCCGCAGATATAGATACAGGATCAGCAATCGCGGTTGCCACCATACATTCTGAAAAAGTATTATTATCTGTCACAACATAATCGAATGCTGTTCCGACTGTTAAAGCCGGTTCTATCAATACACTGGTTATTATGCGTGGCAAAGGCAAAGCCAATAATATAATCAAAACACTCAATCTGAAAATATGCGTTCCAAAATTCCCCATTATTTTGGAAGCACTTGCCATTTTGTTATTCAGCGCAGACGATAAAAAATTCCACGCAATAAATATCGCCAATAATGTCCCGGCCATTGGAATTACAACACGTCCCAAGGACGCATAAACCTTTGGCAACAAATTAGACATAGAAATCATTACATCTGAAAAAATCTGGCACGTCCAACACGAAGTGAAAAAATCCAGCGCATCTTTCATATCAACAGGCGCAGCCGTCCGCCATATAGAAACCCCTATTATGCCCGCCACACCAACAGCAGCCCCGCCAACAACCAGTGGTGCAACACCCCATGCCGAAAAAGGCATCAGCGCAATAAACCACAACCAAAATTTTTTTAGTGCTTTCATGATTTTAATTATACCACAAATTATGATAAATGTGATATAATTCAATATATAAAAAATAAAAAGAGAGAATGTACCTACAAAAACCTGTGATTTCGCGATTGCTTTTTCGCGCCAAAGCCTTGTTTGGTGTCTTTGTGGTATTTGCTTTTTTAACCAATTCTGCCCATGCTGATATTCTTGACGCATATAACCTGGCCCCGTTTGTTCCACTTGTATTGGAAACAATGATGAATATTGCAACGTCTCTCTATAATTTCTTTGTAGGTAATGGGGATGGAATAATATATTTACTTATTTATGCTTTCTTGGCTTTTTATATAGGTTTATATCTTGTCAAAATGCATTTGCCAAAAGATTGGCTTGGATTCCTTGGCTTTTCTGGTGGCGGCGAAATGTGGGACGGCAAAGCTGACGTTTGGAAGATAACTGATGAAGTTTTAAAGCCTTGCCTGCGCGCGATTATCGCCGGGGTATTTTTATTGCAAATAAAACCTGTTTATGTGACAGAATGGTTAGTCAATCCTTTCCTTGAATTTGGTTCTTTTTATACAGAACAAATTTTAACAAACGTGAATCATTCAACAATTGACGCAACTGACGCACCTGTATGTCCTGTTTCCATAGAAGAAAGTGGTTGGATTTCAAAACGCAGTTGTGATTTCTTGGTTAAACCAGTGTATATAATTTCCCAAGAAAACAACAAAGTCATTAAATATGGTTTTGATTTCCTTAAAACTGGTATTCGTGGTGTGATGAATTTAATCCCACATGGCGGCGAAGATATAATGAATATTATAACTGGTATATTGTTATTATTCGCGTTTATATCTGCAAATGTGTTTATGGCGCTTTTGATAATTCAGGCCATATTTGATTTTTGTTTATCGCTTATTATGTATCCGTTTAATGTGCTGGCGTGGGTTGCAAAAAAATCAGATAAATGGTTTGATATATTACCTGCTTTTTCTCAAATAATAGATGCATTAAAAAACCTTATTATTACTATGATTGCGTGTGCGTTTATATTGTGCGTGAATATTGCGGTTGTTCGCGCATTATTTAATTGGTCTTCGTCTGTTTTTGTAGTGGCGGCAGGCGGTATTTCAACTTCTAATCTGCCATCAATCACAAACAGTGCAATGAATTTTGGCCAACATTCTATTTTATGGATATCTGCATTACTGACTTTCTTTTTAATGCAAAACATTTTCAAAATGACACGTGATAGATTAGACATGTACACGACGAAAGATCACTGGTTATACGATAAAGTAACAAGCAATGCTAAGACACTGTGGGGCAAAGCCAAGGCAACACCTGGAACAGTGAAAAACATTTTGGAAACAGCAAAAAAGTTAAAGAAATAAAAAATGAACGAATTGGCAAACTCTTTAATAGATAGCGGAATCCAATGTTGGACATGTCCTGTGTTTGACAATTTGTTTGCTATTGTTTCAAATACCGCGGCGGCGGCATACGAAAGATTGTGTTTGTTCAGTGTTGTTATATTTTGTATTTTATTCGGATTTTATGCTTTCAATGTAGCATGGCAAAATATTAAAAATGGTGGAAAAGATTCTTTATTTACAAAAAATTTACGCCCAGTTTTAATAAAATCATTGGTTGCACTAACGTTATTAAGCATGGGATTAATTGTTCCACGTTTTATTTCAACAATAACTTTTGAACCTGTGGCTGTAATGACATTACAATATTCGCGTGCTATGTTGCCATCTGATTATGTTATACCAACATACGAAAACGCAATTCAATTAAACGACAGCGGATTCTTTAATCCCGCTTTACGCGATACAATAATACAAATACTGGAAACATCTGTTGCTAATTTCCAAGTATATATAAAAATTGGAATTGCGATTATTGATGAAGCCTTTTCACTTAAAGCATTACTGGGCATTGGTTCTCTTATCAAGCACATAATAATATGCTTTATCGGAATATTTTTAACCTATTATTTTGTAAAATGGTTTATTAAATATTCGTTTTGTTTCATGGATGTTATTGTGGCAATGGCAATGTTCGCGTTCTTTTTTCCACTGTCTGTTGTATTGTTTATATTCAAAGGTGCAAATGATATACCAGATTGGATGAAAAATCTTGGTTCCAAACTTGGTGGCGGACAAATCAAGAAATTGATAAATGCAATTGTATCTGTTGCATCTACTATTTTGACATACACTATTATAATGTTAATTATTCGTGGATTCTTGGATGCAAATGGTGTCAGTGCAGATTCAATACAAAACACATCTGAATCTATATTTGATTTTGATTTGGAAAATTCCAGCGCAATGCAAATCACATTTGCCGGGTCCATAGTATTAGTGTATGTAATAGAATATATTGCAAAACAAATTCCAAAAATCACAGAAAAAATATTATCTATATTTAATGTAAAACAAGAAGATGCTTTATCCAAAGAAATGGGTGAAAACGTATTTCAATTGACACAAATCGTTGCAGACCAAGCAAAAGGATTGGTAAAAACTATTATCAACCCTGAAAGTGCAGACAAAGAAAAGAAAGACAAATGATAAAAAAGTGGCTAATAGAACAAGGATTAAAATGCTTGATGGGCGCAATTGCGTTGGGTATCGGCATTTGGTATTTAAGCAATTCTATTGGTGGTGCTTCTCTTTCTTATACCAGTGTGGACGCCTTTATGCAACAAATAGGTGCAAACAATGGGGATGTTGCATCGGTTAATGGATGTTTTCTGTGTGTATATCTGGGCGATTTGTTTGCCGTCCTTGGGCGCGCAACAGAAATGTTCTGGAATGGCATAGTTCATAATTTATGGATTTTGATGGCGGTTGGGTTTGGTATATTCATAATATTCCACACTCTGAATTTTATTCGCGAACAATCTGCGTCCAAAGATATCAAAGATTTATCAGATAACGAACCAAAACTTGATTTCAAAAAATGGTTTGAAAAAGTTTGGAAAACAGGCGTTCGTGTTTTAATTGCGGGGGCATTGATTGGTGCACTTAATTGGTCCGGAACCACAACATTAAAAACCGTCACAAATTTAACCGTCACCCCTGTTATGTATATCGGTGCAAACCTTTCAATGGTTGCAACAGGCGTTATAAGCGGTGCAAAATGCGAAATTCCTGAAACAACCAACAAAGCCGAAGATATTTTAACACCTGTACTGCATCCTTTTATGTGCGTTGTTGGAAATTTGAATACGGTTATGTTGGCAGGCGCGGGTGGCGGTTTCGCATTGATGAATTATGCATGGCTGGATTTAAATGATAAAGTTGGTGGAGTGTTTACTTGGCTGGCAGGATTGGCACTGGTAATAATGTTCCTGATTATTGGATTTGATTTATTATTTAAGATATTAAGCGTATTTTTCAAACTGATATTTATAATTATATTTATGCCACTTTTAATTGCAGCCGCCGCATTCGAACAAGTTTGGAAATTGGCCGAAAACCTATTAAACAAATCAATAGAGACGCTGGTAATTTCCGCAATAGATATATTAAAGATAAGTTTGAAAATAATAATCATATACGCGGTTGTTTATTTTGCTGCTGATAAATTTTATCCAGGCCCAGAAGATGGATTCACATCTGTATTGCCACCATTGATTTCCACAATCAAACCTGAAAACATGGATGCGCAAACAATGTCTGTGATGAACGCGTTTTCAAATTGTGAAAAAGTATCTTTGATTAACGGTGAAATGGACAAAGAAAAATTCACTCAATGCTTTAAAACACAAAGAAGTGTAATTGAGAAAAAATACCCTGGTGCTTTTGATTTTATGGATGACGGATTTGATTTCTTGTTATTTATGATCGGTGTATTCATATTATACTTTTGGGTTGTATCGCCAAAGATCGATGATTTACTGGGTTCTGAAGGCAAAGAATCATTTGATTACGGTCAATGGATAAAAGATGTTGGTAAAACTGCTTATAATGCACCGGTCAACATATACAACAAAGTTCGTGAAAAATTGAAAAGCAAGGATTAAAAATGCAGATTCGTAAAATTTTGAAATGTTTATTGATTTGCGTTTTTTGCGCAACTGCTTTTATTGGTTCTTCTTTTGCCGCAGGCAATGTTCCTTATGGTGATATCGGCGATTACGGTAATTGGATCACCCCAGATAATATGGAAAAATATAATGACAATTTATCCAGCGACGCAACAAATTTTCAACAAACATTTCAAACTAATTTGCACTCCACTGATTTTGTTCCAATTGAAGTAAAACTTGGTTTAGTGTTTATGAAGGCATTATCTTCAATTGATTATGTTTTACAAATATCTTTGGTGCGATTTACAATTATGTTCTTGTTTTTAATGTATGCGTTTTGGATTGGATTAGAAGCATACAGATTGATAAAAGAATCTTCTGATTACAAAAAAGTTTTATATGATATTTTTGTAAAAGGTATAACTATTGCTGTTTGGGTTGCGGTATTAAATTATGGCCCTGCAAAATTATTTTCAGTGCTTATATCGCCAATTATGTCAATCGGTGTATATTTATCAGATTTTATATTGGATGCTGTGGCGCAAACTTATAATGTGGTTATACCTGACACATGCGCAACAATTCATCAATATGTAAATGCTAATACTTCTGAACAATTATTGATTGATGCAGATACTGCCGCAAATATAATGTGTTTACCAGCGCGACTTTCAGTATATTTTTATCACGCAACAGCATCTGCATTTGAATGGATGATAAACGGATTTGGACACAGCGCAACCATGGTTGTTGTTGGCGCAGTATGCGTTGTTATGTTTATTGGATGTATTTTCAAATATGCATTTATGACATTGGGCATTGTTGCAGATTTATTCTTGACCCTTTTAATGTTGCCTTTTACCGCAATCGCAGAATCAATGCCTGGCTCTAAAGAAACAAATTATGCGGGGAAAATATTCAGCGGTTTATTAGCAATGTTTCATACTAAAAAATTATCAAATGTTATATCTACGTTTATAAACGCATCTATTTATTTTGTATCATTGGCAATAATTATCGCAATATGCGCGGCATTACTGACCAACATAGTATCAATAAGCACTACAAACACTTATCATGTTGGCTCTGCTATGACGACAATATTGTGTGGTGCATTAATATTTTACTTGGCCGGTAAATCAGAAGAATTGGCAAAAGATATTGGTGGAAAAATCGACAATTCATTTGGCAAACAATTACAAAGCGACACAAAAACACTTTGGGGAAATATCAAAGGCTTTGGCGGAAAATTATTCAGTGCTTGGTTAAAGAAAAAATAAAATTAAATAAATTTCAAGAAATCACGCGCAACATTTTTAATACCGCGTGTCTTAAAAGCAACCGTCAAAATATTATCATTTTCAGCAATTACAACACCTGTACCCATTTCACTGTGCATAACCATTTTACCAACCACAGATTCTATTTTTATTTTCTGTTTTGGTGTTGGTGCTGCTTGCTTTGGTTGTTGTTTACCATTAAAAGATACGTATCTTTTATCTATTTCGTTTATAAAACGTGACGGCATTTGATAAAGTCTTTGTCCGAACAATGTTCGAACCATAACATTTGTAATTATTGCACGAACACGTGCACGCGTAATCGCAACATAGGCCAACCTGCGTTCTTCTTCGATATCACTGTCTGATTTTTTTTCGTTTGGAAACACCCCCTCTTCCCAGGCCGGTAAAAACACAGTTTCAAATTCCAAGCCTTTGGCTGCATGTATCGTCATAATGGAAACCATATTTTTATCTTCCAATTCATTATCATTGTCATCAGTCATCATCAAAGAAGCATGTTCCAAAAATTCTGGCACAGTATTATATTTCGCAACGACACTGTTTAACAATTCGCGAATATGTTCTAAACGTTCGCCAGCATCAACATCTTTTGATTCGCGCCACATTTTTAAGTATCCGCTTTTTTCCAACAATTGTTGCACTGCATCTTTTGGTGCCATTGATTGCCAATCAAAATCAAAGGCAGATAAAAATTCAGATGCAAACATTTGCTGTTTGGCGGACAATTTAACGACCTTTAACGCATCCATTAAACTTTTACCGCTTTCGCGTAATTTAGCAATCGCAGCCGGCCCAATTTGGCGCGCAGGTTTTGAAATAATACGTTCAAAAGATATATCATCAAATGGATATACTAACAATCGTGTATATGCTATCGCATCGCGTATTTCGGCCCTGTCATAGAACTTGGTTGCGCCAACCAAACGATATGGAATACCACGCGATGTAAATTCTTCTTCAAAAGTTCGCGACAAAGAACCCATACGTAATAATATTGCAAAAGATGAAAAATTATTATTTGCATTACGCACAATTGTATCAGAAACAAATCGTGCCTCGTCCCAATCAGACGGCAATGTCAGCGCATATACAGGTTCGCCTTCACCAACACCTGGTGCTGCACGCAAATCTTTCCCCAGACGTCCCATATTATTTTTAATCAAAGAATTGGCCGCCCCCAATATATTCGCACTGCTGCGGTAATTAGTTTCCAGGCGAATTACTTGTGGATTTGGAAAAGTTTTTTCGAATTCCAAAATGTTTCTTATTTCTGCCCCACGCCAAGAATAAATAGATTGGTCATCATCGCCAACACAGCAAATATTTGGCACTTCTTGATTTTGGGTTAACATTTTTAATAATTTCATTTGCGCAGCATTAGTATCCTGGAATTCATCAACCAAGATATATTTAAATTGGTTTTGGTATTTGCGCAATATTTCTGGATTTTGTTCAAACAAACGCAACACGAACAAAATAATATCGCCAAAATCAATCGCCCCCAGTTTTGATAATTCTTCGTTATAGGCTTTCAGTATTTTTCGTCTGTTATCTGATATTTCCATTTTGGAAAAATCAGTAATTCCTTTGTCTTTGATATTTGAAATTATTTCAACATAATCAGAAGGATTAAATTCTTTTACATCCAAACCCACATTAGTTATAACGCGTTTTAATACCGCCCTTTGATCATCTTCGCCATAGATAAGGAAATCGTGTCGCAATCCCGCAGCCGCAGAATTATAACGCAATATACGCAAACACATTGAATGGAAAGTCCCCATCCACAAATCACCACAAAGATGTGCTATCTCGCCATACTGAGCAACGCGAAAACGCATTTCGTTTGCCGCCTTATTCGTAAAAGTAAGTGCTAATATTTGCCACGGCTGGGCCCACTTATTATATAAAATATGAGCTATACGGGCCGTTAAAACACGCGTTTTACCTGTTCCAGCCCCAGCCAATACCAAAAGAGGCCAATATTGTTTTACAACAGCCTCTTTTTGTTGTTCGTTCAAATCAGACATATAATCTAATGACATTTTTTCAATTTTCCATATTGTAATTTATAAAAGATTTCTATACAATCATTTTGTTGTAAAAATACAGGAAAGGTTATGGGACGAATAATTTGCTTTGATATTGAAACAACCGGGTTTGAATATATGCGGGGCGATCGCTGTATCGAAATCGGCGCGGTTGAGTTAATTGACGGCAAATTGACAGACAGAACATTTCACGAATATATAAATCCAGAGGGCAAAATTATTCCACCCGAAACATATATGGTGCATAAAATATCTAATGCATTTTTGGAAGACAAACCAAAAATGTCCGAAATTGCACCTAAATTTCTGGAATTTATCGGTGACGCCCCAATTGTGGCACACAATGGATTGGACTTTGACTTTCCGTTTATAAATTACGAATTGGAAAAACTGCATCTTAAACCGATTCCACGTTCCCAAATGTTGGATTCCATTGTTATCGCACGCAATCGTGTTTTTGGGCCTAAATCTTACACGTTGGACGCATTGGCGAAATGGTTTGGTGTTTCCCTTACAGCCCGCGCTGACGCGCACGGTGCATTAATTGACGCGGAAATTTTGGCACACGTGTATAACGAACTGGAAAACACTGCGCCTGCAATTGATATTAAAGAATTGGTTGCAAAACAACACGAAGATTTTTTAAAAACCCCAAAGATTGGCAACGACTTTCCAAAACGCACTTTTGAAATACCAGCAGACGAATTGGAAACACATAATCAATTTATGGAAAAATTATTGGCAGAATAAATAATTGTTTAATTGCCCGTTGTATCCAACACACAAACACCGTTTGTTACCGTATATCCGGCTGAACAAGATGATACGCATGATGAACCACTAATAAAATATCCGTCCTTGCAAACACATCTGTCATTGACATAACGATTTTGTTCTGTTTCTTCAGCATCGGCTTTGCTTACCATAACAAAATCTGAATTATCTGGACATAATAACGATTGATAGAACATCTGTGAAATACCATCTATCAACAAATATTTTCTTGCCGATTCGTCACCGGCATTTTCAATCTGTTGTCCCATATCTTTATCATAAGCAAATACTGCATAACCACAAGTCAGCGCAACATTATAACACGCACCAGTTAAAACCTTGTAAATATTATCAGCCGATGCAGCCGACGACCACGATGTGATCTGAGTATTTTGTTGGTTATAACAATTTTGAACTTCACTCATACAAGTCGATGCATAATCAGAAATAATTTTTGCCTGGGACGCCTTGATATTAACCATTGCGCGTTGAATATAGTTTATAACAACATCGTTATATGGGTTATAAGTCCCAGTTTTACCATTTTGAATATAAGTATAATCTTGGCATTTATCCAATACAGCACGACACAAACCACCGTCTTTTACTGTTGCACCTGTTCCGATTTTCTGCATTAAATAATTCACAATGCATGCACCATCATGTTCAGGACACGCAACATTTCCATCAGAAGCCTTGATAAAATCAGCATCTATTTTTGTATTATTATAATCTGTCATAAAATCAGTAATATTAGCAATATTTTTACCCAACACGACACTGCCATTTTCATCAATATATTTTTTTGTTGGATCCAAACATTTTACATAGTTATCACCACAAACCATATCGTCCAACATACATTTTTCCAGCGCACCGACACAGCCCTTTACATCATATTCATTTTTGTTTTGCAACACGGCCAAACGTGCCTTTTGCAGCATTAAATTAGCACTGCGAACATTGTTTTTCAGTGTATCGTTTAATTTAACCAAACCTTGTTCATAGGCAACACAGTCTTTATCAATTGCCAAATCATAATTACCCGAAATTTGGTCTTCTGTTCCGCCTGCATCTTTACAGCGGTTTAACACGGTCTTGCAACGTTTTTTTGCCTCATTATAAAGAGCCTTGCCACGTTTCGAAGATATATCATTACCTTCTGAACTAAACATATCCAGCGAGAACATATCAGAAGAATCAGATGAAAAATCAAAATCCATATCCAATAAAGAATCAGATGTACTTGATGCTGTCAAAGTAGTGCTGGACGTTGGATCTTTTATCATATCCGCAATATCATCCAACATAGAACGCGTTTGTGTATTATCTTTGGTTTTACCCATTTCTAATTCAGCCTCTGTCGCAGACATAATCGCACGAATTTCATCTGCAGACAAACCAACATAACGGATTCTTTGTGCCACATCATTTAATTCGACATTTGCATCTTCTACTGCCTTTTGTGCCTTGGCATATTTGGCCAGATTTGCAGAACAAGAACATCTTTTCTGATTTGCATCAACCACCGCACAAAATTGATCCATGCATTCGTTATACTGTGCCTGACATGTAGAATTTAAATCAGAAGTTTTTTCCAAAATATCTTTTGCTTCGGCCAAAGATTCTGCGGTTATTTGTTTTTGTTTCTTTTGATTACCAAAAACAGAAGCACGTGATTGAACACCACGAATTTGATCGTCAATATTAGAACCTGTCTGAACACCAGTATTTCCGATTGTTGCACGTCCACCAACTTCGGCCGTAGATGCACGTAAAACTATACCTGCACGACGCGCCGCCGCAGTATTATTTATACTGGCAGCGTCTGTTCTTGGGTTGCGTCCAACAGTATTAACCGCCGTCTCTAACCCAGAACGCGCAGAAGTATTACGATTATTTGCGCCGCGCGATACAACATTAACCGATTTATTACCAGAAACACTGCGCGAAATATTACGCGAAGGCGTTGCAACATCACGATTCACCTGACGTGCGTTGCGGTTTTTTACCGATGTATTTTCTGATCTTTCAATATTTTCATTTGTATTTTTTGTTGGAATTGTGCGGGATATAGAAACATCTGCCGCAAACACGTTTGCGGTCCAAATCGCAAATATCGAAAAGAATAACGAAAATCTTCTCATTTCCTTAGGCATAATTATACCACAAAAAAACAGATAAAAAAAGCAGATTTAAGAAACTTTGAACGAATTTTTTGTGATTATTCCAGAGAGCAAAATTCTCCCTCTGCGAGGGAGGGGACCCGAAGGGTGAGGGAGGCCTTTCAAAATATTTAATTGTATACAACCTCCCTCCCCGGCTGCGCCGGTACTCCCCCTAAGGGGAGAATAAAAACACCGCCAAAACTGGCGGTGAAAATAACAAAATAAATTTGAATTATTTTGATTCGGTATCTGGAACAACAGAAACTGTTTTTCTGTCGCCGTTGCCACGTTTGAAAGTGACGATACCTGCGATTTTTGCGAACAAGGTATGATCTTTACCCATACCAACATTCAAACCTGGATGAACAGCTGTTCCACGTTGACGAATGATGATATTTCCTGGGATAACGCGAGAACCACCGCTTTTCTTCACACCCAATCTGCGTCCGGCTGAATCGCGTCCGTTTGTTGATGCGGAACCTGCTTTCTTATGTGCCATAATTTAACTCCTTACGTTTTTGGGTCTGACTTAGGCCTTGATAGATTTAATTTTCAAAACAGTGATAAACTGACGATGACCGGCAGTTCTGCGATAGTTTTGACGACGTTTTTTCTTGAACACCAAAACTTTATCATCACGTTTTTGTTCGATAACATCAGCAACAACAGTTGCACCAGCCAAAAATGGAGTGCCAACTTTATCGCCAACCATTAATACTTGGTCGAAAGTGACCGAACCAGTGGCGTCTAATTTTTCAACTTTAACGATATCGCCCTCAGAAACGCGGTATTGTTTTCCACCAGTTTGAAAGATTGCAAATGTAGCCATTATACTTTCTCTTTTGTTTAATTTGTTAGTACTAAATTTCTGCTTTCGCATAAAAATTTATACAAATTATACATACAAAACACCCAAAGTCAACCATTTTGTCGAAAAATTTATGCAAATTATGTGTTTAATAATAAATACCATCAAAAAAACCGCCATAACGGCGGTTAAAATCACAACAAATCTTTACTTGCCCCATCCGCGCAATTTAAATTCTCTTTCATCATTTTCTTTTTTGATTTTAATCAAACCAAGGTTGTATTGTGCCAAACATTTTTCACAATCACCAGTAGTTCCTGTAAAAACACACGATTTGTTGGTATCTACTTTATCTGTTAACAAACCATTAATTAACTCAACATCTTTTTCCAACTGTTCTTTTTCGGCCTTTTTACATTTTTTACCAACCGCCGACAAAGCAGCATAATTTTGACGCAAACAATACAACGTTCCATCTTCATCCTTGCCAGAACAGTTGCTGTATTGTGAATTCTTGGACGAACCACCGCCCAACAAACCGGACGAAGAATCATCAGATTTTGCACCTGCGGCTTCTAACGTTGCGGTCAAAGTAGCCTTTTCAAGTTGGGTTTTCAATCTGCGCAATGTAGCATTCAAATATTCATATTGTTTATACATCTGTTGAGAAATAACAGTCGTTTTCAAACCGATAACTTCTTTCATATCCCCAAACATTTCATTTATATGCGCAATATAAGCCTCTCTTTGAGTATTATACGCTGTTTTATCACTAGGTTCATTTACATATTGCACACAATTATTACCAATAACTTCATATCCATTGTCACAGAATCTCAAAATAGCACATTGACCACTTGCATTTTTTTCAGCCCACACAGCATGTGGAAAGACTTTCCTCTCTTCTTCAGAACAGTCATTGGAATTTTTATTAACAACAGCAGAACCTGTTTTTTCACCTATATTATATGGGTGGGTATCGCAAATTGCATACACTTGGTTTATATAACCACAATCATCCGATTTTTCTTTATTTTGACTGCCAACTTCTGTCACACAAAGTGGTGGCAATCCTGTTGCAACAACACTTTTACTTGCCCTTGCCTTTTCAAGTTTATCTACATCACCATCAATATCACAGTATTTATACATATCTTCTGCGGTTACACCCTTGGTTTTGTGTGGTTCTTTTTGGTTCAACCAAACATCCAATTTATCAATATCAACCAATCCGGCACCGTTTTTATTTTTCGTTCTGCGCGCAAACAAAGCCGAAGAATCCAGCGCACCAGACGCACACGCAACAACCGTTGTATTACCGCTTTTGGTTTCATAATCAGCGTTCACCCAACCTTCATAAACATCATTTTGATCGGTCAAAACCTTTAACAAATTACATGGTCTGCAATACTCTGCCAAACATTTGTTTCTGCAATCGTTTTGTTCACTAGCAGTTTCTTTACGCGAACAACCATCTGCCACCAAACAACTATCATAGGTATTATTGCTAATTGTAGCACAAACATAAGGTGTACCCTTTTGACCATTTGTTGCATCAGTATAAACTATTTGACCTTTGTCCATTTGTGGGCACATATATTGTCCCCACGAATTACATGAATTATTTAACATCATATAAATATCGGACAAAGGAATACCAACTGTTTGGGCAATTACCAAACCATCATAAATTTTATCAATTGTATTATCGTAAGGTGTTAAAAATTCCAATGCCAATTCACGCCATTTTTTTACACGTTTTGGACCTTCGCAATTATTACCACGCGCATCACATTTTGCATATTCAAACGCAGCATTCATTGCAACCTTGACTTCTTTTAATGAAGTTTCGGCATTTTCAATTTCGGTCATAACCTGGCCGGCTATTTTTTGACGTTCCAAAATATCAGTTGAAATTCCACGATTTATCGCATCTTGTTGATATGCAGATACACCGGCCTCGTTTTGTTTCGCAGCCTCAGTCGCGGCAACTTTCATACTTTCCAGCGCCGCCTGGGACTGGGCCTGTTGTTGTGCCAACGCGGCCTGTAATTGCTGCTGAGATTCAGCCTGTTGCTGTTGCATTTGATATTGCATTTGTTGCATCTGTTGCTGCATAACCGCCATTTGCTGTTGCGATTGCTGTGCCGCAGCATTTGCAGCCGCCACATTTTGTTCGTTTATTTTCGCATTAGAATTCGCAACCAATTGCGCAGACATATATGACACCAAATCATCGCCATACTGTTTACACGAAGAATTAGATTGAACACAACCCTTTACAATCGCAGATGCAACCGACATATCACCACAACCGCCATTACTGCACTTTGGTTGCGCACAACGTAAAATCAGTGCGTTACAATTTCCAAAATCAGCCTTGGCCGATACATTTGCATCATAACGACCATTAGACATTGTCGCCCATTGATTATTATTCGCATTACTTGGGTTAAACGCGGTTAAATTAGACCCAGCAGTAGTCGCAACCGGTGCGGCAGAAACATACGCAACCGGCGCAAAACATAGCATTATTGTCAAAATGCGCGATAAATTTTTCATCTCTCTTGTTGCTAATTTTATCATAAAAAAGATTTGGTGTAAAGCAGAACAACATTTTTTTATAAAAAAAACACCGCCCGTTTGGGCGGTTTGTTTTAATCGTTATCAGTTGTCTTTTTTGGTTTTGTCCATTTACGCAGACACCCTGCTGTATCATCTTCTGCACCACAACCAAGCGCTTCTTGCAAGCATGCTTCACGAATACCTGCTGAATTTCCAGCAGTCGTACTTGAAATCGCTGTTGCGCCCGTACCAGACAAGATTTCATTTATTGTCACAACGTTACGGCATGTATCTTTTCTGTAATCATATACGGCGCCGTCTTCCACCATTTTACAAGAAGTAATATCAGGCTTGTCCACAACCGCAATGTATTGTGTTTTCAATGGTGCACAAATCATAGTTTCATAACAATGTGGAACCTGGGATACTTGGGAACAGTACGCCTTTATACGCGCTGTTGTCCAATTATCTTCATCACTGTATTCTTCATAACAATCCCAGATTTCAGATATACATTCGTTGAAATTATCAATAGCACTGGTTGCATCAGCAAGTATAGACGCTTCTTCTTGTTGTTTGAATTCAAGACGCTTTTGTTGCAAAGCCTGTTCCGCAGCAATCTTTTGATAATTTATGTTTTGCGCTGTTTGTTTCAACTGGGCACCATAAACATCACAGGCCGCATTTGCATCAAGTAAATATTTTTGCATAATGCTGCGACGTGCATCTGCAACAGGTCCACGCAAAGTCGCATAAGGGTCCGACGATGTTGATGTTATACCGCCCCTTGTTGTGGTCACCGTGCCAGAATAACCGAAACATTCAGCAGTCGAACTGACATTAGAATTAGATGTATTACGTTCATTTAATTTTACATCGCCTTGGTTATCACCAGTTGTCACAACAGAAATATAACTGTTGTAATTAAATGGACATTTTGTTGTTGCGCCATTTGCACACTTTGTATGCGATTTACCATCTGAATCTGTCACATTAACTGGTGTTCCGCATGCTTCATAAATTCCATTAAAGCAAGAATCCAACACACGTCCGCAAACATTATTATGTGCATATTCAAATAATTTGTATCCCCACTTGTTCGCCAAAGAATCCAATGTGGCGGCATCTGTTTCACTTGTATCCGTGATTCCGGCCAAACCATTTACAACACCAGATATAGTAGTGTATTTATTTATCAAATTATTAGTATCTGTGATTGTGTATTCTTTTGCCAAATCTTTCGCATCAGCCCATGCTTTCAGTGATGCCAAGATATCAGATGACGAACCATCGATATTTTTAATATCGAAACCGAAACTGTTACCATTGTCACCAGATGTTGTACAATAATCAGGCATACCAGATGTCACTTTTGTTCCATTTGCGCTGACTGTTGGGTGTTCTTCATACCAATCAGCATCTGACATTTTACCGCTTTGAACATTTTCTTTATACGATACACAATTCATAACTTTTTCAGCATCAGTCAAAGAAAATGCCGCAGATAAATCGTCCCCTCTACCTTTTGTTGCGACCAAAAGAGATAATTGACCAGACAATTTAATCAATTCTTCGTTTGCTTTTTCCAAAGCGGTTTCCGCAGACAAGAAATTTGTTGCACGTCCAGCGCAAGAACAACGTCCCTTGGTATCACTTCTGGCGGTACAGATTTCATCCATACATGTATAGTATGATTCCATACAATTCGAATAAGCATCCGCAGCAATCAAACCTGTCGATGAATCAACAATATTTGAATAAGAACCTGTGTATAAACTGCTGGCCAAATAAGAGTAAGATGTTGTGGTACCTGCACGTGTACCCGCCATTATAGACCCAGTCGCACTTACACGTGATGGAGTGTTTGCAGTGCGCGCACGAACCGCACGATTTGAACGAACATTGCTGACCGTTTGACCACGCGCAGTCACCCCGCGTGAAGAAACTTGCGTTGCCTGTCCTGCATTTATATTACGAACAGCAGCACCCCCACGTGAAGTCACTGTTCTGTTTGCAACACCACTGCCACGAGATACCGTTGCACGAGATGCGCTTGGTACAGTTGTTGCACGTGATACAGTTGTACGTGCCGTATTTGCACGTGTTTGCGTTGTTGCGCGCGGGCTGGTTCTGCCACTTCTTTGTGGCAACGCATTAGCCGACGCAATAGGATCTGCAAACACAGAACGCATTGACACAAATGTCGAACAAACGAAAAACGCAGCAGCCAACAAGAACACTGTCCCCATCGCATTTTTGCAAGAATTCACATTTATACGCAAAGTCATTATCTTTCTCCTGTATAATTTTATACGCAAAAGCGCCCTGATTTCAGGCAAATTTACGCAAAATCTTCCTTTACTTAAGGAAATTATAACAGTTTTGGCAATTTTTGTAAATAACAAAATAACCAAAGAGAATTATTCTTGTTGATAAAACAAAACTTAAATAATAGAATTACAAAAAAGGATAAAAGATGAAAAAATTTGCTGTTTTTATTGGACTGTTGACATTGACCATGCCTGCATTTGCCGAAAACAATATACTTTTTGGCGATAAAATCAATTCTATTACAATTTATGGCGCACAATCTACGGGTTCAGGAACACTTTTGAAACTGATTCAACCTGGTCTTTGGGACGTCAGCCCACAAACTTTTGTAATGTTCCAATACAGCCAACCGATGAAGTTCTTTCGCCTGGATTCAAGACTCAATTTGAATATCGGCCAAAACATCGCCTATAATTCCAGCAAAGGCCTAGAATTTACAGGAATTGGCATTTCGATTGATACAGCACTTTTACAATATGACAATTGGTATATGGGCATTGGTATTGGTCCTTTTATGCGCGGCAGTATGGATTATTGGGTTGAAAGTCGCCTTGTATTCGAAGAAAAATTCTTTATTGGCAAGAACATAAATGAAAAATGGAACTTTGAAATATTTACAGTCCACTTTTCGAACGGCAATTTTACCAATAAAAACGAAGGTTTTAACTTTGCCGGCATTGGTTTTGGGTATAAATTCTAAAATTTAAGAAAACGTACCTGTAGAAACCGTATCAAAAATAGTAAATAATAGTTTTGTTCAAGACACAGCAGGAATTACAACGAATCCTGAGTGACTGAACCCAGCAATACCCCACATACTGTGGAAAGAGGTGTTGCAAAAGACCGCCCGTCTATAAGGCTCTATTCCCGTAATTACGCGTGGAACAAGGCTAACTTCGGGCGGTTTGTTTTTTTAGAAACAACCGTTATTGCAAACTGGTTTTACACGTGTATAAGTTGTTGTCGGAACAAACATAACAACAGGTTCATATTGTTGCACAGTTTCACGAACAAAATATTCACGTTTAACAACTGATTCAGGTTTATTGCAACCACAACCGCAAGGTTTTACTGCCTTTTGCACAGGTTTTGCAACAGTGCGAACTTTATCACATTCAACAACAGTAATAACAGCGCGTTTTTCAGCACTTGCACGATCCAGCGCAGCGCGCATTTCATATTCATCACAAGTATTGATTTTTTCACGATAGATATCTGCAACCGCAACATTTGAAATCATGGCCGCAAATAAAGACAACAGAACAAATTTTTTCATAGACTTAACCTTTCTTTTGTTCTCTCTCGTAAAAGTATCATAAACCATATTTCCCAGAAGGCAATAAAAATATCACCCACCACAAGTGGTATCATCGCACACATAATATACCGTATTGTTGAATTCCAATTTCAGATAATGTTCGCTGTCTTTATTCATCAATGTTGGTTCGGTTGTCATATTTGCGTAAAAGATACCGTCGTTCATACCGATATTTAACGATGGCGTGGTCAGTTTATCAGATTTCAAATAAACGATATCTTCCCCAACGTGTAATATATGTTCATAACAATATGCGGTTCCACCCGGCGCATATGTTCCATTTGGACAAGGTTCTATTCCTTGGGTTATCGTCTCATTAAAAGTATATGTCCCGCCGATACATTTATTGTCGATCAAACATGGCGAACATTCTGTATTATTGGCTGTCAAATAATACCCCGGGCGACATGTTATATTCATTGGTTCGAATACTGCTCTTATTGATACATTATTACCAATACCAAGCAAATTATTATCACAAGATTTAGCTTGATTTTGTAAGAAAGTATTATTTAAAACTATTCCATGGCTTTTTGTTTCGTTAAATGTATATGTCCCAGCAGTACAAGTTGATTCATCTGAACACATTTCACAGTTTTCATTATTAGCCGGCAGAAAATACCCAGCAGAACACGTTATATTCTTTGGTTCAAACACAGCGTTTATAGATACAGGATTTGTAAATCCCAAATTATCAACCGAACAACCGTCAACAACATTTGCCGTAAATAAATCAGCATATGCATTATATCCAAATAATAACGATAAAGATATTAATATTTTACGCATATTATTCCTTTAATGGACCGGCCTGTAAATAACCGCTACCTTGGTTATAGAAGAAAGTTTTAGAAATATTATCCCAAAAACAAACAACCCCATCTGGATCCAATGCCGGAATTAAATCAAGAACCAAAACACCATCTTTTTTAATACGGAAATAATAGATATTACCAGAAAAACCGGGGGTAGCTCTTTCAACATTATTGATATTTGCTGTTCCTAGATAAACATTGTCTGTATTGGTTATTTTTGACACTCTTGTAGCTATAGGATTGAAACCAGTACAAAAACCGCTCAATTCAGATTTTGTAGAATTATTTGAAATGTTTATGATACAAGAGTACACTTCCGACAAATCTAGCAAACCTAAACTTGGAAGATTTGAGATAGATGTACTCAAAAATAAGGTATTGGAAGTATTATCGAACACAAGTCCAAATCCTTCAGAAACAAAATAAGCCCCATAACCTTTCCCTGTTCCCAATATTTTTTGCGTTCTGCCACCACCACGAAATTTTATATCAAAAGATATTTCATCTGAATCAACAGCTATGCCGGTATTAATATATTGTAGTCCTGAAAACCTAACATATTCCAATTCTTTTGCGGCAAGGACGTTCCAGCCGACAAAATCGTATCCATATTTTGTCGGGGCTATGGTTGGAACATCTAAATTTCCACCGATTGTACAAGTTGATTGTTCGTATGTTGTATCACCATTTTTCCAATTAATATTTATCGTATCGGCTATCACCACATTGCAAAACAATATTGCGATAAAAAAAACGAATCGTTTCATTGTTTTCTCCTGTTTTCTTTCAACAAAACACCGCCAGAAAATCGGGCGGTTGGAGGCTCAAAACAATTAAAACAGTAAAATTGCGCCGCTTATTTTGCTTTCGCATTATTCGCGTGCCCTCCAACCAACGTTGGAGAATATCGTCAATATAAACATATATTGACGCTGTTTTAATAACGGGTTTTGAGGTCCCATCGAAAAAACTCTTTTCGACATACTTATTCTATCAAACATTAAAATTTAAAGAAAGAAAAATTTTTATTCTGTAAAGTTTTCATTCCCAATGCAAACGAATCAAAAATACGATATAATATTGGTATGAAAAATGATTCTAATTGTCGCGCGGCAATTATATTGGGTATGCATGATGCAATCGTATCTTTGACAGGCTTGATTGCCGGGCTGTTCTTTGCTTTCACAGATTCAAACATTATTATCATATCGTGTATAATTTCATCTATTACTGCTTCGCTTTCTATGGGGGCGGCGAATTATCTGGCCACAAAAACAATCAATCACGAAAACGCAATACGTTCCGCAATTTGTACTTTCAGTGCATATATGATAACTTGCGTGCTTTTGATATTACCGTTTTTTATATTTGATAATCGCGCAACAATACTTATTGCTATCGTTCTAATGGCTATATTTATAATATTTGCATTTAACAGATTTTTTTATCGTGGCAAAACTTTTTATCGAAACTTTTTCGAAATGCTTTCCATTTGCACCATTGTTTCCATTGTCGCTTTCTTTATCGGCGAAATCGCCAGCCAGATTTTCGGGATATAATCCGCTTTCGTTGCGCTACAGCGAGACTAATTTTATCTGACGTTTTGTCTTATTGAATCATTATAATTTATCGTTTTCTGTTGTTCTTTGTGCAAAGAATCAATAACTTCATTGACTATTTCTTTCTTTAATTGCTGTCTGGATTGTTTTGCGCTTTTATCAGAATAAACCGCCATAAAATAAACAAATATAAATAATGCTGTAATGGTAACACCACCAAGTGTTCCATCTTTTATATCATCTTTGTTTTCTCTGAACCACTTTTTTGCTTTATCTTTGAACGGAACCAAGTGCATTTTGCAAAGATGTATCAAATCAACCAATTCTTTGGCATTTTCTTCATGACGATAATATTTTTTATTATTTATTGTATAAAAAGTACGTCCATTGCCGATATTACCTTCATGGTCACGACATATTGTAATATTATCTATTGTGATATGCTCACCATCAGGCTGTGCAATCTTATATTTTTTATAATTTTTCTGCAAATATTGTATATTTTCCAGAACTTGTTCGTCTGATAACTTTGACCAATCATTTGGAAAAGTAATTTTTTCTGACATATTCAAAACCTTTTATTTATCGCGAACAATTTTTACACAAAATCACATAAAGTCAACTTTATTATATAAAAAAACACCGCCTAACCGGCGGTTTTATTATCTTACATGCTGAACAGAATCATTGAACAAAACTGTATTCACTTGCTTCACAGTTTGTTCTGTATTATTATTTGGCACAATGCCTTTTCTTTTGGCATTCGCAACTGTCAAAGCCACAGTCAAAATTAACACCAAAAACAATATATCTGGTATTCGATTATGAATTTTTTCTTTGAAAGTAGTAGGTTTAAACAAATCTTCATCTTCGTCTGGCATTATCTAACCCTTTGTTCCAATTTAAAAGTTTTAATTGTATCATTTTTCAATTCTTGAACTTTTTTGATTTCTGTTTTTTCTTGTTTTTTACCAAATCTATCTGCAAGTCCAGAACAACTCTGATGCATCGATAATACAAATACTGTACAAAGCGCCCCGATAGATATTGTTTCAAAAGATTGTTTTATATTTTCTTTCATTTTTAAATCCTTTTTTCCAATAAAAAACCGCCACTTGGGCGGTTTAAAACGGTTTTTATATCGATCTGGATTTAATTCTGGCGACGACCTACTCTTCCGTGACTTAAGTCAAAGTACCATCGGCGATACGGCTTTTCCCTGTCTGGTTCGGAATGGAACAGAGGGTTTCGTCCGCTCTATAATCACCAGAATTAAATCCAGCGAACACATAATAATCTAAAATTTTCTATTGTCAAGAATCTTTAACACTCTCTTCAAGCATATCGTTTGAAATAATCAAACGATAAGATAAAAAGTCAATGGTTCGATTAGTAATGGTAAGCTAAACCCCTCGCAGGGCTTACACCGCCATCCTATCAATGTCCTAGTCTAGAACTGAACTCATGGGGATATCTTATCTTGCGACCAGCTTCCCGCTTAGATGCTTTCAGCGGTTATCTGTTCCGAACATAGCTACCCTGCGGTGCCGCTGGCGCGACAACAGGTACACCAGAGGTTCGTTCGACCCGGTCCTCTCGTACTAAGGTCAAGTTCGCTCAAATATCCAACGCCCACAGTAGATAGGGACCTAACTGTCTCACGACGTTATTAACCCAACTCACGTACCGCTTTAAATGGCGAACAGCCATACCCTTGGGACCTGCTCCAGCCCCAGGATGCGATGAGTCGACATCGAGGTGCCAAACACTACCGTCGCTATGGACGCTTGGGTAGCATCAGCCTGTTATCCCTAGAGTAGCTTTTATCCGTGTGCGATGGCCCTTCCATGCGGAGCCACCGGGTCACTATGACCGACTTTCGTCTCTGCTCGGGGTGTCCCCCTTGCAGTCAGGCTTGCTTTTGCCATTGCACTCACCGGCTGATTTCCGACCAGCCTGAGCAAACCTTCGCGCGCCTCCGGTACACTTTGGGAGGCGACCACCCCAGTCAAACTGCCCATCACGCACTGTCCCCCGCCCTGGTTCAAGAACGCGGGTTAGACACTAAAACACACAAGGGTGGTATTTCACCAACCGCTCCAGGCGAACCAAGATCCGCCCTTCAAAGCGTCCCACCTATCCTACGCAAATGAGTCCTAGTGCCAGTACGAAACTGCAGTAAAGCTTCATAGGGTCTTTCCGTCTAGCTGCGGGTACCCGGCATTTTCACCGAGAATTCAATTTCGCTGAGTCTATGTTGGAGACAGTGTGGAGATCGTTACGCCATTCATGCGGGTCGGAACTTACCCGACAAGGAATTTCGCTACCTTAGGACCGTTAGAGTTACGGCCGCCGTTTACTGGGGCTTCACATCAATGCTTGCACACCTCTGCTTAACCTTCCAGCACTGGGCAGGCGTCAGTCCCTATACATCATCTTATACGATTTAGCAGAGACCTGGGTTTTAAGTAAACAGTCGCCCCCACCTGGTTTGTGTCACCTGATTAAAGTTGCCTTGAAACAGGTCATCCTTATTCCGAAGTTACGGATGCATTTTGCCTAGTTCCTTCAACATAGTTCTCTCAACCGCCTTAGTCTACTCGACTCGAGCACCTGTGTTGGTTCTGGGTACGATCTATACGCGTGGGCTATTTCCTGGAACCCCTTCACTGCATCACCAATCCAATAAGGCGACACAATTTACGGAATTCGTCACTCTCACGCAGGTCACGGAATATTAACCGTGTTCCCATCGACTACGCCTTTCGGCCTCGCCTTAGGGGTCGACTCACCCTACCCTGATTAACATTGGATAGGAACCCTTGCTCTTACGGCGTCAAGGTTTCTCACCTTGATTAGCTGCTACTCATGCCAACATTCGCGCTTCTGATACCTCCACCGTGGCTCGCGCCTTCAGCTTCACAGGCTTACAGAATGCTCCGCTACCGCGACACTTACGTGCCACCCGCAAATTCGGTAAATGATTTTAGCCCCGTTACATTTTCGTTGCCGAAACTCTAATAGACCAGTGAGCTATTACGCTTTCTTTAAACGATGGCTGCTTCCAAGCCAACATCCTGGTTGTTTTGGAATCTCGACTCACTTTCCCACTTAATCATTATTTTGGGACCTTATTTGGCGGTCTGGGCTGTTGCCCTCTCGTCCACCGACCTTAGCACCGATGGACTGTTTCCTGTGCTATGACTTGCTGGTATTCAGAGTTTGATATGGGTTGGTAAGATTTTACTCCCCCTAGCCATTTCAGTGCTTTACCCCCAACAAGGAACACACAAGACACTACCTCTATAGTTTTCGCGGAGAACCAGCTATAACGGGGTTCGATTGGCTTTTCACCCCTAGACACAGGTCATCGCCCAATGTTGCCATATTGGTGCGTTCGGCCCTCCAGCGACTGTTACGCCGCCTTCAGCCTGCCCATACCTAGATCACCCCGCTTCGGGTCTATTACTGCATACTCAATTCGCCCTATTCAGACTCGGTTTCCCTACGCTTACATCTAACGACTTAGGCTTGCATGCAATAATAACTCGTTGGCTCATTATACAAAAGGTACGCCATCACCGGAAAACCGGCTCTGACAGCTTGTAGGTATTCAGTTTCAGTGTCTATTTCACTCCCCCTTCGGGGTTCTTTTCACCTTTCCCTCACGGTACTTGTTCACTATCGGTCAATCAGGAGTATTTAGCCTTGGGGGAAGGTCCCCCCGTATTCAAACCGGATTTCACGTGTCCGGCTCTACTCTTGAACCAAAAAACTAGATTTCGCATACAGGGCTATCACCTATTGTTGCTGTGTTTTCCACCACATTTTGCTATCTAAAATCTCGGTCACTGGGCTGGTCCCGTTTCGCTCGCCACTACTAAGGGAATCGCTATTGCTTTCTTTTCCTGCGGGTACTGAGATGTTTCACTTCTCCGCGTTTGCTTCTTTGACCTATGTATTCAGTCAAAGATA
>CACZJK010000001.1:43745-44252 GCA_902781465.1 uncultured Pseudomonadota bacterium
TGGGTTTCCCCATTCGGAAATTCCGGGGTCAAAGGATATTGACGCCTCACCCGGACTTATCGCAGTCTTTCACGTCCTTCATCGCCTCTGATTGCCAAGGCATCCACTAAACACCCTTTGTTACTTTTTATCTTATGCTTGAAGAGAATGTCTTCAAGATAATCTTAAAAGAAACTTGAAATGAGTTTTTTAAGCATTTAAGTTGATTCTTGCTTTCTTTGAATTGAATTATCACTTTCGTGATTACTCTTCAGAAAGAATATTTTGAGATTACGATGTTCAACAAATCAAATCTTTCGATTTAACTTGCGACATAAAAACCGATTAACAATATTTTGCTATAAAAGCAGATTCCATTGGATATTCCGTGGAATATTTGGAATCAAAAATGAAAAATCATTTTTGATTCTAACCTCATCTAAAAAACTGGTGGGTCAGGAAGAACTCGAATCTTCGACCTTCGCTGTATCAGAGCGACATTCTAACCAACTGAACTACTGACCCATA
>CACZJK010000001.1:44266-309873 GCA_902781465.1 uncultured Pseudomonadota bacterium
TGACCACTTTCGTGTAAGTGGTTTTCTCTATAAAGGAGGTGATCCAGCCGCACCTTCCGGTACTGCTACCTTGTTATGACTTAACCCCAATCACCAATCCCACCGTAGGCGGCGCCCTCTTGCGTTAAACTACCGACTTTGGGTGAAATCGACTCTCATGGTTTGACAGGCGGTGTGTACAAGACCCGGGAACGTATTCACCGCTGCATTCTGATCAGCGATTACTAGCAATTCCAGCTTCATGCCCTCGAGTTGCAGAGGACAATCCGAACTGAGACGGTTTTTCAGGATTAGCTTTGCCTTGCGACATTGCGACCCATTGTTACCGCCATTGTAGTACGTTTGTAGCCCGACCCGTAAGAACCATGATGACTTGACGTCATCCACACCTTCCTCCCGCTTGACGCGGGCAGTCCCCTAAGAGTTCCCGGCATTACCCGCTGGCAACATAGGGCGTGGGTTGCGCTCGTTGCAGGACTTAACCTAACATCTCACGACACGAGCTGACGACAGCCATGCAGCATCTGTCTTTGGTCCAACCGAATTGAAGACAACCATCTCTGGAAGTCGCGACCAAGATGTCAAGGGTCGGTAAGGTTTCTCGCGTAGCATCGAATTAAACAACATACTCCACTGCTTGTGCGGGTCCCCGTCAATTCCTTTAAGTTTTAATCTTGCGATCGTAGTCCCCAGGCGGCATGCTTAACGCGTTAGCTACGTCACTGATCCCCCGAAGGAAACCAACAACAAGCATGCATCGTTTAGGGCGTGGACTACCAGAGTATCTAATTCTGTTTGCTACCCACGCTTTCGTCCCTCAGTGTCAGCGACGATCCAGAAGACTGCCTTCGCCATTGGTGTTCTATCTGATATCTACGGATTTCACCCCTACACCAGATATTCCATCTTCCTCTATCGCGCTCCAGTTTGCCAGTATCAAAGGCAGTTCCAGGGTTGGGCCCTGGGATTTCACCCCTGACTTAACAAACCACCTACGGACGCTTTACGCCCAGTAAATCCGAACAACGCTTGCACCCTTCGTATTACCGCGGCTGCTGGCACGAAGTTAGCCGGTGCTTTTTCTGTCACTACTGTCATCATCTTCATGACTAAAAGAACTTTACAACCCGAAGGCCTTCTTCATTCACGCGGCATGGCTGGGTCAGAGTTTCCTCCATTGCCCAATATTCTTAGCTGCTGCCTCCCGTAGGAGTCTGGACCGTGTCTCAGTTCCAGCGTGGCTGATCGTCCTCTCAGACCAGCTATGGATCATTGCTTTGGTAGGCCATTACCCCACCAACTGGCTAATCCAACGCGGGCACATCCATCACCGATAAATCTTTCCCCTTGCGGGCGTATGCGGTATTAGCGTTCGTTTCCAAACGTTATTCCCCAGTGAAGGGCAGTTTCCCACGCGTTACTCACTCGTGCGCCACTGACTTCAAGAGAGCAAGCTCTCTTGTCATCCGTTCGACTTGCATGCCTAAGACCTGCCGCCAGCGTTCGTTCTGAGCCAGGATCAAACTCTCAAGTTCTAAAAAAACTTGTAATTTAAGTCCTGTGCATTTAACAAAGCTGACTTTAATCAGTTCGTCTTTACATATATATATTCGCAAGACAAGTTTTTTAACGAGGTTATATTTCAACCTACTACCTGTCTAGGATATGCACATTTGACTTAGTCAAAGTTTGGATAATTCCAAATTCAACTGTCTGCATATCTCTTCTTGAACAGATTTTTGAATTATCAAAAATCATTTTGATGAGCTGCTTTTATTAACAATGTTGTGATCTTTATCACTAAATTTCAGGGGTTGGAACTTTTTATCTATACGGTTTCAACTTGAAAGCCCGCTTATTATGTGTTCGAAGTCTGAAAAAGTCAAGCGATTTTTCAAAAATAATTTACAAAAAAAGTAAAAAAATTAAAAAAGACCGGAAATCCGGCATTTTATCCCATTGATTTTTTCAAAAAAAATTTTTTTGGTGTATAAAAAAGGCTAAAAAAACGATTCGAAGCCACCCGATTCGAACCCGAATCGAACGATTCGTATCAAAAAAGCCGCCCAAAAGGCGGCGACTTACCTAGAACCGATACATAAATCCCATCTTTACCATAGGATAATATTTATAATCTTTCACTTCATTACGCGCACTTGCCAGCGCAGCATCATAACCCGTCTTGAAATTATTATATGCTTTTTCATTATCCTTTACAAAAACCAAATTATTATCTTCAATACGCATAAGCCCATCCAAAGGAACATCTAAATTCACATTTGGGGTTTTGTTTGCGACCACTACACCTGCATCTACAAACATTTTGAATCCTGCGAATATACCCAAATCAAAACCAGTACCAAGATAAGGCCCGCTGTATTTCCAATCTACCTTGCCTCGCGCCAACATTTGACCACCATTATAGAATAACATCCAATCGTCCAGATAAAATCTGACCAAATTACCGTCAAGTCTTTCACTCCATGGTGCAGCACTGGCATTTAATTCACCACGCATATAACCCGCACTAATACGCCAGCCACCAAAGAACCATGTATCACCAAACGGATAAAAATCAACAATTGCACCATAATGATAACCATCCAATTCAAAATCTTGTAATTTTATAGTATCACTTACTTTATATCCGTCTTCGCCAATTGCACTGTTTAATTCTTTATTAAATCTGTTTTTAATTGGGGAATAAGTTGCAAAATCCAAACGCACCCCGAATCGTTTTGCCCAAAAAGAATTTAAGTTTTTATTATTGTACCCAACAAACATATTTAATCCAGATGTCGCAGACATACCAAGTCCCAATTGCAAACCATGTGGCAATTGAGTATTTGATTCTGCGGCAATCGCTGGCAAAGCAAAAACAGATAACATCGATACAATGGAAAATTTTTTCATAAAAACCCTCTTATGAATTCGTTCTTATATTATACATATTTATACTATATAAAACAATAATAATAAAATGTGATTTATAATGATTCCAGATTTTTCGACTCTTAAACTTCTTTGTCATTCTGAGCGAGTGTAACGAGCGTGAGAATCCATAATACAATGTTCCTTTCTGTGGATCCTCGCGGTCGGCTTTCGGCCTCCCTCAGGATGACACAAACCTTGCGGTTTGTTTAAACTCCCTAACCACTTCGTGGTCCCCCTCCCCCGAGGGAGGAATTATTAATTCTTCCCTTGGGGGGGAGTACGTCCAAAGGACGAGAGGAAGGTTCTTACCACGCCGCCGAATTTACTCAATTCGTCGGCCGCGCGGGCTCAATTTTCATCCCTCGCTATGCTTCGGTGAAAATTGGCCCAATCGTTTCACGCCACTTTCGTGCCTCGTCTTTCCGCCCCACGACACTTTGCGGGCACATCATTGCGAAACCGAGCCAAACAACCCCACGCGCATCGCTTCGCCGTTCCGGACGTTGTCGCCACAGTTGTACGAGCAAAGCGAAGCGCATGGACGCGGACCCGTAGTCGCGGAAGAACACCCAACGCGAAGCCACGGGATGAACAAGTTTACACCAACAATATTGACCATTTCTTTCGCCAGTCGCAGCAGTAAGTGGCACACCACCAGTTGTTGTAGAACCCATAGAACCGCCACTGGACGCAACACACGTTGAAACACCTTTGAATATACCGCTTGAAAAAGTAGCAGTCCATTTATTACCACTGTAAGAATAAGTTGTTGGTGCAACCTTTGGATCCAGCGCAATAACCAATGTATTATTCTTTGCACACATAGTTGCACCAAAAACAACACATGGAACAAAAATCATACAAGCATAAATTAAGACTTTTTTCATATTTACCACCTTTTTACCACATTGCATCAATCATCGTTTCGCGAAAATTCGTATCGTTCTTGTATGCATTTGCACACGCACTTACACAAGATTCAATCGTGCAATTTCCACCGAACGCAAATATCCAATATGAAGACATTGGAAATGTCATACGGCACCAACAATTCGCACCAGTTGTTTCAATAACTAATTCGTCCAAACCAGTATTCACAACACCGTATGTTCCAAAAGTATCACTGCATGTCACAGGACCATCTATGACATTGCTGCCCGGATAAGTTTCATAGCCGACCGTAATCATCCATTTATCACCATCTGGATGATTTGTAATAACGGCCGATGTGTCATCTTTGCTTAAAGATAAAATTTTTGTTCCACTGTGCACGCATACTGGTGCAGCAACCGCACCAAACGACAACATCGTTAAGCCAACACATAACAACGTGTTTATTTTCATTCGTTTCCTCCTGTTTCTACTAAATCTACAACATGATAAGTTGCGTTTTCGTACTTTACGTTCAAAGTTCCAGACTTTTGACCGGCAACCAAGTTCGCATAGCAAATTGTCCCGGACGGCGACATAATATTGATAGATTTATTTTTTACATTTTGTTTTGTTGACCACAAACGCGCAGCCTTGTCCCCAAAATGCAATAAATTTTCATCATACGCATCGCAATATGTTCCACACGTCCCAAGTTCTGTATATATTCCACCATCTTCACATAACATCGGACATACTAAACTTTGCGTATCAGAACCATGACATCTTTCTTCTGTGAAATAATATTGCGTGTATCCAGAATTACACAAACCTTCATCCAAGGTTTCAACTGAAAAGCCCGTCATCGCAGTTAAATCATAATATCCATTTGGACAAGAACCTTGGGCATATCCGTCCGTAGAATCTAATGAAACACTTATATTCCGACCACTGGAAAGTGTCAGCAAAGCAAAAGAACTTGCACATTTACCACCAGGTTGTCCCATTTCCATTGTTAAACCAATCGTATATTCATCAGCATCACAAGAACCCTGGGCATACCGCGAACCAGACGCAGCATCAGGAATTATGTAGTATAAATCTGAATAATCTGGATTAGGAATATCATGACGTACAAAACCACTGTCAAAGCAGGCATCCCTGTCCATTTCTTTTGCTACGATATTTACCTCGTGATACCCACTTTTGCAAGTATCAGCAAAGGCACCAGTTGATATACAACTTAACAAACAAACGAATTCAATAATTTTATAATTCCTATGCATGCGTTCCCTCGACTTTTAACCGCTTAGAACTACCCAAGGCGGTTAGGAGGTTAGCAACAATTTAACAGGAATTGTGTGCCTTATTCTATATATTCGGCGACCCTCCTAACCCTTTTACAGACCAGGAGTCTTATCGACAAACATAACGAAATGTTTGACGCTGTTAAACAGGTTGCTATACCTAATCGCAGAACACCTGCGATCATTTAAATGATATTGATTTAATAAATTTATTGCAAGTCATTTTTAAGATATAAAAATTTTTTATTTTAAACAGGGCTTTTTTATGGTAAAATTAGCAATTATGAAAAACAAAATTTCTTTTTTGGCTGTGTTTGCCATCGCGTTAAATGTAAATTATGTTTGCGCGTCTGAATGTATTGGTGATGATTGTGAATTGGAAACAATTGAAACTGTCGATGTATTGGTTCCGGTTAAATACGAAGTGGACTGGTCTGTTCCAACACAAACAGTTATAGAAACAGAACAAATCTGTACTTACGATTACAACTGTCCTTTTGATACAGTTGAAGAATGTGCGGTTTGGTATAAAAAACCTATGTACAAGGTTTCTGTTGCGCCACGCGCACCGCATATCAATCCTTTTTCCGCAGACGATATAATTCAGGTTGCTTTTGCAAATCCTGGAATTGATGCAAACGATTCGATAATGGCGCCACTGACACAAAGATATAATATGCTGATGAACGCGGCCGATGCGTGCTGTACATCTGGTATTATATATAAAATGCGTCAAAATGGTGCAAGCGACAAAGAGATATATGAATTCTTGAAAGATGATGCTAATTATTTTGGAATTACCAAGCGTTGTTTAACAATGTCTAATTCTGATATCGCGCCGAAATATTCTTATGGTGTTGATGGTCAGATGGTTGCAGATGTTCGTAATGCGTGTCTTTGCAAAAACAGACAATGGTTTGATTCTTTGCTGCAACCATTTAATGATATATATGAACGCGTACCAGAATTCAAAGATTCTGAATTCGCCTATACTTATATTGATGGATTGAATCGTGAATTAAGCGTGTCTGTAAATTCAGATGTTCAAAACACGATGGAAATTTTGGGTTCATGTCCAAAATAAAGTCGATAAAAAAAGAACGCCCGATTGGGCGTTTTTTTAATTCTTTTTATCTTTTGCCATTTGGTTTTTAACCCATGCATAATGACGAAAAAATTCAATTCCAGGACCCGCAGGATTCCCCATCCATTTTTCACCAGATGGAATACTGCGAAATACGCCACTGTTTGCACCAATTTCAACATCATCGCCAATATGCAAACCGTTTGCAATACCAACATGTCCACCCAGCAAGGTTCTGTCGCCTATTGTTGTGCCACCTGCGATTCCGACACCAGACGCCAAGAAACATTCGCATCCAATTACCACACCATGCGCAATCTGGCAAAGGTTATCTATCTTAGTTCCGTCTCCTACAATGGTATCTGTCATCGCACCGCGATCAATACAAGTACAAGAACCAACAGAAACACGATTTCCCAAAACTACGCGACCTGTGTGTGGAATAAAGACATTTTTACCGTTTTGGCGTGTATAACCAAAACCGTCTTTACCAATAACTGCATTAGCATTTATAACACAATCAGAACCAATGGTTGCGTTTTCAATATGTGCGCCACTGTGAACAACGGTATTTGCACGAATAACAACATTACGTCCGATAAAAGCACCTGGGTAAATCTTTACACCTTCTTCCAATACTGCACCACGTTCGACAGTTGCATATTGTCCAATATAACAAGTGCGTTTTTTACGAAAAAATACACCACGTTCAACAGTCGAAAAATAAGATACACCAAAACGTGGTTTTTCTGCATATATAACGCCCAAAATTTTTACAATATTTCCACGTGGGGAATCAGTTATCAAAAGCGTTGCACCCTTTGGCGCGTCTTTAATTTGCTCTTTCTGTAAAAGAATCACAGACGCACGTGTTTTTTGCAAAACTTCGATAGGTAAAATCTTAAAAGCATTGGAATTTCTTTCCGTAGAATAAAAAGCCAACTGACCCGGTTTAGCATCCGCGATAGGCGCAACGCCAGACACGACAACATTTGCATCGCCTTGTAATTCCAAGCCGAACTTTTTGGCCAATTCACCGGCAGTAATTTTAATTCCACGTGGTCCGAAAATTTTACGCAATAAATCTTTCATATTTTTTCCTTTTGTGTTGATTGGATTATAGATATAAAAGAAACGAAAGGCAATGTTTTTATTCCCCGCCCATACGTATTGTTAGGTTCTCCCCCCCCATCGTGGGGGAGTGCCGACACAGTATGAAAGGAAGAATTCCAGAGAGCAGGTTCTCCCCCGCTGGGGGAGTTTGCGTAGCAAGAGGGGGGTTGAGTTATAATTTATCAATATTATATTTTATCCATATCAACAGATTTGACATATCGTGTTTTACATCTTTATCTGATATTCTTAATACGCTTATTCCTATTTTTTCCATATATTCGTCGCGTTCTTTATCGTATTCATATTTATTATCGTGACTTGAACCATCTATTTCGATAACTAATTTCTTTTCACGACAATAAAAATCAGCAACATAATTTCCAATTGGTGTTTGTCGCGTAAAACTGACACCTAATTTTTGTTGTTTTAATTCAGCCCATAATAAAGCTTCGGATAAATTTCCAGCCTTTCTATTTGCGCGTGTCAAAGATTTAAGTTGTTTATTATATGGATACATACAGCGATTTTATTTATAAAGCAGATTTTATTCAATATAAAACTTCAACCCCCCTCCGGCTGCGCCGCACTCCCCCACAGGGGGAGAACCTTCTCTCTGGAATAAAAAAACCGCCAAGATGGCGGTTTTAGGATTTAGAACAAAACTTTTTATTATTCAATTGTGAAAGATATCACATCGCCATAAGAACCAAGTTCGTCAGTTCCCAAATAACATTGGATATGTTCACCAATTTCTTCCATCCAGGCTGCAACAGCTGCATTTTCAGCCTTTTCGTATTTAGCCTGTAATACAGACGCTGTGATACCGGCACCCAATGCACCACCTGCGAGTGTAGTTGCAATTGGAATCGCAATACGCGCAGCCTTTTGAGAATTAGCATTCTGTCCATTTTCTGTACCAGAAAGAGCTGCTTCACAAGATGCTTTCAAGCCTTCCATCCTGCCTTTAAAAGCGTCTTTGTTATTTTTATTTGCTTTAAAAGTATTATCACAACCTTTGTCTATTGAAATTCCCATTTTATTACAGGCTTCATACGCTTGCGCCGCATAAATATTCGCCAACTTTACACCTTCATCGCTAGCATCGTGTTTATCAGCAGCAGAACCAGCTGCATTTTTGCAAGTCTCGGCCCATTTACTAATAGTATCGGAAGAAACACCGTTCTTTTCATTAGCACTTGTCATCCATTTACTGATAAGTCCAGATTCTGTTAAACCTGTACCGATTGCACCACCTGCTAATGCTGGTGCGATTGTTCCCCAAGCGTAAGCAATCTTTTCTTGTGTTGAACCTTCGCCGGCATCTTTACGTGCTTTTGCACCAACTTCTTTTGTGATTTTTTCCAATGTAGATTTATCAATCCATGAACCACATGTGAATGAATCACCAACTGCAAAGTATGCTGTTGCTTTGTCACCCAAGGCCTCTTGGATATAACGATCGTCAGATGTGACGGTTATACGTGCGCGACAGAACGAACCATACAAATCATTAGATGGTGTGAATTGTTTTGTGGTTAAACCCTTCATGTTGTAATTCTTTGGAACCTTGTTAGATTTCAATTTTACCCACATAAATGTTGAACCATTTTCAGCCGCCCCCATAATACCGCCGTTGTTTTGTGCCAAACACATATTTTGTTCTTTGGTCAATTTAGCGTTATATTTTGCCTGGGCTTCTTTTTCAACGTCTGCCAACATTTCTTGGAACAGCGACGTTCCCGCATTATCCAATTTATAATCGGCCAAGTTCTTATAAACAGGTGTATCATATACACATCCGTTTTCATCACTTATACCAATACATTGACCATTGTCATCTGGTTCTTCCTGGATACCGGCCGGGCAATCATCAGATGTTTTTGAAACTGTACAACCGACAACAACTTTATCTGGATCTGTTACAATGGATGCACTTGTTGAATTCGCATCTTTCCATGCACTGCGAACAGTGTTATAAGATCCCCAAGATGTTGTATCGTCTGTCAATTTAGAAATTGCAATTTTCAAATGTTCGTTACATACAGAAGAATCTTTAACAGTGTTCAAACACAAACCAATAACGATGTTATAATCCAAAACACCACCCATTTTATTCATACTGTTATTGAATTTTGTTTGGTCTGTATTATATGTTCCAGACATAATATCTGTTCTGTTGCGATAGCAATTTTCATAATCTTTACCACACATAGATTTTACACAAGACAACGCAACAGTTTGGCATTGTTTACGCATATTTTCAATTGCAGCCTTGTTATAAGATTGTGCCAATGTCGCATTTAATGACGCAACCGCACCAATTGGATCGGCCTGGGAACTTGGATCTTCTGGATAAAGTGTTGTGAACACACTGTTTTCATCGCTCATATATCCTGCGAACAAGGAACCCTGACTTAGAACCGCCGCATATTGGCAATTTGCATCAGTATCAACAATTGCACGACATGCTGATTTTACTTCTTTATAAGATTTAGGGGTTTTGCTGATGCTGACTTCACCTGTTGATGAATCAACAGATTGTGAATAACATACCGAACCAATACCACCACCACAGGAACGCATAGCACAAGAAGATATTGTATCAAGGCACTTATCTTGGACTTTTGCATCAAATTTATCTGTGATTTGTTTAATCTTATCATTTAATGCCGCGAAACGACCAAATGCGCCACCGTACATATCATCAAAAACTTCACTTACGTTATCAGGATCTGTTAATACAGATTCTTTTGTCACAGGCTTTCCCATAACAGTCATATAACAAAATCTGTTAGAACCAATTACCTGTTGGCATTCTTGACGGATATAAGAAGAAATATCACGTTTTGCAGTAATTTTTGATATTTCCATCAAATCTTGATTTGTGACTGCCTTGCCACCATTGGTAGCATCAGCAATTCTTATCATGATTTCAGGGCGTCCTTCGATACATTTATTTGGATTCTTGGTACAAGCATTCAAAATACATTGGTCTGTCACTTTATTACAAGTTGCAACCGCGTTATTTACCGCCAATGCCGCACCTTCTTTAATCATTTCTTCCAATCTTGAACCGGTCGCAGGTTGTAATTTTACCGCCGCATCAGTTGAACCAAACAATTCTGTTTTTCCCGCAGTTTGACAACGTGCCAAAGTTGATTCACACGCCACCGCTTGCTTTTTAAATTCTTTGCCATCTGTACACAATTCAAAGTCGGCACCGCAAACATTTTCTTTGGTCAAACAAGATGTATATTTTTTAACACACTGATCTGTTCCCAATTGATTTTCGATTTGCGCCGCAGTTATCATTTGACCCAAAACACTGGATGCAGTTGGGTATGTATACGCAGTCACTTCGCCATTTGAATTAGTTGTCGCAGATGTTGCAATTGCATTCAAATCCGCAGTTCCAAATAAACTGGCACGACCAGAGGCACTGCATTGGGATAAAACACTTAAACAAACTGGTGTTTTTGCATGCAACAATACAGAATTTGTACATTCTTCGAATTCAGAACCACATGCATCGTTGCCCTTGATACAAGACGAATAATTATCAATACAATCAGGATCCGCAAGATATGTCGTTGTTGTTCCATTAACAACAGTACTTGTTGTCCCGCTGTTCGCCATAATATAGCCCGCAATTGATGGCAAACGTGGCGAAGATTTCGATATCATACTGACACGCGAAGTAGCAGCCATTGCCCCCGGAATTACGGCAATTATTGACAATAAACCAAATGCTTTGATGATGTTTTTCATCCCCTTTCTCCATTTACTTTTGTATTTATTTTATCATACAAAGCCAAATAAAGAAAGCGAAAAATTAAATAAAACTGCGATTATTTTTACTCGGCATCCAAGATGTCTTTCAATTCAATCATATCGTCTGGCATATGGGCCTTGAAATGCATTTTTTCACCAGTTATAGGATGCACGAATTCCAAAACCTCTGCGTGCAGCATTTGCCCATTATGATTCTTTAAAAATTCCAGTAATTCTGGGTCTTTGACAGAACCAATATGGCTTTTTTCACGACCATATAATGGATCGCATAAAACTGGGAATCCATGCGAAGACAAATGAACCCTGATTTGATGTGTTCGGCCCGTCATCAGAGTACAACGAAACATTGAAATATTTGATCGTGTCCAAACATCCATAACATTGACGATTGTATGTGCAGGTTTACCACCTGTTTTAACCAAACTCATTTTTTGACGATTACGCGATGAACGCGCGATATTTCCGGTTATTTCTGCCCCGCCCCATGTTGGAACACCCCAAACAAAAGCAATATATTTACGTGTCAAATCATGTGTTGAAAAAATCTTTACCAAACCACGATAGGCCGCATCAGTTTTCGCAAAAACCATTGCACCACTGGTATCTTTATCCAAACGATGAACCACACCCGGTCGTGTTTGTCCACCCAGCGCAGACAAATTCGTATATGCCAACAAATTTTGAACCAAAGTCCCGGTTTTATTGCCTGCACTTGGGTACATAACAACCCCGCGTGGTTTGTTTATCACGATAATATCATCGTCTTCGTATAAAATTTCCAGATCAAAATCAGACGAAATATTATCATACGCAACATCCGTTTCTTTTTCAGCAATTTCAACAATAAATTCGTCGCCATGTTTGGTTTTTTCTGATAATTTCAAGTTTTTTCCGTCCACGCGTTCTATTTTGAATTTTTGAATTTCACTGCGCGAAAATTCCGGCATAGAAAGTGATAAAAATTTATCAATTCGAATACCTGTGTTATTTTCATCAACCAAGAATTTTTTTGTTTCTGTCATTTTTTATCTATGCTCTGACCAATCTGGTCCCTTTTCACATTTTGAAATATCAATTGTAAAATTGCGTTTTCCTTCCACTGGACAAGTTAAAATCCCCGTAGAACGTGCCTGGGTCGCTTCTTCTGTTGCATTGCGCCATGCAAAAGAAATCGTTTCAGGTTTATACACACAAACCAAACGCAAATGCCCAGACATTTCACCCCTTGGCGATATCCATACACGAACACTGTCCGCTTCGCCATAGCAAGGAAATGCATCAAGGTAATATAATACCAGACCTTCCTTTATCAATTTTCTGTCGCCACCTTTGATTGTTCCGGTATATTGATTAAGGCTTAAACCAGTCACCGCAGCCCAATCAACCGTTGTTGAAAAAATACTAACACGCGGCGCAGGCATTGGCGGCAGCGGTGGCTGCACATCTGCGAACGCAACACCACAACACAATGACAAGATTATTCCGAATAAAAACTTCATTTTGTTCCCTTTAATTCAACAGACAATCTTTTTACATTTGTTGGATCAACTGATAACATATGGTTGAAAGTCACTGTTGTTTTTGATTCCAGTAATGTTGCCGGTGGCATAAAAGTCTGACGTGATAAAACATTACCCATCGCATCGTATGATATAATTATTATATTTGGCAATCCATATATATCGTTCGTAGTATTCGTAATATCACCAGATACAAATATACGTTTGTTTCCGTTTTCGTCCAATACAGTATGAATATTTTTTTCATCTATTTTTGTGACCAAAGGTTGATTTTTATTCCCGCCAGAAAAATTTACCAATACTACAAAAGAAAAAACACACGCCGCAATAAAAGCACAAATGGCAGCTATGAATTTTATCATTATCTTTTGAGACATTCTAACACGCGGAGTCCAAACATGGCCACAAACCGCGCACTTTACCGGTGTATTTGGTGCACGCTCTAAATTATATTCGGTTTTACAAAAATCACATACTATCTTCATACAAAAACCCCGCTTTGTATTTTTATATCACAAATTATTATAAATTCAACATTTCATATTTCGCACGTATTTCTGATTGTATAGTACTGATTGCGTTTATGTAATCAACAACCGTCGCATTTGCATTTGCAACAACACCACCAAATACAGTCGTAGCAACCGTCCCAGAAACAGATTCAACCGGCAAAACAACAGATGCCATACGCGCCAGTTCTGGTGAATTTATGTCTGCAAAACGCGCTTTTTTATTTTTAATATCCCAATAAAAAGAAGAATCTTTGGAATCTTGGATTTTATCCGTTATGTTTAATTGTGGCGTCACCGAACCTGTGTAGCCCACAGACACATAGGTTGCGGTCACACGACCCATTATCAAATCCATATCACCAATGATTTTTAACGATGAAGATTTTCCAGATTCTGTTGAAACACTAAAACCGCTTAAAGTTAAAGTATTAACATACAAATCATTTGTATAAAAAGACGAAAACTTTGCAGAATCTGCCAAAGTCAAAGTTCCATTGATATTCATATTGCGCGAATCCGCTGTCAATGTTCCGTTTACAACCGCGCTGTTGGCCGCAAATATAGAATCTATGGTTGAACGATTTGCAAAAACCAAATTTGAAACATCTAATTTTCCAATTTTTAATTTTTCTTCAAATTGCGCCTTATACGCATCCAAGAAACGAACACGTTTTATATCATGACCATCTAAATTCAAAGGTGATAACATAGTAGAATCGCTTTCATTTTCAGACGGCAACCGCCACAAATATTCTGTATTACCACGTTTAATATCTGTTATGCCAACCAAACCTTTGGCGTTCGATATTCCAAAATCAGAGGCCGCACCACGAAACGCACCAAAACCGCCATATGTTATATCACCTTCGACAAAACCAACTTTGCCACCGCCAAGATTGACTATTTCACGTGTACGAATTGGTGATATTTCACTGTTATTCAAAATAACAATTCCTTGCAATATAGATTTATTTTTATTATCCGCAGATTTCAACACACGCAATTGATAATCATTACCATAAGTATTCGCTATATATTCTGGCAATCCATAATTTACTAAATCAGCGATTTTCACTTGTGATATATTTTTACCTGTTGGACGCATCAATTCAGTTTTATTTTCAACAATATATCTTTCCAATGCATTTTGCACATTTTCCATCTGCTTGGTCACTGCTATATTCTTAGCACGCTCTACCGCTGATTGTTGATATCGAAACACAAATGGAATAATTATCGCAGCCAGTGCAACAGTCATCATCAATTCAACCAGCATTCCGCCACGTTGAATATTTGCATTAAAAAGGCTATGTTTTTTTTCCATTATCGTGTCTGCCAATCTTTTGTTATTATTTTTTTGAATTCGTCCGCATCAGGCGTTTGAGGAATCGATGCACGCGAAAAATTTAATTTTGAAAAAGACGGCGGTGTCGTGGACGGAAAAAACCAATTACCTATTCTTAATGGCGCAGTACCTGCCAACAACAATTCACCAGAAACAGTTATTCCAAAATCTTCAAAAAACACTAAATCAGTTGCTGACAAATACGGCGTCAAAAGTTTATTCATAGATATACCACCAAACCCAGAAATCCCACGTGCACTTTCTGATTTCAAAACCAAATTTCCCGCCACATTGACAGAATTACCAATTGTTGCCCTGTCCACAATCAATCGGCCATTTGTTGTATATTTATCGCCATTCAATTTGTCTGCTTTTATAAGTCTGAAACCACTGGTATCACCGGTCACACGCATTGAAGAAAACGTTATATTATCAGAACTTAAATTCGCCCCAGATGTAAAATATACCGTATTTGTATCAACAACATCCGATTCTAAAAACACCGCATCCACATCGATAATTTTTGCCGACAATGCATCGATAGACGCTGCATTAAACAGATTAAAATTATTCATATGTAAATCGCGCTGCATTTTATTCAGGCCATCTTCGCCCATTGTTCCACGATGTAAAAATCTTGATTTATCGGCACCTTCGAAATCATGCGACACCCTGAAAATTAAATCACCAACATAAAAATCATCAGGCGCAGATACTGCCCAACTTTGTGAATACGCAATTCCATCTTCGCGAACGACGGCTGCATCTTCACCAATTTGTTTTGCTATATTTGCACTGCGAAAATCGGAAGAACCTGTATTAAAAGCCAAATACACGTCGATTATAGATGCGCCGTTTACCTTGTATTTATCAACATAACCACTGTGCGCAAAAGGCGTAATTTTTTGTAATTCTTCGTCTGATAATTTTATTTCATCATTTTCTTTCCACTGGGCCTGATTGATACGAACATAGTTTATAATATCATCGCGTAAATTCACTATTTCATTGGCACGCGCAATATCTTCTGATTCATTAGACATATCAATAATTTGATTATACATAAAAGGCGAAATTGCAATAACAACCGCGACGGCCAAAATAACTTCGGTCAGCGTAGCACCACGCATACGATTTGCATTTAATTTTTCAAAATATTTTTTACATACAATCACTGCGGCCACTCTGTAAACATAGTTTTATATTTATTCTGGATTCCAGTCTTTGCCAAAAAACATATTGGCAAATGATATTTTGCGCCAAAGATTTACTGTTATAAACAACATCCATTTGGCTGATTATATCTTTACAAGAAATTGTTTTTCCTGTTGTATCTTTTGGGTCTGCGATAATTTCAAAAGAATCATTATCAATTCCATCGACATACACATCAGGCAAGACAGATGTCCCGGCCGGTCTTATATCAACCAACAAAGCACCAGATTGCCCGTTCAGCAAGCCATACGAAGTCTGATCACGCAAAGATATATTTGCTGCATAAATATTTTTAACATCGATTCCTGTTTTACTGCTGTACGACAAATTTTCCGGATCGATATAAACATCTTGTCCACGCGAAGCATCCAAATAAGAACCAATATCTAATCTGTCTGTTGTAAAACTGAAATTATCAGCACGCACTGATCCACGCACCAACCAATCAGATGGCCCTTCGAAACCGGTACGTCCTTCTGTCATTGAAAAATCATAAACAGACGCAACATTTGATTCAAATCCACCGGTTGTTCCAAATCTGGAAATCGTTCGCAAAGACGCATCAGAAGTATTGATTTCCCCGCGCGACAAAGATAACGCCGCCCCACCATCAGCACTTTGGAACACAGCCTTGTTTGCATATAAATCACCGATTTTATTTCTGTCTTTGCGTCCTTCTTCCACACCATAAAGTGCAAGAGTATTAAATTGAGCGCTTTCAAATTCTGCATTACGCGCAAACAAGACACCTATCTTGTCAATATTTTTGTCGTTCATATCCAATTCAGATAAAAAGCCCACATTTTCATTTGTTTCTTTTTTAGAAACTATATCATTATACATTGTATCAAGTGGTATATCGACTTCAATACTGTTGCCGTTTATTTTGGCATAAAAGCCTATGCGTCGGGCCAATTCTGCCAATTGAACCTTTGATAAATTTCCACCGTCTATGTTTATAAAACCATAAACACCATCTTCATTTTTATCAATAACCAAAGAAATATTTTGATTAAAATAAGTTTTCGGAACAAAGCCCAAAGGCAAACCATAATTTTCCAAAACAGACACAAATTTATCTTGTTTCAATTCTTGTTTTTGATACGGCAGATTTTCCTTTTCTTCACGCAAATAAATACGTGCCGCGCCATAGGCTGTCTCAATTTGTTCGGTCGCAGCATACATTTGTGCCGCCATATCACGCGATGAAATACGCTTTGCAAAAAACGGCATAAAAGCAAAGACCAACGTCAATGCCAATAACGCCTGTAATAAAAAATTACCCGATTGTTTTTGCAAAAGCCCCCTCCTACAACCCTAAGCATAGCAATTGAAAAAAATTATTGCAATCAGTTTTAAGATGCTTTAATATTCTTATCGTTAAATACAAACAATGAATAAAGTTTGTTGTTTGAAAAGTTTATTTCCTTGAAAACATAAAAAGAAAGAAAATGGCAAACAAGAAAAACCAAACCTCTATGGGTCAAATGATTCAGCGCTGTCATAAATGGCGTCAAAAAAGAAAACAATATATTGATTTGGCCCGTCAAACCAGTGATGAAGTCGAACGCGAAAGATTATTACAAACCGCGGAACATTATGGCCGTATTGTTAATGAAGAACAGGTCAAAATTGATTCCCAACGTGATCCAAAAGATAAAACACCTATGCCGGAAGAAATGGGTGAATCTGCTGAAAATTCTGATACAAAAGAATCAGATGACGATGACGAAATCGGATTCCCAGATTTCATTACAAATTTGAAATAAAACACACCGCCCATTTGGGCGGTTTTTTATTTTTCTTTTCCTATTTTTAATAAACCAAACAAATTCGTTTTAATTTTTGGTTGTCCATTAATATATTTTGTTATTTCTTCTTCTGTTTTTTTAATTGTTTGATACAAATAATCAGACATTGTGTCACATATTGATGCAATTAATTCTGATATTTTTTTTGTTTTTGCAGTGATATTCAAAGCAGCTTCTAATCCGAATATTCTTGCTTCCTCAGAACTTTTTGAATAATTTGCCATATCGCTTATAAATTTTAGCGATCTGCCCATAAAATATATTTCATCAGATACACTTGCAGGATTTTTACCGTTCAGACCAGACCAAAACATCAAATCGCTGATTATTGTTTTTGACAGACCTGTTTTTTTTAATAATTCTTCTGAACCAGGTTTTGTTAAAAAAACATTCAATTTTCCAACAACCATGAATAAATAATCATAGTAATCCTTGAATGCCACATTAACAGTACCCGAACTGGCATGTTTTGGTTTTTGTATTTTTGATATTTCGTCTTTAAATTCTTGTAAATCTGCCAAAGATGCCAATTTAACTTTTGATTTATCAAATAACATTTTTTAATCCTTTATAATAATTCATATTTAACTTTTGTCGTATCGCACATAGCGTCCGCTTCAGAATAAATACCTTGACCGCCGGTCATTTCATCACATTCTTGTTTTGTGATTCCTTTGCAACCATAATAACTTGTATCTGTAACGAAAGTACCCTCAAATGCGACACACCAGGCATCAAAAGGTATACGACCCTCAAATTCCACATCGGATATGTCATCAAATTCAAATTCCAGATAACTACCGTCTACTAAAGAAACCTGCACATAATCTTGCCCAAATGTTGCTGCCCCACTATTAACTATCCAATAAATACCATAGCCATGTTTGTGTAAATACGCAGTAACCAACGTTTCTGCATCTTCAGGCTTTCCGACTTGAACATCTTTAAAAATTCTATTGCAATGATCTGGTTCATACTTACAAGCATGCCTGTATACACACAAAGAATTTTTGGCATCCCACACCAAATCTTCCGATTGCAAACATCTTTGTTTTATTTCTTCTGTGGTTATAGCATTCGCTATTCCAATTAATGCAACAGCGCTTGTAATCCCATAAATTATACTTTTTGTTTTCATTTTTTTCTCCTTTTTATTTGCCATTTTTTTAACTACATGCCTCGTTAACCTCTTCTTGGGTTGCAAGACCTTTCTCTTGTAATTTTTTTAAATTGTCGCAATCTTTGTCAGATTGTGATCGCAAATCAGAAGCCATCCCTGGTACATTACTTGTTTTACCGCCACTACCAGATGTTCCGTTTAACTTTTGTGATAATTTTACATTTGCAACAACACCTACACCCGTCGCGACAAGTGTTGTTATACCCGCTATCTTGAATCCTTGGGTCGATTTTTCACATTGTTTTAATACTTCATATTTTTCATCACGTGTTTTTGTGTATCTGGCTATCTCAGAATCTAACATTTGATTGCGTATATCCAAATTCATATCTGCCATTGATACAATTGGAACAAACACCAAAAGAACTGTCATTATCTTTTTCATTTTTGACCGTCCTTTGGTTTTGTTGGTGCTTTCTTTTTTTCATTGATTTTAACAGCCTGAACTATCGCCGCCGTTCCTGTCGCCGCAACGCCAACGCTACCAATTACAGTTGCCGCGACCCAACCTTTCTTGGTCTTTTCGCAACGCGTCATTTCAGAATCTATTTGCTGAATTTCGTTTTTCAGTGTTTGAAGAACTTCTTCTTTATATCGGACTTGTTCGGCCAATTCAGCATCATCGGCATACGCATTACATATGCATATTATTGATAAACCGAATAATATTTTTTTCATTTATTTAACCCCGTTTTTTATATTTTCTTCAAACACAATTAAACCGCCATAAAGCAAGCGGTTGGAGGCTCAAAACAATTCTAGTGGAAATTGCGTGCTTATTCGATATATTCGCAACCCTCCAACCATAGTTGGAGATGTTTATCGTCATCTAGACGCCACTAAAATGGGTTTTGAGTCCCAATCAGCAAAACTCTTGCTGATACCGTTTATTATACCATATTTCCCAAATAAAAAAAGTAAAAAAATATGCGTATTTTTCCAAAGAAGTTTTTATTGAAATCGTGTAATTATTTGCTATGCTTTCCGTCAAAGGAAGCATTATGGATACTAATTATACTGTTTTAGCGCGCAAATACCGCAGTCAAGACTTTGAATCTCTTATTGGCCAAGATGTTTTGGTAAAAACATTAACAACCGCAATAAATACCGGCCGTATCGCACACGCCTATATTTTCACAGGGATTCGTGGAACCGGTAAAACCAGTACTGCACGTATTTTGGCCAAGGCTTTGAATTGTTTGTCATCTGACCATGCGACATCTAAACCTTGTGGTGTTTGTGAAAATTGTCGTGCGATTGCGGCGGGTCAACATATTGACGTTATGGAAATTGACGCGGCCTCTCATACAGGCGTTGATAATATGCGTGAAATTTTGGATGCTGCGCTTTATCGTCCAACAAATGCAAGATACAAAGTTTATATTATCGACGAAGTCCATATGTTATCAACCAGTGCGTTCAACGCATTGCTTAAAACATTGGAAGAACCACCTGCACATGTGATATTTATTTTGGCGACAACAGAAATCAGAAAGGTTCCTGTCACTATTTTATCACGTTGCCAGCGTTTTGATTTGGCGCGCGTTCCGGTTGAAACATTAAAGAAACACTTCGCCTGGGTCGCAGAACAGGAAAAAATCGAATTATCAGACGGTGCAAACGAATTATTGGCACGCGCTGCGGACGGCTCTGTGCGTGATGGTTTATCATTACTGGACCAGGCGATTGCACAAACAGGCGGTCACGTTGACGAAGGTGCGGTTCTTGATATGTTAAAAAGAACAGACCGCGGAACAGTTGTGAATTTTATGAAAACTGTTTTATCTGGCGATGTAAATGCTGCACTGACGCGATTGGACGAAATCTATAACAATGGCGCAGATTTAACGATGCTGTTAAACGATATGATGGAATGGACGCATTGGGCAACACGTATGTATCCGTCTTTGCGTTTGCAAGATGTGACATCGTCCCCTTATACCGCGGACCAGCGCGAAACAATCAAAAAGATAAATGAAACAATTTCTTTGAATACTCTTTCGCGCATATGGCAGGTTATGGTTGCTGCTGTTTCTGAATTACAGGCGTCCAGCAATCAAAAACAATGTTTTGATATGTTGATTGTTCGTTTGATGCACATTGCAGATATGCCATCAATTCCAGAATTATTAAAACAAAATTCTGAAAACGCACCTGTAAAAAAAGAAGAACCTAAAACCGAAGAAAAACCAAAGTTCTTGGAAATAAATACTTCTGATGAATTGGCAAATGCTTTACAGGCGGCACGTGAATTATTATTGTATTCATATTATACTTCCAATCTTGAAATCACAGAATTTGAAAACGGAAAAATAAAATACTTTGACCGCAAGGGCGATAAAGATTTTTCACAAAAACTTACATTGTGGTTAAAAGATAAAACCGGAAAAAATTGGACACTGGAAATAATAAAAGAAGCACCCCACCAACAAACATTGTCTGAACATACCAAATCTGAAATAGAAGCAGACCCAATGGTTGCAGACGCAATGAGTTTGTTCGAAGGTGCCGAAATCGTAAATATATCTAAATAACTTTTGGGGGTAAAAGATGAGGGAACAATCAGGTCGTTCATTGATAGAAATTATTGGTGTCTTGGCAATCAGTGCAATTATGATTTCTGGGACTTATGCGATATATCATTCAACTAATGAAAAACAGAAAAGATTGATTGCAAGCAGTGAATTACAAGATATTGCAACAAAAACTAAAACTCTTTTGGAATATTCAGGCTATCAAAATGTGTCTGTTGATTTCTTGATTGAAAAAGGCGTATTGAAAAATGAAAAAGCCCCGGCTGGCAAAGACGGATGGTCTGTGACAAGCAGCATAGACGGCACAGAATTTTCAATCAATTTGATTGGATTAAATTTCGAAGAATGCGCATACTTTACAACCAAAAAATTAGATTGGGTGACACACATCAGTGTCAACGGACTTGATTCTGCGGATTCATCATATTGCTTAAAGACAGGCGACAACACAATTTCATTTTTCGCACAATAAAATATGAATTTTAAAAATTTTATTTTTGTTGGTTTAACTTTGGCATTATCAGGATGCCTTCAATATCACAGCCCCACGCGTAACACTTGGAATCAGCACCTTTACGGGGCCAGTTTTATGGATATGACCGAAACGGCCAAGACCGCAAAAATGCCGGTCTATATGGGACGCGGTGGAAAAGTAATTACACAAACGGGTGAATTATCTGAAAAAATGCAATACGGTGATAAAAATGCAATCGATAATGCTGTCTTGGTAAATTATATGGCCAACCTTGAATACGCATTGTATGACGCATTAAGAAAGCCAGGGATATCGGTTCAACGCGCTGGCACAGATGTAGTAATTATTTTGGTACGTGATGCAATTATGGAAAACAGTATTGCTGATATTTCTGTGGACGGTGCAGATACATTAAAAACCATTTCAAAAATATTAAATAAATACAACGCAACATTTATGGAAATCGCAGGATATACAGATTCTATGTCTGACCAAAATGCGGCACACGCATTATCGCTGGATATGGCACAACGCGTTGGCGTATATTTATCACAACACAATGTTTCAACATCGCGTATGTTTATCGTCGGACGTGGTTCTGCGCGACCTATTGCGGCCCAAGATGATATCGGTCGTTTAACAAATCGTCGCATAGAAATAAGATTAAGCCCGGCACGATAATATAGAAATTAAATCCTGAAAATATATCTTTGCGTTTTTATACAAATATTGCTATATTTCTGATAACCAAATAACAAAAAGGAAGAAAAAATGAAAAAAGAATTAAATCCAATTTTACAAAAATATTCCAAAACAGGCATTATCGCGGCGGCTGTTGTGGTTGTTGCATTGATTGGTGCATTTACAATATCGCACTTTACCAAGGGTCATGATACAGCATCTGCGATTGCCGAAGTATCAACAAACGCGGCCAAGGCTTCTGATTTGCGTATCGCGGTAATCAGTATGGATAAAATCCAAATGGAAGCAAAAGTTTTAGAAGACCTGCATAAACAACGCGCAAATTTTGAAAACAAATTAAAATCAAAATTGGAAAAAGAACAAAAAGCAATTGAAAAAGAAAAAACAGATATCGAAAAATCTCAAGATATGTTATCCCAAGAAGCCTTGCAACGTCGCGTCGTTGATTATCAACGCCGTGTAAGCGAATTCCAACGTCATTTGTCTGAAAGCGCCCAGGCAATTGAAACATCTTACCAAGATGCATTACAAACAATACAAAAGAAACATCTGGACCCTGTAATCCAAGGCATCATTGCAAAAAAGAACTTGTCTTTGGTAATTGATGGTCGTATGGCACGCATGGGCGAAAATGTTAAAGATCTTGATATCACAGATGAAGTTGTCAAAGCATTGAACAAAAAAGTTTCAACTGTGAAAATGGCAACGCCAAAAGGTTTATAAAAACTTTTTGTAATATAAAAAGAAACCACCCAATTGGGTGGTTTTTTTTGTTGTATAAAATAACAGTTTCAGATAAAATAATTTTGTCAGCAAGAGTTTTGCTGATGAGGCTTGAGAACCTGTGATAAAGTGGCGTCTAGAAAAAGCGGACGTAAAATGCTCCAACCTATGGTTGGAGGGCTGCGAATATATGGAATAAGCAGCGCAATTTCCACTTTGAATTGTTCTCAACCTCCAACCGCCTTTCTTTTAAGTGCGGTTTTAATTTTTTTGCCGTTCTGGCTGTTCTTGGAACGACGCAAGGTTCTCCCCTTGTTGGGGGAGTGCGGCGCAGCCGGAGGGGGGTTAAGACAAAAGGAACAAAATGTGTTGTGTGTTACGGTGCAACATTTAATCAATATTGGTATATCGAAGATAACGCACCAATACAAACATCTTGCACCACCGGTGGCGATATAATATTACCAACCCCACCAATCAAATATGGATATGATTTTATCGGTTGGGAGAAATTACCATATGTTCCAATTGAGTATTTGGAAAGCACCGGAACACAGTATATTGATACGGGGCTAACTGTGAATGATGGTGATATAAGTGCAACCGCTGTTTTTATGCCGACCAGTTTTGTTGTAAACGATACTTATGCATGTATTTTTGGTATTAATGGAAACTTTCAGGCTGCCTACACTGGTACTGGTACAGCACACATAGGCAACACTTCGTCCTTACAACAATTTTTTTATCTTTATAAAAAAGCAACTGTTAAGGGTGTTTTATCGTCAAGTATGCCTCAAATATATTATGTTGATAATGTTTCTACTGGTTTGTCGAGAACTTTTAATACAGATAAAAGGTTAATGTTATTAGATGCGGAACCTCATAGGTTTGCCGCACGTGGTAGATTGTATAGTTTCATTGCTTCTAGAAATAATAAAGTAATTATGGATCTTATCCCCGTTCTTGATTCCAACGGCACACCATGTATGTATGACGTGGTGGAAAAGAAATTTTATTACAACGCCGGTACCGGTCAATTCATCGCTGGTCCAGTTATTGGGGAATAGCCCAGGTTCCGCCCCCATGGGGAGGGGAACCCGCAGGGCTTGTTTCGCCATAGCCTTGGCGACGGCGAATGGAGGGGGTAATCCGGTACATTCAAAATAACGAAATACTGGAACAAAAACCAACCCCCCTCCTGCTACGCGAACTCCCCCACAGGGGGAGAACCTTCACTCTGGAATAAGGAGATAAATATGAAAAAAATTTTGTTATTATCTTTATTACTTATACAACCGGTATATGCGGAATATATAACAAATGATATTGTTTCCGGTTGTGATGGTGGGTATTTCTATCGTGCACAGTTTGTAAAAAAACAAATAATATGTCCGAATGGTTATTATTTACCCGCAAATGCTTTATCTTGTGAATTATGCCCAAATGGTTATGCATGTAATGGTGGGACTTACAGTTTTAATGAAAACAATTTTTCTGGTGCAGAATACACAACCCCAATAACAAACAATATGAACAATATATGTGCATCAAATGCACCACAATTATTACGTGCGGTATTTCGTCCACATACGATAACGATAAACTGGGACGACGGGACGAATATTACCCAAAATACCTGTCAATATGGTGGTGCGATAACATTACCGCCAACGCCGGTCAGGCCGGGTTATGTGTTCGGCGGATGGCGGATTAAGAACCCAGATTAGTTCCGCCCCCATGGGGAGGAGAATCAATAAAAAAAAGCACCCGTAATTGCGGGTGCTTTAACAATTATTTTTTTTAAGTTTATAATTGTGCCTTGACTTCTTGGATTTCATAGCATTCGACACGATCGCCTTCTTTCAGATCGTTATATTTGTCGAAACTCATACCAAATTCTACGCCAACGCCAACTTCGGATACTTCGTTCTTTTCGCGACGCAATTCGCCAATCTTGCCATCGTATATAACAACATTGTTGCGCAACAAACGAACCATTGCAGATTTCTTTATTACACCTTCACTTACGCGGCATCCGGCAACTTTAATACCCTTGCCCACAGTGAACAATGCGATAACATCTGCATATCCGATAAAGTTTTCACGTTTTTCAGGCGCCAATTTACCAGACAATATTTCTTTGATTTCATCTGTAATACGGTAAACAACACTGTGATATCTGATATCTACGCCGTTATTGCGTGCCATATCACGAACCGCACTGTCCGCACGAACATTAAACGCGATTATAACCGCACCTGATGCTGTCGCCAATCTGATATCGCCTTCGGTAATTTGACCAACACCCGCAGACAATAATTCTACACCGGCCTTTTCAGAATTAAATCCACGCAACATATCTGAAATCGCCTCCACAGAACCTTGCACATCTGCGCGCAAAATAACTGGCAATGTCAATTTCTTGGTTTCATCACGTTTTGCAAACAATTCTTCCAAAGAAGAACGTTTAACTGCGTTTGCTTTATCTTTTGCCTTTTGTGCACGATATGCAGCAACTTCACGTGTTTGCGCTTCATTTTCCATAACGTGTAATTCGTCACCCGCAGATGGAACAGATTCCAAACCTAATACCATTGCTGGCTGACCCGGTTTAACAGATTTAACACGGACACCATTTGAATTTATCAAACCACGAACGCGTCCAAATGTTTCACCAACTACGAACACATCACCAACAGATAAAGTTCCCTGGCGCATCAAAATTGTTGCAACCGCACCAAGCCCTTTTTCCATTTTTGCCTCTACTACATATGCAGAAGCCAACATATCTGGGTCGGCCTTTAAATCCATAATTTCGGCCTGTAAAAGAATCGCTTCTTCTAATTTATCCAGGCCCATTTTTGTTTTCGCAGAAATTTCAACACATTGAACATCACCACCCATTTCTTCAACCTGAACTTCCTGTTGCAACAGGTCTGTTTTTACACGATACGGGTCGGCTTCTGGTAAATCACATTTGTTGATTGCGACAATAAAAGGAGCCTTGGCCGCACGAATATGATTTATCGCTTCGATTGTTTGTGGCATAATTGAATCATTGGCCGCAACAACCAAAACAACGATATCTGCGATTTGCGCACCGCGTGCACGCATTGCTGTAAAAGTTTCATGTCCCGGCGTATCAAGGAAAGTTATTATCGCACCAGATTTTGTTTTAACTTCATACGAAGAAATATGCTGTGTGATTCCACCTGCTTCGCCTGCAACTACATTTGCATTACGGAACGCGTCCAAAAGTGAAGTTTTACCATGGTCAACGTGTCCCACAACTGTCACAACTGGATAACGCGGTTGCAATCTGTCCGCGTGTGGTTCTTCTTCCAAAATATTAGCATAAGGTTTAACATCAACACGTTTTACTGTTGCACCAAATTCAGTTGCTATCAATTCGGCCGTATCCGCATCAATAGATTGATTTTGTGAAGCCATCATGCCCATTTCCATCAATTTTTTGATAACATTGCCGACTTTTTCAGCCATAGCAGCCGCCAAATCTTTCACAGTAATCGTATCACCCAATGTGACAATGTGTTCCACCTTTTGTGGCGCAGTAAATACAGCTCGTGCTTTTTCACGGAAACGTTTTAATGAAGCCTCGCTGCGACGGCGATTTGCACCACGCAAACCGATTTCGTCATCGTCGTCATCTTCGCCACCACCGATAACAATATCGTGGATAGAAATCTTGCCACCTTTTTTGAAATCTTTTTTAAAACGATTTTGTTTTTGACCACGAACATCATCAGCATCTTCATCACGACGATTGTTATGGTTATTAAAGGCGACATTATTCTTTTTATTTTCATGAGTGTTTTCGCGCACTGGAACGATCGCAGGTTCTTCAACAACTGCTTCCGCTTCGCTTTCACGTTGCGCCAATTGTTCTTTGACTGCTTCGTATTCACGATTTTCGCGTTCTATTTCCGCTTCGCGTGCACGACGCGCTGCTTCTTCTTCGGCCTCGCGTTTTCTGCGTTCTTCATCACGCGCCTTTGCTGCCTCTAATACGGCACGTAATTTTTCATCAGCCGCACTGCGCACATTTTCAACCTTTTTAGGTTCTTCACGTAATTCATTATTACCCGGTGCAACAATGCGACGACGGCGTTCTACAAAGACAGCGTCGCCTTTTTTACTTTGCACTGCACCAACTGTCACAGATTTTCCAAGTGTTAATGTCGCCATATTTTAACCTTTGGTTTTATTATTACCTTTATTTTATTATTCAGCGTCCGTTTCTGGAACGATACCGTATGCCAATTCACGTGCCTTCATAACAATACGTTCTGCAAGACGTTCTGACATATTATCTTCGCCCAAGATTTCAACCAATTCGTCAGATGCAAGGTCTGCCAAATCAGACAAAGATTTAATATCGTTTTCACCCAATTTCATAATTATTGGACGTTTAATGAAATCGAATTTCAACAAATCATCGCTCATACCCATTTTGTGGCCATTATCAAAATAATCTTGTTCAATTTTGGCCAAGTATGCTTTTGCACGATTTTGTAATTCTGTTGCCAATTCTGTATTGAATCCTTCGATAGATTCCAATTCAGACTGTTCAACATACGCAATTTCTTCGATTGTTCTGAAACCTTCTGTAATCAATAATTGAGCAATAGTTTCATCAACATCCAAAGCACTTGTAAACAATTCTGTTTTTTCTTTGAATTCTTTTGCACGGCGTTCTGCTTCTTCGGCTTCACTCATAACATCAATATTCCAACCAGTCAATTGAGAAGCAAGGCGAACATTTTGACCACGACGACCAATTGCCAAAGATTGTTGGTCTTCTGTCACAACGACGGCCGCAGTATGTGTATCTTCGTCAACGATGATTTTTGCAACTTTCGCAGGTTGCATTGCATTAACGATAAATACTGCAGGGTCTTCTGAATACAAAATAACATCAATCTTTTCACCATGACATTCGTTTATCACAGGTTGAATACGTGTTCCCTTGATACCAACAGTCATACCAACCGCATCAATAGATGGATCTTGGGTTTCAACTGCGATTTTAGCGTGTGAGCCAGGCGCACGAGATACAGATTTAATTTTAATAATACCTTCATAAATTTCTGGAACTTCTTGAGTGAACAATTTTTCCATAAAACTTGGGTGGGTTCTGGTCAAGAAAATCTGTGGGCCTGTATTAGAACGAACAACGTCCATAATCAAAGCACGAACACGATCACCAACCGCCAAGCGTTCACCTGGGATTAATTCTGTATTTTTGATATAACCTTCGGCTTTGCCATTGATATCAACAAAAACATTACCAAATTCAATACGTTTAACAACACCATTAACAATATCGCCTATATTATCTTTGAATTCTTCGTATTGATTGCCTTTTTCTGCATCACGCACACGTGCGGTCATAATTTGACGCGCTGTTTGGAAAGCCATACGACCAAATTCTGGTTCTGGCAACATATCTTCGACCACATCACCAACCTGAGGATTTGCAGCATATTTTTTTGCCTTTTCCACAGTCAACATAGTGTTTGCGTCGTATTCTTCGCCCTTGGATTCAGGGGATTCGATAACTTCGAACAGACGTTTTACATGTATTGCACCATTTTTACGATCGATTTGTGCAGCAATGTTAAATTCTTCACCATATTTATGTTTTGCAATTTTTGCGATGGCCGCTTCCAAAGATTCGATAACTGTTTCGCGATCTATCATCTTTTCTTGGGCCAAAGAATCAATCGCTAATAACAAATCTTGACGTGGCATAGATTCAAAAGACATTTATTTCTCCTTATGATGTTGTTTTTATTGCCTTTTTATTGAAAGAGCGGGGTTTTTATAACCCCGCCCTTAAAACTTATTTTAAGAACACGATATATTATTGTGTCCGAATCGTTAAAAATCAAGTAAAAAATGAAGTATTTTTAATATAAAACAAATATATATTATTGTCTTTGTTGCTTGACGGTATGACTTTTGGGCTTTATACTTTATGATTATGAAGATTATAAACCGATATTTTAGGCGTCAACTGCTTGGCATATTTGTCATGCTGTTGTTGATTTTGACAGGTTTGTCATGGATGATGCAGATTATGTCTATGATGAAATTCCTGCTTAGTTATGGTATTAAATTTTCCAGTTTTGTTTATTTAACTTCGTTGATGATACCTTTTATCATATCAATAATCATTCCTTTTGTCACATTTATCGCGACAATATTTATCTATAACAAAATGATTACCGAAAACGAAGTGACGGTTATGGCGGCATCTGGTCTGTCTCCATGGCAAATTGCAAAACCTGCGATAAGACTGGCCGCATGGATAACATTGGCGCATTTGATTTTGAATATATGGATTGTTCCTTTAAGTCAAAGGATGTTTTACAGCACCCAATGGAATTTACGTTATGGTTTGGCACATTTGAAATTACAAGAATCTGCTTTTACTAAACTGGCAAATGGACTGGTTGTTTATGTTGATAATGTTTCTGGAAAGGATTTGAACCAAGTTATGTTATCTGATATGCGCACAGAAAATAATCAATTATTGGTTTTTGCAAAGCGTGGCAAACTGGTTTCAACTGTCCATGGGCTTTCTATTGTGACCGATAATGGTTCGTTGCAAATCCAGGGACGCAATGGCTTTACCACCGGCACATTTGATAATATGGACATGGATTTGAATTTGGTTGAAAATGACAAAGATGCATCTTTCCGTGTTCGCAGAATACCAAGTTGGACTTTATTAAAAACAGTATTTTCCCAAGATGACACACGTCAACATAAATTGACATTGGTTGAAATTTGCACACGATTTATAAATCCATTTATGAATATTATTTTGGCAATAGTTTGTACACTTGCATTGTTAAAAACATCTTTATTGCGTCGTCGTGCCAGTTTTGCCCCAGCAATGGCGGTATTAGGTATGGCGGCAGTAATGGCGCTTTATATGTCTATGTCTAATATGGTGACCAGTTTGACTGATGTTGGATTGTTGGCACTTGTTGTATTCGGGTTATTGTTCGCATTAATTGGTTTATTGTTAAAAAAATGAAAAGCATAAATTTATCTTTACTGATGTGTTTATTTACAACAAACGCTTTTTGTTTGGGTGTGAATACTGACGAACCAAAAACAATTAAATCAGATAAAGTTTATTACAACGTAAAATCCGAAGAAATAAAAACGTCGGGCAATACAGAAATGACAAATGCCTCGGGCCAGCGCATAAGATTAAATGAATTAAGTCTGTCAAAAAATCAATCAAGCGTTCACGCAAGCGATATTGAAATCTGGTTGGGTAATCATGTTTATGTCAAAGCAGACAAAGTCACAAAAAACGGCGATGAAACCATTGCTAAAAACGCAGACTTTACCGCATGTGAAGGCTGTGATTCTTATGGAAACGCCTGGGATATACACGCACATACAATAGTTCATGATGCAATTGAAAAGATGATTTATTTTCATAATGCTTCATTTTGGGTTTATGATAATAATATTCCGGTTTTGTGGTTGCCTTATTACGAAATGCCAGACCCAAGTGTAAAATACAAAACAGGCTTTTTGTCGCCAAGTTTTAATTCAACAAACGGTATGGGAACCCAGATAAATATACCGGTATATATAAATATATCTGATCATCATGATTTAACAACAACTTTTTCATACCTTACAAACGAAAACCCGTTATTTCAGGCCGAACACAGATTGAATTTTCGCCGTTCTGAATTCAGAACCAAGGGTTCTTTTACTCATAACGAAGCCGGCAAAAATCGTTGGCATTTATATAATGACGATATAATTGAAATGGGCGACAATGCACGCACAACCATATATATTGCCAGAACATCTGATAAAACCTATTTGCAAAAATATGGTTTTTACGATTATCAACCATACCTTGATTCTGGGGCCAAGGTAGAATTATTCGGGCAAACCAGTTATGTTGTGGCCGACGCCCATATATTCCAAGAATTACGTACTGCAAGTGGCAATCAACAAGAAGTTTCTGGAAACATATTACCAAACGTTCGTGGTGTATATCAAACGGACCCATTTTGGCACGAAACTTATCTCAGTTTCTCTGGCGACGTATTGGCAGTATCCAGTGAAAAATCAGACAGTCAACGCGCCATTGGCGAAGCACGCATAATTTCCCCATGGACATTGTGGGGTGGGAATCGTTTAACGCTTAGTGTGGCATCACGATATGATATTTATAATTTTGATAAAACCGCAGTTTATAATGAAAGCGGCCAAATAAATGATTCTTATACCGGTGTCAAATCAAGATTTTTACCAAGTGGTTATGTTGAATGGGGGCTTCCTCTTTACAGTGTTAAAAACGATTGGACTTATATAATCGAACCACGTGCACGTTTAACAGTTATGCAACGCACAGACACAAAGTCCGTATTTGCAGCAGACAATGATTCTGCCGGTCGCTTTTTGTCTGATACAACATTGTTCTCTAATAACAGATATGCGGGATACGATGTATGGGAAAACGGTAATTTCATTGATTATGGCGCACGTTGGGCTGCATTTAATACCAATAATAATATCGAAGTGTTTTTGGGACAAACTTACGATTTTGTTTCTGACAAGGAAGACTTTTATGACAACGGTTTCAGAAATGGTTTTTCTGACTATGTTGGACGTATTGCGTATTCACGAAAATATTTTGAAATCTCGTCACGTTTTCGTAACGACAGATACACGTACAAATTAAATCATACCGAAAATTCTATTTATATCGGCCATGGAAATAACTATATATCTTTGGGACACATTTGGGATACACAACCTATTGATATTTATTCTGGCGGGGATAAAGATACTCACGAAATTGCAACTGGTGCCGGCCTTCAACTGACTAAAAGAATAAATGTTAAAAGTTCTGTAATATTTAATGCATACGAACATATTATACAAAGACATTCTGGCGGGGTATTCTATGAACATCCATGTTATTATTTTTCTTTGGAATACCAACGCGATAACGCAACACACGAAGACTATGTTGGAAACACCACTTTCCAATTCAGATTTGGTATGAGTATTGACGGCAAACATTATTAAAGCGGGGGAATTAGATGAAAAAATTATTAGGTATAGTTTTTCTTTTGTTAAATACAGTCAATGCAAATGCAGCCACTGTGGTAGGTTCTGTTAATGGTAAACCTGTCACAGACACAGATATAACAGCACGCACAGAATTAATGGCAAAGCAAGGCAAGGTATCAAAAACAAATCGCAAACAGGCTTTCCAAAACATAGTCGATGATTATATCAAACTGGATTATGCTGCGAATTATAATGTAAAACCAACAGATAAAGACGCAGATAAAGAATTAAAGCAAATGAACCTGGGCGAAATGAGTGATACAGTGCATGCTATGGCGCGTTTGGCAATGCGTGCAAATATTGCATGGAATGTTATGATGGCGCGCACCATTGTCCCACACATAGAAGTTTCACAATCTGATATTGATGAAGAAAAGGCATCAATTGCACGCGAACATGGATTACCTGTTGAAATAACTATGTTGCGCGTTATCGATATGCCAAATGATATATATCAAAAATTGAGCAAACCTAAAAATTGTGATGAAGCAGAAAAAATGATTGAAAACTTTGGTGGGTATCCACAAAAGATTACCGCTCAACACTACGAACTGGCCCCAGAAGTTCGTGAACGAATTGCAAACCTGCCTTTGCTGACTTGGTCTAAAAATGAAAACAACTCAATTTTCTTGGTATGCAGTGAAAAGAAAACCAAGGAATATAAAAATCTGGATGAAATAATTAAACAAAACGCAATTTATAAAAAAGCCTCTTTTAACGGCGACCAACAATTAAAACAATTGCGCCGCAAGGCTGTGATTATTGTGAACGACGAACGATATAAATTATGAAAACAATACTTTTTAATTTAAACGATTCTGAATTAGAAAAATTTGTGACAGATTTGTCACAACCTCGTTTTCGTGCAAAACAAATTCGCGAATGGTTAAATCGTGGCGCGCCTGATTTCAGTGTAATGAAAAACTTGCCAGAAGATTTAAGGAATAAATTATCTGAAATTGCTGAAACTTTGCCATTAAAAATCGTAAAAAAACTGGAAAGCAGCGACAATCAAACAACCAAGTTTTTGCTGGAATTAAATGACGGCGAACAAATTGAATGCGTTTTGATGCGGACTACATACGGAAACAGCGTATGCGTTTCGTCCCAGGCCGGATGTGCGATGGGTTGTAAATTTTGTGCTTCGACATTACTTGGACTTAAACGTAATTTAACTGTCAATGAAATGTATGCCCAGGTTTTAACCGCACAATGGGAATTACGCAAAGACAGAATTGATAAAAAAGATATTCACCCAAATGGCGATGCAAACAACGGTGATGTTTCACATATTGTTGTTATGGGAACCGGCGAACCTTTACAAAATACAGAAAATGTAATTGGATTTTTGGAACGCGCAAATTCTGAATTAAATATATCGTGGCGTCGTATAACTGTTTCTACTTGTGGCATAGTCCCAGGAATCGAAGAATTAAACAAATGGGGCCGACCAATCAATCTGGCGATATCTTTACACGCACCAACTGATGAATTGCGTTCACAAATTATGCCTATCAACAACAGATATAAATTAAACGAAGTTCTTGATGCCGCTTTTGCGTTTTCAGACACGCACAACCGTCAATTGATGATTGAATATATATTGTTGGGTAAAAAAGACGAAAACGATTCTGTGGTACTTTATAATGCAAATGAAGATTATGCCAATAAATTGGTCGAATTGATGCGTGGGCATAATGTTATGGTAAATTTGATACCTTGGAACGCAGTGGACGAACGCGATTTTGCTTCCATTTCTGGAAATGCAGTTCACAGATTCCAAGATATTTTGATTAAAAACGGAATTCATACACGAATCAGACGGGAACGGGGGGCGGATATTGGTTCTGCGTGTGGACAATTAAGGCTAAAAAATGCAAGGGATAAAAAATGAAATTAAGATATATAACTTGTTCTGACCCTCGTGAACACAATTCAGTAAAATCTATTATTCAACTGTCGCAAAAACCGCATGCTGAAATTGCGGTCCAATGCCACCCATCTGCTATGGCTGCCGGCATGCCACGCAATATATGGTTTAATGAATTATTGCGCGCCGCGATGGAATTGCGTTCTATGAATTTAGCAATACATATAAATAATGAATGGTCTAATGATATATGCACCAAAGGTATTATCCCAGGTATTATTTATGATTGGATGAAAATTGAAAAACAGCACAACAAACCACTTATAAAACGCATACAATTAAATATGTCAAAAAATACGGCAGATAATATAGATGTGTGTGCTGTGCGTGCGGTATTATACGAATTCAGACATCAAGAATTTATATTTCAATACAATGATAAAACCAAGGCCGCAATAGATAAACTACATAAATCAGGGGCCAAGTTTTCGTTATTGTTTGATGCAAGTGGTGGCAACGGTATATCGCCTGACAGTTGGCAAAAACCAATATACGCCGAACACCCAATGGGATACAGTGGCGGCATATCGCCAATGAATGTTGTAGGAAATTTAAATAAAATCGCACCACTGGTGGGCGAAGATGAAACCTGGATAGATGCCGAAGGCAAATTAAAATCTCAAACCTTGTTCGAAGAAAAAGCCTTATTCGATGCAGATTTGGCCCGTGCATATATCAACCGCGCCAACAAATGGCAAAAACAACATTAAAAAAACCGCCAATCGGCGGTTTTTAACTATTATTCATCCCAACAAACATCTTCCCCATTCAAACATCTTGCTTCTGCGTCGCCAAGGCACGCACAAACACCTGTTTCTGAATTATAATGATAAGCCCTTGGGTTAGCACATTTTTGTACCAATTCTTTACATTTATCTTCTGTATTATTTTCACCAGACAATGTACACGCTGCCAGAACAGGTACATTTATTTCAACAACCTGCCCCGTTCCAGATGTTTGTTCTTTAGGTATTGAATTGACATTAAATGTTCCGTTGAAACTTTCACCTTCGCACAAATTTTGAAAATCATCGGACTCTGTCGCAACGGTACTAGTTTTTTCTACACATGATTTACCATCTTCTGCTACTTCAAAATTGCCACTGCAACTTAATATCTTACAATCGCCATTTTCATCTTTTTCAACCGTCAATATTTTATTAGTATTTGCACCTTCGGCCGTTAATTGGGTTTTACATTCAGCCAATAATGCCGCTTGTTCTGCCGCTGCTGCTTCTCTTTGGGCTTTAAGTGCCTGTTTATCAGTTATTGATTTATTAAGCGATTCTATTTTTTCATCTTTCTTTTCTATTGTTTTTTCATTATCTTTTATAGTTTTTGCTTCATATATATTTGCCGCAACACCGGCCGCAGTTAAACCCAAAGTTGAAATTCCTGCGATTTTAAGGCCTTTGTTTGTTCCCATACACTTTTCCAACTGTTCCATTTTTCGCTGTTTTTCACGCACCAATTGTGTAAAACGTGCCGACGCACCAAACACCATATTCGGAACCAATGCCAACAATAATGGTAAAAGGAAATATTTTTTCATTTTTAATTACCCAATTCAGTACTTTGTCTGTTTAATTCTTTTATTTCTTTGTTCTTTTCAGCAATAGTATCTTTTTGATCTTTGATTTTTACACCCTGAACACCTGCGGCAATCCCGGTTGATACAACACCCGCAGAACCAATAACAGTTGCCGCAATCCAGCCTTTCTTTTGCTTTTCGCATTTGGCGATTTCTTCATCTAAAATCCGAATATCATTTTCCAAAGTGGCAATTGCTGCTTCGTCATCTAATTCTTCTATCGAAGTTCCTTGTTGTTGTGCAAATTTAGCTGCTGTATTATTGTTAACTTTTACCGCAGCATCTGCATTAAATACAGAAATCAGCATAATAAGTGATGATATAAATAATTTTTTCACAGAAATCCCCTTGATATCTCTTGCGAATTATATCATAAAAAACACAAATATTAAAATTATTTCTGGACAAATGAAAAAAATACTGTAATATATCTATCGCTTTGGGTGTTTAGCTCAGTTGATTAGAGCATCTCGTTTACACCGAGAGGGTCAGGGGTTTGAGTCCCTTAACACCCACCAGAAATTTAAACCGGGTTTATCCCGGTTTTAATTTTTGGGTTGTGGTATTTGGACGAAAAACCACAAGGTTTGACTATGAGTAAGCGAAAACGAACATTTGTGAAGTTTGAGCGCTAACGAATGCCGCGCAGGCAAAATATTGCCGAGCGAGTCCCTTAACACCCACCAGAAATTTAAACCGCCAATCGGCGGTTTTTTATTATTCAGACAAAGAACCTGTCACTTCGGACATAGTTTTTTCGATTAAAGCGTCTGCTTTTTCTTTCGCATCTTTATAAGCATCCATTACAAACACGGAAAGATTTTGTGCGCCACCGGCCAATGCGGCATCATTTATATTCACATCTAAAACATCGTATTTTCCGGTCATAGTGATGATAACGCCACCATTGCCCCCAATACCACGAACCTGTTTTTGTGCCAAAGAATCCTGGGCGGCCGCTATTTTAGTTTGTAAATCTTGGGCCTGGGCCATCAATGATTCCATATCCATTTTATTAATTCCTTTTTTTCAGCAAAAAATACCCCCTGGCAAAGAACCAGGGGTTTAATTTATTATTTCTTTTCTTTACCTGTTTTTTGATCAATACCGACCATGGACAAACGTGTTTTACCGCGTTTATCTATGCCCATGTATTTTACATAAACAGTATCACCAACATTGATTTTAGCATCTTCGATTTTTGGTAATCTTTCGCCTGTGATTTCAGAAATATGAACCATAGATTCAAAATTTTTCAAAATCTTTACGAACAAACCAAAATCTTTGATACCACTTACAACGCCTTGGTAAATATGTCCTTCTTCTGGTTCAGCAATAATTTCTTTGATACGTTCCATGGCTGCTTTACCATCTTCTGGATTTGAAGCCATAATCTTAATACTGCCATCGTCTTCCAATTCGATTTGAGTATTTGTTTCGCGTGTCAAAGCCTGGATTACAGAACCACCTTTGCCGATAACTTCGCGAACTTTGTCTGGATCAATTTTCATAGTGTATGCTTGTGGCGCAAATTCAGACAATTGTTTGCGTGGTGCCTTGATTGCCTTTTCGATTTTGCCCAAGATATGCATACGGCCATCTTTTGCCTGGGCCAAAGCATGTTCCATAATTTCAAATGTAATGGAAGTGATTTTGATATCCATTTGCAATGCTGTAATACCTTGGTCTGTACCAGTCACCTTAAAGTCCATATCGCCAAGGTGATCTTCGTCGCCCAAAATATCGGTCAAGATAGCGTAATCGTCGCCTTCTTTAATCAATCCCATTGCGATACCCGCAACCGGACGTTTCATAGGAACACCACCGTCCATCATCGCCAATGTAGCACCGCAAGTTGTTGCCATTGATGAAGAACCATTTGATTCTAAAATATCAGAACAAATACGGATTACATAGTCGAATTCGCTGCGGCTTGGGACCATTGGATGAACTGCGCGCCATGCCAAATTACCATGTCCAAGTTCACGACGACCTGGGGATTTCAAACCTTTTGCTTCACCAACTGAATAACCCGGGAAGTTATAGTTCAAAATGAAATCGCGTTCATCATCACCATCCAAAGATTCGATTGGCAATGCATCACGTGTGCCACCCAAAGTCAAAGAAACCAAAGCCTGGGTTTCACCGCGTGTAAATAACGCAGAACCATGTGCGCGTGGCAAAACACCCAATTCGATTTCAATTGGACGAACAGTTTTTGTATCACGACCATCAATACGTGGTTTGCCTTCCAAGATATTGGTACGCATAATGCGCGCTGTGATACCTTCGACGATTTCATCTGCCCAAGATTCTAATGTAGAAGCAGCAGTTGTGGTTTCTGGGAACAATTCTGGAATTCTTGCTTTTGCTTTCGCATGAATTTCAGCCAAAGTATCAAGGCGAACCAATTTTTCTTTGATTAACAAAGCATCAGTGATTTCGTTTGCATATTGTTCGAAATCTTTTTCCATGATGATATATTCTTCGCTGTGTTCTGGAATCGCCCAAGGTTCTTTACCGGCCTTTTTAACAAATTCGTTGATTGCTTTGATAACTGTTTGTTGTTGATCAAAACCGAATTTCACAGCACCCAAAGTTGTCTTTTCATCCAATTCGCCAATTTCAGATTCAACCATCAAAACACCGTCTTTGGTCGCAGCAACAACCAAATCCATTTTTGATTCTTCAACTTCTTTTTTAGATGGGTTTAATAAATATTTACCATCTTTATAACCAACACGTGCGGCACCAATTGGTCCCTGGAAAGGAACGCCAGAAATTGCTAATGCAGCAGAGGACGCAATCATCGCCAAAATATCAGGTTGATTTTTCTTGTCATAAGAAAATACCTGGGCAATGATTTGAACTTTGTTTTTGAAAGTTTCTGGGAACAAAGGACGGATAGGACGATCAATCAAACGCGCAATCAATGTTTCGCTTACGCTTGCTTTGCCTTCACGACGATCGCGCGAACCTGGGATACGACCCGCAGATGCATATTTTTCTTGGTAATCAACAGTCAAAGGAAAGAAGTCTTGACCTTCTACTGCTGTTTTTTCTGCGCACACAGTTGCCAAAACCATTGTGCCACCCATTGTTGCCATAACGGCACCTGTTGCCTGTTTTGCATAACGACCTGTTTCCAAAATAACCTTTTCATCACCGTATTGGAATTCAACAGTAATCGGATTATTCAAAACATGTTTTTCGCCTTTTTTAAACATTCCAAACATATATTTTCTCCATTTTTGTTTGTTTATTTATGCGAAGAAAAATTATTCGTTTTTGCGCTCTTGTGAACAAAACGCAAGAAAGAACAATTCTATCTTCGCGACCTGAGTTTGATTATAAAATATAAATAAATATTTTCAACAAATTTTAAGAACGCCAAAAGTAAATTATTTATTCTTTTTTATTCACCACCCGCCATCCGCCTTTGCTATATTGTCGCAGACCAGGTTCTCCCCCCGTGGGGGAGTGCGGCGCAGCCGGAGGGGGGTATTCTGGTTTATTTGTTATACCGAACGACTGGGACAATTGTTTTTTCAACCCCCTCACCACTTCGTGGTCCTCTCCCCCACATTGGGGGAGAACTAATTTGGGTTCTTAATCCGCCATCCGCCAAATACATATCCAGGGCGAACTGGTGTTGGGGGCAGGGTTATCGCACCACCATATTGACAGGTATTTTGGGTAATATTCGTCCCGTCGTCCCAGTTTATCGTTATCGTATGTGGACGAAATACCGCACGTAAAACCACAGGTGCATTTGATGCACATATGTTGTTCATATTGTTTGTTATGTTTGTTGTGTATTCTGCACCAGAAAAATTGTTTTCATTAAAACTGTAAGTCCCACCATTACATACATAACCATTTGGGCATAATTCACAAGACAAAGCATTGGCGGGTAAATAATAACCGGATAAACATGTTTCAGTATGCGGAACAAATTTTGCACGATATGCACCAGAATTATTACATCCGGCTATAATATCATTGGTGATATATTCCGCATATACCGGTTGTATAAATAATAAAGATAATAACAAAATTTTTTTCATATATATCTCCTTATTCCAGAGGGCCTAATTCCCCTCCATGGGAGGGGTGGATTGCGTCAGCAAGACAGGGAGGGGGCCGATTATATTTATATTAAATATTTTTATTTGACCCCTCCCCGCCGTTCCGGCCCTCCCCTCCGGCGGAGGGGAATCCGCAGGATGCGCCAGAGCGACGGCGCATGGCGAATTTTATCTATTCCCCTGAACCGACTATTGGTCCGGCTATAAAATCACCTGTACCTTGGTTATAATAAAATTTACCTTCTACTTTATCGAACATACATGGTGTGCCGTTGCCGTCAAGGACAGGGATAAAGTCACGGACGAGAATATCGTTGTCGTAGATTTTTACGTAATAAAATCTTTCACTACCACTAATTATTGGCGAACCGTCAGAGTTCGTTGCAAACAATGTTAAAGTATAATCACATGTAAAAATTGCAGGGTTGCTTTGCATAGTAGATATTGTAAAACCATTTACTGTTACAGTTGCTATGTTTTTATTTTTATCAAATGTTATAATTTTATTATAAAGGTCTAGTGTCGTATTTCCCCATGTTATTTGAGTATTATAATCACTTCTTAAATTGTCTATAGACACCGAGGGGTTTACACTTGCATCAAAACTATTTTTTAATGGAGATGCACCAACAACAGTTCTTGCTCCGAATATCCAGCCACCATTTCTCAATATCATTACATTTGCCACTACTCTTGTATCTTGATTTGGATAATACCCCGTATCAATATACTGTGTTCCTGTGCTCTCCAGGTATTCGATTCGTTGGATTAGTAATTGTTCCCAACCGATAAAGTCATATCCGTATTTGGTTGGTGGGGTTGGTAATATTATATCACCACCGGTGGTACAAGATGTTTGTATTGGTGTATTATCTTCAACATACCAATATTGATTAAAAGTTGCACCGTAACACACAACACATATAAATAATGTGATTACAGATATTAAAAATTTTTTCATAAAATTCCCCCTTTGCCAAAAAAAGACCGTCCAAAGGGCGGTCAGGGAGGTGGTAAAGATTAACAAAACGAAATCTATCTCCCCGACCATAATATCAGGGACACATGCGATGCAAAAAGCACCGAAAAAACATCAGATACGATGCTTTCGCATCGGTTTTGTTAAAGGCTTACCACAGCCCTGAACCCAATTCCCATTGGATTCAAATACTATTCTATCATAACAACACAAAAAAACAACACCTGTTTTCACAGGTGCTGCATTGAATTATAAAAAATTTACAATCCCATTTTATCTTTCATCTCTATCAATACCGGTGTTTTTATGCCCAGTTTTTCTGCCCTGTGAATCAGACCGCGCAAGGCGAATATACCCTCAACCGTCCCCGTATATTCTTCGCCACGCGCGATTGCTTCACCGGCCGAAAAATTACGGGACGTCGGCGATGTTGCAGACAAGAACAAATCACCCACGCCGCAAAGTCCATGAAAAGTTCCGCAAGACGCCCCCATTTCAACAGCGATATCTACGATTTCATCCCATGCACGTGTGAATATCAAAGCGCGTTCGTTTTCACCACTTGATTTAACAGTCAAATAGCCCGAAATCAAAGATTCTGCGTTTTTACCAACACCACAGATTTGCGCACCAATAAAATCTTCGCAATCTTGTAAATAAAGTTTTGATAATGCGATATGTCCCCCTGCCCTGACACGTTCATTTCCGGCTATCGTAGAACCTGTTGGAATACCGGTTGCAACCTCGCGCGCAAATTGTGGGCCAGATAACACACCAAAATCTTTACATTCTGGAATTTCAGTGTTCAAAATTTCAGACATAAATTCGCCGGTTTCACCTTCCATACCCTTGGTACAAATCAAAATTGGTTGGTTATTATAAACTGCACGCATCTTTTTAACTGTTTCACGAAAGAAAGCCGCCGGTGTCACAATCAACCAATATTCGCAATCTTTCAAATCAGACATATTATCAGTTCTGATTACATCATCAGGTTTTTCTAAATCGGCCAATCCATCAAAAACACCACCGAACCCCCAATGAATAACCTTATTACCAGAACGCGCACAAGTATAAGCCAACGCAGTGCCCCATGCACCTGCCCCAAAAACACCTATTTTCATTTTAACTTCCTTATTTTTCTTTGGACATTTGGCACCACAATCAAACAATCATCTGACAAATCCAGCGCATGTTGATAAGATTTTTTTGCGCGTTCAATATCACCTTGTTTTTTATAAAAATCGCCCAAATGTTCATACACTGATGACGACGGAGAAACTTCGCCTATGCGTTCCAATAATTCCAGCGCATTCGCAGTTCCTTCTTTTTTATCAACAATAACACTTAATAAATCCCATGCAGCAACATCCGAAGTATTTATTTTTATCAAAGACATAACCAAATCATACGCCATATCCAGATTTTTATTCTGCATCGCCCAAACACGCGCCTGTAATGACATTGTATCAGGTGTTAATCTGTCGTCTATTCTTTTAACTTCATCCAAATCTTTTTGGGCGCGTTTTGCATCACCAAACATAGCATACACATACGCACGTTGTTTAAGGAAATAAATACGTCCCAAGACAGACAAATTTTTATGCTTTAATGCGCGATTTATAACAGACAATGCCTTTGTCTTGTCCCCTGTTCTTATACTGTTGCGACCAACAATTTGCGCCGCCGGTATAAACAAAGGATTATTTTTTGCGATTTTTTCTATTGCTTTCATATCTTTGTTTTTTTCGGCTATTTTCATTTGGCCAAACAGATACAAAGGACTTGTTTTAGGAATATTGTTAAAGCATGTTTCATAATCGCCTGTATTATAAAAATAATATTGCCCCAGATAGTAATTTATCGCATCTGCGTTTTTACCGTTCGATATAATTTCTGCAAATCGCAAAAACATCAAAGACAAATCTGTATAAAGCATTATTTGAGTATGCGATACAGTTTGAACCAAACTGAATACTAAATTGTTTTTATACCCTTCGTAATTAGACCAATCTGGGATTTCCTGATAATCCAGCATATACATACCACCAACCTTGGCCAGAAAATCTTCCCTTAAAATTTCCATATCTTCCGTCATACCGTTTTCACGATAAAACGACATCAGGTAAAGATAGTCATTTACATTCATAAATTCTGGATGCACCTTGGCAAATTCTTTGGCCGCAGTATCAATATCTTTATTCAATACTGCGATTTGTCCGCGCACAAAAGATTTCCAGTTAGGGTCAGCCTTTACAGAATCTATGAACTTTGCAGTATCTTTTGGATTCTTGGTCTGGGAACCTGAAAAAATACGAATTGGCGCCGCCAAAATCGAAGTATCTTTGTTATGACGTTTATACACAGATTTCCAATCGTCTTTCTGCAATAAATACGCATCATAAATCAATCTTTCAACCACATCTTTGGAATTTTTGAAAGTTTCTGCATTTTGTGGCATTTTTCCACCAAAGAAATCTGTCAGATTTTTCATCTGGGCAATATTTTTATTATCAGCCTTTACTTCGCTTATCATCTTGGACGCGGCCGCAAAATCGTTTATATAAAGCGCATGCTGGGCCGCCAAAAACGATCCGAAATCCGTATCAAAGACTGCACCGCCCTGCCCCATTTTGGTTGAATTCATTTCAAATACTTTCTGTCCAACCAGTGTTGAACAAAAAATGACTACCGCGATAAAAAACGGCACCGTATAAAAACTTTTAATTCCTTTCATAATAAAATATGTTAGAATAATTATTATGAAAACAAAAGAAAAATTTATTAAATACGAAAATCTGTTAAAAGATTGGTCAAATAAAATGAATTTGGTCGCACCAAGCACTTTGACAGATATTCAAACACGCCATATTCAAGACAGCGCCCAATTGGCCAAATATTTACCACAGGATGTAAATATTATCGATTTGGGCAGTGGCGCCGGATTTCCAGGTGTAGTTTTGGCCGTTCTTGGTTGGAACGTCACCTGTATCGAATCGATTGGTAAAAAAACAAACTTTTTATCAGCGTTAAAAACGGAACTTAACCTGCCAAACCTAACCATTATCAACGACAGAATCGAAAATTTTCTTTCAAAAACACCGGTAAAGGCCGGGGATTTTGTATTCACAGCACGCGCTTTTGCCCCACTGATTAAAATTTTAGATTACACACACAAAACAAAATGCCGGCTTTTTTTATTAAAAGGCCGGGAAATAGAATCTGAAATTCAGACCGCAAAAACCAAATATAAATTTGATTATGAATTACATAAATCTGAAACTGGCGACGGTTTTATTATATGTATATCAAATGTAAAATAAGAATTTATTTCACGTGAAACAATCGATAACTTATTGATAAAAGCCAATTTTAATATTTATATTGACTATTATTTTTCTTTTTTTTATGCTGTTTTCAACAAAAGGAAAGTAGAAAATGGCAAAAATCATTTCATTTGCAAATCAAAAAGGTGGTGTTGGTAAAACAACAACCGCAATAAATATTGCTGCATCATTGGCCGCAATTAAAAAGCGCGTCTTGTTGATTGACCTTGATTCCCAAGGAAACGCCGGAACTGGTCTGGGTTTCGTTCGCGCCGCCCATAAACAGAGCGTCTATGGCGTATTGATGGGCACCGCCAGCGTTGCAGAAAACATACTGACAACCGCGGTTCCAAATATGCATTTATTGCCGGCATCTGCTAAATTGGCCGGGGCAGAACTGGATATGCTGGATTTGGAAAATCGCGAATACAGATTGCGCGACGCCCTGATGCCTGTTATGGATAATTATGATTATATACTGATTGATTGTCCGCCAAATTTGGGTATGTTGACTATAAACGCATTGTCTGCATCTGATTATGTAATCATACCGTTACAGTGCGAATTTTTCGCATTGGAAGGTGTCCAGCATTTGCTTTCCACCATACGTGCGATCCAAGAAAAATGGAATTCAAAACTGGACATCTTGGGTATGGTTTTGACAATGTATGATAAAAAACTGGGGCTGACACGCGCAGTCGAAGAAGACGTTCGCAACACATTTGGCGATAAAGTTTTCAAAACAGTCGTTCCACGTAATGTCCGCGTATCAGAGGCACCAAGCCATGGCAAACCCGCCCTGTTCTATGATTTCAAATCAACCGGGGCCCAGGCTTATTTACGTGTCGCAACCGAAGTCGTCAACGCGCTTGAACAAAGGATGTAAAAATGTCATCAAAATTCTTAGGTAAATCATTGGCTCAATTAAACGAAGAAATGGGGACAACGCCGGACATTTCCGTATTGACTGGATTGGAACGTGTTGTTGTAAAACCGATTCCTTTGGTTCAAATAAGTCCTAACCCGGACCAGCCACGAAAAACATTTAACGAAACTGAATTAAATGATTTGGCTGAATCTATACGGGAAAAGGGCGTTTTAGTTCCTATTATATTAAGGGCCGTCCAAAACAAACCTTATCTTTATGAAATTGTTGCCGGCGAACGCAGATATCGCGCCGCACAAAGGGCAGGGCTCAGCGAAATTCCGGCCTTGGTAAAAACTCTGGACGATAAAAATGCGATGGAAATTGCGTTGATTGAAAATGTACAGCGCGAAAACCTGAATCCTATCGAAGAAGCCGAAGGTTATCAAAATTTAATGTCAAAATGCGGCTATTCTTTGGAAGATGTATCACGATTGATTGGTAAATCGGTCAGTTATATACGCAACCTTATGCGCATCAATAATTTGCCGGAATCTGTTAAAAATTTGATAAAAGAAGGCAAGATTTCTGCATCACACGCGCGCACAATCGCGGTATCTGAAAACCCAGAACAATTGGCGCATGATATTATAAATAATAATTTATCAGTTGCCGAAACACAAAAACACGTAAAAAATTCTACACGCGCAAAAGGCAGCCGCAACCTGATAAAAAACACTCTGGATTCGGAATACGTCGCAAAAATAGAATCTAAATTATCAAAACATTTGGACGCAACCGTAAAATTACACGAAAAGCGGGGCGGGGCGGGTCAATTTACAATATCATTTGATAACCGCGTCCAAATGGAAGATTTAATAAACAAATTGTTAAAATAAACCGGTCAACACCGGTTTTTTTATTGCAATAAATAATTATTTTCTGATAAAATAATTTTGTCGGCAAGTATTTTGTCGGTGGGGTGTAGCTACCTCTGAAATAAATCGGCGTCTGGGAAAAAGCGGACGTAAAATGCTCCAACTGATAAAAATTTGGTTGGAGGGTTGCAAAATATACTGAATATGCACACAATTTCCGATTTAAATTGTAGCTAACCTCCAACCGCCCGATTTTCTGGCGGTTTTGTTTGTAAAAAAACAAAAGAGGATACAATGACAAAAATTATAATGATAATCGCCGGATTAATAACAACAATTCCAACATATGCAACAACAATGTGCGCCGCAAATGATACCGTTGCCATCGTATTAGATCCAAGTATTGAAAAAATTGATATGGGTGCAGACGCTACAAGCCAAACTTGGTGGGCACAATTACCCTTCGGACGCGTCAGCGGAACCGCAGCACTTATAAATAAAAACTGCACACAAGGTCAAGCCACATCAGAATTAACCGACATTGATAATAATGGTGATACAAAACGTATTGTGGGCGGTGAAAAATACGGCAAAGTTTGTTGGTGTAAATTGATACATCCTGCCATGTCTAAATGGGTTTGCAATGTTTATTCAGGCTATTATAACGATAATTTTGGTTTTGATAGAGGTTCTTTAGCACATTGTGTTGGAATGTGTGCGACACTATTCGGAAGTATAAACTCCGGTCTTTTTGGTTCGATTGAAAACTAAAAAAACACCGGCGATTGCCGGTGTTTTTATGACAAAGTTAATATTATTTAACTGTTGTTGTTGCGTTACGGTTGTATTTCCAAACGTCTTCGCCAGAACCTTTAACCAATGGACGTTCTTTACCATAAGAAATTGTGGAAATACGAGATGGTGCTATGCCATCATGAACCAATACTGCCTTTGCAGCGTTTGCACGACGTGCACCCAATGCCAAGTTGTATTCTGTTGAACCACGTTCGTCGCAATTACCTGCGATTTGGATTTTTGTTCCTTCGTGGTTTTTCATATACAAAGATTGACCCAACAAGTTGTTTTCTGCTTCGTCAGAAATTTCTGCTGAATTAAAAGCAAAGAAAACGCGTTGATTGTTCAAATCAGAAGGTTCAACAATACCGGATCCACCGCAAGCGGCCAATAATCCAGCAACACCAGCTAATAAAGCAAAATTTAATACTTTCATGAAAATACTCCCTTGAGTTTTTGTTGCTCAGTGTATATTCTATATCAATGAATATTAAAAAGCAAGGAATAAAACATGGGAAATTATACGTTGCAAGATTTAAGTTTGGCCGGCGTTCGTTGGGAACTGTCTGAAACGCCTTCGAAAGGCGATGTAAAAAAGGCACCTGTGCAACAAAATTTAATTTCAAACAAAGAATCCGCCAAGCCTGTTATTATACCGGCGGCGGCACCGATAACTTTGGATACTGTTAAATCTATGGTTGAACGTCCAAACGATGTTGAATCGCTGGTTCGTATGATTGCAGAATTCAATCATCCTTTGCGCGGTGGTGCCACAAACGTGGTTATGCCTAATATCGCAAAAAAGCCAAACGGATTGTTGATAATCACAGATCTGCCAAGTGCAGATGATGATATGTCTGGAAAAACATTATCTGGTCCGGCAGGCGAATTGACCGATAAAATGTTGTCTGCGATTGGAATGTCGCGCGAAAATGTTTCGATTGTTCCGTTATTATTCTGGCGCACACCCGGTGGTCGCACACCAAGTCGCGAAGAAATCGATTTATCAATGCCTTTCGTCAACAAAGTGATAGATATGTTGGCACCAAAAATAATTATAACCTTTGGAACTTTGGCGGCAACCGAAATAGCCCAAACAAACTTAACAGATAAACACGGCACAGAAATTACTGATTCCAAAGGGCGCACAATTATTCCAATGTATCATCCTAATTATTTAATTTTGAAACCAAGTGCAAAAAAAGATGTTTGGGATGCACTGCAAAATATTCAAAAATTGTTGAAAAACCCTTAAAAATATTTAATAATTGGCGCATAAGTTAAAAAGGAGCACGACTATTAAACCTAATATGAATAACGGTAAAGCCCGCGATATGGGCCCACGTATGAACGAAAAAATATTTGCTAAATCTGTCCAGGTAATCAGTGCAGACGGCCAAAATCTGGGTGTTATGGAAACAGCGAATGCTTTGAATATGGCGTATGATATGGGGTTAGATTTGGTTGAAATCAACGCTAATTCTACACCTGTATTGGTTAAAATAATGGATTACGGCAAATTTAAGTATGAACAAAAAAAACGTGCGAACGAGGCACGCAAGAAACAAAAAACTATCGAATTAAAAGAAGTTTGGGTAAAACCTTTTATCGAAGAAAACGATTTGAATATCAAATTGAAAAAGGTTTTTGAATTCTTGGAAGAGGGCAATAAAGTAAAAATCGCCGTTATGACCAAAGGTGCAAAAAAAGTTTTGGCACGTGGTCGTGATGCTGTTCCACAATTGTTTGAACACATTACTGAATTAATAGGTGACAAAGGAACGGTTGAATCAAAATCCAAACCAGACGAAAGAACAAAATCTATTATAATTGCGCCTGTGAAATAAACACCGCCCAACGGGCGGTTTTTTTATTCCTTTATTTGTTGCAAATCGTGGTTTTATGCGGTATCTTAATCGAAAACGAAAGGGTGTAAAATGGATACAAATAAACTTTCTTTTGAAGAAGCATATAAACAACTGACTGAACTTGTTCAAAAAATGGAAAGTGGCGAAATGCCTTTGGCTGATTCTGTTGCGGCATACGAACAAGGAATTAAATTAAAGGCATATTGCGAACAATTGTTAAAAGAAGCAGAATTAAAAATCGAAACTTTGAAAGTGACAAGTGCTGGTGAATAATATGGCCGAAAAAAATAAACTTTCACCTGTGATGCAACAATATGTTGATATGAAGTCTGAAAATCCAGACGCGCTTTTGATGTTCCGTCTGGGCGATTTTTACGAGGCTTTTTTCGAAGATGCAAAAACAGTAAGTGAAACACTTTCTTTGGTTTTAACTCATCGTGGTACAGATGGCTTTGGCGTTGATGTTCCAATGTGTGGTATTCCATGGCATGCGTCCGATAATTATTTTGGAAGATTGGTCAAGGCCGGATTCAAAGTCGCGCTTGTTGAACAAATGGAAACACCACAACAGGCGAAACAACGCGGTCATAAATATATTGAAAGAAAAGTTGTACGCGTTTTAACACCTGGCACACTGACAGATGAAAATTTATTAACACCAAAAAAATCTAATTTTTTGATTTCTATTGTGCCTGTTAATGGCGCTAAATTTGACTTGGCCGGTTGTGATATATCCACTGGTGAATTTTTTATTGGCGAAACAGATTCTATTATTGACGATATGATTCGCATCAATCCTGCGGAAATAATCTATCCAGAAAGTAATGCGGAAAATCAGATAATTAAAAATCTGCGCGAAATATACAAGACAACGCCAGTATATGAAAAATTATATTTGCGTTCTGATATCAATTTAATTGTATCGCATGTATTTGGCGGAAATGTAAAATCTGACAATAATGAAAACGTTTCTGCAATAAGATTGTTGGCCGGTTATTTATTTAATACACAAAGGGGCGCAAATATATCTTTCCGTGCACCTTATTCTTTCAAATCAGGTCGTCAATTATTGATTGATTCGTCAACTTGGAAAAGTTTGGAAATAGACGCACCGATAAACGACGGTGGAACTTGTTTGCTTGATGTATTGGATCAAACAAAAACCGCCGGTGGCGCGCGTAAATTGCGTTCTTATCTGCGAACATTACCAGGCGATATAGACACTATTCACGAACGTCAGGAACACATCGGACATTTACTATTAAACCATTCATTGATGGCAGAAATTACTTCCGTTTTGACACGCACACCTGATGTTAATCGTGCTTTATCAAGATTATTATCGGGACGCGGCACACCACGTGATTTGAAAAATGTTTCTGAATTTTTATCAATACTCGACACTATTAAAATCGTGGGACAGAAACTGGATACAACACTGGCAAACAAATTTGCAGGTATCAATACTCACGATAATTTGACCAGTGAATTAATATTGGCACTGAACGATGAATTGCCTACATTTTTCCGCGACGGTAATGTGATTAAAAAAGGATTTAATATATCACTTGATAAGATGCGCGAATTATCACATGGTGCAATAGAAACCATTGCTGGATTACAGGCAGAATATATAAACGAAACCGGAATAAACACGTTAAAAATAAAATATAATAATATACTTGGTTATTTTATAGAGGTTCCGTCCGCACGCGCTGATACTTTGATGGCACCAGAATCAGGATTTATACATCGTCAAACCATGGCGGGCAACATGCGTTTTACAACGACTGAATTGATTGATTTAGATAATGATATACGCAGTGCATCTGAAAAAGCCGCCGCGATAGAATCTGATATCATAAACGAATTTATCGAAAAGATTCGTGCTGTTTCTAATGATTTGATGAATACGGCAGATTTGGTGGCCGATATCGACGTGTGGTTATCTTTGGCAAATGTCGCAGACCTTTATTCTTGGGTTCGTCCAACGATAACAACCAACAATGAATTTGAAATAATTGGCGGACGCCATCCTGTTATTGAATATGTCTTGCGCAAGACAGGCGACAGTTTTGTTAAAAATGATTGTGATTTAAATAACGAACCAATCGCATTGTTAACAGGACCAAATATGGCCGGTAAATCAACATATTTGCGTCAAAATGCTATATTGGTGGTATTATCACATTTGGGTTCTTTTGTTCCGGCTACATCGGCTAAAATTGGTATTTGTGACCAATTATTCAGTCGTGTTGGTGCCTCTGATAACCTGGCGGCGGGTCAATCAACATTTATGGTTGAAATGGTTGAAACTTCAAATATATTGAATCGCGCAACTGAAAAATCTTTTATTATATTTGATGAAATAGGGCGCGGAACATCAACATTTGACGGCATGGCAATTGCCCAGGCAGTCCTTGAATACCTTAATGAATTGGGGGCGCGTACATTGTTCGCAACTCACTATCACGAATTAACCAGATTGGTGGTGAACGAAAACCTGAACAAAGTTGTGTGTTTGACTATTGATGTTCGCGAACATAATAATGACATTATATTCTTGCATAAAATAATAAACGGTGTAGCCAATCGTTCTTATGGAATTGCGGTTGCAAAAATGGCTGGTATGCCGGAAAAGATAGTAAAAAGGGCGGAATCTGTCCTGGAAAACCTGGAATCAGATACACTAAACACGACAACTGTTATCGCAGAACACAAAAAATCATCGGTAAAGCCTATTGTGGCCGAAGAAAAATCAAATTCACAATTATCATTATTTGGGTAAGCAAATGGATGGATTTATAATATTAGACAAGGATACTGACGTTTTCAGCAGGACGGCCGGTTGGCGCATTGCCAAAATGTTTAATACCAGAAAGTTCGGACATATTGGAACCTTGGACCCAATGGCCAGTGGTGTTTTACCGATTGCGATTGGCAATGCCACAAAAATGATTCCTTTTATCGAAGAAGTATGTGAAAACAAAAAAGAGTACCTGTTCGGGCTTCAATTCGGAATTGATACAGATTCGCTGGATATAACTGGAAACATAAAAGCAACCAATGATATTATCCCAAATGAAGCAGATGTTATCGATGCCTGTCAAAAAATAGAAAGAACAACTGAACAAATTCCACCACAATTTTCTGCGGTTCACATAGATGGCAAACGCGCATACGAATTGGCACGCGCCGGGAAAGATATAGAAATGGCGCCACGACCAATAACCATCTATGAATTGGAATATATCGGCAAAAAAGATAAAGAATACAATTTCAGGGTTGTCTGTTCACGTGGAACTTATGTTCGTTCAATCGTTCGCGATATTGCAAAATTATGCGGTGCAATTGCCACAACAACATATATACGCAGAACGAAAACAAACGGGTTTTCGATAAAAAATGCTGTAAAACTTGATTTTTTGGAAAATCTGGTTAATAATAACGTCAGCATTGAATCATATTTGATGCAACCTGATTGTGCACTGGGGGACATTCCGGTAATCAATCTGGGGGATAAAGATATCGAACTTTACCGGAACGGTGGCTTTATCAAAACCGATGAAAAGAACGGATTATATCGCGTTTATTCGAACAAAACCTTTGTTGGAATAGGTCGCATAAAAGACGGAACACTTCATCCAAAACGAACAATCTAGAAAAAAGGAATAACAATGTCCGTAACAAAAGAAAGAAAAAGCGAATTGGTCAAAGCATTCAAAAACAGCGAACACGATAATGGTGGTTCTGCTGCGGCACAGGTTGCAGTTTTGACAGAACGCATTCGTAATTTAACAGAACATATGAAAGCCAATCACAAAGACGAACACTCTAAACGTGGTTTGTTATTGATGGTTAACCGTCGTAAAAAACTGTTAAGATATATCAAGGATAACAATCCTGGTGAATACGAAGAACTTATTAAAAAATTGGGGCTTCGTAAATAAAAACACCGCCGATTGGCGGTTTTTTTATTTTTCTCTTTTTTTAATAAATAATGTTTGCTAGAATATATCTGTCAGCAAGAGTTTTGCTGATGAGGCTTAGAAACCTGCTTCGATATGCGTCCACAAGAAGACGTTAATTCTCCAATCAATAATTTGGTTGGAGGGCTGTGATATACATAAATAAACGGCGCAATCTCATATCGAATTGTTTCTAACCTCCAACCGCCCGATTTTCTGGCGGTATTTTTTCGAAATGGAGGAAACAAATGAAACGATTTTTTATAATATCAGCATTAACAATAATAATGCCAACATACGCAACAACAATGTGCGCCCAAAATGACACAGTCGCAGTTATATTAGATCCATCAATAATTGCAACAAGTTATGGTTCTGATGCAACAACTGGAACATGGTGGGCGCAATTCCCGTTTGGTCGAGTTAGTGGTACTGCCGCTATGCTAAATAAATCATGTACCCAAGGTCAAGCAATATCACAATTAACCGATACAAATAACGGTGAAACTAAATTGGTTGTTGGGGGTGAAAAATACGGTCGTGTTTGTTGGTGTAAAATAACACACCCGACAACATCTAAATGGGTGTGTAATATAACCGCAATTAACTATGGTGGCAGTGATTTCACCGGATGTGTAAATTTGTGCGGACGGTTTTTGACAAACACCTATCACAATAGTGCATTAGAATCAGGTTTATTTGGTTCAATTTCAAATTAAAAACCGGTATTTACCGGTTTTTTTATTGCAGATTTTTTCTTTTTCTGAATTCATCCAATGATACAACGCGTTTATCATCTGGGACAGTGCCTGGTTTTTCTTCCAATGGCAATTCAGGGGCATCTGTCGTTTGTTCGGCCGCTTTTTGACGCGGATGAAAAGATAACATAAATTCTGTTGATGGATCTTTGAATTCAACCAGCGCAGCAAACGGAACGCGTATAAAAAATGGACGCCCATCAAATGTCAATTGGACCCCAAATTCTTTGTCCGAAACATTAAGATTATTATAAGAATATTGTAAAACTATTGTCATAGTGTCCGGATATCTTATTCGCAAAAAGTCCGGCAATACCACACCCGGTGCACGCGTCTTGAAAGTGATAAAAAATCCAGCATCATCACCCAGTCCGTTATATTGTGCGTATATAAGTGCTTCCTTGACAACGGATTTCAATGCGTTATCTAATAATTGTTGATAATCTATTTTATGCATCTTTATTCTCCGCTTTTACTATATTACTTATACGCCCATCAACGCAAGTGACAAATAAAGCATTTGGAACATCGCTGAATATATTTGAATCGATTCCGGTTGCAAAAACCTGAGCATCGGCGGCGTTAAGGTCATTGAATAATTTTGTTCGTGCCGCGCTGTCCAGATGTGCGGCCGCTTCGTCCAATAAAATGATTGGTTGGGCACCTGTTTTTATATGTATCAATTTTGCATGCGCCAATATCAAATCAATCAATATAGACTTTTGTTGACCTGTTGAAGTTATTTGTGCCGGCAAATCTAATTTCTTATTAAACACCCCAAAATCAGACTTATGCACACCATCAATCACCATTTTATCACCGGTCAATTCGCGATTATTTTGCAAATATTCAAAATACTTTTTTTCGGCCAAAGCGGCTGTATTTTCCAAGGACAATCTTTCAACCAGTCCATCGACAGAAACTGCGCCAGTTTCAAAGAAATAATTTATTTCTGATGCATATCTTATACGCATCGCAGCAATCGAAACAGAAGTTGCCGCAATTTGTTCATCCAGCACATTCAACCAATTATTATCTGCACCGCTTTTTATTGCACCAGCGCGTTCAGACATCAATTTATTCAGGCGCGCCAAACGCCCCATGTGCGATGGTTCAAAAGATGCCGCCAATCTATCAAAAAAAGCCCGTCTGTCTGCGGCAGATTCTACGAAAATTCTGTCTTCTTTTGGGGTCAACCAAACAATGCGCAATTTTTTAGAAAGTTCTGACAACGCCACATTTTCATTGTCTATTTTTGCATGACGATTTGTATCGCCAGGATTCAAGAATACACAAATATCAGTTTCATCAACTGTTGTTGCAAACACTGAAAAACCACTGTCCCCGTTAAAGCGCGCCATTGTTTGAATATCTGCGCCACGCAAACCTTTTTCACCACAAAGCAAAGACAGTGCTTCCAATACCGCGGTTTTGCCGGCACCATTTAATCCTGTAATAATAATATTTTTTGCGCCATCAATTTTGATTCGCGACGAAGTGTGATTTCTGAAATTAGTAAGAGTAATTTGATTAATCATTTTTAATTTGGAGGCCAGGGTCGGAATCGAACCGGCATCCAAGGATTTGCAGTCCTCTGCATAACCACTCTGCCACCTGGCCTTTGACGTAAGGCTATCTTAGGCAAAAAATAAATAATTTTCAACATAAAAATTTACGGTTTTCCAAATGAATTTGTTCCGATATTTTTTAAGGCAAAAATCAGATATCTTATATATTATGAAACATTTATATTTGCCTTTTGTTTTTGTTCCTTTTTGCGCACTTGCTATGGAAGATTGCGCAACAATGCGACATACACCTAAAAAAGAAATGACATTGGTCGAAGTAGTGGACATGGGGCTTTGCCGTAATCCAAATACAGCCGCAGCATACGCCGCATTACAATCTGCGCGCTTTACCAAAAACGCAGCACATTCGTATTATTTACCAACTGTATCAGGTGGCCTTGGCGCAAACCGTTCACACACAGAACACGATGATTGGAATTATAACGCATCGTTATCTGCATCTTATTTAATTTTTGATTTTGGAAAACGCGAATCTGATTTTGCACAAACACTGGCCACCTATCGCGCAGCCGGTTTTGATTACGACGAAACAATACAAAATTTTATTTATTCTATTGTCGGTGCGTATTATGAATTATTAAATATGGATGCAGGTGTAGCATCTGCTAAATCAGCATTGACCGTTGCACAAACTGCGAAAGAAACCGCCGATAAAAAATATAAATCTGGCGTTGTTGCACGCGCAGATGTTTATAAAGCCGACACAACACTCGCATCATCACAATTGGCACTGGAACGTGCAAAAAACAATCGTGAAATAGCAAAAGGAAATCTTTTGAACGTGTTATCTTTTTCTGCAAACGAAGAAATAAAAATAAAAGATATGCCTGCCAGTTTTGGCAGCGACGCCGAAAGTAAAAACATAGATAATCTGATTTCGATTGCTAAAAAACAGCGACCTGATTTATTAAAAGCAAAATCGCAAACCAATGCAGCATGGCATCGTCGCAACAGCGCTTTCTTGAAAAACCTGCCGTCTATTTCTGTTAATGCTTCTGCACAAACAACAGATAAAACCGCCGGCGGAATGTTCAAAGATATGACGCTTAAAACACACGGCAGCATTGGTTTTTCTGCATCAATGCCTATATTCACTGGATTTTTAAATTTTTATAATGCGCGTTCTGCAAATGCAGATTATGAAAACACAAAATACAACGAAGAAAACATTTCAAACAATGCGATGATGGATGTGTTCACCGCATATCAAAATTATAAAACCGCACAAACAGTTTTAAAACAAACTGAATTTCTTCTTAAATCAGCAACAGAAAACGAACGCGTCACATCTGGAATGTACAAGGTTGGACGCGCAACAATGCTGGATTGGCAAACTGCACAATCTGAATTGGCCGACGCACGTAATCAACACAACAGTGCCAAATACGATTTATTTATAAAACGTGCCGCAGTTGCTTTGGCAATTGGCGATATAAAAACCGGTTTAAAGGAAAATAAATAATGGAAAATGAAACCAAACCATCTTTTATAAAAAGATTATGGAATTGGATTTGGCGCAACAAGTGGTGGATTGTCATAATATTGATAATCGCAGGTTTGCTTTGTTGGTGGTTATGTCCTTTTTCAAAAAACAAAAAAGAATATATTACAATGGATATAACACGTGGCGACATAACACAAAGCGTGACCGCAACCGGCGAAATACAACCTGTGAACACTATCAATGTAGGCTCGCAAGTTTCCGGCACAATTGAAAATATTTTTGTAGATTATAATTCACATGTTAAAAAGGGTGATATTTTACTGACCATTGAACCATCTGTTTTACAATCAACAGTTGACGAATCATTGGCAACACTTGATTCAACAAAGGCCGAATTAAAATACACTAAAAGCGAATATAATCGCGCAAAATCTTTATATGCCGACGGCTTTATTTCGCGCGCAGAAATGGAAAAACTACAAACTGCATACGAACAAGCCCAGCAAGCAGTGAACAAAGCACAATATGCATACGAACGCGCCGTAACTAATTTAGGATATGCAACAATTACTTCGCCGGTTGATGGAACTGTGATTTCAAGAAAGGTAGACAAAGGACAAACGGTTGCCGCATCTTTCCAAACACCAGACCTTTTTGAAATTGCCGAAGATTTATCAAAAATGCAAATTGAAACCGCCGTATCAGAAGCCGATATCGGTATGATAAAGGACGGTATGCCGGTCACTTTTACAGTGGACGCATATCCCGGTATGATATTCAAAGGAAATGTTCAACAAATAAGATTGTCCCCAACAACAGTTTCCAATGTGGTTGTTTATACTGTCGTTATCGATGTAGATAATTCTGATTTAAAATTGATGCCAGGCATGACTGCCTTTGTGACTGTTGTGGTTGCAAATGCAAAAGACACATGGAAAACAAAAAATTCAGGACTTTTAATTCGTTCATACAAAAACATAATTGATAATGTTGGCGATGATATCACACCGAAAACACACCTGGCGATAAAGCGCAACAAAGACATTGTTTTTGTCCCTTATAAACGCGGAATTGCAACGCCCACAGAAACCCAAATAATATCTGATGAATTACGCGAAAATGACAAAATCATTGTTGGATTCACAGGCCAAACAACAAATAATAAAAGCAATATGCGCCCACGAATGTAATATGAAAAATCAAACTGATATTATTGTATTAAACAAAGTAAACAAAAGTTTTCCGTTGGCCATCGGTGGAACCCAACAGGTTTTATTCGATATAACTTTTACAATAAAAAGTGGAGAATTTGTCGCAATTATGGGACCAAGTGGTTCTGGGAAATCAACGTGTATGAATATAATTGGCGCATTGGACAGTGCGACATCTGGCACTTACGAATTATACGGCAAAGACATAACAACCATGACCGCAGACGATTTAGCAACTGTTCGAAATGAACATATAGGCTTTGTTTTTCAAAACTTTAATTTATTACCCAAACGAACAATAATGGACAATGTAATGTTGCCTTTGATGTATCGCGGATGGGTTATGGACGACAGAATTCGCCGTGCGCGTGAAATGTTAAAATTGGTTGGATTAGAAAATTTTGAAACTTATTATCCAACACAATTATCGGGGGGTATGAAACAACGCGTTGCTATTGCGCGCGCTTTGGCCGGGAATCCAAAATTGATATTAGCAGACGAACCCACAGGTTCACTTGATTCAAAAATGGGAAATGAAATTTTGAAATTCTTTGAAGAATTAAATCGTAATTTTGGAATAACAATAATAATGATTACACACGAATTTGAAATCGCAGGATATGCGCATCGAATAATACATATTTTTGATGGGCGCGTGACTTACGACGGCCCTGTTCCAAAAAGCGAAACAACGCTTCTTAAATCAGAACAAAAGCATAAAAAATGACAATCGGTGATATACTAAAAGAATCTTGGATATCAATCAGTGGTAATAAATTACGGTCTTTCCTGACCGTTCTTGGCATTATTATCGGCGTTATGGCGGTTGTTATAATGGTTGCAGTTGGGGAAACAGTTCAAAAATCTATCACAGACCAATTTTCATCACTGGGCACTAATACAATTGTTGTTCGTGCAGGCGCAGCGCGCACAGGTGGCGTTCGTATGGGAAATCGCCAAACATTGACAATAACTGATGGCGAACAAATAAAAAGGTTATCAGATGTCATCTACGTTGCACCGGCACAAATGGGTTCGTCCCAGGTTATATATGGAAACAAAAATTGGTCAACAATGATTTTGGGGACTTCGCCTGATTATGCTGCAATTCAAGACATAGATATAGAATACGGAACTTTCTTTGATGAAAACGCGGTAAAAAACGCATCTACTTATGCAGTTATTGGCCCTGATACAGCAATGGAATTGGGCATGCCTGAAAATCCTGTTGGTGAAATAATAAGAATTCAAAATATGCCTTTTGTGGTTATCGGTATGATGCAGGCACGTGGTGATTCAGCCTTTGGTTCCCAAGATGATATGATTATAATTCCGGTCACGACACTTAAAAAGCGATTGCAGGGTTCTAAATTTCCAGATGCAGTCACCATGATTGCGTTAAAGATTTATAATGATTCTGATAACAATGTTGTTATCGAACAAATCACTTCTCTTTTACGACAAAGGCACAGATTAAAAGAAAACGATGAAGACGATTTTCAAATAACAGATATGAAGCAAATAATGGAAACAATGAATACAGTGACAGGATATTTGAAATTATTATTGATTGCGATTGCGGCGGTATCTTTACTGGTTGGTTCAATTGGAATTATGAATATGATGCTGACTTCTGTTGCAGAACGCACGCGCGAAATCGGTGTTCGCAAAGCAATTGGCGCACGCGAACGCGTAATAATAATTCAGTTTTTATCTGAATCAGTAATGATATCGTTTATCGGTTCAATGATAGGATTGATTCTTGGGGTAGGTTTATCCCAAGGGGTAGGTCGTTTTATATTACATTACAATGTTCCATTTTCAATATGGCCGGTAATATTATCTGTTTCAGTTGCGGTTGTGGTCGGATTGGCATCCGGCGTTATGCCAGCAATCAAGGCCGCGAAATTAAACCCAATCGACAGTTTAAGGTATGAATAAAGAAATACTTGCACGCCTATTTATTTTTGATAGAATGGTTATGAATCCAATGGGAATTGGGTTTGGGGCTGTGATAAGCCCAATCAGGTCGGTGCGAAAGCATCGTTATATTGGTGTTTCGGTGTTTTTTTTGCATCGTCAACATCCCTGACTAACAAGGTCGGGGAGCCGTCATACCGTAAGGTGACGGAATCATAACCTGATTGATTTATCAACTCCCCGACCGCCTTTTCATTGGCGGTTTTTATAAAATGGAGTTTTCCTATGCCACAAACTAAACAAATTAACAAAATCGACCAAACTGAAAGATTAATAGAAGCGGTTGAAAACCTGTCTTTTTCAATCGACAATTTGAAAGACAATAGTTCGCGTGATTATTCACCATATTTAACAAATATTTTTATATCTTTGAAAATATTGGATAAAATTCAACACGAATTACACATATTAAATAAAACATTTATTATGTCTGCTCTGCTTTTAAGTGCAACAAAAAATCCAGAAAAAACATTAAATGAATATCACAAAATTATTGACCAATATTTAAATTAAAACACCGCCGATTGGCGGTGTTTTTTTATTCTTTATTCTCTTCTGTGTTTTCTTTGGTTTCTTTTTCAGATTCCAAGAAATGTTCCAACCAATGATTATCTGTTTTTAATTGGCGAACATCTGAATTTCCCAACAACTTTTTCTGTAATGGAATTGTTGTTTTGATTCCTTCGATAACAAATTCGTCCAATGCACGTTCCGCGCGCATAATACACGCTGGTCTTGATTGCGCATGTACAATCAATTTTGCAATCATAGAATCGTATGTCGATGGAATTGTGTATCCTGTGTATGCCGCACTGTCCACACGCACACCCAGGCCGCCTGACGGTGCATACAATGTTATTTTGCCAGGGTTTGGAATAAAAGTTTCCGGATCTTCGGCATTGATACGAAATTCTATCGCGTGCCCATGCGCAACCAGATTTGATTGTGTATAACCCAACTTTTCCCCCGCCGCAATACGTATTTGTTCACGGACCAAATCAATACCATAAACCATTTCCGTCACAGGATGTTCAACCTGTAAACGTGTATTCATTTCAAGGAAATAAAATTTACCATCTTCGAACATAAATTCAAAAGTACCGGCATTTGTATATTTCATTTTCTTGGCCGCGGCTTTACAAACCTCTATCATATCATCGCGTTGTTTTTGCGTTAATATTGCCGCAGGGCATTCTTCCATAACTTTTTGGTTTTTACGTTGCAACGAACAATCACGTTCACCAAAGATAACCACATTGCCATGTTTATCACCCAAAACCTGAAATTCAATATGACGCGGATGCAACAACAGTTTTTCCATATAAAGCGTATCGTCACCAAATGCAGATTTAGATTCTGCCTTTACTATCGGAAAAGCCTCGCGTAATTCATTGGCATTACTTATCGCGCGCATACCACGACCACCACCACCAGATGCCGCCTTTATCATAACCGGGTATCCAATTTTATCCGCCCAAACCAGCGCATCTTCGATATCGCGCAATGCGCCTTCGCTGCCCGGAACGACAGGCAATCCACATTTTATCGCAGTTTGTTTTGCATTTACTTTATCGCCCATTTTGCGAATCATATCACTGTCCGGACCAATCCAGATAAGACCATGCTGTTCAACCTTGTCTACAAAGTCTGCACGTTCTGATAAAAATCCATAACCCGGGTGAATAGCATCTGCATTGGTCAACAACGCCGCAGTCAATATCGCAGATTCATTAAGATAAGATTCTGACGATTGTGCCGGACCAATACACACAGATTCGTCCGCCAACTTAACATGCATTGCGTCACGATCAGCCGTAGAATAAACCGCAACCGTTCGAATACCCATATCGCGACACGCACGAATAACACGCAAAGCGATTTCACCACGATTGGCAATTAAAACTTTTTTTATTTGTGGCATAACAACACCATTATTCAATTACAATAATAGGCATATCAAATTCAACAGCCGTTCCGTCTGTCACCAAAATTTCTTTGACAACACCATCAACATCAGACTTGATAGGATTGAAAGTCTTCATCGCTTCAACCAGCGCAACTGTATCGCCAGCCTTGACTTCACTGCCCACTTTTACAAAAGGTTTTGCACCTGGTTCTGGGGACAAATAAACAACACCAACCATTGGTGATTTCAATGTATGTCCAGAAACTTTTTCAGACGCACTTGCTTTATTTGCAGTTTGAACAAAACCGACAGGTGCCGCCGCAACCGCTTGTTGTTTTGATAAATGAATATGTTTGCGATATAAACCCAATAACAGTTGACGTTCCAAATCCAATTCTGTTATGCCCATTTCGTCCATTAATTTAGACATATTTTCAACTGTTGACCTAAAAGATGACATAATTACAAATCCTTTTTATTAAAACATATTATATAAATTCTATCATATTGATTTTTTATGTCAAGGAACAGGATCATACCCACATCCCCCACCTGGGCGACAACGTGATATACGTTTTATTCCCAAAAAAGTTCCATGCACAAATCCATATTTTTCAATTGCCTGTTTTGTATATTCGCTGCAAGTTGGAGTAAAACGGCATGCCGCACATCCACCTGTGAACGGCGATATACACAATTGATAAACATTGATTAATTTGCATCCAATTTTGGCAAAAATACTGTTTTTCATTTTGCAATTTTCTTTAATAAATTTGCCATTTTTACACGTCCCCCTTCGCGAGAGCATTCAAAAATAGATGGACGCGCAATAAATATATAGTCCGCATTAGGCAACATTAAATGTTCATTATACGCAATCCAATCGCGCAATAAACGCTTTGCACGATTACGACGGACCGCCAATTTGAAAAAGCGTTTTGTTGCAACAATACCGTATCTTGCGTCTTTTTTTGCGGCCAATTTTGCTTTTACTATAAAATAGAAATTAGACACAACCGGATCTTTTTCAGTTGTTAAAAAATCTCTATGATTTCTTATCGTTTTTCTTTTCATGGTCGCAATTATACCAGAATATCGCGAAAAGCAAATAAAAAAGCAAAAAATGCTATGCGCACTTGATTTTTTTCGCGCCTGCTTTATAATGCGAACAACAAAGCCTAAGGATTTCACAGATGTATAATTGGTTATTAAAGTTTTTTTCCGCAGATATGGCTATTGACTTAGGAACGGCGAACACTTTGATTTATGTCAAAGGTCGCGGTGTTGTTCTTAATGAACCATCTGTTGTTGCGGTTGCTGAAAACAAGTTATTGGGCCGTAAAGAAATTTTGGCCGTTGGGGCAGAGGCTAAGCAAATGTTTGGCCGTACACCTGGCACAATCAGCGCAGTAAGACCTTTGCGTGATGGTGTTATTGCAGACTTTGAAGTCGCCGAAGAAATGATAAAATACTTCATACGCAAGGTTCATCAGAGAAACCTTTTAACTGCACCTCTTATTATTATTTGTGTTCCATCATGCGCAACACCTGTGGAAAGACGTGCTATTCAAGAGGCCGCAGATGCCGCCGGTGCACGTCGCGTTTATATTGTCGAAGAATCAACTGCCGCCGCTATTGGTGCTGGATTGCCGGTGGAAAAGCCTTTGGGTTCTATGGTTTTGGACATTGGTGGTGGCACAACCGAAGTTGCCGTTATGTCTTTGGGTGGTATCGTTTATTCAAACGCAGTACGTACTGCGGGCGACCAAATGGATGAAGACATTATCGATTATGTTCGTAAAAACAAAAATTTGTTAATTGGTGAAAATACAGCCGAAGAAATCAAAAAGAAAATCGGTACTGCAATTATGCCAAAAGACAAAACAAACGAATTAACTATGAAAATCAAAGGGCGCGATTTAATGAGTGGCACACCACGTGAAACAGTTATCACAGAATCACAAATCGCGACTGCATTATCTCAGACAGTCGGAAAGATTATCAGCACTGTTCATTTGGCATTAGAATCTACACCACCTGAATTATCCGCCGATATCGCAGACCTTGGTATTGCGATGACTGGTGGCGGTTCTTTGTTGCGCGGCCTTGATGCTGCTATTCGTGCAGCAACTGGATTACCTGCGTTCTTGGTTGACAACCCATTGGCCTGCGTCGCATTGGGCAGTGGTAAAATGTTATCAAATATTGATAAAAACAAACACGTTTTACAAACTATGTATTAATCCGCTTAACAGCGAGATAAAAAACACCGGCCTGTGCCGGTTTTTTTATTGCAAATCTGAATTTAGGTGTTATAATGCCTCTGCTTTGGGTGGTTAGCTCAGTTGGCTAGAGCGTCACGTTGACATCGTGGAGGTCGTTGGTTCGAGCCCAATACCACCCACCAAAAATTCTAAGGCCTGCCCAAAGTTATGGCAGGCTTTTTTAGTTCAAGGGGCAGATTATGACAAAGAAATATCTTATTACATCGGCACTTCCTTATGTGAATAACAATTTACATATCGGGCATTTAATTGGCTGTTTATTGCCAAGTGATGTTTATGCGCGTTTTTGTCGCGCAATGGGTCGTGATGTTTTATTTGTCTGTGGATCTGATGAACATGGAACAACATCTGAAATTGGGGCGCGCAAAGAAAATTTGCCTATTGAAGAATATGTTGATAAATACCGCGCAAAACACGCACAATCTGTAAAAGACTTTAATTTGTCTTTTGATTTGTTTGGACGCACACACACAAAATTACAAGAAAAATTGATTCATGATTTATTTAATCGCCTTGACGAACAAGGTTTAATCGAAGAAAAAACATCATTACAACCTTATTCTGTTAATGAAAAAAGATTTTTGGCAGACAGATATGTTATTGGAACTTGTCCAAAATGTGGCTATGAAAAAGCCTATGGAAACGAATGTGAAAAATGTGGTGCTTCCTTGGAACCATCTGAATTGATAAACCCACACAGCGCCGAAGATCCAAATTCACCAGTTGAAATGCGCGAAACAAAACATTTGTATTTTAAATTAAGCGCGATGAGCGATAAATTAAAACAATGGGTTGATTCCAGACAAGGCTGGCCAAAAACAGCAACTGCTATTGCTAATAAATGGCTGAGCGAAGGCCTGCATGATGCGCCGATTACACGCGATTTGAAATGGGGAATACCTGTTAATAAACCTGGCTTTGAAGACAAAGTTTTCTATGTTTGGTTTGATGCACCTTGGGGTTATGTTTCAATTTCCCAGGCAGCAAACAAAGATTGGGAATCTTGGTGGAAAAATCCAGATTGTCATTACACTCAATTTATGGGCAAAGACAATGTTTCGTTCCATGCTGTGTTTTTTCCATCGCAAGAATTGGCGATGAACGACAATTGGAAAACAGTTGATGTATTAAAGGCCGTCAATTTTATGAATTTTAATGGCGCAAAAATATCTAAATCAACCGGCAACGGAATATTCTTGGTTGACGCGATAAATGACGCCCCAAGTGATTGTTGGCGTTATGCGTTGTTGGCGTCTGCGCCTGAAACAGATGATACAGATTTCACAATTAATCGTTTCGCAGATATTGTGAACAAAGATCTTAACGGTATGTTGGGTAATTTTGTATCACGTGTTTGCAAATTATCTGCAAAGAATTTTGGAAACAGCGTTCCAAAATCTGGTGATATTGATGCGGAATTGAAATCAAAGATTGATGAAAAATTACAAGAATTAACAGATGCACTTGAAAAATGCGAATTGCGTGCAAGTGTCTTTGCACTACGCGGTTTATGGGCAATTGGTAATGAATATATGACTGAAAAGGCCCCTTGGACAATGATTAAAGAAGGCGATTTGGATGGTGCAGCGTCCGTATTAAACACTTGCTTTCAATTGATTGATTTGTATTCACGTGTATCTGCGCCGTTCATACCGGATGCTGCAGAAAAAATGCAAAATATCTTTGCAGACAAACAAGATTTATCTTGGCCAACAGAATTTAAATCACGCGTCGCAGACGGGGCAGAATTTACAATTCCTGAAAATCTGTTTGAAAGAATTGACGACGAAAAAATTAAAGAATTAACAGAAAAATATTCTGTTAAAAACGAACCAAAATTGACCGTTGTTAAAATTACAGAGGTAAAAAATCACCCATCACGTGAAGATTTACATATTTTAACCGTCAATGATGGCACACAAGATTATACTGTTGTTTGTGGCGCACCTAATGTTCGCAAAGACATGTTGGCTGTATTCGCACCAATTGGCGCAATATTACCAAAGACCGGCAAACCAATTAAACCACGTAATGTCGCAGGTATTGAATCTAGTGGTATGTTATGCAGTGGCGCCGAATTAAATGTGTCCGATGATGATTCTGGATTATACGAATTAAATGACGAAACAAAAATTGGTAATGTATTTTAATGGAACAAAAACATAGCATTTTTTACAAGAACTATCCGTCGACGTATAAAGTAAATATATTCAGTGATAAATCTGATTTGCCGATTGCCAGTTTTTGCTGTGCCTATTGTAAAATGTGGTTAACATGTGATGCTGAATCTGATGTTATAAATCGTGGACACAAACGCGATGTATGCTATATTGCACACGAACTGGAACAAAAAATATCACCATTTATATGTGGTGCATCACATGGGTTTTCTGACACCAGTTTTGTATTGTATATTAAAAATGACGAACAACGAAAAAGCATTGATAAAATTCGCAAACACTTTTTAAAAAAATACAAAATGCGTTAAAAAATGTCAGATAATAAATTAATTTTAATGTCTTGTTGTGCGCCATGTTCGTGTGGTGCAATTAAACAATTGGCCGATGGCAAAATTGAAGGCATAGACGATTTTATCGTTATGTTTTTTAACCCTAATATTTTCCCAGAAAGCGAATATCAAAAGCGTTTAGACGAACAAATAAAATACTGTGAAAAATTGGGTGTTAAATACGTTGTTGGCGATTACAATCACGATGATTGGCGTGAACATGTGCGTGGGCTTGAAACCGAACCAGAACGCGGCGCGCGTTGCAGCAAATGTTTTGCATATCGTTTTTGTTATGCACGCGAATATGCAAAAAAGCATGGGTTTAACGCGATTGCTTCTGTATTTGGCGTATCACGACACAAAGACCAATCCCAGGTTGACCGCTCAGGTGAACAATCATGTGGCGAAATAAAATATTTACCAATAAAATGGAACGAACAATTAAGACAACAAATAAATCACGAATCTGATTTTTATCGTCAAAATTATTGTGGCTGTGAATTTTCCATGCGTAAATAATAAAATTGCTTTTTGCTTTTAATTTTCTATAATTTTATTGAAATACAACAAAAGGACAAATATGTCATCTATATATGTTTTTCCGGGTCAGGGCGCACAAGCCGTTGGTATGGGTTTTGAACTTTATCAAAACAATACTGATGCACGTGCTGTGTTTGATGAAATGGATGCGGTACTGGGCGAAAAATTATCAGATATTATTTTCAATGGCCCAATTGAAACATTGACTTTGACTGCAAATGTTCAACCTGCTATTTTGGCAACAAGTATTGCGATGTATCGTGCCGGAAATTATCCAAAGCCAGATTATGTTGCTGGACACAGTTTGGGTGAATATACTGCATTATGCGCTGCGGGTGCTATATCTTTGGCTGACGCAATAAAATTGGTAAGATTGCGTGGTGAATCCATGCAAAACGCAGTTCCTGCGGGTCAGGGTGCAATGGCTGTAATTTTGGGTTTGGAATTTGATGAATTGAAAAAAGTTTGTGAAAAGGCGGAAAACGAAACCGGTGGAGTATGCGATATTGCAAATGATAATTGTCCGGGACAAATTGTTATATCTGGGGCAAATAATGCAATCGAACGTGCTATGGAACTGGCAAAAGAAAATGGTGCAAAGCGCGCAATGAAATTGGCTTTATCTGTTCCACCACATTCCCGTTTGATGGAACCTGTGGTTGCAGTTATGAAACACGCATTGGACGAAATTGAAATAAAAACACCTATTGTTCCGATTATTTCAAATAAAACTTGTCAACCTATGACTGATGTAAATGAAATCAAAGACGCGCTGCTTTACCAAATAACACATGGTGTTCGTTGGCGTGAAAGTGTTCTGGAAATGGTAAATCTGGGGATTGATGATTTAACAGAAATCGGCCCAGGCGAAGCCTTGATTGGTATGACAAAACGTACAACAGATAAAATTAACGCACACAAATAAGGGATAAAATATGTTTGAATTAAAAAATAAAGTTGTTTTAATTACTGGCGCAACCGGTGGTATTGGTGGTGCAATTGCACAACAAATGAAAAATGCAGGCGCAACCGTTGTTATCACAGGACGCAACCTGGAAAAATTATCATCTTTTGATGATTCGTTTATAAAAATTCAATCTGATTTATCTGTTGAAGGTGCAGCTGAAAAATTGATAGCCGACACTATTGAAAAAGCAGGCCGCATTGATGTTTTAATTAACAATGCCGGAATTACAGCAGATACATTGATGATGCGTATGAGTGACGAACAATTCGATAATGTTTTGAACACTAACTTACGCGCAGCCTTCAAAATGTGTCGCGCGGTTATTATGCCTATGATGAAACAGCGTTTTGGTCGTATTATAAATATGGCTTCTATCGTTGGTGTTGTCGGTGGCGCGGGTCAAACAAACTATGCCGCATCCAAGGGCGGAATTATCGCGATGACAAAATCTATCGCCGCCGAAGTTGGCGCACGCGGAATCACAGCAAATGCTATTGCACCTGGATTTATCAAAACACCAATGACAGATGTATTGCCTGATGAATTAAAAGCAAAATATTTGGAACAAATACCGGCCGGTCGTTTTGGCGAACCAATCGATATTGCAAACGCTTGTGTATTCTTGGCATCTGATGAAGCATCTTATATCAACGGACAAACAATTCATGTAAACGGCGGAATGGGGCGTTTTTAAAATGAAAGCACAAGAATTTACAGAATTACAGACAGAACGTCTTGATTTAAGACCATTGTCTGCAACATTTGATTTTGCAAATTATCTGTTTGATATAATTTCGCATAATCGTGATTTTTTCAGATTTATGCCATGGGCGAACATAGATAAGCCAGAATCAGAATTTGAATTTTTGCAAAACGCCGTCAAAGACTGGGAAAAACAAGAAAAAGCAACTTATGGTATGTTTTTAAGAACCGACAACAGTTTTGTAGGCGTATGTACTATGTTTAACCTGAATTACAATAATGAAAGTGGTGAAATTGGTTATTGGTTAAACCCAAAATATGCAAAGCATGGATTTATGAATGAAGCAGTCCAAGCCATTTCAACTGAATTTTTTAACAAAGGTTTAAAACGCATAGTAATATTAGCAAATACAGAAAACGTGGCGTCATGCAAAGTTGCAAAAAAATGTGGGTTTGAACAAGAAGGTGTTTTACACAGTTATGATTTTCTTCCAACACTCAGTAAACGCGAAGATGTTATTTTATATGCAAAAATAAATAAAGATTAAATTATGCAAAATTATGATGTGATTGTTATTGGTGGTGGACACGCAGGAACCGAAGCAGCGGCTGCATCTGCACGTCGTGGTGCAAAAACCTTGTTATTAACTATGCGGGAAAGTGATATTGGCGCAATGTCTTGTAACCCATCAATTGGTGGTCCTGGTAAATCACAAATGGTTGCAGAAATGGCTGCGTTTGGTGGTGTTATGCCAAATGCCGCAGACAGTGCTGGTATTCATTGGCGCACATTAAACGCTTCACATGGTGCTGCAACCCAGGCACTGCGCGCACAAATCGATCGTAATTTTTATCATGATGCTGTTATGAAAATTTTAAAGAACACCAAAAATCTTGATGTGATTTTTGAATCTGTTTTTGATTTAGATTTGCAAAATAAAACTGTAAATCAAAAATATTCTGCCAAAGCGATAGTTTTAACAACCGGAACTTTTCTTGGTGGATTGGTCACACGCGGAAATGAAAAAATTGCATCTGGTCGTTTGATGGATAATGGCGAATACCAAGAAAACGATTCACATATATCGTCTGTTTTGAAAAAAGCGGGCTTTGAATTATTAAGATTAAAAACTGGAACCCCGGCGCGAATTTATCGCGACAGTATAGATTTTTCGGTATGCGAAGAACAACCTGGTGATGTTCCACATGATTGGTTTGGTATTGGTGATGAAAACAATACAATAAATGATAAATGTTTTATCACACATACAAACGAAGAAACGCATCAAATTATTCGTGATAATATTAAAAACGCACCAATGTATAATGGCGATATTCGCGGACTTGGGCCACGTTATTGCCCGTCATTGGAAGATAAAGTAATGCGTTTCCCAGAACACAAAACACATCATGTATTCTTGGAACCAGAAGGTTATAACAGTGATTTAATATACCCAAATGGAATTTCAACTTCATTTGGCAGTGATATCCAAGACAAATGGATACGCACTATCCCAGGCCTGGAAAACGCACGCATCGCAAGATACGGATACGCAATTGAATATGATGCAATTGATGCGCGCGCATTAAAAAATACTTTGGAATCAAAAGATATAAACGGACTCTTTTTCGCAGGTCAAATCAATGGAACCAGTGGCTATGAAGAGGCCGCCGCCCAGGGTTTAATTGCGGGCGCAAATGCCGCCGCGGTTGCATTAGATAAAGAACCATTGGTTATCGATCGAACAAATTCTATGATTGGCGTTTTGATTGACGATATAACAACACTCGGGGTGGACGAACCATATCGTATGTTCACTTCACGCGCAGAATACAGATTAAATTTACGTGCAGATAATGCGATATTACGCCTTGGTGATATGTCTGAAAAATTGGGTTTAATATCACACGAATTACATAACCAGATTTTAAATCTGCGTCGAAATACAGCCGCCGAAAACGACAATTTTTATGCAGGCTATATACAAAGAAACGAACGCGAAATTGCAAACTATAAAAAAGATGCCGGGTTAAAAATACCGACAAATTTTGATTATAACGATATGCCAGGTTTAACAAATGAATTGGTTGAAAAACTGACCAAAACGCGTCCTGAAAATATCGCGGCACTATCAAGAATTCCAGGTATGACACCGGCCGGAATAATGGTTGTTATGCGAAAAATTAAATCTGGAAATAAATAAAAATATATACTAAGATTTGCCTATCGCCGGAATAGCTCAGTTGGTAGAGCATCTCATTCGTAATGAGGGGGTCGCAGGTTCGAATCCTGTTTCCGGCACCACGAAAAATTGTTAACCCGCACAATAAAAGTGCGGGTTTAAAATTTTTCAGTGTCGCCATGTAATGAACATAGTGAATACAAGCAGACTTTTTTATTTTAATAACTTTTCCCTTTTTTTCATAAACAATCTCTGATAAAATATTTTTGTCAGAAAGAATTTTTCTGATGAGGCGTAAGAACCTGTTAATGTATTGTGTCCGCGGGGACAAAAAACACCTCCAATCGTCTTTTGGTTGGAGGGTTGCGATATATATGAATAAGCACGCTATTTTCAATACATTATAGTTCTTAACCTCCAACCGCCTTTTATATCGGCGGTTTTTAAAAACGGAGGAAAAGATGAAAAAAATATTTTTAATAATTTCTTTATTGGCAACCATACCAACATACGCAACAACAATGTGCGCCCAAAATGATACAGTTGTAGTGGTATTAGATCCGACAATATCCGGAGACCGCGGTTATAACTCAAGCAATGGTAATTGGAGTTTTATAACAAAATCATATGCAATATATGGCGAAACTAAAATAGAAAACAGCAAATGTTTTTACAGAATAACCCACCCATTTATAATTCCATGGAGATTCCATACAAATACAACTAGCGTAGGCGGGTGTGCCGACAGTGTAGCTGTTGCATTTGGCAATGGGATAGAATTAAGGAGGTCGATTTTTTCATCAATCACTGATTAACGCCTATCCACCGAATTACACCATTTGGCGACTGGGCAATGTTCGCAATCTGGGCGCAAGGCTTTACAAGTGTATCTGCCATGTAAAACCATCACATGATTTACAATTGGATGATATTTTTGCGGAATTATTTGTAACAGTTTTTCTTCAACTTTTTCAGGTGTGTTTTCGGCATCTCCCACCCAACCATATCTGTGTGCATTACGAAACACATGTGTATCAACGCCTATATTTGGTGCATTCCACAAAACATTCATAACAACATTGGCTGTCTTTTGACCGATGCCGCCCAATTTCATAAGTTCATTTCTGTTATGATATTTTTCTGGGAATTTATAGTGTAAATCATCACTGTTTTCATCATGCAATTGTGATGCCAATTTTATAATACTGGTTGCCTTGTTATTAAAAAAAGAAATAACGTGAATATATTTTTTAAGTCCGTCCAGGCCCAGTTTCAACATCTTGTCCGGGGTTGGCGCAACACGAAATAATTCTGGTGTCACTTCGTTGACTTTTTTATCGGTTGCCTGGGCAGATAAAATAACAGCCACCGCAAAAGTAAATTCATTTGTTGAATATAATTCAGACCGGATATTCATATTCAATGTCCGTGGAACATTTTCAAAATAAATATCCGGTGTAAGAGTTATGTTCGATTTAACCATTTACTTTTTCGATATTGATTGCGAAATTGTAATCTTCGATTTGCTTTTCAAATTGATTCGCATCGCCCATTTCCATTTCAACAATCAAGGCATCATGCATAATGCGTTTTTTGTGCGCTTCGATTGCGTTTGCTAATGCAACATCGGCAGTATATGTCAATCTAATTCTGTCCGAAACGTCCAGGTTTGCGGCCTTGCGCGAATCTTGGATAAAGCGAAGAACTTCATTTACCAAACCTTCTGCTATCAATTCGGCGTTCAATTCTGTATTCAAAACCACAACCGCAGTATTATCTGACAAGGCTGCACCCGAAACACCATCTTTTACGGTTAAACGGTTTTCGAATTCATCGCTGTTCAAAGTATATTCGCCAACAATCAATTTATCGCCATCAATTGTGTATTCACCACGTTTAACAGATGGTATAATATCTTTCAATGCACCACCAAGGCGTGCACCAATTTTTGGTGTAATCAAATATACAAAACTGTCCGCGACACTGTGAATATCATCTATGAATTTTACTTCTTTTACATTTAATTCATCCGCGATGATATCCGCGTATTCAGGCATTTCTATACCAGCGATGGTGGCGTCGGCCAGTGGCAAACGATTACGCAATTTATATTGTTCACGTAATTGTTTTCCGGTTGATACAATCATTTGAACACGACGCATATCGTTCAAGATTGCTTCGTCTGTTTTGCCAGCAACCGGCCAATCTTGTAAATGTACAGATTCTGCACCAGTTAAATTCTTGAATATATATTCAGATATAAATGGTGCAAAAGGTGCCAAACATTTTGTAAATGTTTTCAAAACATAATGTAATGTTTCAAACGCAGACACATCTTCGTCCCAGAATCTGTCGCGATTACGACGGATATACCAGTTGTTTAATATATCAAGGAATCGAACGAATTCTTTGACCGCAATATCTGGCTTATATTCGTCCAGTGCACCCGTTGTCGTTTTTATCAATTCGTTCAATTCAGCCAAGATATAATTATCCAATAAATTGTCTGAATCTGGATCTTTTTCAACAGTGATATTTCCCGCATTCGCATACAGTGTAAAGAAATGATATGCGTTCCAAAGTGGTGTCAAAATTGTTTTAATTGAATCATTAAATACAGTTCCTTCTTTATCAACACCAACACCTTCGGCCTTCATAAAGTTGCTGCCCTGGATAAACAAACGTATTGCATCTGAGCCATATGTTTCCAATTGTTCACTTGGGTCAACATAGTTATGTAAAGATTTTGAAAACTTGCGTTTTTGTTCGTCCAAAATCATACCGTTTGCAGACACTGTTTTGAACGCAGGTTTATCAAACAACGCAACCGCCATAATCATCAAAGAATAAAACCAACCACGTGTTTGATCTTGACCTTCGATAATATAATCAGCCGGGAAATTTGCTTCGAATTTTTCAACATTTTCAAATGGATAATGCAATTGTGCAAATGGCATAGATCCACTTTCAAACCAACAATCCAAAACGTCACTTATACGATGCCAACCATCTTTGGTCAAAGCATCCAATGTAGGACGATGTAAATCTTTTATTTCTACACCAAAGAAATCTTCCATTTCTTTTATGGAACCAAAGATTTTATATTCGCCGTCCCGTTCCCAAATTGGTAATGGAACGCCCCAGAATCTGTTTCTGGAAATTCCCCATGGACGGGCATTTTCAATCCATGCCATAAAGCGATTACCTGCCGATGTCCAATTTGTTTCATTTTTAGTTATTTCAACCAAACGTTCACGAATCTTTGGCACATCAACATACCATGCATCTGTTGCACGATAAATCAGTTTTTCATGACTGCGTGGACCATATGGATAACTGTGTTTATGTTGATCTTTTTTGACCAAAACGCCGTTCGTTTTTAACCAATCGATAATCTTTGGATTGGCCGCAAAAATATTTTGACCCGCCCAATCTTTAACCGTCGAATCAAAATTACCATAATCATCAACATTTAAAATAACCGGGAATTTAGCATCTAATGCCTTGGCCGCCAAATAGTCATCTTCGCCATATGCTGGCGCGATATGAACGATACCGGTACCATCGCCATCACTTACATAATCAGCCGCAATTATTTGATGCAATAATGGGTCGCTGTTTTCATAATAATTAAATATTGGTTTATAATGCAGACCGACCAAATCTTTACCCAATACAGTTCCAAGATTTTCAGAATCTGCGAAAACCTTTTCGTATGCTTTCAAACGCGATGCAGCCAAAACATAGACTTTACCATCGTTATGTTTCATACGAACATATTCCATATTTGGGTTTACAGCCAGCGCAGAATTCGCAGGCAGTGTCCAAGGTGTTGTTGTCCACGCAATAGCCCGATCACCATTTTCCAATTCAAACCATACCGTCACAGTATCATCAACAACATCTTGGTATTCACTGGACGCTTCACTGTTAGACAAAACAGTTCCTAATTTCCAGTCAAAAGGATTGACCTTGAAATCTTTATAAAGCAAGCCTTTTTCATATAATTTTTTCAGGGCCCAAATCACAGATTCCATATAATTTTTATCCATGGTGCGATAACCAAAACCTTCGCCACCATCAACCCAACGACCTATACGCGCGATAAAACGCAACCATTCTGTCGTATATCGCGTCACATCCGCACGGCACATATCACAAAAGGCGGCAATACCATCGGTTGCAACAATATCTTTGGCAGTACGATTTTGTGCTTTTTCAACACTGTTTTCAGCCGGCAATCCGTGACAATCCCAACCCAGTTCACGAACAACGTGACGTCCCTTCATTGTTTGATAGCGCGAAACCATATCTTTAATGGCAGATACACCCAAATGTCCCCAATGTGGCAAACCATTTCCAAAAGGTGGACCATCGTAAAAATTAAAAGGTTCGCCCATTTTGGTTTTATTCAAAGATTTATGAAATGTATCATCTTCGCGCCAAAATTGCAGCACATCGTGTTCAATTTCTGAAAAGTTAGCCTTTGGTTCGGTCTTTTTATATGCCATCTTTTTGCCCTTTATTATATTAAAAACGGCGCCTTACGCGCCCCAGCCACCGCCAAAGCGCAGTGCCAGTTATTTAATAATAATTATTGTGTTTGTTTTCATGCTTTTATTTATACAATGAATATCTCTAAAAAGCAAGTTTTTGATTTCGTTATTTTTGTTTGACAAAATACTTGACTTGTCAATCATTTTACTTATAATATAACCGTAATAATTCAAAACAGAGAAAAAAATGGAATACCAAACAAATAAATATCGTGGTGAAATCATAGATTGTATTTTGGCAAACAGGATATCTACAACGCCAGTCCAATCGACAACTGATTTTATGTACATTGTTGGAAATGGTGATGTTTTTATAACAATTCAATGTGATAAATACGGAAATGAAAAATCAGCATTTTGTATAAAACACGTAAAACATCGTACAACAGGCGCAACACTTGAAACAAACTATATCAAATTCGAAAATCACGAAGACGCCAAATTTGTTAACGCTGCATGTAAACAACGAATCATCGGCCAATCAAAAGAACAGGCTAAAATAGAAAGATTTAACCAAAGATTCAAATAAAATGTTAGAAAACAAACACAAACACTTTACAACTCGTGATAAAATCAAAGAACGCGTTTTATATCTCGCTTCATCTCCGTATACAGGTTGTTCTGTTTTCGAAAGCAAAGATGCTGAACAATTGAAAAAGCAAAACGGATTTGAAAATTTGACTGTTATTGTATGTAAATATCAAACAGACAGTTTTCTCTTGGAATACACAAAATGGTTTATGCAAGGATTTGAACTTGCGCAAAAGATGGGCTTACCAGGGTGCGAACACCACAATACATTGATTCAAGGCACTGGTGTTAAAGTCCAAACAATTGATTTTGGTTCTTTTAATTTTTATGGTAAAGATGCCTATGAAATAATGAACGCATACGAAGAAAGTCGCGATATACAATCATATATCATAAACAATCATCAAATAAAACAAATATAAAAAAATACCGGCATTTGCCGGTATTTTTATGCGCGCAATTTTGCACCGCATTTTGTTTCTATATTCTTTATCACTTTATCTTGAATTTCTAACAATTCTTTATCAGACATATTTTTATCTGGATAAATAGTGATTGTAAATGCGATTGATTTTTGACCGTCGCCCATATCAAACGCATCAAATATAACAGCATCCGCAATACTTGAATCAGAAGCAATTGCTGTTGCTATTATTTTTTGTGATTCAAATTTATTATCAACCACAAAAGCAAAATCACGTGTGATTGGCATAAAGTCTGTCAAAGGCAATTTTTTATATTTCGGATTTTTTGGTAAATCTTCAATATTTTCTATTATACCCACAAATACTTTTGTTTTTATATGTAATTGCTTTGCAATTGATGGATGCAGTTGACCAAATTCACCCAAAACTTTTTTACCCTGAACAATTTTTCCGTAAACATAAGGATGCGCCCAAAGTGGTGCGTTTGTTGTATCAACAGTATATTTTTGTGCACCAAGTAATGATACAATATCTGACTTTACATCAAACACATCAACACCGCGATTACGTTTTTGCCAATGTTTTTGTGATGTTTCACCACAACGAACGATACAAAGTGAAGTATGTTGTTCACCTGGCATATCACCATCAAATACAGTCCCAAGTTCGAACATATTCAAATCAGAAAATCCGCGTTTTTCATTGTTTGAAATTGCCAACAATAAATTTTCCAGCAAATTATTCCGCATCGTATCCATATCAACAACAATAGGATTTGCAACACGAACAATCGGTTTATTAAACAACAAAGTTTCTGTTTTAGAATTTCCGAAACCAAAACTTGGTGCTTCGTTCAAACCGCGATTTGCCAATTTAGTTTTCAAATCCAAATTCATTTCATTATGAATTGCTTTGATATTATTTTGCGGTAAATCTTTCAATCCGATTTTTTCATATCCATAAATACGTATCAATTCAGAAACTATATTTTCAGGAATTACAACATCAGTTCTTTGTGGATGTGGTGTAATGATTAAATCATTACCTTTTTCAACAACTGTGAAATGTAATTTCTTTAAAATATCTATTTGGGTTTGTTTATCCAATTTTAATCCTGTCTTTTTTTCAAATAATGACGGATTATAAACAATAGATTCTGGTGTATAAGACAAACGACCCGCCCCAGACACATTTACAATTTCACCACCGCATGTATCCATTATAATCTTTGCCGCCAAAGATAATGCTGCCAATGTGCCATCTGGATTTATACCGCGTTCATAACGATACGAAGAATCTGTGGATACACCATGTCTTTTTGCAGATTTGCGAACAGACACCGGATTAAAATATGCAGATTCTAAAATAATATTTTTTGTTTCATCTGTTGTAGAACCGCGTGCGCCACCAATAACACCAGCCAAAGCCAAAATGCCCGCATCATCAGCAATAACCAAATCTTTATCACATAATTCATGTTCGTTTCCAAACAGGTCTGTGAATTTTTCCCCGTCTTTTGCCATACGCACAGTTATATTGCCAACTATCTTATCTGTATCAAAACAATGCATAGGCTGTGCCAAATCATAGCAAATATAGTTGGTCGCATCAATCGCGGCATTTTTCGGATTTATTCCCGCAGACAACAAACAATTTTGAATTGTTTTATTTGACGGCGCATTTTTAATTCCATGAATTTCACAGAAACGATATGTTGGACAAGCATCACTTGCCAAAAGATTTACTTTTCGTGTTCCTTTTACTTCTTTTAATTCTGTAATTTTTTCATCAATAAATTCGCCAGCACCCGCCGCAGACAAATCGCGCGCAATACCACGCACAGATAAATAGTCTGGACGATTTGGTGTAATAGATGTTTCAAATACAGCAGACGCATTTCCAGACAAAGCAGATATTGGTTGACCGATTACTTCTTTTGATTCATCCAGTTCGATAATACCACTGTGATCATCGCCAATACCCAATTCTTTTGCACTGCACATCATACCATTTGATTCAACACCGCGTAATTTACCAGGTTCAATAACCATATCGCCAATTTTACACCCAGGCAATGCCAGCGCAGATACCAAACCTTCGCGCGCATTTGGCGCACCACAAACAACCTGGCGTAATGTACCAGAACCATCATCTACCTTTAACACATGTAAATGGTCAGAATTTTCATGCGCCTTGCATTCAATTATTTTTGCAGCGATTGGTAAAATTGGATTATATAAATCTTCGACTTCTAATCCCAGGCCATTTAATTTATCACCTATTTGTTCAGGGGATAAATCTGTATTCAAATATTGTTTTAACCAAGAATAAGACCATTTCATTTTATCACCCCTATATTAAAAACCGTTATTTTTTAACCAACGAACATCGCCATCATAGAATTTACGAATATCGTTTAAACCATATTTTAACATTGCCATACGATCCCAACCGAAACCAAACGCAAAACCTTGGTATTCATTTGGATCTATATTGCAATTCTTTAATACATTTGGATGCACAATACCGGCGCCACCCATTTCAAGCCATTTATCACCCCATTTCATATCAAATTCAACAGAAGGTTCTGTGAAAGGAAAGTATGACGGACGAATACGAATTTCAATATCGCGTTCAAAGAATCTTGAAAGCAATGTACGCAAAGTTGCAATCAAATCAGACATAGTCACATTTTTATCAACATATAAACCTTCGATTTGATGGAACATAGGGGCATGTGTCGCATCCATTTCTTTACGATAGGTAGAACCAACCGCAAACATTTTAATTGGCGCACCTTCTTTTTCCATCGCACGAATCTGAATAGAACTGGTCTGGGTACGCGCAACATTTCCATTTTCCATAAAGAAACTGTCTTGCATATCACGCGCAGGATGATATTCCGGGGTATTTAATGCGGTAAAATTATGCCAATCATCTTCGATTTCTGGACCAGTCCAAAGTGTAAATCCAAAAGATTCCAAAATGGCTGATAATTCCTTTAAACTCTGTGTCAAAGGATGTAATGTTCCGCGTGTTTCTGGTTCGCCATCCAAAGTGACATCGACATATTCGGTTGCCAATTTGGCGTTCAAGGCCGCATTTTCCAATTCTGTCTGTTTTTCTTTGAATAACTGACGCAATTCAGCATTTTCAGCATTTATAACCGCACGTTCTTCATTAGACAATGTCGCCATAGTCTTTAATTTCGCGGTCATAGTACCATTTTTACCAAAAGTTTCCGCATACAAAGCCTGTAATTCTTCGATTGATGATGCGTTTTTAATTTTATCTTTCATTTTTACCCCATTTATAAAAATAAGACCGTATCTCTACGGCCTTATTGTGACAAAACAAAACCTTGCCGTAAAGTGTTATTTCGCAACTTTGGCAATAAATCGTTTTGCAGTTTCAATCAATGTTTCAAAGTTTTTATCAGCATCGTATGCCATTTGGGCCAAAACTTTACGGTCCAATGTGATACCTGCTTTCTTTAAACCATTCATGAACTGGCTGTATGTCAAACCATTTGGACGAACCGCAGCATTGATACGAACAATCCACAAAGAACGGAAATCACGTTTCTTTTGACGACGATCGCGATATGCATATTGTCCGGCTTTTTCGGTTTTTTCACGTGCAGCACGATAAGTTGAATGATGACGGCCCAAATAACCTTTGGCACGTTCAAGTATTTTATTGTGTTTTTGTTTAACGGTGGTACCGCGTTTTACTCTTGCCATAATGTGCCCCCTTTATTATTTCAAACCGTATGGAGCCAAGATTTTAGCCTGACCCACCATGTTTTCGTTCAAATACTGTGGTTTTGCCCCGGCTTTATTAGCACGTTTGGACTTATGCAACAAGCATTTGTGATGAGAGTTTCTGGCAACACGGATTTTACCGCTTGCAGTCATAGACGCACGTTTTTTCAAGTACGATTTTGTTTTCATTTTTGGCATTTTTTATCCTTTTAGTTAGAAACCTCGTGGCAATGCCTTGCCATTTCGGTTGGCTTTATTTTGACATATAAAAAAGAAAAATCAAGTTTTTATTGAATATTAGGTTTTTTGCGTATAAAGTTGTTCGTATGATTAAAGACAAATTATCTTATAAATTGATGCGTATTATAAAATCGTCCTTGGCGGCGGTGGCGGTACCTGTATTTATAATATATATAATGATAGCAAAACCAGATTATGCGATTATGAACGGACTTGGGCATATTATTTTGCCGGTTGCCCATGGGATCGGTTCTGTTATAACATGGCCAATACGGGCAATCGGACAAAGTGCGAAATGGATAAAAGAAACATCTCAATTGCGCACAGAAAACGAAGAATTACGCGTTCGTTTAGATGCTGCTTTGGCCAACAAGCACAGTTGCGATATCGCCGTACTTGAAAATCAAAAACTGGAACACGAAATCAATATTAAAAAGGCATCCCCTTACAAGACTGTAATCGCAGATATTCAATTTGATGATTCTGCATTTCATCATAATTCGTTTCTTATAAATCGTGGACGTAAAGACGGTTTAACCAAAGGTATGGTTGTTGTTTCTTTTGATAACAGATTGGTCGGAACAATTATTGATTGTGGTTCACAATTTTGTCGTGTCCGTGCTTTATCTGATACAGATACAAACCTGGCAATAAGAATTGCAGGTTCTGATATTTCTGGATTTTTACAAGGAAATGGAAAATCGCGCGCATCGATTGGTTTCTTTAACGATACTCAATTTGTTGGACGCAAAGGCTTGAAAGTTATGACCAGTAATATCAGCGGTATTTTACCTTCGGGTATATATATTGGCGATATGTTGGATGAAAAAAATGTTGATATTTTACGTCCAAATCAAATATCTCGCGTTATGGTATTACAATATAATGATATAGGTTCTTATAAATAATGTATAAAATTGTGCAAATTTTGAAACAAATTATGCCATTTTTAATGACATTGTTTTTGTGGCGTTTATCTGTATATTTTTGGAATCCAGCCGGAATATTATGTTTAATTCCTGTATTTTATTACACTTTTGTTCGCCCGGTCGATTATTTTGCTGTATTTGCGCTTGTTTTTTGTTTTTTAATAGATTATCGCTGTAATTTACCGTTATTTTGGACCAGTTTATTCTGTTTATGTTATGCGATAAACGGTTTTCAGAATTATACAGATTTTCAACACACAGATAACAATGCAATATACGCTTTTATGGGTTTTATAGGAATTGGAATATTTCTTTTAATAATTTATGGTTTTTCTTGGATAAACCTTGTTAATAATATATGGTTGTTTGTGTGGTTAAGTGTTTTATATACACCGATAACTGCCATAGATAATTGGGTAAAATCATGATAGATACAGAAGTAGCACGCACTTTTGACCGACGCAGCGCATTGTTTTTAACAGGCGGGGCGGTGCTTACTTCCTTGCTTATTATGCGCATGTTGCAGATGCAGGTTTTTGAATACAAAGAATACACCCGTAAAAGCGAAAATAATTCTTTCCGTATTCAGGTAAATATGCCAAAACGTGGAAATATTTTATCTGAATCTGGGGCGGTAATTTCAAAAGATATACCTATATATCGTGTATACCTTGTCCCAGAAGAAACAGATGATATAGACACAGTTGTTGAAACTGTCGCAAATGAATTAAAATTAAGAAAAAAGACAGTTGAAAGAATTTGGCGCAATATAAGAAAACAGCAAAAATTTCAACCTGTTTTGATTACTGAAAATACAAATTGGAATACATTGGCGAAATTGTCTGCTAAAAATATTCCTGGGATTCATATCGGAAATGGTTTTTCACGCGCATATGAAATGGGACCGGCTGGCGCACAAGTTTTTGGATATGTTGGCGCACCAAAAAGATCTGTTCCTAACAACCCATTTTTTACAACAGGAATCAATGGACTTGAAAAAAGATTTAATGATGATATGGCCGGAACACCAGGTCAAACAGTTTTGATGACAAATGCTGTTGGTCGTATCACAGGTGAAGATAAAACACAATTTATATCACCAATTGTTGGTAAAGATATAAAGACAACTATTCGTGAAAATGTTCAAAAGGTTTTATATGATTCTCTTGCCCTAAATCGCGCAGGATGTGGTGTTGCACTTGATATAGAAACTGGCAACATATTGGCAATGGCATCAACCCCAAGTTTTGATCCAAATAATTTCAAAACTGATGATGGCGAAGAATATATATCATCTCTTTTAACTGATATTGCAAAACCATTTATGAATAAAACCATAGAAGGTTTATATCCACCAGGATCAACATTTAAAATAGTTGTTGCCTTGGCGGCATTGGAAAGCGGTGCTGTTTCACCAAAAGAAAAGATTTTCTGTCCTGGATATTGGGAATACGGAAATCATAAATACCATTGTTGGGAAAAGCATGGTCATGGATATGTTGATTTATATGGTGCGTTAAAACATTCTTGCGATATTTATTTTTACCAAATTGCACTGCGTATTGGAATTGATGCAATTAAACATATGGCATTAAAACTTGGTCTGAATCAGAAATATATGGACGATATATTGGCACATGAAATGCCTGGAATTATGCCGGACAGACATTGGAAGGAAAAAAATATAGGGTCCCAATGGGTTCACGGTGATACTGTTATTTCTGGAATTGGTCAGGGATTTATTTTAACTAATTGCCTGCAATTGGCGGTAATGATGGCACGCGTTGCTTCTAATAAAGAAGTCAAACCGCGTCTTATTTATTCTGATAAAAAACCATCTTTCAAAAACCTTAATTTACAAGAAAGAAACATAAAACATGTTTTAACAGGCCTGGAACAGGTGACACAAAAAGGCGGGACCGCATCTGGCAGTGCTATCAATATTAACGGTAAAAAAATGGGTGGAAAAACAGGAACTTCCCAGGTTCGCAGTATATCAAAAGCAGAACGCGAAAGTGGCGTTTTAACAAACGAACAATTAAAATGGAATTTGCGTAATCATGGACTTTTTGTTGGATATGCGCCCACAGATAAACCAAAATATGCCGTATGCGTAATTATGGAACATGCGGGTGGATCTGGTCCTGCGGCACGCGCAACAGCAAACATTATGAAGGAATTATTAAAATAATATGGCAACTACTACACGTGTATCTAATGCGAATATGATGACTTTTGGTGAAAAACTTTCACGTTTTTCATGGGCATTATTTATACCTATGTGTGTTGTTTTAATTTTTTCTGTTGTTGTGTTATTCAGTGCTGGAAATGGTTCATGGCATCCTTTTGCTTTACCACAATTATCAAAAATTATTTTTGGTATGTTGATATTCTTTTTTGTTTCTTTTTCAAATATAAAAACATGGATAAAGTCGGCATATTTCATATACGCAATTGCTTTGATAATGGTGGTTATGGTGACTTTTGTTGGTGATGTAGGCATGGGGGCCCAACGTTGGTTATCACTTGGTTTTATAAATATTCAACCATCTGAATTTATAAAAATCGCTTTGGTTTTGGCTTTGGCGCGTTATTTTGCGTGGCAAAACAGTGTTGAAATATCTCAATTTAAAAATTATCTTGTTCCTATTTTGATGTTAATGGTTCCTTTTATTCTTATTTGCGCACAACCAGACCTTGGAACTGGTATCTCATTGGGTCTTATTACAGTTGGTATGTTTTATATTGTTGGTGCAAATAAAAAATGGTTTTTGATTGCTGGAATACTTGGGCTGTTGGCTTTACCAGTTGTTTGGTATGGCGGTATGCATGATTACCAGCGTTCACGCATTATAACATTTATCAATCCTGAAATGGACGCGCGTGGGGCAGGTTATCAAATAAACCAAGCCAAGATAGCATTTGGTTCTGGCGGTATAGTCGGTAAAGGATATATGTCAGGTACCCAATCACAACAATCGTTTTTACCAGAAAAACAAACAGACTTTATATTTACAATGCTTGGTGAAGAATTTGGATTTATGGGTGCATTTATGTTGCTTGCTATATACACATTTATAGTAATTATGTTGTTTTGGTCGGCCAAAACCTGTCGAAACAGATTTGGACAATTGGTCTGTTTTGGTTTTATGTTGAACTTTTTCATTTATTATTTTATAAATATCTCGATGGTGCTTGGGATATTACCGACGGTCGGCGTTCCATTACCATTGATGTCTTTTGGTGGCAGCAGTTTGATATCATTGCTTTTTGGATTTGGATTATGTCAAAATGCTCATATCCACAAAGACCAACAATTATCATCCAAGGGGTTTTAAAAAATGAATCTTTTAATCGTAGAATCTCCATCAAAAGCAAAAACTATTGAAAAATACCTTGGCAGTGGTTGGCGTGTTATTGCATCTGTGGGACACGTTCGTGATTTGGTTCCAGAAAGTGGCAGTGTCGATACAGAACACGATTTCAAACCTAAATGGCAAATTATGCCTGGCAAAGAAAAACAATTAAAATTGATAATTGATGAATTAAAAAAGGCCGATAATATCTATCTTGCATCCGATCCGGACCGTGAAGGGGAAGCAATCGCATGGCATATCAACGATATATTAAATGCCCGCGATGTATTAAAAGGTAAAAATGTTTATCGTGTTGCGTTTCACGAAATTACTAAAAATGCTATTATGGAGGCATTAAAGAATCCACGCGATATAGATAATAATTTGGTTGATGCATATTTGGTTCGCAGAATATTGGATTATTTAATTGGGTTTGGAATTTCACCATTACTTTGGAAGCGTAACCTTGGAAAATCGGCCGGACGCGTACAATCTGTGGCGGTAAGATTGGTTGTAGATCGTGAAAAAGAAATTGAAAGTTTTAAACCTGTTGAATTTTGGTCTGTTGCTGCAAATTGTAATTTTGATAAGACAGATTTTACCGCAAACCTTGTAAAACATAACGGTAAAAAAATAGATAAAATGACCATAGAAAATAAAACTATGGTTGATGAAATTGTTAATTCTATTGAAACACCTTTAACCGGAAAAATTTCAAATATAGAAAAGAAAAAATCACAAAGACACGCATCTGCGCCGTTCACAACTTCTACATTACAACAAGAAGCAGCACGCAAACTTCGCTTTTCATCAAAACGAACTATGTCAACCGCACAAAAATTGTATGAACAAGGTTTTATTACATATATGCGTACTGATGCGACTAATTTATCAAATGAAGCAGTTGCTGAAATTCGTGAATATATAAAAAGTGAATATGGTGATAAATTCTTGCCTAAGGCACCTAATATTTATGTAACTAAATCTAAAAACGCCCAAGAAGCACACGAAGCAATTCGTCCAACACACTTTTTGAATCAAAAAATAGATTTATCAGGTGATGAATTAAAATTGTATAATTTGATTTGGAAACGCACTATCGCTTGCCAAATGACAAATGCCGAATTTGATTCTGTATCTGTTGATATAGATGTTAAAAATTCTGTATTTCATTGTGTTGGAACAACGCGTATTTTCGATGGATTTATGAAGGTTTATATCGAAGATGTTGATGATGAAAAAGAAAGTGATGATGTAAAATTACCTGTATTAAATATTGGTGATAATGTCGATATTAAATCATTAAAAACAGAACAACATTTTACACAACCACCGGCACGATTTACCGAAGCATCACTTGTTAAAAAACTGGAAGAACTTGGAATAGGGCGCCCATCAACATATGCAACAATTATGTCAACCATTGTTGATCGTCAATATGTTGAAATGGATAAACAACATCGTTTTCATCCAACTATTTCTGGATGGGTTTTGATTTCTTATTTATCAAAATATTTTAAAGATTTGGTTGATGTTAATTTTACCGCTAAAACAGAAGATACTTTGGATGATGTTTCAAATGGAACACGTGATAAATTATCATCATTAAAATCTTTCTGGGAACCAACTGATAAAACAATAGAATCAGTACGCGGTATAAAAACAACAGATATTATTGATTCTGTAAATGAATTTATGAATTATCATCTTTTCCGCGAAGATGGCGATATATGCCCAAAATGCGGTGGAAAACTGGGAATAAAATTATCTAAATTTGGACCTTTTGTTGGGTGTTCCAATTATCCAAAATGTAATTATACTATGAAGTTAACTGATGAAAAATCAGAAAACACACCAACAACAGATACAGCAACTGAAAAAGATTTGGGTGAAAACATAGTTTTCAAAATTGGAAAATATGGTCCTTATGTCAGTGATGGCGTAAAAAATGTGTCTGCTAAGAAATTCACAATCGAAACGATTACATTGGATGCAGCGCGTGAATTATTAAGTGGTGATAAAAAGAAAATTGAACCGGTAATATTGGGTACCAATCCTGCAACTGATAAACCAATATATTATTATAGTGATGGCAGATATGGCCCATACATTTCATCAAACCGCGTAAATGTTTCTGTCAAAGAACAACCAAGTTTGGAAACTGCGATTGATTTAATCAATAATAAACAACCAAAAAAATCTTTTAATAAAAAGGCAAAATAATTGGCAAAATTTGATAATTCTTTTACTGATGAATTAAGACAAAGATTGTCATTGGTTGATGTTATTTCACGCCGTGTCCCACTTACCAAAAAAGGCCAAAATTATTGGGGTTGTTGCCCATTTCATAATGAAAAAACACCATCTTTTTCGGTCAGTGAAGAAAAAGGATTTTATCATTGTTTTGGTTGTGGTGAACATGGCGATATTATTTCTTTTGTGATGAAATCTGAAAATCTAGATTTTATTGAGGCAATAAAAGAATTGGCGGATATGGCAGGATTAAAAATGCCAGAGATTAAACAAAAATCATCTGCCCAAATCGAAGCCGAAGAAAACTATGTAAAAATCACAGAACGCGCAACACAAATTTATCAATATTTATTATATCAAGATGTTGGAAAACACGCCCTGGAATATATTAAAAATCGTGGCTTTACCGATGAAATGATAAAAAAATATCGTATTGGTTATGCGCCAAAAAATAATATTATTTCAACTAAATTCGCAGATATAAAACGTGATAAATTGACATCAACAGGTTTGGTAAGAATTGGCGAATATGGCCCTTATGATTTCTTTCGTGATAAATTAATGTTCCCTATATTTAACGCACATGGCCAGGTTGTTGCTTTTTCAGGTCGTTCTTTGGACGGATCTGAACCAAAATATATAAATACAAGCGATACAGAATTATTTCATAAAAGACAAACTATATTTGGATTTAATTTTGCAAGGGATAGTATACACCGCAATAACCGCAGTATAGTGGTCGAAGGACAAATCGATGCAATTCAAATGCAGGTTCATGGTTTTGGTGAAACAGTTGCACCACTTGGAACATCATTAACCGAAGATCATATTGCAATTTTATGTAAATCTAATCGAAATATTACATTTTGTTTTGATGGTGATAATGCCGGACAAAAAGCGGCTGTACGGGCGTGTACGCTGGTTTTACCATTTTTACGCGACAACAGTGATGTAAAATTTGCATTTGTAACAGGTGGTAAAGATCCAGATGAAATCTTAAAAACATCCGGTGAATCTGCGATGCGTAAAATCATAGATAACGCAACACCTTTGATTGATTTTTTATGGGAAAGTGTTAATAAAAATTATCTGACTAATACACCAGGTGGTCGTGCCCAGGCTGAAAAATATCTGAAGAATTGTATTTCAAAAATAACAGATAAAGTATTTCAAAACGAAATCGAACAAGAATATAATCAACGTAAATTTAATCAGTGGCATAAATGGAAACAACAAAAATATACACCAACAATTGAAATGCCTGATGTTGATATAATGACGATAAATATGATTAAATCTATCGTTCAAACTTATCCAGAACTTGGTGAAAAATATATGGATTTTTTAATATCATTAAATATATCTTTTGATGATGAAATTCAAAAAACAGAATTATCTTTAAAAGATGCTGAAAAATTCATAGTTTCTTTTAAATTACAAAGATATATAAAATCTTTGATGAATGAAAAATCAAAATTATTATCAAATATACCGGAAAATGCCGGTGATGATTACAGAAATAAATTAAAAGAAATAGATGAAAATATCATCAAGGCAAATGAAAAACTGGAATTATTACTTGATATAAATAAATAAATAAAATTCCCGGCCTTTTTGAACTTTTTTATCGAAAAAGCCGGGAAATTATTTATTTTTATTTTTTTATAAAAATACCGGTATTTACCGGTGTTTTTAATATTTTTATACATTAAACAAGAAATGACATATATCACCTTCTTGCATAATATATTCTTTACCGACCAGGCGCATCTTACCTGCCTCTTTAACTGCGACTTCACCACCGTATTGTAAATAATCACTTGGCGATATTATTTCGGCGCGTATAAATCCGCGTTCAAAATCACTGTGAATTTTACCGGCGGCCTGTGGCGCGGTCATACCTTTTGTTATAGTCCAAGCATGTGCTTCCTTTGGTCCGACAGTATAAAATGTTTGTAATCCCAATGTATCATAACCTGTATGAATAACCTGATCCAAACCAGATTCTTTTAACCCCAGTTCATCAAGGAACATTTTTCTTTCGTCCACATCAACAATTTGTGCAATTTCCATTTCTATTTTAGAAGAAATTATCAACACAGGTGCTTTACCAGCAAATTTTTCACGCACTATATCGGAATATTTATTACCTGTTGATGCCGCACTTTCTTCAACATTACATACATAAATCACCGGTTTAGATGTCAATAAATTAAAAGGTTTAGAATCAACATCTGTATCACGTGCCGGTATTGATTTTTCAAGACCTGTTTTAATAGCCAATGCATCAGATAATAATTTAGCCGCATTTTTATCCTGGCCATGGACTTTCTTTTCAAGTTTTTTTATTTGATTATCCAGACTTTCTATATCGGCCAACATTAATTCTGTTTCAATAGTTTCAATATCAAGTAATGGGTCAATTTTTCCATTTACATGAACAATATCATCATTTTCAAAACATCTTACCACATGAATTATCGCATCTGTTTCAAGAATATTAGAAAGGAATTTATTTCCAAGTCCTTCACCAGCAGATGCGCCTTTGACCAATCCTGCAATATCTACGATTTCCAGTTGTGTTGGTATAATACGTTCTGCGCCGGCAACATCAGCCAAATCATGTAAAGTTTTATCTGGAACAACAACACGACCTGTATTAGGTTCAATTGTACAAAATGGATAATTTTGTGCATCCGCCGCAGCGCTTTGTGTCAAAGCATTAAATAATGTAGATTTTCCTACATTTGGTAAACCAACAATTCCGCAATTAAATCCCATATCTTTTCACCAATTAAAGTTGTTTTTTGTTTATATTTTTTGTATCATATAAATATACGATAATATGGTTATTAATATGTCATACCTTTGGCAAGAATTCAATATAAAAACATTTCCTGCGGAAACTTTGATTTTCCGTGACGGTGAATTTTATGAAGATTTATCTGAATATGAAAATGTTGAATTTAATAAAGATAAAAATTTAATATCTGTGAATAAAACACCAACTTTGCCAATACATATTATATATATTGGTGAAATTGCCGGTAATATTGATTTTAATATAGATATAAATGCCAAAGATGTAAATATTGTTATGGATTTTAAGACAATAAATAAAAAACCGGCTTTTTTTAATATTTTTATTAAAAATACCGGGGAAAACAGTGTATTTAATGGTCAAATTATTGATAAAAACTATGATAAATTAAAAATCAATGTAATTGGACAACATTTATCTGAAAATACCGGTATTTTTGTAAATACACGTGTTGCAGCATATAAAAATTCAATAACAGAACTGGAAGGGCGCGCAATAATAGAAAAAGATAAAAAAGATTCTGATTCAGATATATCTTTTTCAGTTATGGCGGATGAAAGTGCAAAAATTATAATGAAACCAACACAATATATAAATTGTGTTCCAAAAAATGCGGTCCACAGTTCATCTCTTTATAAACCAAAAGAAAACCAAATAAATTACTTGCGTGAATCAGGACTGGGTGAAAATGAAATAAAGCAAGTCCTTGAAGAAGCGTTTTTAAATTAAAAAAATACCCAGAATCCTGGGTATAAAAATATTATCCAATTGGACGCTATTATTTTTTCTTGAAGCCCTGTTTAGCCTTTAATTTAGGATTAGAAGGGTCAATCAATATAACTTGTTTACCACGGCGAATTTGTTTAATGTTACCGTCCAAGCCTTTAAAGAACTTAAAAATTTCATATCAAAATCCTTTTTACGGGCCAATTATAAACTAGATTTATAAAAAATCAAATATTTATTATATTTATTTATTGTTTTTATTTAAGGCGTTTATTTTATTAAAAATGTTTTTTAACTTTTATTTAACAGTTTTTCAACATAAAAAAGCCTTTTTTCCGGTGTTTTTTACAAAAATGTTGAAAAATATACAAAATATTAAACTTGTTCAAAAAATAGGTGATTTTAATATTTTTAACAAAAATCGATATTTTTACTTTTATGCTTGTTGAAAAAAGTTGAAATTGTTATAATTGAATCATTAGAGGAGAGATATTGAGACAGAAAGTTCTGAAAGCTTTGGCAAATCCGCCGCGCATATTTTATGTGCCTTATACACTTGCGCTTTTGAATTTCTTGTTTTGGTTCTTTCTTTTTATATTTGCGATAATTATTTTTACAATAATTCCGCCACATAATATACCAATGTGGTTGCCATTGATTTTTCTGGGGTTATTATCACTTTGTCATATGGTGTTGGCGTTTTATTCAAAAAAAGACCCGCAGATATCACAACTTATATTTTCAAGTATAAAAATCATAAAAAACAGAATACCAAGAAGACTAGTAGTATAAAAAATGGAAAAATTATTTGATTATTTTGCAGGAAATACAGATTCTATGACGCTGACTTTAATTATAATTTCAATGTCAGTAATTTTAGTGTTTTTGGTATTATTGGTATATATTCCAACAATAACAAAAAAGGTTTTTCCAAAATTTGGATATGCAAAATATTCGGACTATTTACCTTTTAATCGTGTGTTCAGTGATGACAGTTTATTAACAAATGACGAATCTTTGGTTCGGGTTTATAAAATAAAAGGTATACAAACCAGTATGATGAGTAATGAAAATCGTGAAAAAATGCTGGATTTACGTGCACAATTATTTAATCAAATAAGTGATCCTGATGTTAATTTACGATTTTTTACAATTCGCGATTTCATAGATCAAAAGACAGATTATGAATTTGATCAACCAACTCTTCAAAAAATATATGATAAATGGAATAACCAAGGGTTAAAGATTTATTCTAATAATTACTATGTTGTTATATCTGTTCATGGACAAAATAATCGTGATAAATTAAATCAATGTTGTAATTATATTGAATCTATATTATCTGCATATAAACCAGAATTATTAAGAAATAATAATACTGATAATATGGCGACATTTTTTGGCAGAATTTTATCGCCTGTATCAAAACCACAAATTAAAAAATGCGATGAAAATATTTCAAGATTAGTCAGTGTTGATAATGTAGAATTCAAGAAAAATGGAATTATTACATATACCAGTGGTGATAAAACTTATTATGCGGCGGCGCTTTCTTTCAAGATGTCGCCTGATTATATGGATGAAGAATTTTTTGATACAGTTAATACTATTCAATGTGAAATGATATGTATGAATGCATTTCATATTTTACAATCAAGTGATATAGAAACATTAATGCGTCAACATCGTTCAACAATCACAGATGAAACCGAAGAATCAACACTGGAACAAATAAGTGAAGCACAATCTTCGATGGATGAAAATAAAACAGGTAATCAAACATTGGTTGATTATTATCCTTTGTTTATGTTGTTTGGTAAAAATATAGATGAATTAAATGAATATGTTGATGAATTTAAGAAAATATCGGCTTCGTTTGGTGTATCGCCTGTGGTTGAAAATTTTGCATCAAAAGTTTCATTTTTTGCGCAATTGCCGGGATTTGATATATTCCCAAGAACTTTCAAAATGTTATCAAAAACAGCAGCGACCAGTATTCCTTTGTCATCTATGCCAACTGGTGTTAAAAACAGTGATTGGGGTCCAGGCCCATTGGTTGTTTTCCCAACAGCCCAAGGAACACCATATCAATTTCAATTTCATGTTTCTGATAAACAGGCTGCGGTTGGACATACACTTACAATCGGTCCAACTGGTGGTGGTAAAACAACATTATTCTCGTTCCTTATTGCGCAATCTTTGCGTCATCAAAAGTTAAAAGCATTTTTCTTTGACAGAAATAAAGGTGCAGAAATATTTACATTGGCTGTTGGTGGTAAATATATCACAATGAACGGCAAGGAAAAAGATTCAACCAAAGATGCATTTTTAACACACTTAAATCCGTTAAAAATGCCAGATAGCAGCAGTAATCGTGCATTTTTACGCCGTTGGTTTTCAATGATAACCAATGTAAATGATGTTGAATCAATGGATGAAATTGCGCGTGCTGTATCTGTTAATTTTGATTATTTACAAGACAAAGACAGATTGTTAAAAAATCTTTATGAAAGTTGTTTTTCATCAACTGGTAAAATGCGTGGTGAATTAAAAAAGTGGATTGATCCTTTGCAGTATGGTGATATTTTCAATGAAGAAAGTGATACACTTGATTTGAACGCGCGTTTAACAACATTTGATTTTACAGAAATTTTACAAGATGAAGTTTTGGCGCCTGCGGTTATATCTTATATATTGCATCGTATAAATAATATAACTGTATCTGGCGGAAATCCTTCACTTATTATGATTGATGAAACCGCACCTATGCTTGAAAATAAAATGTTCCGTGATAATTTCATAGCGGGATTACAAGAAGGTCGTAAAAATCGCCAGGCATATATGGTGGCATTTCAACGCGCAAATGTTCTTGATAAACTGGGGATAGGTGATGTGGTTCGTGGTCAGGCACAAACTGTATTATTCTTCCGTAATCCAGCCGCAGATGTCAGTGATTATGAAAAATGGAATTTAAATCCATTAGAAATGGCATTTATCAAGGGTCAGGCATATCCAAATCTTAAACGCGCGGTATTGTTATCACGTCCGGTTAATGGGGAATCTGTGATTTTAAATACTGAATTGGGTGGTTTGGGTAATATGTTGAAATTATTTGAATCTGGTCGTTCTTCTGTATTATTGGCCGAAGAATTATACAAAACATATGGAAATAATTTTGTTGCAGAATATTTAAAAAAGCAAACAATGTAATATATGTTGAAAAAAATATTATTTTTGTTGGCTGTTTTAATTCCAAACTTTACTTTTGCGGATGATTGTTTGGACTATAAATTAACACCAAAAATAACAATAAAATCACCAGTTTGGACAAAAAGCGTTGTTCAACCATTACAAAAAATGGATGTTTTACATGGTGATGTTATTGCCACATTGATTGATGAATTCGAAATAACCGCCGATATTACTTCAATCGAAGATGGTTTTTGTGTTGCATTAAAAAATGTCGATGCAACAATAGGATATTCTGATTTTTTGGTTCAAATAGATATATCGCATAAGCCTGATTCTTGTTCTTATAATGCAATTTTACAACACGAAGACGAACATATACGTGCATATTTATCAGTCATAGAAGATAATCAATCTTTATTCAAAAAATCGATAGAAAATGCATCTGATTCAATTGTTCCTGTATTTATAAAAAATGAAAAAGATATAGAATCTGCGATAGATAAGTTAAATAATAAATTACAAAATCATCCTGATATAATTTTGTTAAAACAACAAATACGTGCAGACGAAGAAATACGTAATAAACGCGTTGATATAAACGATACAGGCGAAACATTGCAAAAGTGTTTTAGGTAATAGGAGAAGGATTTCGCTTGATACTTCGTATCTGCGCGGCAACTGCACTCATCACCCATTGGGTGACCGCCATACTTCCGTCTGGCTTTCGCTTGTTGTGAACCTCCTTACCTCGTCGGTTCAAATCTTACACAACACACATATTTAATAAAAGACACCCACAAAGGGTGTCTTTTATTAAATCTTGGTTGCGGGAGAAGGATTTGAACCTCCGACCTACAGGTTATGAGCCTGTCGAGCTACCGGGCTGCTCTATCCCGCGATAAGCAGACTTATTATATATCTTTAATTTCCACTGTCAAATAAAAAACGCATATAATCTTATTTTTTTGTTCTTTTAGTGATGCTTGCATTGTGATTTTTTTACTGCTAGAATTTACTTACAAGGTCGTGTATATGAAAAAAGCGATTAAAAAAAGATTAAGACGTTTTTTTAGATTTCTTTATGGTTGGGGCGTAATTCAGTGGTTTTTAGCCATTGTTTATTATGTTCTTATTTGGTTTGTATATTTTACATCTGAAAAGGATATCAAAGGTCTTGAAATATTAAGAAAATATGCACGTAAACCGGCGATTTTCGTATTTTGGCACGGGCGAACAATGATGTTATCGCCTGTTATCGCATTAAATCGTGTTCGTGGTTATGCAATTGCTGATTCCAGAAAAGATGGTCGTGCGATTGCAAAAATGGAAAAATTATTTGGATTAAAAACTATATATGGTTCATCCACCGAAGGTGGTGTTAATGTTTTAAAACGTGGTATAAGTGTTTTGAATAATGGTAATTATTGTTTGGCACTTTCCCCAGATGGTCCGCGCGGTCCATCTATGCGTTTTCATGATGGTGCATTATATTTTGCCAAGATGACTGGTGCACCAATTATACCAGTTTGTTATTCTTGTTCGCGTCCTTGGTTTTTGAACAGATGGGATAGATATTTATTAACAAAACCTTTTTCTGTTATAGCGGGAACTGTTGGAAAACCTATATTCATAGATCGCAAAACAAAAACAGAAGATTTTGAAATAATAAGAAAAAAATTAGAAGATATTATGGTCAAGCAGGCACATAATCTTGATAAAAAGTTTACTGATTTCAGGGTAGAACAAGATTTAACACCTGAAAATTTCAAACAATAGGTTATTTATATGAAAACACCAAATTGGTTTTTGAAAAAGAATTTTGTGGCGTATAGTCTTTACCCTTTTTCTTTGTTTTATTTAATAGGCAGTAAATTAGTTTTTAATATTCGAAAAAAACGCGAATATGTATCACGTCGTCCGATTATATGTTTTGGTAATATATTATCTGGGGGTGTTGGTAAAACGCCTATTGTTCGTAATATAGCAAAAATTTTTGATGCACCTGTTGTTATGCGTGGATATAAAAAAAGCAAGCAAACAGGTGATATTGGTGATGAAGCAAAAATGTTATCAATGGATAATATTTTGGTACATGTTGGAAATCGTAAAAGTAATCTGATTTTATTAAATAAACAAAAATCAGATACACCGATTATAATGGATGATGGTTTTCAAAATTCATCAATTAAAAAAGATATTTCTGTTTTGGTTTTTGATGAAGGTATTGGTTTTGGAAATGGATTTTTATTGCCTGCGGGTCCATTGCGTGAAAAAAAATCAGCGATAAGTCGTGCCGATGCGATAATTCTTATAAAAAGAAAAAATGTTCATCCTGATTTTGCTTTACCAACAAATATTCCTGTATTTTGTGCGAAAAACAGTGAAATTTGTCCATATGATAAAAAAACATCTGTTATCGCTTTTGCTGGTATTGGATATCCAGAAAAATTCTTTAATAATGTTCCATGTCACATAGTTGAAAAAATATCTTTCCCAGATCATTATCAATACAGCGATGAAGATATTAAAAAGTTGATAAATTTAGCAAATGAAAAAAATGCAAAATTATTGACCACTGAAAAAGATTGGGTGCGTATCCCACAGTGGGCGCAAAATCAGATAAAATATTCGGCATTACAAACTGAAATCGAAGGCAATTTTTATGATTGGTTAAAAGGAAAGGTAAATGACATCAATAACAAAAAAAATTAAAATATCTGGCGTTGGAATTCATTCTGGATTGCCGGTAAATATGATTATAAAACCATCAAAAAAACATGGTATTTTCTTTCAAAGAATTGATATACCTGGTTCTGATTTGATTGCGGCCAAATATGATAATGTTGGTGAAACTTTGATGCGTAATACAACGATTGGTGATAAAAATGGTGCGCACGTTCAAACAATTGAACATTTGATGGCGGCACTTTTTGTTATGGGAATTGATGATGCGATTATTGAAATAGATGGGCCTGAAACCCCAATCTTGGACGGCAGTGCGTATGAATTTATCAATAATTTCAAAGATGTCATAAAATCAAAACCAAATATGAAAAAGATTTTGGTTAAAAAGCCAATTATTGCATATCGTAATGAATTGGTTAAAACAATGCCTTTTTGGAAAAGATTAAAAACCATTATTTTGAATCATACAATTTGGCGCAAGGGTAATGGTTATGTAAAGTTATCGCCAAATGAAAACGGTTTATTGATAGATGCAACCTTGGTTTATTCTGACAAGATTATAGGGACACAATCTTATTCTTGTTTGTTGGATGGAACAAAAAAATCTGTTAATAAATTTATCAAAGATATTTCTAAATCACGTACTTTTGGAAAATATTCTGAATGGGAATGGTTAAAGGCGCATGGTATGGGTCGTGGTGCAAACGAAAATAATGTAATCGCATTAAATGATACCGGGGACGGAACATTGAATAAATTACATTGTCCTGATGAATTTGTTCGTCATAAAATCATAGATGCAGTTGGTGATATGTTCACCAGTGGTGGTTTTATATATGGACATTTAGAATCTTACAAGGGTTCACATGCGTTGAATAACCTAGTATTGCGTAAATTATTCAGTGATAAATCAAATTATGAAATAGTTAAAGAATAGGGGGAAATAAATGAAAGGTTGGCAAAAATTTTTAATTTCGTTCGGATGGACTATTTTATTGGTTATTGCTTTTGAAATAACAGATTATTTTATAGAAAATAATATGTTGGGAACTTTTTATGTATTTTTAATTGAAATAATGTTTTTGGGTCTTGGTGCATCATGTGTAATCATAGAAAATAAATTAAAAGAAACAAAAAAAGGAAAAAAGAAATGAAAAAAATCATATTATTAGCATTTTGTGTTTTAGCGGCCTGTGCAACAACAGATAATGGTAATGGTTTGAACAGATTTGATAAAGAGCCAACAAATTGTAAATATCTGTACACCATGGATTCAAGTGCAACAAGTTATAAGTTGTCTGGTGCCTATGATTATTTGGAACAAACTATATTGGATCAAAGAATTGTTGGTGATTCTTACTATGTTGTTGAACAAAGCACAAAAGAAAACCCAGATGCTGTTTTTGGACCAAAAAATACCTTTAAATTCAAAGTAAAAGTTTATAACTGTGCAAAATAATAAAAAGTCGTAGAAATACGACTTTTTTATTACAAATTTCGGCTTTATTTTTTTAATCTGTTTGTGTTATAATACGCATAAAGAGAGAGAATTGATAAAACAAATAATAACTGTTCGTCATAAAAAATTTGCAACAGGGCTTTTTTGGCAACCCCTGGGTGTTGGTAATACTGCACATAATTTTGCAAAACAGTTATCTAAAAATACTGATAAAAAATACAACCTTTTTACAGAATATAAATCTATGATTGGTTTGACATCATCGCGTGATGGTGCGCATGTTGGTATGTCCAGTGCGGCCGCGCAAATTGTCGATTCTTTGTCTGAATTTGTATCTTTTTTGGCGGTGTTCAGTGTTGATAAATATTTTTATTTAATTGCTGTCCGAAATGGGATAATTATTCGCGATATTTTAATTGAAAATGCTGATGCTGCACGCAAGTTATATACAGAATTATCATCAATACCAGATTGGGGGCTTTTGATTGCACCATCCAGTTGGGGTATGCCAAAATCCCAGGATAAAAATATCTCTGATTTAATTGAACATAACAATATTGCACGTTTGCGTCCGATTGGGTTTATGAAGACATTATTCCCATCAATGTTATTTGTGATTTTATTTATTTTATTTGGTATTTATATTTTAAGTAATCCTGTAAAGACACCTTCGGATACAGGTGCGAATTTAAATACTGAAATGGCAAATGAATACAGACGTAAAATCGAATTAAAAAAACAGGAAATTCTTGATAAAAAGTTGGCACAAGAGGCGGCAATACAATCTTTTGAATATCCTTATGATAATTTGCCAAATGTTCAAGAACGTGCAGAATTGTGTTATAAAGCAATCGCTTTTGTAATGCAACAAATACCGGGTTGGAATCAAACTTTTGCCAAATGTGATTCTGAATATGTTTCTGCGACTTTTTCACGCGATTTTGGAACATTAAATGATTTTTATACAATTGGTGGCGATTTAATGCCGGGCGCGATTGTTCAACAAACATCGGAAGACGAAATAATAGTTCGTGTAAAGTTGCCAAAATTAGAAACTGCTTCATCTATGGATGAACGCGATTCTGTGACTGTGGCGCGTGATATAGCAAGTATTTTTCAACAGATAAATATACCAGCAGAAATAAATAATGTCACAGATACTGTTTTGAATAATGGTGTCGCAGAAAATATAAATGTGACAGAAGTTGCGGTTTCTTCAAAATTGATTCCTTCTGAATTTATGTATGCCTTTAAAGATTTTGATGGTGTTTATATGACATCTGTATCTTGGCGTGCAAATACAAGAACATGGAATTATGAAGTTGTTATTTATACAAAATAAAAGGGCAAAAAATGTTGAAAAAGTTGAATTTGATAATGGTTTTTAGTTTGTTCGCAATTGGTGTGAATAATGTATCGTACGCAATCGATGAATTTATCGAAGAAGAAGTTATTGAAGAATCTGATGCTGAATTGGCAGATCAAGTTTCGGCAGATGCTTTGCTTAATTACAATGTTGATGGGACTTTATTTGAAAAGATAACAACTTTGGAACAAGAAAAAGTGGTTGCACAACTGGAAAAAGAACGCGCACAACTTGATTTAGATTTGGAAAGATTGAACGCTGAAAAAATCAAATTACAAATGGAATTGGATACGTTGTCTGGTCGTGCAGAACAACAACAACAAGAATTAGAAGCTGCAAAAGCGCAATTGGAAATTCAAACTGAAAAATTAAAGCGTCAAATGGATTCTTTGGATGAACAACAGGAAGTGGCTGCTGCGGTTGCGCCAGAAAAAAAGGAAGAAAGCAGCGTTTCCAAGAAATATAAATTGGTAAATGTAGTGGGTGTTGGTAATCAATTACAGGCGACACTTGAAGAAGTTTCAACCGGTCAAAACAGACGTATCGCCGTAGGTAAAGAATTAGATGGTTATATTGTTAAATCTATTTCTTTGAACGAAGGTATTGTTTTTGAAAAAGACGGAACAACAGAAAATTTGAATATCGGAAAATAATAATGGCAAATACTGAAACTGTTTTTTCACAGCAACCATCAATCCCAAGCGGTTTGGAAAACGCAAACAGTAAAGATATTCTTGATTACTTGTTTGCGAATAATAACCGTTTGTTGACAGCGTATGCGGCGGAATTGGCCCTGCCTAAAGATACTCAGAGTTTGATTGCTTATTTTTCTGGTGGTGAAATTATAATATCACGAACACATCGATATGATGGTCGTGTGTTGGCTTTTCTTGATTTGTTAAATCAAAAAAATATGTTGGTCAAAGAACCTTTTTATTCTGATTTGGGTTTGATATCAAACATATATAAAACCAATGATGAAAGATTGGGTGGTGGGACACATTCGCGCATTGATTATGATAACCAGATGCAGAAAGATTTTGTTGATATTATCGCACGCGCGGCCGCACAAAAGGTTTCTGATATTCATATCGAAGTTGCAGATCAAACAACAATATATTTCCGCGTTGACGGCAGTATGCAACCAGTATTGGAATATAATTCACAGTGGGGTGAATCGTTTGTGCGTGCGGCATTTGCATCGGCCGATATTTCTAATTCCAGTTATGCACAAAATGAATATCAAACTGCACAAAAAGATGGTCGAACACCATTACGTGGAACAAAAGATTTATATTTGCCGGCCGGTATTTTGGGTATTCGTATGCAATTTAACCCGATTGCTTTTGGTTCGCAATATGTTGTTATGCGTCTGCTTTATGATAACCCAAGTGAAGGCATCAAAACAGAACAAGAATTCAATGAATATGAACAAAAATTATTGTTAAGATTGCGTTCTGCACCAACAGGTTTGGTAATTGTTGCGGGTCCTACATCTTCTGGTAAATCAACGACATTGGTTCGTAATATGGCATTGATGTTGAAAGAAAGAAGATATGAAATAAACCTTATTACTGTGGAAGATCCGGCGGAACAAAAGATTTTTGGCGCACATCAAATGCCGGTTGTTAATGCAGTTAATGAAGAACAAAGGGAAGAAAAGTTCACAGAAGCCCTGGCGGCTGCATTACGAAGCGACCCTGATACATTGATGGTTGGGGAAATCAGAACGCTTTCTGCGGCACAATTGACGGTAAAGGGTGCATTATCAGGTCATAATGTTTGGACAACCTTGCATGCGAATTCTGCGATGGGTGCTTTGACCCGTTTGTTGGATATGGGTGTTGAAGCATTTAAGTTAAAAGACGAAACAATGATGCGTGGTTTGGTATCTATGCGTTTATTTAAAAAACTTTGTCCATATTGTCGTGAAAATTTAAGTAGTCATCATGAACATACCGCATATAATCGTGTCAAAGATGCCTTTGGTGAGTTGGGATTAAAACAAGTATATGTTCGTGGTGCGGGTTGTGAACATTGTAATGGTTCTGGAACGATAGGGCGTATCAAGGCCGGCGAAATAATCATGACCAACAGTGAATTTTTAAGTTTGGCACTTTCTGGCGATACCGAAGGCGCAATGAAATATTGGTTGGAAAAAATGAATGGGCGAACATTGAAAGAAGCGGCCATAGAATTGATGTTGCGTGGAATAATTGGTGTTGATGAACTGGAACGCTGGGTTGGATTACTGGACAGACCATGGGTGTATTAAGACAATGAATAAACTGGAACTGCTTTATGCTAAATTAGTTTTCAAGACAGACACTGAAAAGCGTATGGCGATTTCACGTAAAATTGCATCCTTGTTGCGTAATAATTTTACATTGATGGACGCACTGCATCGTATAGAAATGATTGAATCGCATAATGGGCGCAAACCTAATGAGCCTTTTGCAATCGCAATGCGTGAAATTCAACAGAACCTTGAACGTGGTATGACTTTTGCTCAGGCCACATCTGGTTGGGTGCCAAGTGAAGAAACACTGTTGTTGACTTCTGGAAATGTCAGCAGTTTGTTAATATCGCTGGAAAATGTAGGTCGTGTTGTAAATGGCATAAATCGTATCAAAAGGGCAATGTGGTCTGCGGTTGCATATCCTTTGTTTTTGTTGATTTTAACAATTGCTATTATCGTTATGGTTGGTATTTATTTGGTGCCGCCATTGGCCGAAGCCGCCGGCAGTGATGTTATATGGCGTGGCACAGCGGCATCGTTGGTATGGGTATCTGATTTCGCAAATAAATATTGGTATGGCATAGCGGTCGCGTGTTTGGTTCTATTTGGGACTGTTTGGTTGTCGTTGCCTGTATGGACCGGAAAGATAAGAACTTTCTTTGATAAATTTCCACCATATAACACATATAAATTGCAAGTTTCGGTCAGTTGGTTAATGTCTTTGGCGGCGATGGTGTCTGCGGGTGTATCTGTGCCAGATGCAATGCGTTTATTGGCTGATTCAGGAAATAAATATTTGTCAGACATATTGGAAGATGCACTGCATTATATTGCAAATGGTGAAAATTTGGGTAATGCGCTGGCGTTGACAGGTAAAGATTTCCCAAGTGAAGAAATTGTTGGCGATTTGATGATTTATTCTGATATGAACGATTTTGATAAAAACCTTGATCAAATAGCGCGCGATTATATGGAAGAATCTGTTCGTAAAATGGAAAATATATCAAGCATTTTAAACAGCATTGGAATTATTTTGGTATCTATTATCATCGGTTGGGTTGTTTTGGGAACGTTCCAGATGCAAGAACAGATAACATCCGTCTTCATGTAAAAACAAGCAAAATAAATTATAACAGCACATCTGCTTGTCGTTATTGCGTTCATGTACCTTTGTGTACACTTCACTTAATAACAACGGCGCATCTGCGCCGTTCTAATTTATTTTGACGAAGAGGTTGGTTTTTTTCTTTAATTTTTTAAACGGCGCAGATGCGCCGTTCAAATTTGTTTTTTTGTAATCGGTTATTTTTACACAATAAATGGTAAATTTTCCAGTGTTCCTTCGGTGACGCGGACGTTAACGTCGATAAGCATAAACACTGAATCTGGTGTTTTTTCGATATTACACGGGAAAAGGTCAGGTGATAATAAATGGCTGGTATTAACGTTTAATCTTGTCACCAGATGGTCGTCGTCCAATAATGTATAAATTGGCCCGATATCGCGTGGTGTGTTTTGACCGATTTCGTGTTCGTTTTGTGGACAACGAAGGCCGTCCAGTATAGTTTTAACGCGATTATCAATATCAGAGTGTGGAACGCCTACGATTTCTGGGTGCATTAATAAAATATCTAATTCTGCAATCATTTTAAGGTTTGGACTGATAATCGGATTCCAATCAATACCGCCAATATGACGCGTTATAACAGGGCTTTTTTTTGCGTCTGGCATCATAAATTTAGTCAGGTTATTCCAAGGTTGCAGGGTCACCAATTTTTTTAACTGCGGATGAAATTGCATGCGAATATCAGCAATATGTTGCGCCCTTTTTTTAGGGTTAGTCAATATATCGCCATAGTATAAAAGTTTGAATTTCATAATAGGGTCCTTTTTGGTGTTTTTTCTTAGTTTTCTCTTGCTTATTATATCATAAATTGCTATGGTTTACCTAGCAAAAAGAAAGGATTTTTAAATGGCTGTGAATAATGAATATACAGGTGATTCAATTAAAGTTTTAAAAGGTCTGGAAGCGGTTAAAAAAAGACCTGGTATGTATATCGGTGACGTCGGTGAAGGTGGGGACGGTTTGCACCATATGATTTATGAAGTTGTTAACAACTCTATCGACGAAGCGATGGCCGGTTATGCGGATACTGTATTCGTGTCATTAAATGCTGATGGGTCTGTGACAATTCGCGATAACGGTCGTGGTATGCCATTTGATATCAACCATGAAACAGGTCGCAGTGCGCTGGAATTGATTATGTGCGAATTACACGCCGGTGGTAAGTTTGATAACGAAGGAAACGGTGCGTATAAAGTTTCTGGCGGTTTGCATGGTGTGGGTGTTTCTGTGGTAAATGCGTTGTCCACTTGGTTGGAAGTACGCGTATGGCGTGGTGATAAAGAAGCACGTATGACATTTGCTGACGGTGTTCCTACGACCGATTTGACGGTTGTTAAAAATGAAAGCGGACATGAACATGGAACAGAAGTCACTTTCTTGCCGTCACCTGATACATTTACAGGAACCAGATTCGATTTTGATACATTGGAAGTATGGTTGCGTGAACAATCTTATTTGAACGCAAATGTTCGTATTATTTTGGAAGACTTGCGTGGTTCTGAAAAAGTAGAACGCAGTTTTCATTCCGCAGATGGTTTAAAAGGTTTTGCAACTTATCTTGATAAATCAAAAGAATTGTTAAATGCAGAACCAATTCAAATGATTAAAACAATCGATGATTCTTATATTGAAATTGTTTTACAATGGACAACTGCTTATACAGAAACTTCTTTGTGTTTTACTAACAATATTCCAAACCGCGATGGTGGAACGCATTTGGCTGGATTCAGGGCCGGTTTAACACGTGCATTGAATAAATATATATCTGAACAAAATCTGAAAAAAGATGTCAATTTATCCGGTGAAGATTTCCGCGAAGGTTTAACCAGTATTATCAGTGTTAAAATTCCTGATCCAAAATTCGGTTCCCAGACCAAAGATAAACTGGTTTCCAGTGAAGTAAGACCTTTGGTTGAAAATACTGTTAATGATTTGTTATATGAATATTTGGAAGAAAACCCAGTTATCGCTAAAATGATAATTGATAAAATTGTCGAAGCGGCAACTGCACGTGAAGCGGCGCGCAAGGCACGCGAATTATCACGTAAAAAGACAGGACCAGAATTGGGCAGTTTGCCTGGTAAATTGGCTAACTGTTCGGAAAAAGATCCTGCTAAATGCGAATTGTTTATTGTAGAGGGTGATTCTGCTGGTGGTACTGCGAAACAAGGACGCGACAGAAAGACCCAGGCTATTTTGCCATTGCGTGGAAAAATTTTAAATGTTGAACGTGTTCGTTTTGATAAAATGTTGGGGTCTGATACTATTGGTGCTTTGATTACAACATTGGGCGCCGGTATTGGTAAAGACGATTTCGATATCGAAAAATTCCGTTATCACAAAGTTATTATCATGACCGATGCGGACGTGGACGGTCAACATATTCAAACATTGTTGATGACGTTCTTTTATCGCCATATGCCAGAAGCAATCGAACGCGGTTATATCTATGTTGCGAAACCACCTCTTTATGGTGTGACACGTGGCAAACAACAAATCTATATCCAAAATGAACGTGAAATGGACGATTACTTGCTGGAACAATTGGCCAGTGATGGTATGATTGAAACAAGTGACGGACAACAGTTGGCCGGGGCTGATTTCAAACGTTTGCTGGAATTGGTTGATGATATGAAAACTAATTTACAGGCTTTGAACCATATTATGCCTTTGCGCTTTATTGAAGCGTTGGCATTGAATAAAGTTTTTGAAGAAGAAAATGCTGCGAATTTTGCGGCGGCTGAAAATATGTTGGATAATGAAGAATTGGAATTCGAACGTGGTTGGAAAATTTCCAGTGATAATGATGGTATTAAAATTACCAGAACATTACGCAGTGTGACCGAAACACATATTTTGCCACGTGAAAAAATCAATTCACCTGAAATTCGTTCATGGCAAAGAATGTCAGGACGTCAGGAATTGATAGACACTTTCTCTAAACCAACAACATTGCGAGTAAAATCTAAATCTCAAAAGATTTGGGGCGCGTTTGCTTTGTTGAATACTGCGTTTGAATATGCCAAGAACGGATTAAAGATTCAACGCTATAAAGGTTTGGGTGAAATGAACGCTGAACAATTATGGGAAACAACTATGGATCCAAATCATCGTTCGCTGTTCCAGGTTAAAATCACTGATGCGTCCCAGGCAGACGAAGTTATTTCTATGTTGATGGGTGATGTTGTTGAACCGCGTCGTGATTTCATCGTAGAAAATGCATTGAACGCGAATTTGGATGTTTAATAAATAATGCCGGGTTTTCCCGGCATTTTTCAAATAAATGAATAATATGTTTTCTAAATCTTGGTTTGAAAGTCTGGATACACAATTGCGTGAAATGGGCCTGGACAGTGATGATAAATCTTTTGATGAAATCAAAGAAATTTTATCTTGTCCGCCACATCTTTCCTCTGATGATTTTGCAAGTACAGTTTCTTATGTAATTTTGGCAGGTGGTTTTTCACAAAAAACTGCAAAAAGAATTCATAAAATTATTATGGAAAAAATGCCAGAAAACCCGGGTGTTGATGAATTGTTAAAAATATTTAATAACAAAAATAAAATAAATGCCATTGTTAAAATTTGGAATAGTCGTGAATCTTATAGGGATGGTTTTTATAAATGTTCTGGGTTAGAAGATAAATTAAACTATCTTCAAAAATTACCACATATTGGAAAAATTACAGCCAATCATTTGGCGCGCAATCTTGGTGAAAATGTTGTTAAATATGATATTTGGATTCAACGTCTTGGTGTTCTGTACGGCGGAAATCCTGGGTTATACGACAAAATAGACAATGGAAAACTGGATGCCGATATAAAAAAATGTTGTGATGATATGTTTGAACATTTGCATAAAGAAACTGATTTGCCAATTGGGTATATTGATGTCGTATTGTGGAAAAGTTGTCAAAACGGATTAATCAAAGAGTTAAAAGATGGATGTAAAAATTGAACAATCTTGGAAAGATGTTTTAAGCACAGAATTCGAAAAAGAGTATTTTAAAAAACTGACTGATTTTGTGCGCGGGGAATATATTTCCGGGAAAACAATTTATCCAGAACCAAAGAATATATTCAATGCGTTTAATTTGTGTCCGCTTTACAATGTAAAGGTTGTTATTATTGGGCAAGATCCGTATCATGAACCGGGTCAGGCGCACGGTCTTTGTTTTTCTGTGGAACAAGGAACTGATTTCCCACCGTCATTGCAAAATATATATAAAGAAATTGAATCTGATTTGGGGCATAAAAGTATTACAAATGGCGATTTGTCAGCATGGGCACGCCAGGGTGTTTTGTTGCTGAATTCTACTTTGACTGTTCAGGCGCATATCGCTGCTTCGCACAGTGGTAAAGGTTGGGAAACTTTCACAGATTCTGTTATTCGTGCTGTAAACGAAACCCAAAAAAATGTTGTTTATATGCTTTGGGGATCTTTTGCCCAGAAAAAGGCAGAATTCGTAGATGCACAAAATAATTTGATATTAAAAAGTGCGCATCCATCACCATTATCTGCATATCGTGGATTTTTTGGTAATCATCATTTTTCACGCGCCAATGAATACCTTGTCCAAAATGGCAAAAAGCCAATAGATTGGTAATTAGTAATTATATGTGACCCCAATACCGTAAAAAGCGTATGAATTATTTTCTTCCGCAGTATTAGCATTTGAAAAATGTTGAATAAAGAATTCTGTTGCCCATTGTTTGTTGATATTGTATCCCAATGTCACTTTGAATTCGAATATTAACTTGGCGCCAAGACGTTCGTTTTCTTGGGCCTGTAAGCCGGCACCGGCACCAAGACCACCGTATAAACGCTTATAACGGAAAAGCGCAATATCTTCGGTTAAATAAAACATAGGTATTGTATAATCCTGCCATTTCCAGCCATATTTTTCATGAAATCCCAATGTTTCAGATATGTTTATCGAACGACGTGCCGGAACACGAAAGAAAGTTGTTGGTTGGGAATATGTAAAAGTCCCAATATAAAAAGGAACAGGGCGGGTTGGTGGCGGTAAAAGCCATCCTGTATCAAAACCTTGCCCAATTCCAAAACCGATTTGTTGTTGATATGTGCCCATAAAAGGATTTTTATCAGGTAAAACACAACTATCGGCCATTGCAGGTGCAATTGAACATAATATTGGTAATACGGCTAATAATTTTCTCATACGGGACATTATATCATAAAAAAGCAGATAAAACAAATATTGTTGCAAAGTAAAAAAAGTCTGTTATAATGCTTTTCGCTGGCGGCGTAGCTCAGTGGTAGAGCAGAGGAATCATAATCCTTTGGTCAGGGGTCCGAATCCCTTCGCCGCTACCAAAATAATAAACGACCCTTGTGGTCGTTTTTTATTTTGATATCTGGGATTTGGACACCGATCCCGGGGTCCGACAACAAGTAGATTTTGGAAGCGGTAGCGCACCAAAATCGTCACGGTTGCCCCGCAGGCATTTATGCCGAGGGAATCCCTTCGCCGCTATTTATAAAAATTCCTTTCTTTTTAATAAATATGGTGCAATATTTACTTGGGCGAGGTATAAAAAATGAAAAATATTTTAATTACTGGTGCAAATGGTCAATTGGGGTCAGAATTGGCAAGGATTATGCCATCGGCTGTTTTGACGGGACACAATGTTTTAGATATTACTGATAAGGTTGCTGTTGATAAATTTATAAAATCAAGAAAGATAGATACTGTTATAAATTGTGCTGCTTATACTGCGGTTGATTTAGCAGAAGATAACTATGATGATGCGTATAAAATAAATGCAATTGGACCAAGAAATTTAGCACAAACAGGATGCAAAATAATTCATATATCAACAGACTATGTTTTTTCTGGAAATGCGAAAGTCCCATATAAAACAACAGATAAAACAAATCCTTTGTCTGTGTATGGTTCTACTAAATTGGCCGGGGAAAAAGCGATTTTAGAAAATTCTGAAAACGGTATAATAATCAGAACTTCTTGGCTATATTCTGAATTTGGAAAGAATTTTGTTAAAACTATGCGCAATCTTGGTGCAAGCAGAAGTGATATTTCGGTTGTTGCGGATCAATACGGTTTGCCAACTTATGCGGCGAATTTAGCCTTTGCTATTTTTCAAATTATCCCACAAATAAAGCCGGATAATTCAGGTATATATCATTATTCAAACTCTGGTTCAGGAATTTCTTGGTATAATTTTGCAGATGAAATAATGAAACAATCTGGTTTGAACTGTGTTGTAAAACCTATAACCACAGATCAGTATCCAACACGTGCAGTGCGCCCAAAGTACAGCGTAATGAATACTTCTAAAATACAGAAAACTTTTGGTGTAAAGATACCAATGTGGCAAGACGCGCTGAAACATTGTATCAAAGAATTGGAAAAACAGCATTAAATATATTGAAAAAAAGTGCTTTTTATGATATAATATAAACCAGTTCGACGGGGGATGCCGTCGATTTTTTTTATGCCGGGTTTTCCCGGCTTTTTTGTTATAACAAAAGGATAAATAATGAATAAATTTATATTTTCTGGAAATGGTAAAAATAAAGATTTTTATTTTACTTTTCCTTTCTTTTCAAATGCTGATATTGTTGTAAAAATCAACAATGATTTAGCGACCGGATATGGTGTTTTCTGTATTCCTGGTACAGGCAATAATGATTTTCCTTTTACAGGTGGCCATATTCATTTTGCAACCGCACCAAAGACAACTGATGTCATAACCATAGAACGCAAATTGCAATTAAACCGCCTGATAGATTATCAACCAACAGCGCCTCTTAATTCAACAACAGTTAATCAAGATATGAATTATTTCTTTGAATTGCTGAAAGATGTAAAAAGTGAATTGCTGGGTTTTGCAGAAACTTATAAAGAATTCACAGATACAGAAAGTGCGCAAGAATTGTTGGCGCGCATAGATGCTGTTATCGAAGAAATAGATAATCTTGGCGATATATCAACGATAACAAGCAGTATATCAGAACTGGGCTCGTCGATAACAAGTTTGACTAATTCTTTGAACAGTTTGACAAGCACAGTCGGTGCGCATACGACAGATATTGTGGCGCTTAGCGCTTTCAAAGACGGGGTTCTTGATTATGTGGTTGAATCGCAAGAACCAACCGCAGAAAACAATTATACCTGGTATCGAAAATACAAATCTGGCTGGGTCGAACAAGGAGGTCAGATAACAAACAATAATGGTACTGAAAGAACTATATCTTTACCAATAACTATGACAAATACGAACTACACATATAACGATTGCTTTGAAACAATTATTCGCGAAGGCGGAAGCCCATGGCGAATAGTCGACACACCAAATGTATTAACAAACAAAACAACGACATCTTTTACAAGATATATGCCAGATTGCGCAACAATAATACGTTGGAGTGTCTATGGCATTGCAAGCAATTAAAAAACGGTTGTTTTTACAACCGTTTTTTTCTGTTTTGTATTTTGTATTTTATCATTGCACCACCATACCAAAAACAAGAAATTATATCTGCAATATAATGTCTTATTTTTTTTAATCTACAAAACGGACGTACTACAATCTTATAATGATTTGCAAAATGTTCTTTTAAGTTTTCAAAATATTCACCATTATAATAATCTTTATAAGATTCGTCACAATATCTTTTATAATCTTTTACAAAAGTTGGATATAAATATATGCCATGAATCCAATCATCTGCAGCAAGATAATCTTTGTTTTTAGAAAGTTTTTTATATGTTTTTTTCTGAATATATACACCAATTTCATTAAACCCAACCGATATAACATTATTAGCTAATAATATATGCGATAATTGAACTTTATCTAATGTATAATCTAATTGGTCTTTCATCTTGCATTCAGGAAAATAGCGAGAAAAGAAATTCATTCCAACCCATTGTTCTGGCGGAAATTTCCAAGTTGCACCTTTATCGAGTATTTTGAAACCTGTATTTTTTTCATAAAACAACGAAAAATCAGGTTCATTTGTCAACGGACAGTCATAATAATCTTTTACATCTTCAGTTAACCCAAAACACAACCAATCACTTAAATCAAAAGGTCTATCAATAACAAATTTTGGAGATAACGTTTCTTGATAACGAGAAAATATACTATAAAATAAAACACGCTCTTTAAATATTGAATATTTTTTATCCCGTTTTGGAAATTGTTTTGCAATATCATTTAATATTTTTGAATTTGTAAATATTAAATCGGAACGCATACGAATAACATATTTTGTTTTAACCGCACCTAAACCAGCCTTGGAAGTCACCAAAATACGGTTGGTCATATTGCTTAAAGTTTTTGTTATTTTTGTTGCGCCAGGATCATCAGATTCAACCAAAACATCATAATCAAGTCCATCAACATTATGATTTTTATATGTTGAAAATATAATAGTTGCCCCAGGCAAATATTTACGGATGCTTTTTATACATCTTTTTGTCTGATGTTTTATGTTTATCCCTTGAACAACAACAGATATATCTTTTGGATTTATCATTTATAATCCTTTTTATTAAAATAATATGTATTATTTCTATCCCAAATAAAATTACCAGATTTTAAAACTTTTGCTGGTTGTCCACAGAATATATATGGTTTTTTACTGTTTTTTGGATTTGATGCAGACGTATACAATGTTCTCGCTCCCAAAATTGAACCATCTGGAATATTCGCACCTTTTAATATTAAACATTGTGTACCAACCCAAACATGATTTCCTATCATTATATTCTTTGGTTTATTAATGGCATCACCTTTGTCATCTATTATCGCATGTCCATCCGAAGGCCATATTGTTATATCAAAAGACAACATACAATCCTTGCCTATTTTTACAATTCTTTCTGGTTCATCATGTAACCATATTTTTGCACCTTCAACAGAACAATCAGAATCTATAAGCAACTTGCTGTATCTTGACATTCTAGCAGGTATGATTAAATCTTTTATATAAAAGTTAGTTTGTTTTATTTCTATAATATTATCATCACCTACTTCAAAATAACAATTGATAAATCTATAAGGTTCATGTATTTTTACAACACTATTTTGCCCCAAAAATTTAATTGTTAATCCTTTGACTTTTTTTATTTCTTTTATTTTGCCATCTTTTTTAACAATTAATATTTTGTTGTTCTTTATTCTGGACAACATGTCAAAATATTTACATGTTTTACCAAAAGTTAAATGCTTTAATAATCTATATAAATTATTACGCGACATAACCTAGCCTTTGTAATTTTTTTGATATTCAATAATTTCTTTTAATCCGTCCAATAAATCTGTTTTTGCAACATAGTCAAATTCAGCACGGACTTTGTCGCCATTACCAAGGCAATGTTTAAATACTTCTTGTTTTACGCGTTCTTTTTTCAAGTTATAACGCGCATTAAACAATTCTTCGTATTTATCCCAAAACTTTAATGGTTCACCTGTATCATATTCTAATTCTTTACCCAACGCAGCATAGATTGTTTGAGCTATTTCCATTGCAGAATATGCTTTACCGGTTGCCAAATTGAAAATATCTGCATGATATTCTTTGTCTGACATTGCCATACGATACAAATATTGCATCAAATCATAAACATAGATATAATCGCGTTTACAATCTTCTGTGTTATAAATTGTTGGTTTACGTCCCGCCAATGCTTCACGAATCAAGAAAGATGTAAATGGTGGATATTTACGTTTAAAATCTTGGTGTGGACCAAACACGTTAAAGAAACGACATATTACAATATCCATACCATAATTTTGTGCAAATGATTTACAAATTTGTTCTGAACAATATTTAGTTGTTGCATAAACTAAATTTGGGTGAACTTCATCTGTTTCTTTGTGAACTTCATCAGATGGATTGTTTTCATAAATTGCAGATGTTGATGCGAATATAACACGTTTTACATTGCTGCGACGAACCGCATTTAATACATTAGCAGTTGCAGCCGTATTCACATCAAACGCTTTATATGGATGTGATTCACATTCTGGTAACGCAGAAATCCCAGCAAAATGATAAACAATATCAATTCCTTCTAAATATTTACCAAAATCAGGGTCACGAACATCTGCCATGATAAAGTTTTGTTTTAACGTTTCATTATCTTCAAAATTATCACGATAACCATATTCCAAATTATCCAACAATTTTACATTATGTCCTTGAGATAATAAAAATTTTCCCAATTCAGAACCTATGAAACCTGCACCACCTGTGATAAGAATATTCATGTTTTTCCCTTTTGTTTAATCTATGTAATCTTTGATTGACGAATTACGCGGTAATGTGATTGCAATGCCAGAAGGATATGGATTTGTTGGTGCAAAATCATTTATAACTACACGTGCCGCGTGATTCATTCCCATTAAAATTGCATATGGTTTTATGCCAACTTCATTTAACATTTTTTGAAGGTTTTCACGAAATTCTTCGCCACGTGAAGTTGTTATAACTATTTGTGCGCCGTTATCCTGTAATTGTTTTAATGTTTCCACATTGTCTTCCAACATGGTTGTATTGTTATACCAATTTATTTTTCCATATTTGCCAGAATTTTTCATTATAACACCATCAACATCTACAAAATATGTGCGGTGTTGTTTTTGAACTTTTTTCCATTCAGTTAATGTTCCCCAATCATCATAAGAATCTGCATAAACCGCCTCAAAAACATAATTATCAGATGATAACATATACGAAATTACGTGTGATATATACATTTCGCCAGAAATTTGGTGGCTTTGCATTTCTTCGTATGCTTTTACAAAATCGTTTGCGTTTTCAAAACAATATACCCCCAAACAAATTACATTTGATACAACCTGTTTTTCGATAATGTCTTGGATAACACCTTGTTCATTTACTATCAAGAAACTTTTCCCTGGGATATTTGTGACGTCACGATGTTTATGCAAATCATACCCAACAATCATATTTTTTATTTGTTTATCAAAATGAACACCAACACGATTATCTGAATCTTTGATAACAAAAGAACCTTCGACATTCATTTTCTTTAGTGTTAAATATATTGTTTCGCTGGCGCTTGAAGTAAAATCGTCCAATAAACAAATTTCTACCTTTGGATTGTTTTCAAAGACTTGATGCATAATAAGGTTTGCTTCGTATTTATCGTCGTGTGGTTTTACGATTGTAATTATGATACGGTCAAAAACGTCAATATTGATGTTTTCCATAGCCTTTTCAATCATTAATTTTCCATCTGGATGAGTAAGCATATATTTGGGTTTCATATTTGGGAAACGACTTGATTTTCCAGCACATGGAATTATAAGGGTATTCATTATTTATTCTCCTTATTATCTAAAATGTTATTCAATTTCGTGATTGCGTTATGTAAAAATGTCCGTGTAGTATCATCTTTTGCGTATGGGACAATTCGCATAACATTTAAAAGCAAGATGTAATAAATCTGTAAAACTTTTTTATTACCATCCGGTAATTCAGAAATGTATTTAATTAAGCCATCGCGCGCGACCGCCAATCTTAATTCAAGATTTGACGATATTTCTTCATGACGATAAGACCATTGTAATTCAAGATCTTGTAATAGTTTTGCCACATCTATCATCCAAGAATCGAAAAATGAATCTAAAAAGTCTATTAAATAAATATTGCCTTTGACGTCTAATAATATGTTTTCTAAAGTTAAATCACCGTGACATTTAGAATACGGAATTTCAGAAAAATTAAAACCTTCCAATCTTTTTAGTGCGTTTATATAAATGTCTTCGGTTGGAATATTGTTATAAAGCGATTTAATTTTCTTTTGAAAAATTTCATTTGTTTCTGGCATAACAACACTATCATCAATGTGTAATTCATTAACAACCCATTCAACAAATGCAGGTATTTCTTTGATTGATACTGTTTCCATATACTTCGCCATTGTACAGCAATTCAAATATTCCATATCAAAATAAAAAATACCATCTTGGATACCTGTTTTATAAATTTGCGGAACACGAATATTTGAATTTTTCGATGATTTATAACCAACTTGTTTTGCGATTTGTATTCGTAATCTTTTGTTATAATCTGGACGCCCCGCTGTTTTACGGACGAAGAAAAGATCATTTTCGCGGAACAGTGAAATTTCACATCCACTGTGTCCCGATAAATTTTTTATAAATTGTTCTGACATTATTTTTTCCTAAAATATTCAATTAATCAAATTTTCCAATTGAAAAGACAAAACTAAACCAGTTAAACAAATTGATATCTATGTTCGTTATTGGCGGTAAAATACGCAATAAGTGAATAAAGATACCTTTTTTCCTTAAATGGAAACTTATTATGTTTGAACGGTTTAATTTTATTTGTGCAAAGCGTTTAATCTTGAAAGATTTTATATATTGATACGAACCAAGATATACTGGACGTAAATTATGTGATAAAATATTATCTATTAAAAAACCTTCGGCATGATAATCTATGTTATCTCCTTTTTTTGCAGGCACTTTTAATTTGTCGCAAAGTTTTGATATTGCTTTTGCACCACCAAAAAATAATAAATCGACAGTTTCAACATAATTTAATCCATACATATCACGATCTGGGGTGTGTCCTGCCAGATATATATTTGTCCCATCTTGATTAAATTTATCGTTTATGTATTTTTCAATCTTCAAATCTTCTAACAACACAACATCAGGTCTTATACAAACAACCATATCGTATTTAATCTTGTGTTTTTTTTGGTAATCTTCGCGTAATTTATTAACTGTTTTAATAGAATGATATACAGACATTAAACCTTGAAGAGCGAATTCGTATCCGTGGACTATAATTTTATCGTCAGTATATAATTTTTGATGTTCGATTTTGATTTGTTCTGGCAAAATACCGAGTTTTTGTATTATTTGTTCTTGATTAACTTTCTTATTTACATTTTTGAAATTATTATGCCAAGTCTTTGAATTATGGTTGTATGTATCCCATGTATGCATAAAAATATCGCACTCATAGCGATTTAATAAGTGTCTTTTTATTGACGGCAGGCATTTTTCAAATGTCCTTAAATGACCAAAAAATTGAACCGCTATGCGTGGCATAAAAAACTCTTTTTTTCTATAAAAACCAATCGGTCGTTTGATGTTTACAGGTTTTGACTGTGCAAAAATGCGTAAAGTGTTGGTGGGGAAATTTTGAATTTTCTGGCTATTTTGGTCTTTGGCATGTCTTTGGCATACCTTGTTTTATCATATTTATTATTTTGTTTTCGTTGCCATCGATTTTATGATGCGTGTTTTTACTGCCAAAACGCCGCCCAAGAATCACACCTGCTTCGCGACGGCGCGCCAAGGCTTCACGTGTGCGCAGACTGATTAAATCTCGTTCTATTTCTGCGGAAATTCCAAACGCAAAAGCCAATACTTTCGATTGAATATTGTCACCCAATTCATAGCCGTCTTTGACGGTATAAACATAAGCCCCACATTTCATACAATGTTCCAAAATTCGCATAATCATAAATAATTTTCGGCCCAGGCGCGATAATTCAGAACAGATAATAATGTCGCCGGTTTTCAGTTTTTTCAAAATTCCACCAAGTGCACGATTATTTGGTTCGACTGTCCCAGAAATTCCAGAATCCATAATATATTTATCTATTGTTATTCCCATAGATTTGGCCTTGGTTATAATTCCTGTTTTCTGGTTTTCACAGTCTTGTTTATCTGTGCTGACGCGAATATATCCGTATATCATTTTGTTTTCCTTTTTTTGTGTTGTTATATCCAAATAGGAAAACAAACAAACGCTTGATATTAAAGAAACTTATTTGTATAGTATTCATAAACATCAAACGACCGATTGATTTTAATAAAATAAGGATTTTTATATGGCAAAAAAGATTTTCGTTTCTTTGAAAAAATTTTCTATTAATTTTGTGGGGTTAAGGTTTAAAAGACATCATATTAAAAATAATACTATTTTATTACTGGAAACTAATGTTTGTCATGGTGAAGTTATGTCGGGTTATATCGAATACTTCAAAAGATTGGGATATAATATAGATTGCGTTTTACATACAGATTTTTTACAAGATAATCCTTTTTCAAGACATGATATGTCAAAAATAAACTGTTTTTATTTAAATAAAATTTGTATGAAAAGATTTATAAAATACAAAAATATTCGTAAATATAAACATGTTGTTATTATGTCTAGTACTTATTATGGAGATTTTGGTTGGGAAGGCGTGATTGATTTTGCGCCTGAATTAAAACGCCACCCTTCTGTTTATCTTGTCGAACACGAATTGAATTGTATCGAACCGCAAAACGAACAAGAATACCTTGATAAAAATCATATAATAGTTCTTGGTAAGTTTGATCGTGGTGTTTTTGTGAACCCGCATTTGTTTGGTAATGTAAAAATTACCAAAAAGAACAAAATTCCAACTTTTATAAGTGTTGGTGGAATTATGGCATTCAGGAAAAATCATGCCGAATTGATTTCTGCAATACAGGAATTGGTTAAACAAAAACAGAAGTTTAAAGTGGTTGTTATTGGGCGTGGAAAATTAAATGATTTGCCAGATGAAATCAAACCTTATATTGAAATTACAGGGCGTTTAAATTTTCCAGAAATGTTTGAACAAATGGAAAAAGCAGACTTTTTCCTGCCTTTACTTGATCCAAATAATCCAGACCATGAACGCTATATTACAACCGGTGTGACAGGTTCTGCTCAATTGATATACGGTTTTGAAAAGGTGCCTGTGATACAAAAAAAGTTTGCAAAGTTTTATCGTTTCAACAATAAAAACGCGATAGTTTTTGAAAAAAGTTTGGCAACCGCCATGTCAAAAGCCATTTCTTTATCAGGACAAGAATACAATACTTTGCAATCAAATTTACACAAAACCGCACAAGAAATTCAAAAAGAAAGCTTTGATAATTTGAAAAGGATATTTTAATGAAAATATCAATTGTTGCACCGATTTATAACACTGGAAAATTCTTACCAGAGTGTATTGATAGTGTATTAAATCAAACTTTCCAAGATTGGGAATTGATTCTGGTGAATGATGGATCACCAGATAACAGCGAAGAAATTTGTAAAAAATATATAAAGAAAGATAAAAGAATACGGTATTTTTATCAAAAAAATTCTGGTGTTTCTGTGGCGCGCAATTTAGGTATATCAAAGGCAAAAGGTGAATATGTTTTTTGTATGGATTCTGACGATACTTTGGATTCCAGATTTATTGAAACTTCTTATGATGTCGCAATTAAAAATGATTCTGATATAGTCGTTATTGGTGATTGGTTTGCATGTCGTTTGCCACGGCCCGCAGCACTGCCAACTTGTGCAATGTTATTGCGTAAAAGTTTTTTAGATAACCACAAAAATATTCGTTACCCCATTGGAATACAACCATGTGAAGATGGTCTTTTTTCACATCAATTATTGGCATTGACTGATAAAATCGCTTTTAATCCAATGGGAATATATAATTATCGTGAACACGAAAACGGAAACCATATTGCAATAAATAAATCATGTGAAAAAGTGTTAAAGCAAATTCCACAATGGTTTGAAATATTGGAAAAGTTTTATGATAAATATGATCTTTGGGATAAACATGGTTCGCATCTTTTGAAATTTATAGAACACGAACCTTTTGATTTCAGATTTAGATCGATGCCATTTTCTTCAGATCAAAAAGAATTTTTATTTAAAATAATACACGATTTTATGAATAAACATAATTTAAGAAAGTATAGAAATAGAAAATTGTCAAAGCGATTTAGATTGTTTTTGTTAGCTTCTTCTTATATAAAATATGAAAAATATATATGCATATATAATTCTATAGTCAAATTTTTACATACATTTAAACAGCGCAGACCAGAAAAGGATAACACATGAAACTGTTGTTAGTTGTAAATTCGTCTCTTATTAATTCTACCGGTGGTGTTGAGCACGTTTTGTGTGATATGGCAAATGAAATGGAAAAACGTGGTTTTGATGTTCATATTGCAACAATGGAAAACAAAGAAGGAAAGCCTTTTTTCTATTTAAATAAAAATATAAGTTTTAAGAATTTGTACCCAGAATTGAGCAATAAAAATAAATTTATAAAAAAATTGATATCGCTATTTTTGAAGATAGCAGGCAAAAATAATTATAGGGATTTTTATTTCAAATCTTTAGTTTATCAAAAATATATACATTCTATTCAACCAGATTTAATAATAGCTTTTTCTTTGCCGACATTATTGGAGATGACATATACGAATAAAGGAAAATGTCCAATTATATTGACTGTTCATGGAAACCCAGTTAATGATTATACAGATAGGTTTTGGTCAAGGCCAACTTATATGAATAAATTATTTAGAAAAACTTATAAAAATGCAGATGTTATACAGGTCCTTTTGGATAGTTATAAATCTTTTGTTCCAAAAGAATATAAGGGTGAAGTAATAACAATTGGAAATATAGCACCTTTTGTCTCAAAAGAACCGTTGTCATTAGATAAACAAAAAATTACAAGTATTGGACGACTTTGTTTGGAAAAACATCAAGATTTATTAATAAAGGCTTTTGCTAAAATCAGTGATAAATTTCCAAATTGGTCTTTGGATATATATGGTGAAGGTTATTTAAGAGAAGAATATCAAAGCCTGATTGATAAATTAAAAATGACAAAAAAGATTCATTTAAAAGGTACTAGCAAGAAAACGAAAGAAATTTTAATAAATTCTTCCTTATTTGTTTTACCGTCACATGTTGAAGGGTTCCCTTTGGTGTTAGCAGAAGCAATGGGAGTAGGGTTGCCTTGTATTGGATTGCAAGATTGTGATGGGACAAATGAAATTATAAAACATAAAGAAACAGGTTTTTTGGTTGCTGATGATGAAAATGATTTGGCAAAAGCGATGAGTTTGTTGATGTATGATTCTAAATTAAGACAAAAATATGGAAAAAACAGCCAACATGAAATGTTGCAATATTCATCTAATATAATTTGGGATAAATGGGAAGATTTAATTAAAAAAACAATCAACGAAAAGAGAAAATAATATGAAAAAGAATTTACCGGTTTGTAATCTTAGTGTAAAAGCTGGGTTGGGAAATAGGATAAAAGGATTGTTTTCTTTTATTCGTCAATATCAACCAAAAGAAATGATTTTAATTTGGCCTAAAACTCTTGTCAAAAAATCTTTTTTAGAATTATTTTGCTTTGATTATCCTGTAAAAATTTATGAAAAAGATATTCCAAATTATAATATCCCTGAACAGTCTTGGCGTTTTTATGTGTCAGAATCCGACAATATTTCAAAAAACTTTTCAAAAATTCCATTAGATTTTAATGACCCTGTTTTTGATTTGGAATACAATAGAACACCAAAAAGAATGGTAAAAGTATATTCGCAATATTTTCAAAAATTAAAACCAAACGCAAATATTCAAAAAATTATTAATTCTGTTATATTGCCAAAAAATACAGTTGCTTTGCATGTTCGAAACCATTCTGATTGGAAAGATGGTGGTAGAAATACAAATTTGAAAGAATTTACCAAATGTATGGATAAATATTCTAAGGATACTTTTTTCTTTTTATCTGCTCATGATAAAGATATATCTGATTATTTTAAGAAAAAATATAAAATAATAGAAGTTCCAAATAAAAATTATTCATCAATAGAATATGCGATTGCTGATTTATATTTATTATCAAAATGTAAAGAAGCAATTTATTCTTGTGGTTCTACTTTTTCAGAAATCTCTTGGTGGATTGGCGGGTGCAAGGCCAAAGCGCATGTTATAGGCTCTTATGATGATTGGGTTGAAGTAAATAAAAGAATTAAATTTTTCAGAATAGAAAAAACTGAAAATCGTACAAGATTTTACTTTTTTGGTAAAAAAATATTATCGATAAAAAGACCTACTAAAAAATAGCAGGTCTAATATTCATGCCTTTGGATATTTTGATTTTATCTCGGCAATTTTTTCTTGCCATTTGTTTGTGTTGTTAACTTTATCCCAATATATCATATCCAGTTGTTCTGAAATGCTTGGATATTCATTTTGCCTTTTTTCAACGTAAGTTTTTTCTGGTTCAATTGGTGCATAACCTTTGACATACAAAAGTCCATCATATCCGGTTTCTGTTTCGCCTGTATAAACTTCCATGCCCCATTTTTTTACTCGTTCTTGATTGTTTTTTGTATCAAGCCATTCATTTAATATAAAACTATTTTTTTCTTTGACTAACATTATAAACTCCCTTTTAACGGAAAAATTTTTAAAGATCTGTCCACGTTGCGACCGCCAACCATTTTCCAATACCACCCTTTTGGAACATAAAATTCACCAGAAATTTTAAAAGAACCAGAGCCTGCATTTGATTCACGTAATGTTGTAAAAGTATTGCCATCAGAAGACACACATGGGGCAACATTAGGATTTCCATCAATGTGATTAGTCTGATAATTAACAACACAATCATAATCTGCTAAATATGTTGTGTCCCAATTCTTACTGACAGGTGCAGAATAATCTGGCGTTGATAGGTTAGATATAACTTTTTTACCTGTTGTGCTTATGTTATCCATATCTGTATTGGCTTTTGATGTGACGGTTGGTATTTCGCTTTGTTTGGCCAATTTTATGCCGCCTGCGGTTTCACCATCGTGAACACGTAATGTTTTATTTGTTGTGTCCATGGTGACTTCGCCAATTGCGCCGGTAAAGGCATCATTTTCCGTCGCTGTTCCGCGACGAATTTGTATTTGTCTTGACATTAAATTACTCCATTTTTATATAAAAAAGGCCGGCATTTGCCGGCAATTAAACAAATAAAAACGACGGTTTTGCCCCATCGAATTGCTTTTATTATATCATAATTTCAATAAAAAATCAATGTTTTGCTTTTTATTTGATTTTTTGCGATTCATGGGTATAATATCTGGCGATTGCCCTAATAGTCTAGTGGTAAAACACGTCCTTGGTAAGGACGAGTCGCAAGTCCGATTCTTGCTTAGGGCACCAGGTTTTTTCAAATATGTTGATGCGACTGACAACCGCGGAGTGTTTGTGAAATCTTAAAAGTAAGAAAAGCAGGGTGGCACCGCGCGAAAAAATCTTAGCGCCCCTGTGATTTAAGATTTGAATTGGTGCCGTATCCAAAAATTTTATTACGACACCGAAATCCCACTTCGCCAAGGCTTCGTGGGACAAGCAAAAAAAGGTGTAAAAAATGCTTTCTTTGAAATCTAAATACAGAACGCATACCTGTGGTGAATTGACTGAAAAAAACGTTGGTGAAGTTGTCACTTTGTCAGGTTGGGTTCATCGTAAACGCGATCATGGTTCTTTGTTATTTGTTGATTTGCGTGATAATTATGGAATAACTCAGTGTGTGTTTGATGGCGGGGATGAAAATTTAGAAAAAATTCGTCCTGAATCTGTTATCAGAATTACTGGTAAAGTCGTTGCGCGTGATGCAGAGGCGATTAATGATAAAATCCCAACTGGTCATATTGAAATAAAATCTGAAAATTGGGAAGTTTTAACAAACGCAGAAGTTTTGCCTTTCCAAGTTTTTGGCGATGAAGATACCAGTGAAGAATTGCGTTATAAATATCGTTTCTTAGACTTGCGTCGTGAAAAATTACACCACAATATTTTAATGCGCAATAAAATGATGAAGTGGTTGCGCGATAAAATGTGGGATATGGGATTCAGTGAATTCCAAACACCTTTGTTGACGGCTGATTCCCCAGAAGGTGCACGTTGTTTCTTGGTCCCAAGTCGTTTGCATCATGGTAAATTCTATGCGTTGCCTCAGGCGCCACAGATGTTCAAACAATTGTTGCAAGTATCTGGGTTCGACAGATATTTCCAAATTGCACCTTGTTTCCGTGATGAAGATTTGCGCGCAGACAGATTGTTAGAATTTTATCAATTAGATATCGAAATGTCCTTTGTGGATCAATCTGATATTCAGGCGGTTGGTGAAAAATTGATGCCTGAATTTGTAAAGGCTTTTGCGCCAGATGCAAATGTATATCCTGAAATTCCACATATTTCTTTTGACGATGCGATGTTGAAATATGGTTGCGATAAACCAGATCTTCGTAATCCTATTTTGATATCAGATGTGACGGATGTTTTCCGTGGTTCAGATTTCGGAATATTCGCAAATGCAATTGAAAACGGTGCGGTTGTGCGTGCTGTTCCTGCGCCAAAATCATCTGATAAACCACGTTCTTGGTTTGATAAATTAGGTGATTATGCGGTCAAAGAATTAGGTCTTGGTGGGTTAGGTTATATAGTTTTTGCCGAAGAAGCCAAAGGTCCAGTTGCAAAGAAATTGGATGCAGACCGTATCGCCAAATTACACGAAATTGCAGGCGATAATTCTTCGATATTCTTTATTTGTGATATGGAAGAAAAGGCTGCAAAAACCGCCGGTAAATTACGTAATAAATTGGGTGAAGATTTGGGCTTGGTCAATCCACGTGATTTTGCTTTTTGTTGGGTTGATAATTTCCCGTTCTTTGAACCAGATGAAGAACGTGCAGGTGCACCAAAGTTCACACACAATCCGTTCTCTTACCCAATTGCGACATTGGAAGAACTGAATACAAAAGATCCTTTCTCTATCAAGGCGGCGCAATTTGATATGGTGTTAAACGGTATTGAAATTTGCAGTGGTGGTTTGCGTAACTATAACCCAGATGTTATGAAAAAATGTTTTGATATCGCGGGTTATCCAATCGAAGCCGTTGAACAAAACTTTAATGCTTTGTACACTGCGTTCAAATATGGCGCACCACCACACGGTGGATGTGCGTTTGGTATTGAAAGATTGGTTTCTGAAATCTTGGGCGATGGTGAAAGCGTTCGTGAAATCGTTGCGTTCCCTGCGAACCAGCGTGGCCAAGATTTGTTAATGGGATCGCCAAACGAAGTGACTGAACAACAATTACGTGATGTACATATTCAAGTACGTAAACGTGGTTAATAATAAATCTTGAAAAAATACCCCGATTTGTTCGGGGTGTTTTTTTTATTAAAACTGATTATGAAATCTTATGAATTCACGCATATATTCAGGATCAAAATTTATCATAATTTGCGATAATGAAAATTCACGTGAATTATCTGGGAATATCATTAAATCAACCGGTTCTGGCGATGCAGATGTTCCACGTAAAATGATTTTTAATTGGGCGCGCATTTCATTGTTTTCAATTTGTAAAATACCGGTCGCTTCTGCGTGAGGCATGGATAAACTGAATGGTTCTGTGGTTTTTATATTTCCATTATTATAGGTCCCAACTATGTGCATTTTTTTCAGTGGTGTAATCCCATTTTTTAACGCGTTGTATAAAGATCTTTCACCATCTTGTTTCGTTGTAAATACAGGGGCTGATGCATAAAATTCTGCCAATCCCAGGCCATAAAGTTTGCCGCCTTCGAATGATGCATCGAATGTTCCATTAAGGTTATTTATAATATCATGCGCTATCATTCCATAAGTATTCAATTTTATTTCTGCGGTGATTGCGGTATCAGAAATGTTAAGTGGCATAAAGTCAGGCAATAAATTCCCATCAAATACAAATTTATTTAATTGTATGTTTATTGCGTACTTAATATTATCTTTCTTGATAGATGCCAACATATTTCCGCGGTTAGAATCTGTTATAGAAAACGTCTGAGTATTTTGGTTCAGCGAATATACAAAATTGTTATATTCTGTATCTTTGTATACCAGTTTGTTTGCAGACAATGCAACATTTACATCTGTTTCAAATGGTAATAATACAGGATGATTTGTAAAGAAAGACAGATCTTCGAATTTTTCAACAAAAGATTGATTTATAAACGGTGTTATATTAAAAATATCTGTCTTTAATGTAATTGATTTCCCAGATAATATCCCAGTAAGTTTATGGCCTGCAATTTCAACAACGAAATCTGAAATGGTTCCGTTTTTATAATTTCCGGATAAAATATAAGGCAAATCATTAAAGGCCTGTAAATCAACTTTGCGTGTTAAACGTTTGAAATTTTCACCGCGTAATATAAAGAAGTCTGTACTTTTAGACAACTGCCATTGTTTTGAATTTGGAGTAAATATCATAACCCCATTAGTCCATACGAAATCACCAGGTTCGTCTTTCATAAAGTCTGGCAAGAATTTTAAATTGATTTTTGCCTGGTTCAATGATTTGTTATCAAGGCGTGTATAATCAACGGTATAACTGTCCTTGCCAAGGTGTAATGTCCCAACCATATCAGGATAATAAAATCTTACTTCACCACTGGAAGCCAGTTTTCTTATTGTGACGACGAAAGGTTTCATATCTGCGTATATTGCGGTTGAATAAACATCTGCATCAATTACATCATCTTTGACTGAAAAAACAGAAGTAATATTGTTTCCATGTGAATATTCTTTACAATACCAATTTGTTGGTGTTCCGTTGAACAGGCATTTTGTATGAAGACCGGATAATGGACCAGCTATATTAACATCGTGTGCGCCATTTTCATCAATATAACCACCGTTTATATGTGTTTCATCTGCGATAATTGTATCGATATTTATTTGTTTGTCGTTTCCATTGGTAAGTATTCTTAGATGATTTATTTTATGGTTCATAAAAGTCATGTTGCCATAAAAATCTAAATCAAAATATGCGTTTTGTAATATTTCAGGACTGTCCAAGAAAAAAGACATATCATAATCTGCGTTATCAGATCTTAATTTTATTATTCTGTATCCATCGTCTTTTAATTCAATACTGCCATAGACGCCATTTGCAGAAATATTGTCAAACTTTATTCCATAGTTTCCGTCCCAGAAAACATCAGCAGTTATTGGAAATTGTCCGTTTATACGAGGCTTTTCAAATTCAAACCATCTGTTCACATTTTGCGCGATAATACTGATTTTTCCGCGCGCAGTACCGTCTTTGAATAATTTTCCGGTTAAATTCAAATCATTGTTTTTATTTTTTATAACAAAATTATTACCTGTCGATTGAATTTCGTATTTATGCTGATCTGTACGGACAAAGGCTTCGGTATTATTTTTTGAAAGTTCGGCGTGAATAATCTTGTATTCTTTGTTAAGGAATTTTATATCTGAATCATTGACAATGATTTTTTTATTTATTTCAAAAGGAACGATTTTTTCAATATAAAGCGATGCACCGTTAACCTGAATATCACCGTATATATCAGCCTTTTCAATATTAAATATATCAACAAGAGGAAACCCAAATTCAATTGAAGATATAACACCATTTGGAACAGATACATTATGGACCACAATTGCAGCCTTGCCCATCAAACTGAAATGAACATTACCATGAATCTTGGCTTGGATACCTGTTTGGGTAAAAATAGCGTTTTCTATTTTTGGTTTAAGGCTATTAAGAGTTATTTGTGTTGGCACAACAATAACCGCCAGCACAACAAATGCGACAAAAGCCAACAAAGATATTAAAATTCTGTTAGTGTATTTAGATTTTGTGGACATCATTCTCTTTCCTTGTAATTTCATTATAATGAATTATATTAATGTATGTGAATAAAAAAATGAAAGATATTGAAAGTATTTTTTCTTTGGAATCTGATTTTGCGCCGATGGGGGATCAACCAACGGCGATTGCTGAATTGGTTGAAGGTGTCCAAAACGGTAAAAAATCCCAGGTTTTATTGGGTGTGACTGGTTCTGGTAAGACATTTACAATGGCCAATGTTATTCAAAATTTAGGGCGTCCGACAATGATAATGGCGCCTAATAAGATATTGGCGGCACAATTATATACGGAAATGAAGGCGTTTTTCCCGCATAACCATGTGGAATATTTTGTGTCTTTTTATGACTATTATCAACCAGAGGCCTATGTTCCAACCACAGACACATATATAGATAAAGATGCATCTATAAACGAACAATTGGATCGTATGCGCCACAGTGCTACGCGTGCCATGTTGGAAGAAAGGGACGTTATCGTTGTGTCATCTGTATCTTCTATTTATGGTATTGGGTCGCCAGAACAATACAGCGAAATGAAATTAGTATTGAAAACAGGGGACAAGATATCTGAAAAAGATGTAATGCGTTCCCTTGTTGATATTCAGTATAAAAGAAACGAAATGGGATTTAATCGTGGTGATTTTCGTGCCCGTGGTGATACACTTGATATATTTCCTTCGCATTCCCAAGACAGGGCCTGGAAATTATCCTTTTTTGGTGATGAAATTGACGAGATTTGGGAATTTGATACCTTAACAGGTGGTAAATTACACAAATTGGACAGGATTGTAGTTTATCCAAATACACACTATGCAACACCTATGCCATCTGTATTACAAGCAATAGGGCAAATTCGAACTGATTTGGAAGAAAGATTAAAATACTTTCATGATAATATGAAATATGTCGAAGAACAAAGATTACGCGAACGTGTGAACTTTGATATCGAAATGATGGAATCGACCGGAACTTGTCGTGGAATTGAAAACTATTCCAGATATTTAACCGGACGCCTGCCGGGCCAACCGCCACCAACCTTATTCGAATATTTACCAAAAGATGCTCTTTTATTCTTGGATGAAAGTCATGTGACGGTTCCTCAAATTGGGGCGATGTCGCGTGGGGACAGGGCGCGCAAGGAAACACTTTCTCAATATGGATTTCGTTTGCCGTCTTGTGTTGATAATCGTCCTTTGACTTTTGAAGAGTGGGATATGTTGCGTCCGCAAACTATATTTGTTTCTGCAACGCCGGCACAATGGGAATTGGAACAATCAAACGGTATTGTAAGTGAACAGGTTATTCGTCCAACCGGATTGTTGGACCCGATATGTGAAGTGCGCCCAACCAAAAATCAGGTTGATGATTTGCTCTATACCGTTAAAAAGACCAAAGGACGCGTTATTGTCACGACGTTAACCAAGAAAATGGCAGAACAATTAACAGACTATTTTATTGAAAATGGTGTTCGTGCGCGTTATTTGCATTCTGATATTGAAACATTGGAACGCATTGATTTATTGCGTGATTTAAGATTGGGTAAATATGATGTTTTGGTTGGCATAAATCTTTTACGCGAAGGTTTGGATGTCCCAGAATGCGAATTGGTTGCGATTATGGATGCGGACAAAGAGGGCTTTTTGCGTTCAACACGTTCGTTGATTCAAACAATAGGACGTGCAGCGCGTAATGCAAACGGACGTGTAATTTTGTATGCGGATACTATAACCGAATCTATGCGTGCTGCGCTGGATGAAACTGCGCGTCGTCGTGAAAAGCAAGAAAAGTATAACAAAGAACATAACATAACACCAAAGACTATATCAAAGTCTGTATTCGAAGAAGTTAAAGAAAAAGAAGAAAAAACTGACAAAACCAAAAAATTTGTTTATAGTAAAGATGGTGGTGTTATGGACGCAGAATCTTTGCGCAAGGAAATCAAGGCACTTACCAAGACTATGCAAAAACATGCCGAGAATTTAGAATTTGAACAGGCTGCTCAGGTTCGTGATTTGATTCATGCGCTGGAAGATGATTTATTATTGGTGGAATAAAATGAAAGAATATATATTAAATAATATTGAAGAAACAAGACAATTTGCACGTGACTTTGCAAAGACTTTGCATGCACCAGTGACCGTTGCATTGCATGGTGATTTGGGTATGGGTAAAAGTGAAATTGCGCGAACCATAATAAAAACATTGCGTGGCGAAGATACCGTGGTGCCAAGTCCGACTTTTACTCTGGTTCAAAATTATGATGGTATTTCGCATTTTGATTTGTACAGAATAGGGGATGCATCTGAATTGGAAGAAATTGGATTGCGATATGCAATTGATAATGATATTACGTTGATAGAATGGCCTGATATTGCAAAAGATATATTGCCAGAAAATACAATTCATATTTATATTACACAAAACGGAGATGGTCGTAAATTAGTGATTCAATAAACTTTGTACTGCCAATGGAAAATCGGTTGTGTTTGCAAGGTAGGAACCACTGACCAATAAATCAGCACCGGCGTTCCAACAAAGTTTTGCGGTTTCTGGATTTATGCCACCATCAACACTGATTATATATTTAAGGCCGTGTTTTTTACGTGTGTAATTTAATACTTTTATTTTTTGTAGAACGTTTTCATCAAATTCTTGACCTGCGGCGCCTGGTTTAACAGCCATTAACATTACTTCATCAATTTGTTTCAAAATTGGTATTAAAATTTCAACATTTGATTCTGGATTAAGGGCGATGCCAACGCGTTTCCCCGCATCTTTTACAATTTTAATTGCGTTTTTTACCCCGGATGTATTTGTTGAAATTATAACGGTATCTGCACCAACGTTTATTACATCACGCGCCCAAACAGATGGGCTTTCTGTCATTAAATGAACATGTAAATGCGATTTAGTTTTTTCACGTATGTTTGCCAATTCATCAATGCCACCGGCAATTTTATCTACATAAAATCCGTCCATTATATCAACGTGTATCATTGAAATTCCGGCACTTTTAAACATTGTGTATGTTGACATATCGTTCATGTTAAAGCAAAGCGTGCTTGGCAATATCGGAACAAATTTATGTTTTTTTACTTTTGGTTTATGTTTAAAAAGATGTGTTATTTTATCAATAGTATTATGTATTTTTTCGCGTTTTTGTATATAAGCATTTCTTTCTGGTAAATATGTGTTCCAGATATATTCTGACAGGGCGTTGACGCTGGCGCTGTCCCCCAGGTTTTCCACAGGCAACTTAAACACGCGTTCAAAAATAGTATTGATATTATTTACTGTTGCGCCACCGCCGGTCAGTATTATTTTTTCAGGTTTATATTGTTCAATATATTTAATAGATTGTTCGTGTATATTTCGCAGCAATTCTTTTATACAAGGAATAAATATATCATTTATATCAGCACGTGAAAATGCGGCAAATTTTTCAGAAGAATCGGCCGGTGTAAATCTGTCCATTTCATTTGGTGTTGCGCATGCGACGGATATTTTTAATGTATCGGCATCCACAGTTCCAATATGTAATCCAGATGCAATAGCATTTGTAATATCGTGTCCACCAAACTTTATTTTATTAAAATATAATGGTCCACGCATAGTCCATATAGATACTGTTGTAAATTCGTTCCCCAGGTCTATGAACATAACCTTTTCATTTTGACGGCGATAAATTGAATTTTGTAAAAATGTTGGGTCTAAGAATCCGCTGGATTGAATATGCGAACGGCGCAAGATATCAGATAAATATCTTGTTTTATCTGTTTCGTATGAAATTACACTGAATATAGATTTTAATTGTGTGTCGATATGTCCAATTGGTGTATTGCTGATATTTTTTATGGTTGGCGTGCTGTAAAACACAGGAATTATATGCATTGCATAAAAATCATCAGGCACAGTTATTTTTGCAATTTGATGTTTTAAATCCAGTTCGTTGATTTTATGTTCATCATGCCAAGATATTGTATCAGAAACTGTTTTGAAATCAGCCGCCCCAAAATTACCAGTAATAAATGCTGAATTAAAATGAGTGTTTAATTGTTGTTCCAGTTCATCAATAACGCTTTTTAGTGCAAATATAGTGTTTGTGTTTTTTACAAAGTGCATCGCAGATTGAACTATTTTTGCATCCCGAACACAATGCGCCAATCCGCGAACGCCATAGGTTCCAATATCAAGACATAAAAAAGAAGAATTAGCAAGCCTCATTTTCTTGTTTTAACCAAAATTCTGGCGTTATCGCGCATATCGATTATTTCAATATCGCGTGATAATAATTTATGTGTTTGGTTCAATGTCTTTATTTTATTTACTGCGACACTTGGATTGTTTTCTGGTAAATATATTGTTATGCCGTTTTTAGTGTGTATATTCCAACGACGTGATTCAATCATATTCATATAATCAATATATTCAGATAACCCAGATACGCCGTTTATGATTTCTGTTAAATTTTCAGGAATTGTTCCCTGGAAAACAATAGTGTTTGTGTTGCGTTCTGTTGTTGGGGTATCTATTTTTGTTCCGTCCACAGACAAAGGATAATAATAAACACCGTCAAACCATTGGGCAGCAACCTTGTGTTGTTCGGTTTTTATAATAATGTCGCCATTGGCCAGGCGGCGAACGGACGAATTTTTTATCCCAGGAATTTTTGAAACCCGATGGTTTATTTGATACAAATCAACAGATTTTATATTTGTTCCACTGTTTATGCCAGTTGCAACCATAATAGGTTCAAAATCTGTTGTCTTGGAATCACTTAATATCGAGATATGCTTTACATAAGATACAGGACCGCGTCCCATAAGACTGGTTATAATACGGGTTGAAAAATACACCGCCAATATAATTGACGCAACAAAATACAACCAAAAGAATATGGATTTCTTCATAACATACTTATTATATCATATTTTTAGAAAATAACCAACAATCAAGTTATTATTTTGCACGCAGCAAATAACCGCGTCTTAACATACATTTACGGTAATAACCGACTGTTTTTGATGCGGTATTAGGTGGCACAGACAATAATGCGCGTTGGCCGACATCTTTATATTCGTTCGATTGAAATGTCACCCAAAGACCGTCCCAATCTGGCATTTGTGCGCTTTGATTAGGAGATAACAATTTTGCGATTCTGGAACGCGGTACATAATTTTTGTCTTTTATCCCAAGGCAAGATTTATGATCGCGAACGAATTGTTCTGTGGTCACCGCGTCGTTTTCCCAATTTAATATTGTTGCGTCGTCAATCGAGCCACGATTAGCAGAAGCACAGGCTGTTAATCCTAATAATAAAAATAAATATCTTGTTTTCATAATTTACATTATAATTTAATTGCGTTTGTGTGGCAATAGTTTTTATAATGTAAAAAACAAACCAGGGGAAAGGCAATGGCAATAAATGTTCAAAATTATATAAAATTGGCTAATTTTTATAACGAAATGTCGCGCATTTTATCTGCGATTTGTGTGGAAAAGGGCGGAATTGCGCTGGAAAATTATGTTGGACGCTTTTTTGCGGCAGATGTCCTTGAATATATCGTAGAATATGGAAACAGGCTTAAAAAATCTGGTGTTCAAATTGATTCAAATGTTATAGATGCGATGAATTTATTTGAAAAGCAGTTTGAAAATGTAAAAAGTTTGGTGACCCCAAACCAAAAACCTATTTACGAAATGTCGTTGGAAGAGTTTGAAAAAATTATGAATATATAGTATATATCACATAAGGAAAGCAAAAAAAGGAAAGAAAAATGGCACAAAACAATATTAAACAAACCCTTGTTCTTGTTTGTACAATGTGTGCAATGATGATTTCTGGGTGTGCAAATCAGCAACAAAATATGCAACTTTATGATACAGTCAATGTTGTTGAAAATACTGTGATTGATGAAAATTCTGTGCCTATCTTTCCAAAAAAGGCAGCATTGACAACTGATACAGCGCAAAGATTTGCTTTGGATTTACCAAAAAGATGTACGGTTGATTGGAATAACCAGAGTGTCGTAAGTGTTGTCCCAGAAGAAAAGATAGAAATTGTTCGCCTTAATACAGGGGACGATTTGCCTGATTTAAAGGTTTCTGATTATGAATTCAAAAAAATGTATGTGAAAGATGCACTGGAAAAATTATTAGATGATACAGATATTTCTGTCATAGAAGACCAGGCTACATTTGAAAAGATTTCTGGAACAATTTCAACCAGTTCTTTGGCTGATGCGGTTGAATTGATGGCGAAACTTGGTCGTGTGTATTATTCTTATGATGCGGAATTTGGTGAAATTCATTTAACAGGTAATGGTAAATGGATGATAAAAATGCCAAAAGACGAAACAATCATAATGGCTCTGTTGGATGCTATGCGTGGGGCCGATGTGCGTAATTTGTTGGTGAACTGGCAAGACAAAACCGTTGTATTCGAAGGAAATTATCAAACAGAACGCGAAGTTTCAAAAATAATTGCAGATGTTGCGTCCAAAAAATATGTTTTGGCATGGGACATAGATGTTTATCGTGTTTATCCAAAAACAGATAATCCTATTATTTGGATGAATATGTTGCCTGCATTTGGTGAAAATAATATTCGTATGTCTATTCCTGGGGTTGTGGGGCGTGCGCTGGTGGTAAGTCCTGAAATCAATACAAAAACTTTGCAAGAATTTATATCACAACAGGCAAATATGGTTTTGGTTTCCCAAGGAACATTTGCGATCCCAAACGGATGGCAATCCAGATTTGATATTGGCCAATGTGGCAAAGAAGACAGATTAGAAACTGATTTGATAATTGGTGCAACGGGAACTTATGGCAATTATGGTGGGTATAAAAAGATTGATGCAAAAATAGTTTTATCAACAACTAATGGCGAATTGTCTTCGTTTAAGATACCATCTAATGTTGGTGATAATTATGTGATTGTTGGTATTCCTACACACTCTTTTGTCACAACACCTGAAACTTTGATTTCACCATTTGCTGAATTGGTTGTATTTATGTCGCCACGTTTAATATCTATTGTTGATGCCGGCGAAGCAGGCAAGGTTTTGTCTGGTGATGATTTACGTGATTTTTTGAATCAATAACGGGGTAAAATATGTTATTTAGTGCATTAGAAAAAAAAATAGCATTCAGATATTTACGTGCAAAAAAACGCGGGTTTGGTTCTGTTGTTTCATGGGTATCTTTGATTGGAATTACATTGGGTGTTGCAACATTGATTGTTGTTATGTCTGTGATGGGTGGTTTTCATGATACTCTGCTTTCGCGTATTATTGGTATGAACGGACATGTTGTTGTATATCATCAAAACGGAACAATATCTGATTATGATTTCTTGATTGACAAAATGCGCCAAAATAAAGTGGTTGCTAAGTATGCCACATCAATTGTTCCAATTGCCGAAGGTCAGGTGATGGCGTCTGCAAATGGAAATAATTCAGGTGCTATGATTCGTGGTATTCGTATGCCAGATTTAGTTTCTAAGACAAGTTCTGGAACACGTATATATGGAAAAAGTTTAGATGCCATCAAAGATGGGGAATTGATAATCGGTTCGTCTTTGTCGCGTAATTTGCGTGTGACGGCTGGTGATAAAGTGTCATTGATTTCTGCAAATGGTGGAACGGCTACTCCATTTGGAACAGTACCACGTATTATGGCGTATCCGGCAGTTTCTTCGTTCTTTGCTGGTATGTATGAATATGACAATGGTTATATTTTTATGCCACTTTCTACGGCGCAAAAATATTTGAATATTGAAAATTCTGTCACACATATTGATTTGTTTTTAAGTGATGCAGAACAAAGTGAAGTTGTTGTCAAAGCCTTGGATGCTTTGTTGCCAGATGGTTTTGTTATTCGTGATTGGCGCGATTTGAATCGTGGTTTTGTTGGCGCATTACAGGTTGAATCCAGTGTTATGTTTTTGATTTTGTTATTGATAGTTATTGTTGCGGCTTTTAATATAATTTCTTCTTTGGTTATGTTGGTCAAAGACAAGAATAAAGATATTGCTGTATTGCGTACTTTTGGTGTATCTCGCAAATCTATGATGAAGATATTTATTTTATCAGGAACTTCAATTGGAATTATTGGTGCAACATTTGGAACTTTCTTTGGGGTATTGATGGCGGTGTATATCGAACCTATACGAAAGTTTTTCCAGTTTATAACCGGTCGTGATTTATTCCCGGCACAATTATATTCTCTTTCTGAATTACCATCTAAATTGGTTCCGTCAACTGTTATAAGCATCGCGATAATTGCAATAGCATTGGCTTTCCTTGCAACATTATATCCGGCATGGCGTGCCGCAAATACAGATCCAGTTGAAACATTACGTAACGAATAGGTGATACATATGGCAAGTATATTGAATTCTTTATCAAAAATATCAAAAAAAGATATAGTGTTATCTGTTCGTGATATCAAAAAAACTTTTGTCGAAGCAGGCCAACCATTAAATATTTTGCGTGGCGGTGGTTTTGATTTATATCGTGGCGAAATAGTTGCGCTTGTTGGACAAAGTGGTTCTGGAAAATCAACACTTTTACAATGTGTTGGATTATTGGATAAACCAACCAGTGGTGATATATTTATAAATGGTCATCCAATTGATAAAATAGACGAAGAAACACGCACATTATTGCGTCGTCAAAAAATGGGTTTCGTTTATCAAAAGCATAATTTGCTGACTGATTTTACGGCACTGGAAAATGTAGTGATGCCGATGATGGCAAATGGTTTGAATGAAAATACAGCCTGTGCGCGTGCGATGAAATTATTAAAGTTGGCAAATGTAGCGCACCGCGCAACACATTTCCCAAATGAAATGTCCGGTGGTGAACAACAACGTGTTGCGATAGCACGCGCGATTGCGAACAGTCCAGAAATTTTATTGGCGGATGAACCAACGGGTTCTTTGGATCCAAATCATGCGACGGTTATATTTGATTTGTTGCTGGATTTAGTGCGTAAATCAAAAATGTCTATGTTATTTGTGACTCATGATATGAATTTGGCGAAACGCGCAGACAGAATAATCACCATCAGAGATGGTATTGTAAAATAAATAAACAAAATAAAAACCAGAGGAGAGAAAAATGAAAAAATCAAACGCAGAATATAAAAAATATCGCCTTTACGGCACTATTGGTATGGTTGCATTGTTTTTAATGGGTGCAATTGTTGGATTTATTATAAGTGGCTTTTCAGGTTTTAATCGTCCAATGAAACAACATGTGCATGCAAAAGTTGCCCATGTTGAACAAGTGGTTTTACAACACAGAACATGTGAAAAAATAGAAAAAGTTTTATCTAAAAAGTTAGTTAACGATGATTCTGATACAAACGCTTGGAATCATATAAATGATGCACAAGTTTATGCTAATTTGTCAGAACGCGGATGTCCTGAAAATTCTGAAAAATATAAAGCATTGGCTTCGCAAGAATTAGAAATTGCGCGTGCTTTGACAGATGATAATATTGAACAAGAACCAAATGAATCGGTTGAGATAGTTGAAACTTATAAAAGATTGCAAATGCAGGCAGAGGCAGAACGTATGATTGAAAAGGCTAAAAAATTGACTAACCCTGCAATAGATTTTATAATACAATTGGAAAAAATAATTGATGAAGATTAAGGTATGAAAAATGAAAAAGAAAGTTGTTAAAAAATCAGTCAGCAAACCACAAACAAAAAAATGTAAATCTTGGATTTGGATTTTTGTTGCTTTTGTATTGGGTGGTATGATTGGCTATACGGCACATTACTTGGTTGTTAATTGGAACGGATTTTTTGTGACTTGCGCTGATGGTACGCGTCCGGATAAAAATGGTTGTTGTGTCGGCGAAGTTTATACAGATGCTGGCGATGGCTGGATGGTGTGTTGTCCGGACGGGGGTGATAACTGTTTCCCACCACTGAAATAACAAAACACCGGCAAATGCCGGTTTTTTTATATCTTGAAAACGCACAATTTTTATATAAGAATAAAATAAAGAAAAGGTTGTTCTTATGAATAAAGCAAAAATAAAAAAAGAGTGGGGCCAGGTTGGGTTGATTCGTTTAGGGATGAAAGAGAATACCCCGTTTATACCAATTAGTTTACAAGGAATTAAACCACCAGCAAAACCGAAATGGCAAAAACTATTGCAGTTCTTTGGTTTGTATAGATACAAAGAATATGAATATAAATATAAACCAGAAGAAAGTTTGATGCGGAATATTTTGCGTTATGCATTGATAGCAGATACTTTTACGACAGAAGAAATAAGATATGTTTTTGGTAAAAAAGGCGAACAAGAATTAGAAAAATTGACAGCAATTGGCTATCTTAACAAAGGTTTCCCTTCACAAATAACAGAAAAGCAATGGGAAGAATTTACAGCAAGAAAAAGATAAAAACAAATGAAAAAATTGTTAATCTGGGATTTTGATGGTGTTATTGCAGACAGTGAAAAACTGTGGGTTCGTGCTTGGGATGAAATTTTAGTAAGTGAAAGAAATATAAAACTAAATGATGCTGAAAAAGCCGATTTGTTGGTCGGTGTGTCGGATAAAACGCGTCGTGAAAGACTGGAAAAATATATCTCTGGTTTGGTCTTAGATGATAATTTTATAAACAAGATTAATGAAAGGGAAATTTATCTGGGGACTAATTGTATGGTTGCAATAGATGGTGTTGAAAAAGTTATGGACAATAATAATTTTGAACATTGTATTGCAACAGGGGCAACAGCCACACAACACAAATGGAAAATGACCAGTTTTCAATGGATAAAAAACTATATGTCAGACAAAGATTTTTTTACCGTTGATATGGTTGAACATGGAAAACCAGAACCTGATTTATTTTTATTGGCCGCTAAAACAAAAAATTATGAACCAAAAGATTGCATAGTTATTGGTGACAGTGTTAACGATTTTATTGCTGCAAAATCTGCTGGTATGGATTGTATAGCATTTACAGGCGCCACAGGAAATAACACAAAAGAATATTCTGATAAATGTAAATTACTTGGTGTTTTTGCGGTTTGCGATAATATGGATGATGTAAATAAAAGTCTGAATAATTGGTTAGAAAAGTAAGAAAATACCGGCAAATGCCGGTGTTTTGTTGCTTTGTAAATTTTTGGCGTTAATGTGGGGGTGGGGTGCGCCTTGATAAACAATAACCAAACCTAAATGCAAAAACTCTATTAAAAATATCCGCTTTTGCAGGTTTGCTAATTGTTCATCTGCGTATACGCCATGCGCTTCGCTCTGGCGGATCCACCCAAGGGTGGATTGGCTCGGCATAAATGCCTGCGCCGCATTCGTAATGTGTTTGCTGCATTTTATTTGCAAACACAAACTCATAGACGAACCAAACAACTTCGTTGTATGGCCTAATACCATAAACCACATCACAGCAAAACAAAAACCACCCAAAAGGGTGGTTTTAGTTTTGTGGTGGGAGTGGGTGGATTCGAACCACCTCAGTCGTAAGACAACAGATTTACAGTCTGCCCCGGCTCTCCAACTCCGGCGCACGCCCAAAACTTTTTGGCTGCGTCCGCCACAATCTATGGTGCGAGCAGAGGGAATCCGAACGTATAAGAACACAATGAGTTGCGTTATTAGCAACGAATTGATGTTCGCGTCGCAAGGATACCCGATTCATACGCTACCCGCTACATCCCTGGTGCGAGCAGAGGGAATCGAACCCTCATTTCAAGCTTGGAAGGCTTGCATTCTAGCCTTTGAACTATGCTCGCTGTTATCTTTAAGCCCCTTGATTATATCTTATTTTTTTATAAACGCAAGTGTTTATTCTGTGACTTCTACGCTGTCGATATATTTACGGGATACTTTTTCCAATTTTACCGGTTGAAATTCTTCTGATGATATGGTTTCTTTTTCTGTGCTGGCATAGATTTGAATTGGTGCATCATTTATTTCAGTTGTTTCTTCGGATACATAGTTCGCGCCGATTGTTTTTGTTTTGTATTCCGATTTACGACGTAAGTATTCTGGGATTTTTATATAATCGCCAGGATTGATTCCGCGTGTTTTTAATTCTTTTTCTGAAACGGTCTTCAAATCAGATATGTTCACACTGTACAAAGGAACCAAAAAATTTGTTGGTGCATTTTTAGATTCTGTGACTTCACCAGAACCGTTTAATTCCATTATTCGTAATGCGCGTTCTGATTCCCCAGATGGCTGAATACGGAACATACCGGTTGTTCCAATATAACCGCTTGGGTCAAAAAGGTATGCGTCTTTTGATTTTTGTGTATAGAGCATGCCTAATGATAAATTCGCGGCATCATAACCAAACGCGGCCAAAAAGTCAGGGTCTTTGCCGGAAACCATATTATAAAGCGCGACAAAATTATCTGATACAGGTGGCAATGTCGCGTATTTGGCGCCACTCATTGTGAAATCCGATGCGATATCTGAACCGTGCCAAAGTGTTGTCCCGTACATTGCCGCATCGCGATTTCCAACGCCGTAATAGCGCAAGAAAGATGTGATTGTTTTCGCGTCTTCGCCAGACCCAAGGAACAATATGGAATCATAAGGTACCGGCCCCAAAGTTTCTGTGCGTGATATTTTTTCCAATTGGTTTTCAAGGTTTTTTCTGGTTGTATAATCCACGCTTTCTTTGTTTATGATATCAGACAAAACTTCGCGGGCGCGAGTGTTTGCACTGCTGCGTGCGTTATACATAGATGCGCGCATGGCAACATCTTTGATTGATTCTGAATTTCCTGATTTATAATAAAACAGTCCGTTTATTGGCATGTCGTAAGCATCTGAAATCTTCGTTGCAGCGGCCGCCATTTGTTTTCCAGAGTTATCGTCAGGTGCCAAAACCAACATCGTTTTTGCACCGTCAGATTGCATTTGACGAACTATTGTTTCGATACTCTGGGTTGGAATAAGGTTCATGGTCACCAAATTATCACCCAAAGCATTTACATCAGAAGTAAATGAAATTACCGGGGTTTTTGATGGTTTAGCACTGCGTAATTCGTTTGCATCTTCGGCGAATAATGGACCGATAATGACGTCTGGATTTGTGTTTAATGCATCCCTTATAACCAAATCGCGTCTTGATTTTTCCCCAGATAAATCATAAAAAGAAACGCGTATATTTTCTGCGGGTTTGCTTAAAAAAGCGGTTTCAATAGATGTTTTTATGTTTTGACCAACTGTCTTAGCAGGTCCGTTCATAGGTAATAATACGGCAATATTTGCGTTTGGACCCGCATCGTCAGACCCGTACATTGACGAAGAATAAAGAAAATCGCCAGATAAATCTGTTGGGTTAGATGTGACAACAGGGACTGTTTTAGTAATCTGGGTTGTGCCACAAGACGCAACCAAAAGAGCAGACAAAATTAAAAATTTATTCATATACATTGAAAAACCTACTTTTTATATGTATTATTCTACTATAAAAGGATAAAAAATGCAATCAGGGCTTTATGTTGTCGGAACACCAATTGGAAATTTGTCTGATATGTCGCCACGTGCAATCGAAGTTTTGCGTGATGCAGATTTAATTGCGGCCGAAGATACACGCGTATTTGGAAAACTGGCACATCATTTTGATATAAAAACTAAAACTGTGTCGTGCCATGAACATAATGAACGCGAAGTTGTTGATTCTTTGGTTGAAAAGATGTTAAATGGGCAGTCAATTGCGACTGTATCTGATGCGGGGATGCCAGGGATAAGTGATCCTGGATTTCGTCTTATTCGTGCGGCACGTGCGGCGCATGTTCCGGTGTTTGTTGTTCCAGGACCGACTGCGGCGATATCTGCACTGGTTTTAACAGGATTTCCAACAGACAGATTTACTTTCTGTGGATTCTTTGATGAAAAGAAAGTTCGTGAAGATAACCGAATTCGCCATACTATAATTTATTACGAAAGCCCGAACAGGGTTATGGATACTATAAAAGTATTGGCGTCTGTTATGCCGGAACGCGAAATTGCAATTGTTCGTGAAATTACCAAAATTCATGAAGAAACTATTATTGGATATCCGGCTGATTTGTTAAACATAGAACCACCGCGTGGGGAAATAGTTATCGTGGTTGCGCCGGCACCCGATAAAAAGATGACCGATGATGAAATCAGTGAAATCGTAAATGATATCGTATCAAACTCTACGAAATCTGCGGCGGCTGAATTGGCAGCACGTGCGGGTATTTCAAAAAAAGAAGCATATAAAAAATTGGTGAATAAATAATGATTAAATTTGTCGGATCTTTTGAAACAGTTAAATCACTGCCAAATACACAGTTCGCAGAATACGCTTTTGTTGGGCGCAGTAATGTTGGTAAATCTTCGTTAATAAATGCTGTGCTGGGTGAAAAGGTTGCACGAACTTCTAATACCCCAGGGCGTACCCAAAGTCTAAATTTATTTAATATGGATGATAAGTCAATGATTGTTGATTTGCCGGGTTATGGCTTTGCGCGTGTATCAAAGGCTGACGCAATGCGCTGGCTGGAAAGATTGGAAGAATATTTATTAAATCGTTCACAATTACGCAGGTTATTTGTTTTAATTGATTCGCGTATTGGACCAAAAGATTCTGATTTAGATTTGATGGATTTTTGCGATAAAAATGGAATTTGTTATCAGGTTGTTTATACAAAGAAAGACAAAAAAATTCGTGAAAGCGACCAAGTAAAACTTTCGCATGAAAATCATCCTGCGATGATTGAAAGGGTTTTAGAAACTTCTGCGGAAAAGAAATATGGCCTTGATGAATTAAGAGATATTATCGGTGTTAAATAATAACATTTTTAATGTTTCTAATCCGATGCGTATGCTGGATGCGCTGTGGTTTCAAATCGCGCAATATAAAAATGATTTTTCAAATGTTTTGATATTTTTGCCTTCGCGTCGTGCTATACGCAGTGTTGAAAGATTTATTTTTGAAAAAATAGGGCATGCGGTTATTTTACCAAATCTGGTTCCTTTGGGTGATGGTGTGGACGATGAAGAAGAAGTTTATGCTGACACCATATCAAATCGTGAACGCATAATTATACTGGCGCGTTTATTATCAATGGACGCCAATGTTAAAAATATTGCAACTGCATTACCGCTTAGTCGTGATTTTATTCGTATGCAAGATTATATGGAAAATGAAGGCGTTCGAATAAATGATATAGATTGGACATCTTTAATTGATGATAAATATGCAACGCATTTCCAAAATAAAGCGCGCATACTGGATATATTAAAACAATTACCAGATGACAGATTGACGACAACCCAAAAAAGAAATTCTGATATACGCGCATGGAAAAATCATTTGGATAAATATGATTGTGTTATTGTTTGTGGTTCAACGGCATCGGTGCCTGCTACGGCAGATTTAATGGAATATGTGGCGGGGCTTTCAAATGGTAAAATTATTTTATCTGGGAAAATAAATGGTAATGAAACTGATTTTGAATTGGATACTAATCCGTACCACAGTGAAAATTTATTTTTGAAAAGGTTGGGTTTGTCATTTGCTGATGTTCAAACTATTGATGTTGGGGACAGTGTGATTGATATTATGAATACGGCCTTTGGAAATACTGGCGAACATATAGATAACAAGTTAGATAATTGTAAATTGATTGAATGTGCACGTGAAAGCGAAGAAGCCTTGGCCGCAACATATATCGCAAAGCGTGCGATAAAAGAAAATAAATCTGTGTTGATAATTACACCCGATGCAGCGGCGAATCAGCGTATTAAATCAGAAATGGTGCGCGTGGGAATTGATGCAGATTTTTCATCTGGCTTGTCTGGGACAATGACTAATCTTGGGCGTGCAATATTAAATTTATTTGATAATTGGATTGAAAATAATTGTGGTGAATTTGAAAAACTGTATGCACAAAGTAATTATAATTTATTTAATATGTTGGTGTCTTTTGTTGATTCTGAAAACAATTATGACTTTCAACCAAACTTCACAATTGAAAATGAAAGCGATATTCCAATCTGGAACGCGATAAAAGAAACGGCTGATATATTATGTGCCAATGAAATAGTATTAAATATATTTGATGCGCGCGCGTTTATAGCCGATGCGATTGGATCTGTTTCAATTCGCCCGAATAAAAGTGATGATTGCAAGGTTTGTGTTTTGGGAACGATTGAATCGCGTATGCAGACCGCAGATGTTATTATATTGACCGGACTTAACGAAGGGATGTTTCCGTCTTTGGGTTATGAAAATGCTTGGTTGCCACGTGATATAGCAAACAAGATTGGTTTGCCGTCGCCAAATCGCAAAGTATCTTTGATGGCATTAGATTTTATGAATTTATCGTGTGGGGCAGAGGTTTATTGGTTGCGTTCAAAACAATCTGGCGGAACATTGACGACAGAATCACGTTTCCTTTCGCGTGTTCGTGTTGCAATTGGCGATATAGAAACTGATGATGAAATATTGAATATGGTAAGGTTGACGGACGATGTACCATATCAGCCTTTGGATTATTCACCGCCAACACCACCGATTGATAAAAGTGATATCTTTGTGACGGACATAGAATTACTGATTCATAATCCGTATGCGTTTTATGTTAAACATATTTTAAAACTGCGCAAAAAAGATGATTATTGGGTTTTGCCTGATGCGCGTAATTTTGGAATTTTAATACATGATGTAATTGAAAATGCGCGGGATTTTAATGCCGACAATTTGATAAAAGAAATGGATACTCGTGCAAAACAAGTTTTGCCACCTGATTCAATATTGTTTTATTTTTGGCATAAAAGATTTTGTGAAATCGCACCTTTTGTCGAAGAATTTTTTAAGAATAAATCGATTAAATACAAAGAAGTCTTGGGCAGTGTAAATATTATGGGGCGCAATGTTCGTGCACGTGCTGATATTATCTGGGACGGTGTGGTTATGGATATAAAAACTGGTTCTGCACCAAGTAAAAAACAGTTGTTGGATGGTACGATGCCGCAATTACCATTGGAAGCATTTATAATGCAAAACAATGGTTTTCCATTGAAAATGAGTGATGTTTCAATTACACCGATAATACAATTTTTACAATTGAAAAATGGTAATCCTGAATTGATAGAATACAGTGATGATATTGCACGCGAAATGATTGAAAACAGTGTTCAAAAAGTTCGCGAATTATTCGGACAATACAGCACTGATAAAATTGCATCATACGAATACCGCGAAGCAACCGGCGCCAAATATCATGAATACGATGACCTGGCACGTGTAAGCGATTAAAAATTTTTTTAGTATTTTTATTTCTTGTGAATGTTTTTGTTTAATGTTATAATTTTTCCATCAGGAAGAGTTTTCCTGATGGGACTCAAAACCCTTGCCAACGAGTTGTCCTTTGAAGGACGTAAAAGAACTCCAACTTATGGTTGGAGGGTCGTGAATATATTGAATAAGCGCGCAATTTCTCGTTGAATTGTTTTGAGCCTCCAACCGCCCGATTTTCTGGCGGTATTTTGTTGAAAGCAAACAGGGAGGAAATCGTGAAAAAGATTTTAATAATATTATCAATGCTGTGTTTTGGTGCGTATGCTGAACAAATAACGATAAATTGGGGTGTTGATAATAAGTCTTATACAACAACAACATGTGAAATTGGTGGCGATGTCGTATTGCCAGTCGTATCAAAACGTGGCTATGTTTTTCGTGGCTGGAAAGCAGAACATTTTGATCGTGGAACGTTTGCAAATTGGACTACAGTTCCAAATATTGTTAATGGTTATGCAAGTGATTCTTATGGTAGCCAGATGCCAAAAAAGGGAGATTATATAATAATTAGTGATGCAAGTGACTATAACACAGTAAAAATTTATTCTGTGCAAGTGAATTCTCCAAGTTTTCATAAAAATTTTACAGTAACGTATCAAGGAGTTATACATGAATATAAAAACATAGAACAAGGAAACCAAGATTTTTATATTTTAGATGGTGCTATACGTATAACATCTACAAAAAACACATGGCGATATATAGCCGTACAAGATATTGAATATAAAAATGTTGTTTATCATAGTGGCGAGGTTTTTGTTGCGAATAATAGCTGGTATTACGTAGATTTAACTGTAAATGCCAGTTTATATTCAGATAAAATATCTGGTACATGGAAATTCGTATATGACGGTGTATGGGAGCAAGATGGTATATCTGGTTGGAAACCAGTCGAACAAATAATTGGTGAATAATATGAAATATATATTGGTTGTTTTTCTGTTGTTTTCTTTTCCTGTTTTGGCCGATGATTTATATACAAATGATATTATCGGTGGTTGCGGTGACGCGTATTATTACACTGCTGAATTTGAACCAATTTCTTATACGTGTTTGTCTGGACAGTTTCTACCTGCGGGTGCAATATCTTGTCTGCCATGTCCGGATGGTTATACCTGTTCTGGTGGAACATATGCTTTCAACGCAAATCAAACCCAGGGTATTAGTGAAGGCGATATATTGGTCACCAATGCAATTGGCAGTTGTTCACCACAATTCAACCAAAGTTTTAGTGCGATATTTGAACCAAATACAATAACGATAAACTGGGACGATGGGACGAATACTGTTCAAAATACTTGCATATACGGACAATCAATAACTTTGCCCCCAACACCAGTTCGTCCGGGTTATAAATTCGGGGGGTGGCGGGTAAAACGTAAAGATTGATTTAATCTTTGATTTCCAACATCAACCCGCAATGGTCGGTTGGTTTGTCGGCCAATCTTGGTTCTATATCTATTTCACAATTTTTAATCATTTTTGCGGCCGTTTTATTACAAAGGAAATAATCCAGGCGTAATCCTTGTTTATTGCCCACTGTGTCGCGACCACGATATCCGTACCATGTATAATCTATGTCGTTTGGATGTAATGTTCGCCATGCGTCCACCCAACCCATATCCAACCATTGTTGCATAATATCGCGTGCCGCCGGTGCAGATATAGATGAACCTATATAATTTTTCGGATTCCAAATATCGCGGTCTTCAATTGCAACATTATAATCGCCTGCGATGATAACCGGTTCTTCGCTATCGATATATTGCGATATATATTGTGTAAATGCGCGCATCCAATCCAATTTATATGGAAACTTTGGTGATTCAATACAATCGCCATTTGGCATATATACGTTTATCAGACGAACACGTCCGTCAATTACACTTTCCAAAAATCTGGCGTTTATATCAGGGTATGTCGGCATGCCCATAGTGACATCTTCGATTGAATACTTTGAAAAAGTTGCAACCCCGTTCCAAGATTTTTGACCAAAAACTTTTATATTATATCCGTATTCATCCAATAAATTATATGGGAAATTAGCATTTTCTACTTTTAATTCTTGGACCAATATTGTGTCGTATTCATTTTTGCGCAAAATATCCATAAAACTTTCAATGTGTGCGCGAATTGAATTGATATTTAATGTTAGTATTTTCATAATTGCAATCTTTTTTTTATAAGTCTATAATACACAATGTCCAATATAAAAACAACAAGGATTTTATGTTATGAATATGTATCAAGTGTTCAAGCAAGTGGCGAAAGAATCGCCAGATGCTTTGTTTCTGGTACGCGAAAAAATCACTTTCAAAAAAGCGTTATCAATGATTCATGCACGTGCAACTGCATTGCACAAGATGGGGGTGAAAAAAGGCGATGTTGTTGGTTTGTTATCGCATAATATACCTGAATTTCCATTGACTCTTTTCGCGATATGGTATTTGGGTGGAACTGTTTTGTTGCTGGATACAAATTTAACACCGTTTGAATATGACAATATGACTAAATTGGTTAAGTGTAAATTTGTATGTGCGGAAAAATCTTTTTTCTATAAAGCAAAAGGTTTCAAGTTCTTTGATATTCAAACCCCAGATGAAAAGGCTGATTCTAAATTAAAACCGGCAGAATTAGACGAAAATGATATTGCGACTTTATCATTTACGTCTGGTTCAACTGGCAATCCAAAGGTTGTTCCGTTAACACATGGTAATTTGAAAAATTCTTCTGATTATTATGCAGATATGGGCGATTGGATTCATAAAAATGAAATAATGTATGGATTTTTACCATTGTATCATATCTTTGGTTTTGCGGCTGGTATTTTGGCACCAATGTATTTTCATATGGGAATATTATTACAACCAACAGTCAATCCGCGTAATATCTTGGAAGATTTCAAGATTTATAAACCACATTGTATTCCTGCGGTTCCGCGCCTTTATGAAGTTTTTCGTAATAAAATTATCGAAGGCGTCAAAGAAAAACGCATGTGGTGGTTCGTATCTTTTGTGTTAAAACATCAAAAGTTTTTACGTGCGATTGGTTTGGGCAAGTTGGTTAAAAAAGTCCAAAAGCCTTTGCGTGATATCTTTGGCGGTCGTGTGAATTTGATGATTGCCGGGGGTGCTGCGACCAAGCCAGAGGTTGAAAAATTCTATGAATCACTGGGTATTACCTTTGTCCAAGGCTATGGTATGACAGAAACAGTAGGGCCTTTCTGTTGTTCGCGTCCATCAAAACATCGGGTGCCATTTGCATTTGGAACACCTATTGGTTGTTCTGAATGTACAATTCGTGATGCCGATGAAAAAGGTATTGGAACGCTTTGGGTTCGTGGACCAAATATCTTCAAAGGCTATCTGAATAATAAAGAAGCCAATAAAGATTCTTTTGATAAGGACGGTTGGTTTAATACGGGTGACCTTGTTTATCTGGATAAATATAATCAATATCATTTCGCCGGTCGTAAAAAACAAGTAATTGTTTTGGACAGTGGTAAAAATGTATATCCGGATGAATTAGAAGCATTGTTTATGGAAATAGATGGTGTTAAAAATGTTGCAGTCTTTGAACATAAAATCAAAGATAAAACTGTCACTTATGCTGTGTTACAAGTTGAAAAGGGTACGACACTTATAAAATTAGGTGCCCAGATTGCACTGGCTAATCGCAAGGTTGCGCCTTATAAATGGGTGACACACTTTGCAATGACAACTGATGATTTGCCTGTGACCAGTACTCAAAAGGTAAAACATCATCTTGTGCGTCAGAATTTAATTGATGGAAAATATCCGAATAATACAGAAAATATTTTAAGGTAAGGAATAGAAATTATGACAATGTATGAATTACTGGAAAAAACAGTAAAAGAAAATCCAAAGACTTTGTTTTTGGTTCGTGAAAATGTCACTTTTGCAGAATTCCCAAATTTGGTAAAAGCACGTGCGGCAACTTTACATAATTTGGGTGTTAAACCAGGTGATGTTGTCGGTTTGCTTTCGCATAATATACCTGAATTTGTATCAACATTGTTCGCAATATGGTATCTGGGCGGAACAGTTTTATTGTTGGATACAAATCTGGCATCTGCGGAATATGAAAATATGACAGAACGCGTTGGTTGTAAATTTGTATGTGCGGAAAAATCTTTTTTCTATGAAACAAAAAAATTTAAGTTCTTTGATATTCAAACGAAAGATAAAGGTGTTGACGAATCTTTGAAGCCATATCCATTAAAAGACAGCGATATCGCAACTTTGTCTTTTACTTCTGGTTCAACAGGAACACCAAAAGTTGTGCCACTGACACATTTTAATTTAGTTTCTTGTTCTGATAATTTGGAATATTTGAATCAATGGTTAAAACCTGGTGAAATGTTCTATGCGTTTTTACCGCTTTACCATGTGTTTGGATTTGCAGTTGGTTTCTTGGCACCACTTCATTTCGGTATGGGAATATTATTGCAATCAACCATCAATCCAAATGCGATTATGGCAGACTTTGCACAATATAAGCCTCAGGTTATACCGGCTGTGCCAAAGTTATGGGAAATATTCCGTAAAAAGATTATCGAAGGTATCAAAGCCAAAAAGAAATGGGGATTGGTATCTTTCATTATGAACAATCAAAAAATGTTGCGCATGCTTGGTTTGTCGAAATTGGTCGATAAAGTCTTGAACCAAATTCGCGGTATTTTTGGTGGTCGTGCAAGATTGTTGGTTGCCGGTGGTGCCGCCACAAAACCGGAAGTCGAAAAGTTTTATACTCAACTTGGTATGGCTTTCGTTCAAGGTTATGGTATGACAGAAACCGTTGGGCCAATCTGTTGTTCAAGACCGCTTAAAAAACGTGTTGCGTATGCTTTTGGTGCACCAATGGGCGATAACGAAGTTCAAATCCGTAATAAAGATGAAAATGGTATCGGTATGTTATGGGTCAAAGGCAACCAAATCTTTGGCGGCTATATGAATAATGATGCGGCCAACAAAGAATCTTTTGATAAAGAAGGTTGGTTCTGCACAGGTGATTTGGTTTGGATGGATAAAAATGGCGAATTGCATTTTGCTGGTCGTAAAAAACAAGTAATTGTTTTGGACAGTGGTAAAAATGTATATCCTGATGAACTGGAAGGCTTGTTTATCGAAATCGAAGGTGTAAAAAGTGTTGCCGTATTTGAACATGAAGTAAATGGAAAAACTGTTGCATACGGAGTATTCAGCGTTGAACCAGATATGACAATGGATAAATTAGCAGCCGCCATCACAGAAAAAAATAAAAAAGTTGCGTCATATAAATGGGTGACACACTTTGCGATGACAACAGACGATTTGCCTGTGACCAGTACACAAAAAATAAAACACCATGTTGTTCGTCAATGGTTGATTGATGGTAAATACACAGACAGACATGAGTAAGTTTTAACAAAAAGATATAAAGGTAGGTATTAAAATGAATATGTATCAAAAATTAGAAAATGCAGTTGCACAATGGCCTGAAAATTTATTTTTGGTTCGTGAAAATGTCACTTATTCTCAATTCTTGGAACAAGTGCGCGCACGTGCTGCAACTTTGAACAAGGCCGGTGTGAAACACGGTGATGTTATTGGGGTATTGTCACATAATTTGCCACAATTTCCATTAACTCTGTTCGCGATTTGGTATTTGGGTGCAACAGCATTGATGTTGGATACAAATCTTACACCATTGGAATACGATAAAATGTGTGAAATTGCAGGTTGTAAATTTGTTTGTGCAGAACCTTCGTTCTTTTACAAGACGAAGCAATTTAAATTCTATGACATCACAAAGAAAGACGGTGCAATCGATTATGATTTAAGACCTTATCCATCTGAATCAACAGATGTTGCAACAATGTCTTTCACATCAGGATCAACAGGAACACCAAAAGTTGTGCCATTAACACATTTTAATTTAACAGAATGTGCAAATTCTTTGGAAGATATGTCAGATTATTTCCATTCAGGTGATGTTATGTATGGATTTTTACCATTGTATCATATCTTTGGTTTTGCGATTGGTATTTTGGCAACTGTTCATTATGGGGCATCATTGGTTTTGCAACCAACAGTCAATCCTAAATACATTTTGGACGATTTCAAGAAATTCCAACCTCACGTTATACCGGCTGTGCCACGTGTTTGGGAATTGTTCCGTAATAAAATTGTCACAACAATGAAAGAACAAGGCAAATGGCGCGTTGCATCTTTTATTTTAAGAAATCAAAAAACATTGAAAGATATGGGTTTGGAATTTTTTGTTCGCAAAGTTCAAGAACCAATTTTAAGTGTTTTTGGTGGACGCGCTAAATTATTGATTGCCGGTGGCGCTGCGACCAAACCAGAGGTTGAAAATTTCTATGAATCTTTGGGTATGGCATTTATCCAGGGTTATGGTTTAACAGAAACTGTTGGGCCAATCTGTATTTCAAAACCAACAAATAAAAGATTGGCTTATTCGATTGGCGCCACAACATCTAACAATGAATTCCAAATTCGTGATAAAGACGAAAATGGTGTTGGAACATTATGGTTGCGTGGACATCAGGTATTTAACGGCTATCTGAATAATCCAGAAGTTAACGCCGAAGTTTTTGATCAAGATGGTTGGTTTAACACTGGCGATATGATGTACACGGATAAAAATGGTGAATTACATTTTGCCGGCCGTAAAAAACAAGTAATTGTTTTGGACAGTGGTAAAAATGTATATCCTGATGAATTGGAAGGTTTGTTTATCGAAATACCTGGCGTTAAAAATGTAGCAGTCTTTGAACACAAAGTAGGTGATAAAACTGTTGCCTATGGCGTATTCAGTGTCGATAAAGAAATGACAATTGATAAATTGGCCAAAGAAATTGCAGAACAAAATAAAAAGGTTGCATCTTATAAATGGGTGACCCATTTTGCGATGACAACAGAAGATTTACCAATGACCAGCACACAAAAGGTTAAACACCACGTTGTGCGCAAGAATTTGATTGATGGTAAATATCCAGACAGAAAAGAATAAAAGTAGATTACACAAACGAAGTGCAGTGTAATCGTCACGTTATACGCGCAGCCGGCACAGTTTGTGCCGTGCGAGCGAATAAAAACTTTTGGAAGTACAATGTACCAAAATCATTAAAAAACCGCCCAATTGGGCGGTGTTTTTTGTTAATTATATTTAATTAAGCAGCGGCAGTGAATACTTTTTGAACGTCGTCATTAGCATCCAAAGCATCAACTAATTTTTCGATTTTTGCATACGCTTCGTCATCTAAATCCATTGGCATATTTGGAACCCATGTGATTTCCGCATTTTCTGGTTCACCCAGTTTATCAGCCAAAGCCTTTTGAATATTCATAAAATTATCTGGTTTTGTTGTGATGATGAAACCTTCTTCGGATGTTTCCAGGTTATCCGCATCAACTTCCATAACCAATTCCATCATTTCATCTTCTGTTTTACCGATTGATGCAGGGTACATAATCTGACCAACGTGAGAGAACATGAAAACAACAGAACCTTCTTCGCCCATATTTCCACCGTTTTTGGCAAAGATATTACGAACTTCTGGTACTGTACGACGTGGATTATCAGTCAAGGCTTCTACGATAACAGGGACGGCATTTGGACCATAACCTTCATAACGCACTGCTACAAAGTTATCTGTATTTGCACCAGATGCCTTTTCAATTGCGCGTTTAATGTTATCGTTAGGCATAGATGCTTTACGAGCCTGTAAAATTGCCAAACGCAATCTTGGGTTATTATCTGGATTTTTATCACCCAATTTTGCCGCCATAGTTATTTCACGCGCCAATTTAGTAAACAAACCGCTGCGTGCTGCATCAACCAATCCTTTTTTGTGTTGGATGTTGTGCCATTTACTGTGTCCACTCATATTTGACCTTTTGATTTTATTATATTAAAATTACACCAAAAGGATAACAAATGATTGGAAAATTGCAAGGTGTAATTGATTATATTGGCTCTGATTATATTATTTTAATGGTCGGGGGCGTTGGGTACAAGGTTTATACCCCTGAAATGTTCGCTTTGAACACGCCTGTCACGCTTTGGATTGAAACGATTGTGCGTGAAGATTCGATAAGATTATTCGGTTTTTCAACGGTTGCCGGACAAAACCTGTTTAACCAATTGACGACAGTTTCAGGCGTTGGACCAAAGGTCGCATTGGCAATTATGGGTACTATTAAAACAGATACCTTGATGACGGCAATTGCAACTGGGGATGCAAAAACAATTGCAACTGCACCAGGCGTTGGTAAAAAAGTAGCCGAAAAAATCATAGTTGAATTAAAAAATAAAATGGGTGGCGCGAACTTTGATTTTGGAAATGAAAGTGGCGTATTACCAGATTTGTTGGCGGCACTGGAATCATTAGGTTATCGCCGTATGGATATAATTGACATGGCGCAACATTTGGTATCTGATAATCCAATGGCTGATGTCGCAAAACTGGTTCCAATGGCATTGAAAGAAATAAGCGGTAAATAAATGGAAAATAACGATAATATTTTTGCTCTGTCTTCTGCACCTGGGAAATCAGGTGTTGCCGTCGTTCGTATCAGCGGTGGCGATTTGGGCGATTTATTTAAACGTATTATAGATAAAAAAGAATTTGAATCGCGTCATGCTTATTTTACCAACTTTCGCGACAACAACGGCGAATTGATAGACCAATGTATCGCAATATTTTTTGCTGCGCCGAATTCTTTTACAGGTGAAGATATTATTGAAATTCATTCGCATGGTGCGATGGCTGTTATAAATAAAATATTTGATTTCTTGCGCGAACATAATTGTCGTATTGCAACACGTGGCGAATTTTCAAGACGCGCTTTCTATAACAATAAAATGGATTTGGCTGATGTAGATGGTTTGATTGCTTTGTTGGATGCGCAAACAGATAAACAGCGTGCAATCGCGTTAAAATCTTTAACTGGGAAGGATTCAAAAATCTATCAAAATTGGCGCGAACAAATGATTGAAATATCGGCCTATGCGGCGGCTATTCTGGATTATGATTCTGACGATTTGCCGGCAAATATTGATAAAAAGATTTTATCGCAAGCACAAAATTTATTGGATGAAATAAAAACATCTATGTCTGGATATCGTGCAACACGCGCAATTCAAAATGGTTTTAATATAGTGTTGGTTGGTGAAACTAATGTTGGTAAATCATCTATATTTAATAAACTGGTTGGGTCAAATCGTGCGATAGTGTCAAGTATCGCTGGCACAACACGCGATGTGGTGTCGCAACAAATTGATATAGATGGATATTTGGTGAATCTATCTGATACAGCCGGTATAAGGGATGCATCTGATACAATTGAAAAAATAGGTATCGAACGCACCCAGGCCGAGGCTGATAAAGCAGACCTGATTATCCATGTATATAATGAATTGCCAGAAATAATAAACGAAAATGAAATTACAGTTATAAATAAATCTGATTTATTAAAAGACAAATCAAATAAAAATGTAATTTATACATCCGTAAAAAATAATGATGGTTTTGATATATTGTTAAACACAATCAAAACGAAAATGCATGAATTGATGGGTGGTTCTGAATCACGTATAGCAATCAATGAACGCACATACGAATTATTAAATGAAACAGTTTTTGAATTAGACACCGCAATAAAAAATTATGATGGTAATTATGATATATTCGCAGAACACGTTAGACGCGGCGGTGATTCAATCGGGAAAATATTAGGTGTCATAACAACAAATGAAATCGCCGACGCCACTTTTTCAAGGTTGTGTTTGGGAAAATAAAAAAACACCGGCATTTGCCGGTTTTTATGTTTGATTTTTTGGATAATCCTATTTATAATAACGCATGAATCCGATGGGAATTGGGTTTGGGATTTAGAACATCCCATAGTAGTGCGGTGCATAAAGCATCGTAATCTGTTTATGGTGCTTTTGTGCCATATCCCTGACTTATATGGTCGGGGTGCCACTTTGGTGGAGCATTCACTACTATGCTGTTCTAACCCCCGACCGCTTATTTTTTGGCGGTCTTTGTTTTTTATAAAAAACAAGGAACGATATGAACAATTCAATTTTTATCAAAGGCGTTAAATTTCAAAGAACAACGCCAAAAGCAATAAGAAAAGATATTTCGTCAAATATATTATTTTTTATGATATCACAATCTGGCGCAATTGACAGGCGCGGAACAATCTATTTCTTTACACCAACCGGTGCTTACTTTATGGAACGGGAAGATTATACAGCCGAATTCAAAGATGAACTTTTTCTGTTTGCCTCTGAATGGAATTTAGTAAATGCATATTTTTGTGATTTTTTGATTATAAGACCAGATATTTATGATTCTTTTGTTCGTGAATTATGCGCACGAAATCAACCTTACTTTTGGTTTGATACAGCAATAGAAGTTTATGGAACTAAATATTGTGATTAAAAAAAACACCGGCAAATGCCGGTGTTTTTGATATTGTTTTCCCGCCTTCGCCAAGGCTTCGGTGGGCGCTCAATTTTTCTAAATAAAAAAGGTATCAAATGATACCTTTTTATTAACCAAAATTGGCGTTACTGATTTGCAGGTTGTTGTGCCGCTGCGCCTTTTTGTCTTTGTTCATAAAGGTCTGCGAAATCAACCAATGGCATAGAAAGTGGAGGAAAACCAGATTCTGCGGTCAATCTTGTCACCATTGCGCGAACATAAGGGAACAATACGGTTGGAACATCAATCAACAATGTTTTCTTTTTGATTTCTTCGTCTTTTTCTTCGTATTGAACCATTCCTGTATATGTAGATTCAATCAAGAATACTGTTTTGTCGTCTTTTTCCAATTTAGAATGAACGCGTGTAATCAAATCAACCATAAATAAATTGTTTTCAGCACCTTTGATATTGATATCGATATTGATTTCCATTTTTGCCTGGCCACCGTCCTGTTTAAAGAATAATTCTGGGACATTTGGGCTTTCAAAAGAGATATCTTTTAAGAATTGAGATATAATATTAAACTTTGGCATACGATTGCTCCTTTTTTTATCCATCGTTTTGTGATAATATAGCATTAAGAAATAGTTTTTACAAGTGGGGGGAATAATTAAAATGTCATTATTTAATAATTTTGTTCGTTTTTGTGGTATTTCTTGTATTGTGGCTTTGGTTTCGGGTTGTGATTTGTCTGCGCCAATGCACGAAGGCGACAATTCCAAGATACCATCAAATTTAACGGCTGTTTCTTATTCTGCCTTGCCAGGTTGGCGCGATGATGATGTAAGATATGCGTTGCAGGCGTTCCGTAATACTTGTAAAGCAAAGATACAATACAGTGGTTCTGTTATCCCAGATCCTGAATTGTTGCGCGAAAAATGTAATATGTTGCCAAGTGCTTCTGCGGATGTTAAAACAGTGCGCGCTTGGTTTGAATCTAATTTCCAACCATATCAGGTTCATAATGAAAAAGGTGGAAAAACCGGAACTTATACTGGGTATTATTCACCTGTGATTCCGGGCTGTAAAACAAGAACTGCGCAATGTAATGAACCAATTATGGGTGTGCCTATTGATGGACGTGGATATAAAGGCGTTTCAAAACGGGATATTGTAAATAAAAAAATAGGTCGCGTTTTATATTGGGCAAATATTGTTGATGTTCAAAACTTGCAAATCCAAGGCAGCGGTATGTTAAAACTGGAAGATGGGCAAATGGTAAAATTGAATTTTGCGGCTGTTAATGATATGCCTTTTAAGTCTATTGGGGCGCAATTACAGGAACGCGGAATTAAACCAGCGGGTGGATACAGTGCAGATGCTGTTTGGTCGCATTTGAAACAAAATCCAACTTTGGCCAAAGAAGTAATTTACAATAATCCGCGTTATGTATATTTTTATGAAACACCACAACATAGTGTTGTTGGAAAACTGGGGACACCGCTTTCAAAAATACGAAGTGTTGCCATGGATGACAGTTTGTATACGTTGGGTTTGCCGGTGTATATAAATACCAGTTTGTCTGATGGACGTTCTTTTAATCGTTTAATGATTACCCAAGATACTGGTGGTGCAATTCGTGGCTGGATACGTGCAGATATATTCTTTGGGTCGGGGGACGAAGCATATCAGGTTGCACATGGTCAACATTCACAAGGTCAAATGTTTATTTTAATGCCAAAAGAATACAGTTATGTTAAACCAAGATAAAAAAATAAATTTGGAAACACGTAAGGCACGACCACAAACCCTGGCGTCTGCGTTTGGTGGATTGCTGGAAATGTTTGGGGCGCGTGTAAGTGATGCAGATTTGGCAAATAATTGGGGACGCGTTGTTGGACCTGATATATCAAAGATATCAAATGTGGTGGCTATAAAAATAGGGCGCGATAAAAAATTTAATATCGTGTTAAGGCCTAAATCGCCTGCGTTTGCGCTGGAATTATCTTATAAACTTGATGAAATAAAGACCGCTGTAAATAAATATTATGGTCGTGATGCAACTGGTAAAATAACAATACGGAAATAAAGATGAAAAGAATTATTGGAATTGATCCAGGGCTTTTACATACAGGTTGGTCGATTATAGATATCGCTGGTTCAAACAGAAAATATGTCGCCAGTGGTGTTATTTTGCCGCCAACAAAATTACCATTGCCGGAAAGGCTGGCTTTCATCTTTAATGGTGTAAATGATTTGTGTAAAGAATTTGAACCAACCGAATGCAGTATCGAAGTTATATTTGTTAATAAAAACGGAAAAACAACATTGTTGTTGGGGCATGCACGTGCGGCGGCCATAACTGCGGTTGCAGTGAATAATATACCTGTGTTTGAATACGAACCAAATAAAGTAAAGAAAGCACTGACCGGAATAGGGCATGCTGATAAAGACCAGATTTATAAAATGTTGACGATTTTATTACCGGCTGCACATCCAAAGACGGCGGACGAAAGTGATGCGATTGCGATTGCTTTGACACATGCGAATACATCCCGCTTTGATAAATAAAAAAATAAGTTTATAAAATATTTAGTTGTGTTATATTTTTGTTGAGGAAGAGAGAGTTGAAAAAAGAAAAATATCTTGCAATAAATAATAATGTAACCGGTTTTTCTTTTGCAAATCTGGGGTTGTTTACAGGCTTTGCAAATGGAATAGTTAATGCTGTTTATTCATTGGTGTTATTGGGTATTTTCAAATTGTTTTTTAATGAAGAAATGGCATCAGCGGCTGTCGGTGTGTATGCGGCGATTTATGCGGCATTTGCGGTTGTTGTTGGAATTTTTTCTGTGGAAATTTTACACTGGTTCACAAAAACCAGATTGCTTTATATAACAATGGCGGCACTGGGTGCGTGTTATAGTATGATGAGTTTTTCTGTGAAACCATCAACGTTTATCATACTTGATTATGTTGCGAATTTTGCACTGACAATGTTTGGGATTTTGTTGCCACTGTTTATGTCTGAATTTTCGCGCGGAATAGGTATGGCAAAACTTAATGCGCGCCGATTGTTGTTGGAAAATATTGGTGCACTTGTTGCGCCTGTATTTGCGATGACGGTTGTGAATTTCTTTAACGATGATTACAGAATGCCTTTCTTAGCAGCCGGTATGATTTATTTCTTTGGTCTGCTTTTCTTTAAGCATTTTGGAATTGTCCAACAAGATAAAATTATTAAACCAGTAAAACTTCGGCGGACTGTTCGTGCGTTGCGCATAAATGCAAAATCTTTTTTCAGAAAACGCGGAATGTTTCGTGCTTATTTGGTGAATTTTGGTTTTTATGCTTTGCGTGCTATGCGATTGTTATATGTTCCGATTGTGGTCATAGAAAACGGTTTTTCAAATGAAACTTTGGGTATTGTTTTATCAATCGGAATTATTCCGTACATAGTTGTAAATTTATTTATTGGTAAATTGATACAAAAATATGGTGTTCGTATATGGATGACGATGGGATTTGTATCTTTTGCAGTATTTTCAATAATGGCAATGATGGTAAGTGGTTATGCTTTGTTATCTATATTTATTTTATGGCAAATATCTGGCGCCCTGATGGAGGCATCGCACGATTTGCTGTTCTTTAATGATATGCCAAAGCGCGAACAAGCAAAATATTATGGCGTGTTCAGAACGTCTGTGAATTTCCCAAGTGTTGTTGTTCCGGCGCTGGGGACAGTTGCAATTGCTTTATTTGGTTCGACATCTGCGGTATGGATAATCACTGCAAGCATGGCGCTTTTGTCAACTTTTGTTTTATGGTTTTGGCATAAATAATACCCCTTGCGTTGGGTTGTTTTTCTTAGTATGATTTCGGTATAAAACGAAAGGGGTATTTTATGGCAAAAAAAGAAGTAGTTAAAGAAGCCGCGCCTGCAAAAAATCCTGCATTAGAATCGGCGTTGGCGCAAATTCAAAAACAGTTTGGTAAAGAAGCTATCATGAAAATGGGTGATGGTTCCCAACAAAATATCGAAGCAATTTCTACTGGTTCGTTGGGACTGGATATTGCTTTGGGAATTGGTGGTTATCCAAAGGGACGTATTGTTGAAATTTATGGTCCTGAATCTTCGGGTAAAACAACATTGGCGTTGCATGCTGTCGCAGAATCTCAAAAGAAAGGTGGCACATGTGCATATATTGATGCAGAAAATGCATTGGATCCAAGTTATGCTAAAAAATTAGGTGTTGATGTTTCTAATTTAATTATATCACAACCTGATTCTGGTGAACAAGCTTTGGAAATTGCAGATACTCTTATTAAGTCTGGCGCGGTTGATGTTGTTGTAATTGACTCGGTTGCGGCATTGGTGCCAAAGGCCGAATTGGAAGGCAATATCGGTGATACTTATATGGGGACAACTGCGCGTTTGATGTCCCAATCTTTGAAAAAATTGGCGGGCAGTGTTTCACGCAGTAATACACTTTTGATTTTTATTAATCAGATTCGTATGAAAATTGGTGTTATGTTTGGAAGCCCAGAAACAACATCTGGTGGTAACGCGTTAAAGTTCTATGCTTCTGTGCGTTTGGATATTCGCAGAACTGGCGCAATCAAAGATAAAGAAAATGTTATCGGTAACGAAACACGTGTAAAGGTTGTTAAAAATAAAGTTGCACCACCTTTCCGTACAGTTGATTTTAAAATTATGTATGGCGAAGGTATTTCAAGAATAAGTGAAATACTGGATATGGGTGTAAAATATAATTTAATCGAAAAGGCTGGTTCTTTCTATTCTTATAACAATGAACGTATTGGCCAAGGTGAAGCAAATGCGCGTCAATGGTTAAAAGATCATGAAGAAGCCCAGAAAGAATTGCTGGATAAAATTATGGCAAAAGCAAATGGTATTGCCGAAGAAATGACAACTGGGCCAATTGACGACGAAGACGAAGTTTCTGAAGAATAATCAAGGGGGATATCATGAACATATCACGCGCATGGGCTTTGACACAAATTGTAGTTCGGGCACATATCTTAAATTGGGTATGGCGCCCACGTGCAGTACGCAGTGCTGTGCGTTGTGATGTGTTTGCTGATATTGCAGTTCGTTATTTCAAACGTTATTTACCGGCGGCGACAAAGGTTCAAGAAACGCCAATAGTCAAAGATGACAAGAATGAAAAAATTTGGACTATGTGGCAACAAGGTGAAGAAAAAGCGCCTGCGTTAATAAAGTCTTGTTTCAAAAGTATTCGAAAACATTGTAGCCAAGAATTGGTTGTTTTGGATGATGATAACTTTGAACAATATGTTAATTTGCCAAGTGAAATAGTTGAAAAATATCGTGCTGGTAAAATAAGACGTGCGCATTTTGCAGATATCGTTCGTGTTGAATTGCTTTATGAGCATGGCGGTATATGGCTTGATTCTACTGCCTTTGTGACAGAACCAATTCCAAAATGGATTATCGATTTAGATTTCTTTGTCTTTATGGTTGGCAATGTTGGACAAAAGTATTCTTATATGCAAAACTGTTTTATAAGGGCGCGCAAAGGTGCTTATTTATTGGCGGCATGGCGCGCGATGATACTGGACTACTGGATGCATGAAAATCACAGTTTTGATTATTTTATGCATCAGTTATTATTCAAAACTTTGGTTGAAAACGATCCACGTGCGATAAAGTATTTTGCTGAAATGCCACATATAGACCAGGATCCAACACATGCACTTTGGCACGAATATAAACATAAACCATATGATGCAAAATTATTCAAAAAACTGACGAAAGATTCTTTCTTTCAAAAGTGTGCTTATGCGGATGCGCCATTACCGGGGACATTTGCAGAAGCAATAACAAAAATGTAAAACAAAGGTGCGTATATGCGACCAAAAATATCGATAATAATTCCTATGTGGGGTGTTGAAAAATATTTGCGCAGATGTTTGGACAGTGTTAAAAATCAAACTTTTCAAGATTGGACGGCAATATGTGTTGATGATGGGTCGCCTGATAAATCTGGGGAAATCGCCGAAGAATACGCAAAACAAGATAAAAGATTTATTGTTGTTCACAAGGAAAATGGTGGTTTATCTGATGCGCGAAATGCCGGTCTGCCATTTGCCAAAGGTGAATATATAATGTATCTGGACAGTGATGATTTTATTCATCCCCAGACTATGGAAATTGCTTTTGATACAGCACAAAAGACAAAATCAGATATTGTATCGTTTACTTATGACAGATTTTACAGACCGCAATTGATGGTGCGTCATGTATTGCATCTTGATACGGATAATGTTGTGCCTTTTGGAATCAAGAAAAAATATAATTTGAATAAAATTCCAATGCGTACAACAGATGATGTTTTTGAATTGGCGACGGAACGTGCGCATAATAAAACAAATCCAAATCGTAAATGGTTGATTAAACATTGCCAGGTTTGGAAAAATCTGTATAAAAAATCTTTAATCAAAGATACCCCTTTTATCAAAGGAATTTTGTTCGAAGATTTTCCATGGTGGTCTGCGATTATGTTGAAAAAACCACGAACAACAGTTGTTCCTTTGCCTCTTTATTATTATATACCTAATTTTGGTGGCATAGTATTAAGTGCAAAACAATTAAAGATTATGAAAAGTTTGTGTACTGGTATAAAAACCGCATATCAATTATATGCAAAAAAAGCAGATTCTGAACAAATGGCAAAATGGCAATCACAATTTATGTGGTTGTTTGTGAATTGGGCTTTTCGTAAGTTGAAATATTTGAAAACAGATGCTGAATTTGATGAAGCACGTGCTGAATTTACAGAAATGAACAATATGGGTGTTTTTGATAATGTTCCAAACGAATGGTATGATTTGCGTGAAAATATTTACAAATTCATAGGTGTAAAATAAATGAAATCTGTAAAGCCTAAAATATCAATAATAATACCTGTATATAATGTTGAAAAATATTTGCGCAGATGTTTGGACAGTGTTAAAAACCAAACTTTTCAAGATTGGACGGCAATATGTGTTGATGATGGATCATCTGATAAATCTGGTAAAATTCTTGATGAATATGCCAAAAAAGATAAGAGGTTTATTGTTATTCATAAAGAAAATGGCGGTGTGTCAAGCGCGCGTAATGACGCAATGAAAAAGGTAAAAACGCCGTATCTTATGTTTTTAGACAGCGATGATTGTATTCATCCGCAGGCTATGGAAATTATTTATAGTTTAATAGAAGAAAACCACGCAGATATAGTTTCTTTTAGATATATTCATGCTGGTTCGTCTATAGATATTCCTGATTGGTTCAAAACGCGATATAACAAGAAAAATATAAAAGTTAAAATCACAAATAATTTATTAAAATATACTACAAATCGTTATAAAAGCGATAATTCGTGGTTGGTTCAACAATGTATGATTTGGCAACATATGTACAGATTTGACCTTATTAAATCTGTTCGGTTTGTGTCTGGAATATCGGTTCTTGAAGATTTTATTTTTTGGTCGAATGTTTTATTTCGTAAACCACGCGCTATTATAACAAAGATACCATTGTATAGTTATACGGAAAATACAACATCTATTTTACATACAGTAAATTATTATAAAAGTTGTATTGATTTAATCAATGCTGCAAAATTTGCGAATGCTGATTTCAAAAAATTAAATATCTCATGGATAAATCGTCGCAGATGGCGCATCAGATTTTTATGGGAAGTTTTAGCGTGTGCTTATATGTATATTAAACACATAGATGATAAAGATTTATTAAAAGATATTCGTAATTCTTTGATGAATCTGCAAAAGCATGGTGTATTTGATAATCCGCCTGATTTTCACGCAGTGCGATATAAACGCAGAATTGAAAAATTTATATCCCAGATTTCTTAAATCTGCTTGGTATTTTTACAACCACTTTTAATCCCAACATTGCCGGTTTGCGCAACGCGTATATTGGACGGATATAAGTTTGTAAAATGCGCGCAATTTGCAACCATTTTTCAGATTTTAACTTTGATTTTGTGACAGAATTTATTGTTCCATTACCACGTCTTTTAAGATGTTTTAACCAATCGCTGCCGCGTTTTTTTGCTTTTTCTTCCAACATGTTCATATCAATTGCCCCAAAATGAAGCAAATATAAATTTTTATCAATATGGAAATTATGGTGACGAATACTGTGAAAACCACTGCCCCAGGTTATAGGTTTGTTTATAACAACTGGTTTTGTATAACGCGTTGAAAGCAGGGCATATTCACGCTGTTCAAGGAAAGGTGCGGTTTTATCAAGCATTGCTTCAAAATATAAATGTTGGCCAATGTCCAGACCAAGTCCTGAAAGTGTTGTGTGTATCTTTTTGTTTGATAAATACTTTGATAATGTTGTGTGCAATTTTGGATCAACAATTAAAAATTCATCGCTGTCACATCCAATTACAATATCGTAATCTTTTAATAATTCGTGTGCCAATTCTGATAATTTGTTTATTCTGTATTTGTCCCCTGCGGCGCGTGATAATTGTTCGTGTGGTAATTTAGTTATGTGTGCATTGCCGGCATTTTCAGGAGTGCCTTGGTCAATACCGTCCAATAAAATATATAAATTTTCGGTTCCAAATTGTTTGCCGTAATATGCAATCCAACGGGACAAGAAAAACTCATCGTCGCGTGCCATTGTTATTGCTGCTATCTTTTTCTGTTTTTTTACCATTTTTTATTTCCATATTTTATTGGTTATATATTTTATGTTTCGTATAAATGTTTTCAAAGAATTAGATTTCAAAAGCCAATTTACATATTTTTCACCATATAAACGATTTGCGGTTTTTAAAATAGCCTTGCATGCGGAAGGTTGGCAATGTTTTAATACATATTTAATCTGATTTCCGCATGCGCCATTGTGTCTTGTAAAAGACATTTTTTTGATAAAAGGTATATTATGTTCGAATAAGTATTTTGGTTTGTTATATGTCGTGCGACCGCGAACTGTACGTAGGGCACCAAAAGAACAATTGTTGCTTTTAATTAAATTGGTTAAACCGTGTTCGTATTTTATTGTGACCACAGATTTGTTTTCTTCGCATTTAACAGAATTTATAAAATCGTAAAACCATTTCGATATAAATATTTTTTTGTTTAATCTGACAAACCAAGATTCCATAAATTCGTGTGTTTTATGTTTTGATATAATCAATCCGGCCGCATCAGTTTTTATGTTTTCTATATCTTCTAATGTTTTTTTGATGTTGATTGTTGGGCCAAATACGGAATCATTTACCAAATATAAATAATCATAATTTTTCAAGATATTTTTGTCGTGTGCATATTGAAAACATCTTTTGTAAGAACCAAAGTCGTATTCGCCATGTCTTTTGTTAATGGTATGAATTGTATATTTTTTGATTTTATCAATTTCTTTCTTAGGACAGGTAGAATCCATACACAAAATAACATCGCCAAATTTTGACAGACTTTTTACATAATAAATCAGCGCATCGTCAATAATGCAATCTTTATCAAACCCAGCAAACAGAAATAATCGTTTATGTGTGGACATAAAATAATTCTTTGATTATAATATACATGTTTTATAATCGTTTTGCAACAAAGGAAAACAAAATGCAAAAAAACAGAAAAGTTGCAATTTTATATATTGCTTTGGGTCGATATATTTGTTTTTGGAAAGATTTCTATGAATCTTGTGAAAAGGATTTGTTAAATTGCGAAAAACACTATTTCGTCTGGACAGATAATAAAGATTTCGAATACAGCAATGCAAAAAACGTCACTGTTATTCCGGCAAAGAAAAAAGGTTGGCCATATGATACGGTGTTGCGTTTTGAAATGTTTTTACAGAAAGAAAAAGAATTGGCTAAATATGATTACATCTATTTCTTTAATGCAAATATGCAGTTTATAAATTATGTTGACTTGGCAGAAATAGCGCCACAAGATTGGCATACTTCTGGTATAGTTGCAGGAATTCATCCGGGACATAATGGTGATGTTGACGATGGAAAAATAGATGGTTACCCATATGAACGTCGTCCGCAATCAACGGCCTATATACCATTTGGTCATGGAAAACATTATGTTTGTGGGGCTTTTAATGGTGGAACCGCAAAAGGTTTTTTGAAAATGTGTAAAGTATTGGCGAAAAACGTTCAAACAGATTTAGATAATGACATAGAAGCGATCGTTGATGATGAATCACATTTGAACGCATATGTGGCAGATAAAGAATATTTATTGGCAGGACGCGCCTATGGTTTTCCAGAAGGAAAATTAAAATATTTAAAACCAGAAGCACGTGCAATGGTTAAAATTATTTCGCGACACAAGGAACATCCAAAATATGGTGGCGCACGTTGGTTGCGTGGACAAACAAACAGAAAGGCGCCTAATAATTTTATGTCGCCAATTTTAATTGGTTTTTGTCGTGTTATTTCTGTATTTATACCACATAAGAAATTGCGTCAAAAGCTCAGAACGTATTTTGGCTCTTATTGATAAAAAATATCGGATTTTTAATCCGATATTTTTTTCAGTTTTTCAATATATTTATCCATTATATCGTCGTATATATCGTTTCTGTCATACCATTTGAATTTTTCTAGGCCACGATATTCTATTGAGTTTTGCCCCGTTGCACTGCCTTGGTTCATACGTGCAATATATTCATCGTATGATTTTGTCACATAATGATTTACGCGTATTTTATTCGTTGTGATATTTCGGTTTTCGTCTTGGATTATGCGTCCCAGTTTTTTGCCATTTTCATCAATTGTAAATCCTGCAACTTCGTGTGTGTGTGGATTTTTTGTTTCATATACCAAACGTGGGTTAACTATGGATTTTATCCCCCAACTTTTTGCAGCATGATATTTATAATTTTCAATAACTAGACCCTTTGGTTTTTTCTTGTGACCAGAGGAACCGTATTGTTCCCAACCAATAACCAATTGTGCAAAATTCTTTGGTAAAGTGTCCAAGTAATCCACAATATTTTCATAATCGCTTGTGACTAAAAATTCGTCTAAATCAATTACTGCCAACCATTTTGTATCGTTTGCATGTTTGTTAAATCCATCTGTGTATGCGATTTGTTGCTGTGCTTTGCCCGGCCAATAAGTGTAATCAACAATTCCTTTTTCAATGTAAGGTTTTAATATTTCGGTTGTGTTATCTGTTGATTCGTTATCGTACAAATAAAACTTTTCAACACCAACCAATATATGATAGTCCAACCATTCTTTCAAATACGGCCCTTCATTTTTCATAATTGCCATAATCGACAAGGTGTGCGGAAATTTCGTTTTATCTTCGTTCTTAATAATTTCTTTATAACGATTATATCCCATTAATAATACCCCACGGGCGAATTTGCGGTAAATCTTAAAAGGAATAAAGTTTGTTACAAATTTAACAAATTTTCTTTTTTTGTCTGAGATGTGTGGCAAAGACATGTAATCACCTTTATAAATATCATTTACATTATAACAAATTTATAATATGATTTGTATCGTAAAAAGGAAGTTTTATGAAGATATATGCGGATAAAAAATATACCAAATATTTAACAAAATTATTACGTCGTTATTATAAAGAAAAAGAACCATATGTTGAAACTGTACCAAATGGCATAATTGCCAATGAACATGAAAATGGATATGGGGTCTTTGATTCGCATTTCAAGTTCGTGAAATCTTCATTACAAAATCACAAGGGGCGCAAAGGACAATTTGTTCCAAATTTTAATCATGAAGATATCCCTTATGTTGATGCAGATGCGATATATTTATGTCATTTGGGTAAAAATAATTTCGGTCATTTTATTTTGGAGCATATGAATCGTGCATGGTGTTTGACTGATAAAAAATATCAAAATATGAAGATAGTCATTGTTGATGAAATAGGCGCTGGCAAAGTGAATGATTATATTTATGTTTTACTTGGTCTTTTAGGTGTAAAGAAACAAAATATAATTTTGTTGGATAAAACTACTCAATTCAGGAATGTTTTTATTCCAACGCCTGGGTTTGATTTGTCGACATATTGGACAGATGCTTATTGTAATATGTGGAAATATATTACAAATAATGTTCCTGATTCAAAAATATATGAAAAAATATATGTGTCGCGTATGGCTATGCCAATGGACAGACATACCTTTGGTGAAGAAACAATACAAAATATATTTGCCAAAAACGGATATCAAATTATTTATCCTGAAACTTTGCCGTTAAAGGAACAAATTGCACTGATAAAAAATTGTAAATATTTGGCAGGGTGTGCAGGAACGGCACTTCATTTGGCTTTTGCAATGAAAGAGGGTGGAACAGTTTATCAAATCAAACGTAATACCCCATTACAAGATAATGCAGATACCCAATATGCAATAAATATGAACAAAGGGTTAAATTCTGTATTCATAGCAGGTTCTGTGGAATCTGTGCCAACAGACCATTGGTCTTTGACACCACAAATTATTGGTATGACAGATTATATGAAAAAATTCTTTGATGAAAACGGTTTCAAATATAATAAATCTGATTTGAAAATTTGGAATAAAGAATTGGCTGATTACAATACAGCTTTGGCAAATTGTAATACACAAAAATATGCGACTAAATCATTCAAGAAATATATTATCAAATATGTTTCTTGTTTTGTAATAGGGCGCGCACGCAGAAATCGGTTCAGGGAATTTTTGAAGAAATTATTAAAATATGAATACTAAAAAAAACCGCCTTCCGGGCGGTTTTTTAATTTAGTCTGTTTCGGCAAAACGATATGCTTTTTTACGTTTGCCGCTGTCCAGTTCTTTTTTGCGCAAACGGATTGTTGCAGGGGTCACTTCCACCAATTCGTCATCTTGGATATAAGACAAGGCTTCTTCCAATGACATCTTGCGTGGTGGGGCCAAGAACAATTTTTCATCCGCAGTAACCGAACGAACGTTAGTCAATTGTTTTCCACGAACTGGGTTAACTTCGATATCGTTTTCTTTGCTGTGTTCGCCAACAATCATACCAGAATAAACTTCTGTTTGTGGTCCAACAAATAATACACCGCGTGGTTCCAAATTGTGCAATGCGTATGTTGTTGTTGCGCCTGCTTCCATAGATACTAAAACGCCTGGGCGGTATTGAGTAATAGGGCCGCGATATAAATCGTATTTATCAAATACACGGTTCATAATACCTGTGCCACGTGTGTCTGTTCTGAATTCAGACAAATAACCAATCAAACCACGTGAAGGCGCAGAAAATACGATACGTGTTTTGCCAATGCCAGACGGTTTCATTTCTGTAATAGTGGCTTTGCGTTTAGTCATTTTTTCAATAACTACGCCACTGAATTCATCATCAACGTCGATAACAACTTCTTCGATTGGTTCCAATTTTTCGCCGTTTTCATTTGTTTGCATAACAACGCGTGGACGCGATACAGACAATTCAAAGCCTTCGCGGCGCATTGTTTCAATCAAAATACCCAATTGTAATTCGCCACGACCAGAAACTTCGAAAGCCTCGTTATTTTCACTTTGTGAAACTTTTAATGCAATATTTGTTTCGGCTTCTTTGAACAATCTTTCGCCAATCATACGGGATGTCAGTTTTTTACCGCTTTGTCCGGCCAAAGGTGATGTGTTTACAAAGAAAGTCATTGTTAAAGTAGGTGGATCAATAGGCATTGCAGGTATTGGTTCGGTAACGCTTGGGTCGCAAAGTGTATCAGACACAGTTGCTTTGGAAAACCCTGCGACAACAACAATGTCACCAGCAGATGCTGTATCACGAGATACTTTATTTATACCTTGGTGTTCGATAATTTTAGTGATTTTTGCATTTTCAACAAATTCGCCTTTCATATTGATTGCTTTGACAGATTGTCCAACCTTTACAGTTCCAGATTCAATTTTACCTGTCAAAATACGACCAACGTATGGATCTGCTTCCAATGTGGTTGCCAACATAGTAAAAGGTGCATCCAGTTGGCATCTTGTTCCGTTGCAATCTGGGGCAGGAACATGGTCTACAATCAATTGGAACAAAGGTGTTAAATCTTTGTTTGGATTATCAATATCTTTCAAATCACGAATTGCCCAACCATCCCTTCCACAAGCATACAAATATGGGAAGTCGAGTTGAGAATCTGTTGCACCCAATTTATCAAATAAATCAAAAGTTTCTGTTAAAACTTCGTCTGGGCGTGCATCGCCACGGTCAATTTTATTGATGCAAACGATAGGGCGCAGGTTCAATTTCAAAGCCTTGGATAATACAAATTTAGTTTGAGGTAATGGGCCTTCGGCACTGTCCACCAATAAAACCACACCGTCAACCATAGATAAAATACGTTCTACTTCGCCACCAAAGTCTGCGTGTCCTGGTGTGTCCACGATGTTAATTTTGTATTCGCCCCATTGAATAGATGTAGGTTTTGCAGATATAGTAATTCCGCGTTCGCGTTCGATATCGCCACTGTCCATGACGCGATCTTCGACGTGTTCGTTTTCGCGGAAAGTTCCCGCCTGTTTCAACATATTATCAACCAAGGTTGTTTTTCCATGGTCAACGTGTGCAATAATAGCAATATTACGTATTTTCATTTTGTTTTCTCTAGGTTTTTTAGCAAGACGATATATTATACTATATTTTTGTAAAATCAACAAATTATATATAATTTATTGTTTTTTGCAATGTTTTTTGGTATAATTATTCCCAGAAAATAAAGGAGTCTTTGATGGCGACAAAAAATATTGATGAAACAATACAAAAATTATTAAACGGCTATGCCAAATGGGTGGCTACTGTTTTGGCTAAACAATTAAAAGAACTTCAAAAGAAAAAATTCTATACTGAAAAAGATCGTGCAGAGGCCAATCAAGAATATGCACGCGCTAAACAGGCCTATGAATATTTACTGGAAATAGCTGCGGATCCAAAGAAATATTTGTATTCAGGTAAAGACCTTATTTATTCGGACATTGTAGATTATAATAAGTTATTGCCAATTTTAGGCATGCGTTTTGATAAAAGCCAAAAACACTTGTTGGTAAGATTGGGTGAAAAAATCGCACATCATGTGAAATATGGACACAATGATCACGAAGGAAATTGGGTGTATTACGGTCCAAATCGTGTTGGATTTTTGTCTTATTCGCCAAGTGATTTAGAAGCAGAATGGATTATAAACGCTAATAAATCTGTGCAATTATGGAACGCGAACGATTTTGTTGCGGCAATTAAAGATTTTGCGCCAGCATCAGTATTTGCGGTAGATTATAAATATAACAATGAAAGATAAAAAAATCACCCGAACGGGTGATTTTTTTTATTAATGTTTTCCTCCAATCTTTGTTCGGCCACCCATATATGGTTGCAGGGCCTTTGGAATATTGACGCTGCCATCTGGGTTTTGATGGTTTTCAATAATTGGAACCAATGCACGTGGCAAAGCAATTGCTGTATTGTTTAATGTTGCAACATATTTAACTTCACCAGTTGCATTTTCACGATAACGTGTGTTTGTTCTGCGTGCTTGGAATTGACCAATCGAAGAACAAGAACCGAGTTCTCTGTATGCGTTTTCAGATGGGAACCACGCTTCGACATCGTTCATTTTTACTTTGTTGAATCCCATATCGCCTGTTGAATTTGCGATTACGCGGTATGGTAATTCGAATGCTTCCATAAATTCACAAAGGTTATTCAAAATGTGTTCGTGCATTTCGTCGCTTTGTTCTGGTTTACAGAACACATATTGTTCGACTTTGTTAAATTGGTGAACACGAACAATTCCGCGTGTATCACGTCCGGCCGCGCCGGCTTCTTTGCGGAAGCATGGTGAATAGCCAGCGTATTTCAATGGTAATTCATTTTCGTTCAAAATTTCGTCAGCATGTAAAGAATTGATAATGATTTCAGCAGTTCCGGCCAAACATCTGTCTGTATTTTCCAACATAAATACATCGTTATTCATAACAGACAAATCAGAACCCATAAAGTGTCCTGCATTGAATATAGTTTGTGGTTTTGTGATAGAAGGGCATTCGATATATTTGAATCCTTTGGAAATCAAATTTTGAACAACGTATGTTTGAACAGCCAATGCCAATTCTGCCAATTCGCCACAAAGTGCATAAACACGTGTGCCACAAATGCCGGCGATTTTTTCAGGCATCCACCAACCATTCATTTCCAATAATTCCCATTGTGGACGTGGTGTAAAATCAAATGTGCGTGGTGTGCCAACACGTTTTACCTCTACATTAGCAGATTCATCCATGCCAACCGGGGCAGAAGCGTCTGGAATTTGTGGAACGCGATGCATCAAATCATTTAATTGAGCTTCTTTTTCAGCAAGTTCAGCCATATCAGCGGCGATTTCTTCGCTGATTTCTTTTGATTTTGCAATCAAAGGTGCCTTGTCAGTTGCAGTTGGAATTTCTTTTGTAATTTTATTTTTTTCTGCTGTTTTTGTTTGAGTAATTGTTTTCAATTCACGAACGCGAACATCCAATGCCAATAATTCATCAACGACATCTGGAAAGTTTTTTACCGCGCAAGCGTTTTTAACAACATCTTTATTTTCACGAATAAATTTAATGTCTAACATTTTTTACCTTCTTGTTTATCTTCCGTTATGAAACCAAATTATATTTTTGCGTGCCCATTCAAGTCCAGCAATTTGCATACGACGAGATTTTTCTATCGCTTCTTTCATATAATCATCATATTTAGCAAGATTTTCTCGACTTAAAATTGTGCAAGGCACACTTGGATAATCTGAAAAACTTTTAAATTGTTCCATTGTTTATTCCTTTGAATTCAAATAGGCGATTGCATTCATACCGGCACTGCATCCGGTCCCAACAGCAGTTGCAATTTGCATTTTGATATTTGATTTTACATCGCCCGCAACAAACATTCCATCCGGCAAAGATTCAGATGCAATACGTCCCATATCATCGCGTTTAATGGTTTCTGATAAATAATCTGTGTTTGCTTCGTGACCAATAGCGACAAAGATTCCGTCCGTTTCGATTTCGCGACCATCAGTTGTTGTGGCAATCAATTTTTCACTGTCTGGTTTTTGTGAAATTGATTTTAATTCTGTATTATAAATACATTCGATATTTTGTTTTTCAGCAACGCGGTCGCGCAAGACTGCCTCTGCGCGGAAGAATTCTGATTTGCGATAAACTATTTTGACAGATTTCGCGACATCGGCCAAATATAATGCATCATTTAATGCGGCGTTTCCGCCACCGTACACTAACACATCGCGGCCACTGTAAAAGAATCCGTCGCAAGTTGCACAATAAGAAACCCCGTGACCAAAGAATTCGCGTGCGCCGGCGATTTCCAATCTGCGTGCCTGGGCGCCTGTGGCCAATATAACTGTTTTTGTATCAAATGTTTTACCATTATCACAAACGACAGTAAATGTTTTATCGTCATTAAATTTGATGTCTGTTGCAGATGCGAATTCTATTTTTGCACCAAAAGATTTCGCCTGTTTAGCCATAAATTGAATCAGCTCCATACCAGAACCCGCCCATCCAGGATAATTTTCCAACTTTGCAATTTCGCCAGTTTGTCCGCCCATTGATGCCCCCGCCAGAACAACAGTGGATTTATTTGCGCGACCAGTATAGATAGCGGCTGTCAATCCCGCAGGTCCAGAACCCAAAATAACAACATCTTGCATATCTTTTCCTATGTTTATATGGCGAAATCATAGCACAAAATGATTTTGGTGCAAATATAAAATAGATGTTTTTTATTTTTCCCTTTTATTCATATTTAATGTTTGATAAAATAAATTTGTCGGCAAGAGTTTTGCTGATGAGGTGTAGTGGCCTGAATTGAGTAGCGTCAAATGAAAGACGTTAAATCTCCAACTTTGGTTGGAGGGTCGCTGAATATATTGAATAAGGCACACAATTTCTACTCAAATTGTCACTAACCTCCAACCGCCCGATTTTCTGGCGGTAATCTTTTAAACGGAAAATGGGGGAAAGTATGAAAAAGTTTTTATTAATATCAGTATTATTGACTATACCGGCATATGCAACAACAATGTGTGCTCAAAATGATACTGTCGCAATTATATTGGACCCAAGTTTGCCTTTGTCTAATTCTGGATTTAATTCGGATTTGGGAGATTGGTGGGCTACTGGATCATATGGCACTGTATATGGCATAAGTGCTTGTTTGAATAAAGGTGCAAGGAAACAAGAGGCTGTGTCTGATTTGACTGATACAGATAATAACGGTGAAACCAAAAAAGTTGTAGGCAGCGAAAAATATGGACGTTATTGTTGGTGTAAATTAACACGTCCGGTCAGTTCGCTTTGGGTGTATATCAATGATTATGGCAGTACAGAAAAATGTGTTTCTGTTTTTGGAAACTGCTGTCAGTATTATTTTGATAATTTTAAAAACGTACGCGAAATATTGTTCAAAGCATCAGAAGTAAATTAACTATTTTTTGAAATATTTTTTCAATGTTTCGTATGCGGCGGTTATACGTGTAAATTCATCTGTTGATGATTTGTCTTTGGCTGTATCAGGGTGATATTTCTTTGCCAATGCACGATATTTCGCGCCAACTTCACGCCAAGTTGCAGACAATGGTAAATCAAATGTATGCAATGCAGACACAATTTGTGAAGGTACAGATTTTTTTGCGGGCATTTTATCAAATGTTCCGCGGCCACTTAAAAAATCGTTAAGAAAATTTACATAATCGGCTTCGTCTTTGTTTGCTTGTTCTTTATCTTTATCTGCAATACCAAAAGTTTCGCGTTCCCATTCTGCATCAATTTCATCAGGGGTCATATTCGCATAATAGTTCCAATTTTTATTATATTCGGCCGCGTGTTCTTTACAGAACCACCAATATTCTTTCAAATCACGTGTCTTTGGGGCGCGACAAGTGCCGGCCTTGGTACATCCTGGATGATCGCATTTAGTTATCATTTTTATATATCCTTAATCTCATTATGTGCCAATGGGTGCGCACTTTCAACCGTATCACGCAATTTTTCAGGCAAAACATGTGTATATATTTGTGTTGTTGAAATATCTTCGTGCCCAAGCATTGTTTGTATGATACGTAAATTTGCACCGTTCGCCAAAAGGTGAGATGCAAACGAGTGGCGCAGTACGTGTGGTGATACTCTGTGTGGGTCAATTCCAGCCAATACAGCGCATTTTTTTAAAATCTTGAAAAAGCCGTCCCTTGTTATATGACCTGTTTGTGAGTTTGTTGGAAATACATATTTTGAATCGTTATCGCCACGCAATTCCAGCCATTTGTGTAATGAATCTTGGGCGGCTTCGTGCATAGGGACCAATCTTTCTTTGGCGCCTTTGCCGTGTATCAATAATTTGTCACCCAGGTTTGCAGACAAAGGTAATTCACATAATTCAGATACGCGCAATCCGGACGCATACAATAATTCCAACATACATCTTAAACGGACAGAATTTTTTGTATCGCCGGCAGAAGATATCAATAATTCTATTTCCTGCGGAGATAAATATTTAGGCAATGCGCGTCCGCGTTTTGGTAATTCAAGATTACTTGTTGGATTTTTTGTTATGATTTTTTCCAACATTAAAAACTTATAAAAACTGCGCAATGCGCTGGCCTTGCGTGCAACAGATGAAGGCTTTTCATCAAGATTAGATAAGTAATTTTGTATGTCTGTATCGGTCGCGTTTAACAAATCGCCAATCGTATCGCGCGCCTGATTCAAATCAGAAGAATAGGCGCTGAGTGTTTTTTGACTGCGTCCTTTTTCTGCGGACATTGCTTCAAGAAAAATATCAATGTAATTCATGGATAAAGGACTATTTCTGTAAATACTGGATTATTAGAAAACGAAAAAAGCATACCAATCAACAATACGATAACAATTGTCCATATTATGATTTTCTTTTTATTTTTTTCACGTCTGCGAATTGGCATTGTTGAAACCTTTATATCGTATCAAAACTGGTTATGAAAGTACATGCGCCAGTGATAATAATTATTTGTGGTGCAACTATTGCAATTATTGGAGGCAGGGCGCCAGTATTTCCCAATGCATTAAATATATTTACTATGAAATAAAGTGCAAAACATGTGACAATGCCCAGGCTGAATTTAACACCAAAACTGTAATTGCGACGCTGTTTAGTTTGGGAAAAAGCAATACCAAGAACAGTCATTGCCATCAATGTCAAAGGTAAAAACAGTAATGTCCAAAATTGTACCAAGTGTCCCCGGGTTGAAACACCAATGGCATTCATTTTATGTATAAAGCCAGGCAATTTCCAAAATGAAATCTGGTCAGGTTGTAAATATCTTTCCAATACTGTTCGTGGTGTTAATTTAGTATCTATGTGGCGCGAACCTTTGCGTGAAACACCGTCTTCGTTAATTATATTTGCGTTTTCAACGTCGAAACCGTCTGTTGATAATTTTGCCGTTTTTGATGATATGCGTTCTTTTAATTTGAATTGGTCGTCTTGTAATAAAATCGTTATATCTTTAAAGATGATATCGTGATTCTTTGCCATATTCATTCCGTTCGCGCGTGCGGTTAAAAATCCGTTATCAGAAGATTCTCGTAACCATATTGCATTATCTATCAATTTTAATTGGTGATTGGTTAATTTGCGTGTTGTCAAATCTACGGAATAAGGATTTACGACTGTTGCGGCAAATACCCCAACTAAAAAAGCACCAATCAAAAAAGGACGTGCAATTTGAAATGGGGACAGGCCCGCACCAGATGCTATTATAAGTTCAGAAGATTTTGTTAAATTATAAAAAGCAACCAATGTTCCCATAAATACCGCCAATGGCAAAAACATAGGAACATATTCCAATAAACGAACCCATGCATCCATCAAGGTTGACAGTGCATCCGGGTTAGAAGATAATCTTTCAACGAAAGTGACCGCGAATATAATCCCACATGTCGTCAGCATTACCATAAGGAAACTGACGAAGAAACGTCGCATCAGGAATAATGTCAAAACATTTGGTTTAAATCTATACATAATATATATACTATAATAGTTTGAATTGAATTGCAAAATTAAAATTTATGTTATATCTTTATATGACAAATTAAGGATTAGTTATGGAAAAGAAACCGATTTCACGTCAGGGCTTTGATGCGTTGCTGGCAGAATTAAAAGATTTAAAGGAAAATCAAAGACCTGAAATATTAAAAGTTGTTCAGTGGGCGCGTTCCCTGGGGGATTTATCTGAAAATGCTGATTACAGTGCAGCCAAAGAAAAACAACGTCAAATTGATAAACGTATTCAATTTATTGAAAACACTATTGAAAATGCCCAGGTTATTGATATAGACAGCCTTTCTGGCAATCGTGTTGTTTTTGGTGCCAAAGTTATTACCGAAGACGAAGATGGAAACAAAATGGAATGTCGTATTTTGTCTGATATTGAATCTGATGGTCGTCTGGTTATATCTTGTACTTCACCGGTTGGTCGTGCTTTAATCGGTCATTGTGTTGGCGATACTTGCACTGTTCGTTTGCCAAGCGGTGAAAAAGAATTCGAAATTGTTGATGTAAAATTCAAGGATTAATATGAGCGTTCGCGTCTTGCCTGATTTCTTGATAAATCAAATCGCTGCTGGTGAAGTAGTTGAAAGACCGGCCAGTGTGGTCAAGGAATTGGTGGAAAATGCGCTGGACGCAGGTGCAGACCAAATTATAATAGATGTTATTGATGGTGGCCGCACTATGATTTCTGTGATTGATAATGGTCGCGGAATGGACAGGGCTGATTTGGCAAACTGTATATTGCGTCATGCTACTTCTAAATTGCCGGATGATGATTTATTAAATATAAACTTTATGGGATTTCGTGGTGAAGCGTTGCCTTCTATTGCATCTGTGTCTGATATGACGGTTGACACTTTCAGAAATGGTGAACCAAACGGTTGGTGTTTAGATGCAAATACAAATGAAATAAAGCCGTCTGCCTGGGAAAGTGGGACGCGTATCAGGGTTGCAAATTTGTTTGCCAAAACCCCGGCGCGTTTGAAGTTTTTAAATTCTGATAAATCAGAAATGTTGGCGATTTTAGATGTGGTAAAAAGATTGGCCATGGCGCGCGTTGATGTAGGCTTTGTTTTGAATGACAAATGGCGTTTTCCAAAAAATCAAGATTTACTGGAACGTATAATTTCTGTTATGGGTGAAGATGTGCGTGGTTCTATGTTGCCGGTTGATGCGACGTCTTCGTCAACACAAATGCGCATACATGGTTATATATCAAATCCAACCTTGCGACGCGCTTCATCTGTTGATCAATATTTGTTTGTAAATGGTCGGCCGGTCAAAGATAAGGTTTTGGTTGCGGCATTACGTGCAGCCTATATGGATGTTATGCATGCGCGCGAATTCCCACTGTGTGCGCTGTATCTGGAATTGCCGTCGCGTAATGTTGATGTTAATGTATCACCTGCGAAAACAGAAGTGCATTTTCTTGAACCAACACATGTGCGCGCATTTATTATAAAGACTTTAAGGGATGTTTTATCGCAAACTCTGAATCAGACTTTCGCACAACAAATTGTTTCTGATAAAGGAAACGATGAATTCAAATTGGCACCAACTCAGACTTTTTTCACATCAAGTGTATCGCGTTCTGATAATGGTTTCAGACCAACTTTTGTCGCGTCGCCATCATTTAACAGAAATCATATTGAATCAGATAATGTTGAAACAGTTTTTGAACCAGATGCGTTTGATTTGCCCCTGGGACGTGTAATAGGGCAATTGAATAATAAATATATATTGGCTGAAAATAAAGACGGTTTTGTTATTGTTGACCAACACGCCGCGCATGAAAGAATAACTTATGAAAAATTGCGATTGGGTGAAATCAAGACTCAACCACTTTTGGCGCCTATTGTTATTAAATTAAAGTCAGAAGATGCAGAATCTGTTTTAACAATAGCGGACGAATTAAAAAAGTCTGGTCTGCATATAGATTCTTTTGGTGATGCTGCAATAGCGATTTTTGAAAAGCCTGCTGATTGGGATTTGAATTGGGAAAATTGTTTCCAAGAAATAGCAGACGAAGTGCGTGCATACGGCCATTCTTCGCGTATTCAGGAAAAGTTGCATTTGAAATTGGCTAATTATGCGTGTCATCATTCAGTGCGCAGCGGTCGTAAATTGAATATGGCGGAAATGGACGCACTTTTACGCGATATTGAACGTACAGAACGTGGTGGTGAATGTAATCATGGCCGCCCGGTTTACAAGGTTATTCCAATATCTGAATTAGATGCTATGTTCGAAAGAATATAGGTGTTTTTTGCTTTACTTATCTTTCAAATTTTACTAGGATTCCCATATAAAAAAGGAGAATTTTCATGGATCAAACTGTTGAAGTTGTAAATCAAGTGACACAAACTGTTCCTGCTGCTCAACCACAGGACGGTATGTGGGGTATGATTATTTACTGTGTTGTTATTATGGCAATATTGTATTTGTTTATGATACGTCCAAATAAAAAACGTATGGCTGAATATCAAAAAATGCTGGACAGTATAAAGGTTGGTAATCGCGTGTTGGCGGCCGGTATTTATGGTACGGTTAAAAAAGTAAATGAAAAAACTATAAATATGGAAATCGCAAAAGGCGTTGTTATCGAAGTAAATAAAAACGCCATCGCATCAATTGAATAATTTCACAGGGGTATGTAAATGTTTAGGAAATTAGCAATTATATTTATTTCTTTGTTTGGTATGTTGTTGGCTGTTCCAACAATCGCGCCAAGTTTGGCACCTTATTTTCCATCTTGGATTCAACCAATTCCACTTGGTTTGGATTTAAAGGGTGGTGCGCAACTTTTATTAGAGGTTGATACAGATGTTATGCTGAAAGAAAAGTCTGCGCAACTTTATGACGAAGTGCGTGGTGCATTGATTGACCGCAGTAAAGGTGTTATACGTTTTTCTGATTTGCATAATAATGGCAACAGTGTCAGTTTGATTGTTCGTGAAAGCAACGAAGTTTCAAAGGCAAAAGGTCGTTTGAAAAGCGTTTTAGGTAATGCGGTTGATGTTTCGTCAAATGGTAAGACTTTGACAATTTCTTATACATCAAAGGCGCGTGAAGAAATGATAAATGATGCAATGAATCGCAGTATTGAAATCGTTCGTCGTCGTATTGATGCGCTGGGGACAAAAGAACCTTCAATTCAAAGTCAGGGTGGTAAATATATCTTGGTGCAATTGCCGGGTGTTGATAATCCAGAACATATCAAAGAATTGATTGGTAAAACGGCCAAGATGACTTTCCATTTGGTAAATGAAAATATTACAAATGAACAATTGGCATCTGGTCACGCACCAAGCGGAACCATGTTCTTGGAATATATGGAAATGCCAGGACAAAAAATTCCTGTGTATTCCCGTGTAGAAGTTTCTGGTGACAGTTTGAAAAATTCAGAAGCATCATTTGATCAAAATAATATGCCGGTTGTGACAACTGAATTTGATACATCTGGTGCACGCAGATTTGCAAAATTAACAACAGAACATGTTAACGAAAGATTTGCGATTGTTTTGGATGACAAGGTTTTGTCCGCACCAACAATTCGTGAACCAATTCCAGGTGGTCGTGGACAGATTTCTGGTAATTTCACATTGCAAAGTGCAAAAGATTTGGCGGTGTTGTTGCGCAGTGGTGCTTTGCCTGCGCCTTTGGAAGTTATCGAAGAAAGAACAGTTGGTGCTGGTCTTGGTGCCGATACAATCGCAACTGGTAAAATTGGTTCCGCAGTTGGTGTTTTGTTCGTCCTTGTCTTTATGGCAATGTTATATGGAATATTTGGTCTGTTCGCTGATATTGTTTTGATTGTGAATTTATTGATGATTGTCGGCGTGTCTGCTTTGTTCGGTGCAACACTTACATTGCCTGGTATTGCCGGTATCGTGTTGACACTTGGTATGGCGGTGGACGCAAACATTTTACCGTTTGAAAGAATTCGTGATGAAGTTCGCGAAGGTGTGCCAACATTACGCGCGGTTGATTATGGATTTACACGTTCAACAAAAACTGTGTTGGACGGTGAATTGACAAACCTTATCTGTGCATTGATTTTGTTCCAATTTGGTGCAGGTCCAATTCGTGGTTTTGCGGTCACATTATCAATCGGTGTTGCAACTACATTATTTACTTGCTTGTTGTTGACACGTGTTTTGGTTGATTATTATATGAACGGCAAAAGCAAAAAAATTGGCTATATCAGAAATAAATAAAAAGAAAGTGCAATTAAAAGGGGTAAAGTTATGAAACTGCATTTTATGAAATATCGTAAATTATCATATTGGATTTCTGCAATCTGTATTGCGCTTTCCATATTGTCAATTGTATTCAAAGGTTTTAATTATGGTATCGACTTTTCTGGCGGTATATCGATGGAAGTTGTTCCAACCAGTACCGAATATACAGTCGATAAAATGCGCCATGATTTGGCGGCTTTTAAACCTGAATTACAGGCGATTGATGGAAACGCTGTATTGTTGCGTGTTGGTTTGCCAAAAGGTTCAACTGATGAAGAACAAAATATTCGTGTTGCTGAAATAAAAAATATTTTGGGCAATCGTGTCACTTATTCCCAGATCCAAGTGGTTGGGCCAAAAATTGGTGGCGAATTGATTCGTGGCGGTATTTTGGCTATCTTGGTATCATTTATAATGATGTCCGTCTATATTTGGATAAGATATCGTGGCGGATATGCGGTTGGTTCTTTTGTGTCGTTGGTATTCGATTTGATATTGATGTTTGGTTTCTTTTCTATCGCAGGACTGGAATTCAATCAAACAGCAATTGCAGTTATTTTGATGGGTGTTGGATATTCTGTGAACGATAAGGTTGTGAATTATGACCGTATTGACGAAAATATCAAAAAATATCATAAAATGCCAATTTCAGATATAATAGATTTGTCTGTTAATGAAATGTTATATCGAACAATTATGACATCTGTTTCTACTATTTTGGCAATGGTTGGTATTTATTTGTTTGGTGGACAAATGTTGCGCGAATTTGCGGTTGCGATGACATTCTCTATTGTAAGCGGAACTTTGACAAGTATCTATATTTCTAATGTTATCTTATACCACTTTAATCTAAGAGAAACAGACTATTAAAAATACATCCCGGGGGAAAGGAGAATAAAATGAAAATAGCAAAATTATTTTTAATAATGAATTTAGTCTTTTGTCCCGGGGTGCTTTTTGCGTCTGAATTATTTCATGATGATGCGAAGGTTATTGATGGCATAGATGTTCATAGTGCATCTGATGTATTCGCAGATATTTATGAAAAATTAGATGGTGTAAATTGGGCCGGTAAAAATATTGATGTTGCAATTGAAGCGCTTGAAAAAATAAATCCAAAGGCACATATTGCTTCGACTGGCGAAAGGGCGGTCTTGGTTTGGGGTGATGAATTGATTGCTAATTACCCTTATCCAGAAAGCAAAGATTGGCAGGCCTATGGCGAAATTACAACTGCATTGGTTTTAAAGATGCGCGAAAAAGACGAACAATTACGTTCTTTGTCTCAGTCAAGTTTATATGAAGTTGTTGTAAATGCTTTGATGTCCAGTATTGATCAAAATGGTTCGTATGTTTATTCGCGCGATGCGATAAATGATGGCGATATGCGCATTTTAACCAGTATTGGTTTTGATGGGGGACGTGATTTCAAATCTAATTTCAGAATAACAGGTGTTTATAAAGATTCACCGGCGGATATCGCTGGAATTCATGAAGGCGACATTATTTCCGAAGTTAATGGAAAACGTGTTGCCAGTATGTCTGATGCTGATATGGGGGCTGTATTATCAGGTTATAATTCTGGAACAGTAAAAGTTAAATTGTTAACACCATTTGGAAATCGTAATGTGACACTGCGTCGTGCGACTGTTGTATTGGCTGATGCAGATATTATTCATCGTGGTAAAAATGAAACAACAGACGGTATTTTAGAAATTGTTGTTCATAAAATATCAGATGCTTCTGTTGATATTATAAATGAAGCATTAAATAAATATGCTGATGTTGGTGGAATAGTTTTAGATTTAAGAACAGCAAAAGGTGATGATGAAAAGGCCGCTGCGAAAATGGCTGGGCTATTTATGGGGGCGGTTCCTGTGATGCGTATAAGCGAAACAGCAGTTGATGAATTGGAAATTGTTCCAGGGGGTGACGCGATAACAAATGCGCCTGTGGTTGTGTTGATTTCTGATAATACCAGTGGAACCAGTGAAGCAATTGCATCGGCTTTTTATGAAAACAAACGCGGTATTTTAATTGGGACACCAACAGCGGGTCGTTCAAGAATTGCTACTTTGATTGATTTGAAAAATGGTGGTGTTTTGGAATTGTTGAATAAATCTGTGAAAACTGGGCGTGGAAATATAATAGACGGCCGTGGTGTATTTCCTTTGGTTTGTTTATCTAATATCAGAAACACACAACAACGCGAAGCATTTTTCCTTAACATAATCAATGGCGAATTTAATGCGCGTGATTATAACAGTGATAAAAATGTCGATATCAAGGCCTTGCGTAAGGCATGCCCAAATATTACCAATGGTGAAGACGAAGATAATATGGCAACCGCGGTAAGTACACAAATTTTGACTAACAAAACAATATATAAGAATTTGATGGATTTATAAAATGTTTATTAGACACGATAATACTCTTAAATGGAAATGGATTGGTTGGGGCGCATTGATTACATTGGCGTTGTGTGCTTTTGGTGTTTTGTTTTTTGATAAACCTTTGTTCGGTTTAATTAATAATCCGGCGTGTAATGTTAATATTCCAGATACTTCTGATAATTTATGTGTCACCGCGTTGGTGTTAAGTAAAATATTTTCATGGCAGGTATTATTAGCTTTTTCTTTGTTTGGCGTTGTTGCTTTTTACATATATAAAGCATTTACAAATGAATTTGATTTCAGATATGCTTTTGTAAAAATCAAAAACAGTTATTTCTTTTATGTTTTGTTATCAATTATTTTTGCGTGTGGCTTTACAAAGTTGTTAAAGATAATTATTGGTCGCGCGCGTCCTATTTTTTCAGATCCAACTTTATTTAATATGTTTTCAAATTCACATGAATTTCATTCTATGCCGTCTGGGCATACTGCGGTTGGTTTTGCAGCACTTGTAATGATAGGTATGTTGTTCCCTAAAATTAAATGGGCAACATGGACAATAGCGATAATAATTGGTGTATCACGTATTTATCTTGGCGCTCATTGGGCCAGTGATGTTATACTTGGCGCATTTGTAGGTATGATTTGTGCGGATTTCGCAAAGGCTTTATTAAAGAAAATCAATTCAAAATAGACTTTTGCACTTTGTTCCAATTTATGATAAAATACCAATTATGAATAAAAAATCACGGTTTTTACCAACCAGCATTTCTGATATGTTGCGCAAGTTATTTGTGCGTGGTGTTGGGGTGTTGTTTTGTTTGATTTCATTATGGTTTGTGTTTGCTTTGTTTTTCTATGATCCTTATTTATCAGGATTTGCGGCACATGGTACTTTTGGAAGCCAGGGTATAATTGGGAACGTTGTTGTTTTTGTTCGTTATGTTATTGGTTTTATACCGGCTTTATTTTTGTTTATGTGTTTGGGACGATTTGGTTTAAGTTTGTTTGTTGGTTGGGACGAAGAAAGGGCACCAGAATATAATTTATTACGCGGTTTTGTGACACTTTGTATTGGTTGTGCAGCGCTTGGTTTAATGTGGCCAAATAAAAGTTATGGCGGATTGACCGGGGCGATAGTTGGTGGTGATGTCGCACCAATGTTGGGTGTTGCTTCTTTGCCAATAGGTATTGTTTTATTTGGTTTGTTTTTGATTATGTCTGCGATTTTACTACATATAAAATGGTCACATGTGAAAACTGCATTTATATCTACGGTTAATGTTGTGAAATGGTTGTTATCAGTATTCCATTTAATAACACCAATTGAGCCAGAAGAATCAGAAGAAGAATACGAAGAAGAAGTTGAAGAAGAAAATGATGACGATGAAGAAGAAGTCGAAGAAAAACCAAAACGGCGTAAGGCCGCGCGCAAACGTGTTGTTGCAACTGTTGATGGAGAGGCCGTCGCACACGAATATGAATTACCTGATCCTGAATTATTAGAAAAATCTGTGTTTGGTAAAAATGTTATTACGCCAGAATTTAGACAGACTGCGGTTTTATTACAAGACCATTTTGAAGAATTTGGAATCTATGGCAAGGTTGTTGGAATTAAACCAGGACCTATTGTCACACAATATGAATTTGAACCAGAACCAGGTACCCGTATTGCAAAGATTACAGATACTGCGCGCGATATGACACGTGCTATGGCGACCGAGAAAATTCGTATTACCCCAATACCAGGGACCCAATATATTGGTATTGAAATGGTTAACGTGGACAGAAAGCCTGTGCGTTATCAGACTTTGATGTCTAATCCAATGTTTGTAAATTCTAAATATGCGATACCTTTGGCGTTGGGTGTGAATATCAGTGGTGAACCAATGTATTATGATTTGGCAAAGATGCCACATATGTTGGTTGCAGGGCGTACTGGATCTGGAAAGTCTGTATTTGTACAATCTATTATTACATCTATTGTTTATCATTTTACGCCTGATAAATGTAAATTGATGATTGTCGATCCAAAGGCGGTTGATTTTGCCGCATGGGATAATATACCACATCTTATTACACCGGTTGTGACCGATGCAGCAGAGGCTGTAAATGCTTTGAAATGGTCTGTGCGTGATATGGAAGACAGGTATAAAAAATTACAGAAAATGGGTGTGCGTAATATTGGTGAATATAATGCCAAGGTTGCGTCATTGCGTGAAAGTGGCGAAGTTTTAACTGAACAAGTTGTTGTTGGTACGGATCCTGAAACTGGTGAATTCGAATTTGAAACCAAGGCGGTCGATTTATCAGATATGGCTTACCTTGTCATTATCATAGACGAGGTTGCAGATTTGATGACAATTGCGCGCAAAGATGTTGAAATGTGTGTTCAAAGATTGGCACAGAAAGCACGTGCCGCCGGTATTCATTTGGTTATGGCGACCCAGCGTCCAAGTGCAGACGTTATCACTGGTGTTATCAAGGCGAATTTCCCAACACGTATATCGTTCCAGGCGCGTTCTAATATCGATTCTATGACTACATTGGGAGAAAAAGGTGCAGAACAATTATTGCCTTGCGGTGATATGTTATTCAGTGAAGCAGGGCGTCCACCTGTTCGTGTTCATGGCGCTTTGATTGATAATGAAGAAGTCAATCGTGTTGCAGAATTTTTGCGTGAACAAGGCGAACCAGAATACGCCGAAGGCATCACAAGCGAAGAACCGATGGATGGTGGGGCAACAATCCCGGGTATGCCAATGTCAAAAGAGGCAAAATCAAACGACCTTTATGAACAGGCCAAAGAAATAGTTATTCGTGATAAAAAACCAACGATTTCTTATATTCAACGTAGACTGGGTATCGGATATAACAAGGCTGCTACTATCATTGAACGTATGGAAACAGAAGGTGTGGTCAGTGCGCCTGATGCTGGCGGTAAAAGACATATTTTATAATTTTTATTTTTTACATCTTTTTTGTCTTTTTTATAGGTCTTTTTTGTGATATAATAACACAAGATGGAAAGGAGTTTTTTTATGAAAAAATATACGTTTGCTTTGGTTTTGGTTGCGATGTTGCCGGTGTTTTCTGCAACTGCGTATGGATATGGTCAATCGCAAAGCAAATATTATGCGACACGTCCTGTGGTTAAGACGAATACATATAAGAAGGCAAGTACAAGTCGCAGAACAGGTGGATATACTAACGTTATTACAAATAATTTTTATTATGGTGAACCATATCAATATCAATATAGTGCACCAATGGCGAATAATAAAAAGACAGGTTATTATAAAAAGCAAACTTCTGTCGAAAAGAAATCTTATGCATCACAAGAACGTAAATATTTCTTGGCACATCCTTTCTTTCAACCTTTGAAAGGCAAATTTGGATCTGTGACAGATTTTTCATATGCACACAATAATTTTAACTTTGATTTATTAAATGGAACTGTCGTTGGATTGGATGCAAATGTTCCTGCGGAATATAACCAAATTTTGAAGATCAGTGTTCCAAGAATAGGGGGCGAAGCAGAAACAACCCAATTTGCAATCAAAGAAGATATCAGTTATGGTTTAACCGATGCTTTAGCTTTGGTTTTGATGGCACAATATGATTCTACAAAGGTCGCTTTTAATGATTGGACTGGTGGTGATTTAGGTAATAAAAAAACAGATGCTGATATAAATTTATTGGGTATCGGCTTGCAAAATCGTTTCGTTGATAATAAAGATTGGATTATTATGGGCGAAGCTTTCTTCCAACATCAAAAAGATACTGCTAATACATTGATGGGTGGTGTGAAGGCTGGATATAAAATAGATAAAACAACTTTGTATGGTACTGCGCGTGTTTCTTATACTAATTTAATAAATGGTGATACCTATGGTGCGTATGTAGATGATTCTACGGGTGATTGGTTGATTTTGACTTATCATACTAATGTTAAAGATGTTGTTCAGGTCGAAGGTGGACTTGGTGCGTTCGCTGTATTGAATAAATATTTCACATTAAACGGTGAATTGATGTACGGACATTATGATTGGCACAACCAATTAAATGTCAAAGGTGCAATCGGATGGCAGCCAAGTGATATGTTTGCTTTGAATTTGTATGCTTCCACTGTGTTGCATGATTCTGCAAAGGGAAAGATCAAGCAGTATATGAATTATGATGTTAACCCAGAAATATCTGAATATGGTTATTCTTCTTCTGTGGTTTACACATATGGTGATTACAAGATTAACAATTACAACGAATGGAAAATCGGTGTGCAAGGAATCTTGTATTTCTAAGGTCTTAATCTAATAAATTGGTGTTTGATATGAAAAAATATTTATTTTTGTTTATGGTTTTATGCGGCATAACAAATGCTTATGCAGAAGGTGTTGTTTTATCTGATACTTATTCAGATGATGAAAGTGTTGATGTTGCAACTAATGAAGAACCTTTTGTTGCGCCACAGACAACATCAAAACAAAAAATAAAACCTGCAGCCAAGAATTTGTTGTTGACAGACAGTTCTGATCCTTTGTTTTTGATAGCAGATAACCAATTTTTAACTGATACTTACATTTCTCATTTTGAAGATCATCTTCGTTTCGGACAATATGTTGGATATGGCGTGAACAATAATTTTGTTTTACATGCGAATATGCTTTATCAATGGGATTTGTCCGGAAAACATGAAAACGGTTTTTCAAGTACTGAATTCGGTGGAACATATCGTATGAGTCACGGTTTCAACGATAACCATATTATTTCTGATGTTTTGTTCGGATTGAAATTGTGGGGATCTTCACGTGTAAGAACACCTGAATATGCAGATTCAACTTATTATGCGGGACTTCGTTTCGGTCGTCAATATACAGGTGTGACATTGGCGGGTACTATTAAATCTACATGGGTATTTGATGACGAACGTGGTTTGTCTTATCTTGATTTTATCCCAGAAGCATATTTCCGTTTCCCACAAGATTGGCGTGCAGGAATAGGATTTGATCTTCGTAAATCAACAAATGAACGTTTGTTGCCAAATCAAGAATGGTTGAATTTGAAACTGGTTCGTCAATATGGTAATACTCAATACGTTGGTCGATTTGATTATGAATTTGAAGATAAAGAAATTCAAGTCGGTGCAAATGTAAAAGTATTATTTTAATTAAATACTATTTTTTACGAAACGAATTCCAATAATCAAAACGTTTTTTGATTTCGCGTTCAAAACCGCGTTCGACAGGTTTGTAAAAACTTACGCGTTTCATTCCGTCTGGAAAACAGTTTTGACCACTGCATCCTGTTTCGGTTTCTGGATCATAAATATAACCTTCACCATATCCAAGATTTTTCATCATCTTGGTTGGGGCATTTAAAATATTTTTAGGGGGCATCAAAGAACCAGTATCGCGTGCGACGCTATACGAAGCGATTTGTGCCTTATATGCAGAAATGCTTTTTGGCGCCGTTGATAAATATATTACCAGTTCTGTTAATGCAATATCACCTTCGGGTGAACCCATGCGTTCGTAAATTTGCCATGCTGATAATGCGATAGACATAGCATTTGGGTCGGCCAAACCGACATCTTCCATTGCGAAACGGGTTAGGCGACGTAATATATAACGTGGATCTTGACCTGATGTAATCATACGTGCTACCCAGTAAAGTGCAGCGTCTGTATCTGATGCGCGTAAAGATTTATGGACAGCAGAAATCAAATTATAATGTTCGTCACCACTTTTGTCAGACATTGGTGCGCGTTTCTGTATGATTTCATCCAATTCATCTGAGTTTAATTCTTGTTTGAAATTTGCGCCAATCAGATATTCAACACTGTTTAATAGAAAGCGAGCATCGCCATCAGCCATTTGGACAAGGTGAGATTTTGCATTTTCATTTAATGGTAATTTTTTATCTAAAAATTTTTCAGCGCGTTCTATTAAAATCAATAAATCCGCCGTACACAACGGTTTTAATACGCCAACATGACATCTTGAAAGCAGAGCGTTATTCAAATTAAAACTTGGGTTTTCAGTAGTCGCGCCAATAAAAGTCACTGTGCCATCTTCAAGGTATGGCAAAAGAGTGTCTTGTTGTGTTTTATTGAATCGATGAATTTCGTCTATGAATAAAAGAGTGTTTCGCCCAATATTGTGGTTTTGACGCGCGACATCCATAACCTTTTTTATGTCTGATGTTCCAGAAAATACCGCGGACAATGGAACAAAATCCATATCAACAGAATTTGCCAATGCACGCGCAATAGTGGTTTTTCCACATCCCGGCGGACCCCATAAAATCAGATTTGACAGATTGCCACTGTTCACCATGCGGCGGACAATACCGTTTTCGCCAAGTAAATCAGTTTGACCGACTATGTCGTCAATTGTATGTGGTCGCATTAAATCTGCCAAAGGTCTTGTCATTTTAGTTTTATTTTCTTTAATCTTTATTTGTGATATAATATATCATAGTAAAGAAACGAGGGATTATCAAGTTGCTTGATAGCAAAAAACGATAGAGGACGTAAATGTCTTTTATGGATGAAATACGGGTTTTTGCCGATAAATTAAAGTTGCGTCATGACTATTTTCACGGCGCTAAGGGCCGTTTGGAAAAACCTTATCATAAAATAAAGAATTGGCGTCCCGAAAACGATGCATATGAAATTGGCCGGACGGTCAGTTTAATAGGGGTTGATTTGGCTTGGTTTTTATTTTGTGTTGGTAAATTTGGTTTAAAGGATACAAAAAATGCTTTGAATACAATTTTTCTGAATAATTCTTTAATTGAAAAATGGTCAAAGGCAAAGCAAGAAACAGAAGTTAAAGATACAGATTCCAAATTCAAAAAGTTCTTTGAAAATTTACAAAAAACACATCCGTTAGCGGCGGCCAGATTAAAATTATGGATGGTATATACTTTGATGGCATTATCTTTAAGTGGCGGGGTAAAGTTGGTGCAACACAAAGAAGACATCAAAGATAAATATACTGAAATGAAACAATTTATAGAAAAAAAGATGTATAAATACAGAAAATATAATCCATCAGATGACAATTTTATCAATAGTTTTATCAATGATAATTGGGAAGAAATAGTTATAGGTTTGTTGGAATTTGAATCGTATCATGATAAACCTGTTTTGCAATCTGGCGAAAGCCGGTATACTTATGGACCAGGCCTTACATGGGTTTATATCAAAGGGGAACAATACCCATGTGTTGGAAAATATAAAGATATGGCAGAAAATTTTTCTGATAAAGAAATATGGGGCCAGGTAAGACAACATTGTTTATATAAAACAGAATGTTTGCCACGTATAAGAAAAGGGTTGGTAAAATATGGTTTTGATGATGTTTCTGTATCGCAAGCATTGGCTTTAATGTTTGCGGGTTATCAATTATCGAATCCTGTAAAAGATATAATAAGTCGTTTGAAAGCGGCCGGTAATGATGAACAAAAAATAATAGATGCTTTTATTGCGGGAAATGAAGTAAAACAAAAATGGCGTAATGGAACTAATAAAAGACGCTGGTGGTGTGCCATGTTATATGCTGGCAAGATAAGCATAGAAGATTTTGTTAATATGGACAGGGATGCTTTTTCTAAAATAGATATTGATAAGATTTTACAGGATGGGCATTTTGTGTTTGATGAAGAAATAATCTTATATGCATTATCCCAAAAAAAACCAAGTACGGGAAATGTTCAAGATTTTATTATTTCAAAACATATTTTGGATGATGTAAACACAATATTTATTTCTAAAAAGCCGAAACCAAAAGTTATTGCTTTTAATGACGGAGTTTTAAAAATTAAAAACAGACGAACTAATAATATCGTTTATCAATTTAATGATGAATATCAAGCGTAAGGAAAAATAAAATGCAAGTTTATGTAAATGTTGAAAACAGACAATGGAAAAAATATAAAATAGATTTTGAAAAAATCGCAAACGCGGCTGTTTCTGCCGTATACAAAGATTCGGAAGTTTCTATAACGCTGGTTGATGATAAACAGATACATAAATTAAACAAACAATATCGTGGTATGGATAAACCAACAAATGTCTTATCTTTTGAATTAAGGGACAAGGTTTTATTGGGGGATATTTTTATTTCACTTGATACTGTCAAACGCGAAGCAAAAGAAGCGGGGATTTCTGTTGAAGAACATACCGCGCATATGATTGTTCATGGTATGTTGCACCTGCAAGGATATGATCATATCAAAGATAAAGAAGCCAAAATAATGGAATCCAAAGAAATACAGATATTAAAAAAACTAGGTTATAAAAATCCTTATGCCGATGAAGTGTGTGCATGTGATATGTCGTGTGGTTCTTGTAAATTAGTCAATAAATTACAATCTATTAAAATACGCGAAAACAGTTTTTGGTGGTATTTTATTGCGTCGATTTTGGGTGTTATAACTTCTTTTGGTTTTGCTCCATTTAATTTGTGGATGTTATCTTTGTTTGGTATAGGGGAAATGTACTATTTAATAACCAAGCAAAATACAAAGGTTAGTTTTGCCAAGGCTTATTTATTATCTTTTCCGTTTGGTGCGTTTTATGGAATCGCGATGTTTTGGTGGGTGTTGAATTCTATATATGTGATTCCTGAATTGGCGGCACAATTTGCAATATGGACATTGCCGGCATTGATTGGAATAGGTTTGTTGTGTGGTATAATTCTTTCTTTGCCATTTGCGATAATTCGCTATGTTTCAAGAAAACCATCGCAAAGAGCGATTTTATTTGCGTGTCTTTGGACATTGGTTTTATGGGGACGCGAATGGTTTTTAACAGGCTTTCCATGGAATCCAATTTCTAATATTACAATGAATATTCCGATGGTTGCGAACTCTATGTCTTTGTGGGGGGCGTTGGGGTTAAGTTTTGTAATAATCGGTTTAATCTCATCATCTGTTGAATTGTTGCGTAAAAAGCAAAAATCAAATTTGTTCGTTTTTGGATTGTTTATTGGTCTGTTTTTAATAGGGTGTGTTGCAGGATATAAAAATATGATGGTATCTGATAATATGCATAGCGCGCCGTTGATAAGAATTGTACAGCCGGCACAATCCGCCGTATACAAGGTGCCAACATCTAAAACAGAGGCGCAAAATATAGCAAAACAAAAAATACGCGATTTGTTTATTTGGGCGACAAATGATAAAGAGGAAAATCCTGATTTAATCGTATTTCCTGAAACTGCATATCCGTATACCATGGTTGATAATTCTTTTCCTTTATCGCGCGTATTAAATACAAATGTTATTATGGGAACAAATTCTTACAGTGATGGTAATTTATATAATTCGATGGTTTTTGCGGATAAAACAGGTGTGGTTAAACATTTATACAGTAAATCACATTTGGTTCCTTTCGGTGAATACAGACCATTTGGCGATATTGTGCCGACACCTGGACAATTAACAGCTGGTAATGGTAAAGAGTTGATAACTATAAAAACTGGGCGTGGTGATTTTGTTTTTGCACCAGCAATTTGTTATGAAATTATATTTTCAGATTCTTTGATTCCGCGTGGCACAACGCCAAATGCTATTATAAATATAACAAATGATACTTGGTTTGGTTTGACCCCAGGTGTTTTTCAGCATCTTGATATGGTGCGCAGATATGCCATAGAATCAGGTGTGCCAATCGTTCGTTCTAATTATTCGGGTATAAGCGCTTTTGTCGGGGCAGATGGTAATATTATATCTATGATGCCGGTTGGTGAAACGGGTTCTTTGGATGGTTTTGTTTGGGGGGCGCATAATACGCCGTACAGAACAGGTGGACGTGATTTGTGGATGGCGTTTATTTTGATGTTTTCAATAATTGCTTCAATATCCATATCCTTGTTTCAGAAGAAAGATTAGAATCAGGATTTCTTGTTTCGTCAATGTTTTTTATAATGGAAGCAATTGATATATTGCGGTCATTTGCGATTTTTTGTAGTACATCAAAGAATTCTTGTTCTATTGATATACTGGTTTGATGGCCTGATAAAGATACTGACATTTTATGCATTTTATATTTTCCCAACAATTAAACAATCTGTCATTGCGCGATAAGGATCGTCATATTTACGCAAAACAGATAATGTTAAATTATCCAACATAAAGCAAGTGCCAGTGGCATCAAATGCAAACCAAAATAAATCGTTGCGACCAAAAACTGTTTTCCCAAATAAATTTTTATTTCCATACATATCTTTGTTGATTTTTACAATAGAAGGCAGGGGGTATTTAGTTCCGCGTTCAATTTCATTTGGCCCAAAAACGCATGCAGCCCCCAATGTTATTCCAAAAGATGATGTATAAAAATCTTGTAAAAAGGCCGGCAACATTGCTGCACGCATATCTTGTAAATTAGTGTTTGCGATATTTATACCGGTTAATTCTTTTGGTTCGTATATGACGGCACCGCGTGATTTCATCAAAGATAAAAATTCTTCTTTATTCATTTTATTCATTCCCACGTCCAGACATTGCGTTAAAAGCGGCCTGGCTTAATCTGTCTGTTGTTGCGTTGCCGCCGTCACCACCGCCGCCAGTATGTGAAGTCACATATATTTTCTTTTTTGGATTTGGTAAGTAAATTATTTGTGCATCACTTTGTTCAATTATAAATTTATCCAAATTAAAAGAGTGCGGAAATGTCCAGCATAAAAACATGTTTGATGTATCAAGTTCACCACCCCAAAGAATAGGGATTCTGAATCTGATAGATATGTTATCTGGTAAAGACTTGCCCATAAGTAGATTTATAAATTCATCTTGGGACAGGTTCATAAAGGTCAGTTCTTCTATTGAATCAGAAAGAGATGCAATAAATTCACGACGCAGCGCAGAATATTTTTGGAACCAATCGGCGCTTAACGAACATTTCTGGGGTTTATATGCCATAACAGGCATATCGTCCATGCCAAGTTGAGATAATCTGTCGTGCGCCGAATGTTCGTTTAATTGCATTGTTTAACCCCGTTATATATTCTTGATATATTGTATTATTGTATCAATATATTCAGAATAAGAATCAAAACTTTCACGATCGTCTTCACTGATTTTGTCGGCAGGATGTTCATCAATAAATGCCTTTAATTCATCAATAGATTTAAATATATGTATATTATCATTATTATTGTATCTGCCCATTGTATCCAATATAAATGCGTTTATATGAATTGGTATATCTTCCAATGTTTCTTTGAATACAGAATTTAATTTTTCAAGTGCATTTGTCATTTTATCTATATCACAATCAACACCGCCAACCCAAATAATTTCGTTGTTTCCGATTGCAAACAGATTTGGCGTAAATCCTGATATAGTTGGATTAGGTTTTACGATATATCCATTGTTTGAAAACACTTCCGAGATTATTGGGTTATATGGATTTTCAGATGGTGCCAGTTTTTTTTGTCGTTCTGGTTCAGTATGTTTTTGTGCGACAATTTGTGCCATATTGTTTGGTAAATTTAATCTCGGTGGACGAGATGCAGAAATAACAGGTTGGTTAATCGTTGTTTCTTCTTCTTTTGTTTCTTTAACAGGTTCGTTTGCGATTTTTTGTTGTGGAACAATGACAACCGCGTTTTTAGGTCTGTGTATATGTTGTATTATTATTTGACGATATATAAAATATATGCCAAATACAAATATCAATACCGCAACAATAAATGATAAATAAAAACCGATGCTTATAGGGGTTTGAGATGCCTGTAATTTAGCAAATTCGTCCCAGTGCCCTTTGCAAAACATATTGAAATTAAATATGGTGTTCAACCAAAAGGATAAACCCAGTAATACGGATAACCCCAACAGAATAGATAACAAAATATGTTCTAATTTATTTTTCATTTCATTTCTATTCTATCATATTTTGTGATAAACTGGAATAAAATGATTGATATAAATGAAATTTTTTCTGATTCGGATAAAAGGATTGCTTTTTGGTGCGAAAATGTGGCCGACACCAATGATTTGGCAATAATGTGTGAAAATATAATTAATAATGGTGTTGGTTTGATATCTGTGCCACGTGAAATAGTGTCTGGGGTTTGGACATATCTTGAAAAAACAGATGTTAAAATATTAACACGTTTTGATTTTAATCCTGTATCCAAGAACATAGATAGTGATATGTACAATTTAGGGGCAAATATAACAGATGTTTGCAAGCATGGCGCCAGTGGTGTTCAGATTTTTATAAAAATGCAAGATTTTGAACATTTCGTTGATGCTTTGAAAACAGTTCGTGATGATTTGTTTTTTGAACATGATTTGTCTATTGTTATGGATGTAGAAGATATTGATATAAATAGTTTGCCTTTTATATTTCAAAAGTTGCGCGAAATAAGGGCAAATTCTTTTGGTTTAACATTAAATGAAGATATGGGGAACAGGTCTGATTTTGTCGGACGAATCTATGGTCTGTTGCAACAGTTAGATTTTGATGGGGAATTGCATTTTATATTGGGTAATAATTTTGACAGAATTGACCAAGTAGTGCGTTTAACAGAAATCGTCTGTCCGGTGAATTCTGGGCGGTTAAAGTTTTTCCTTGATTATTAATCAATTGATAAAATCAGATATTTTGGTGCCGCTGTTCCGGCCTTGTTTTTAATTTGATATCTGGTTTTTATGGTATCTAATTCGGTAGATTTTATAACAAGATTGGTTTGTTTTAATTGTTCAACAATCCAATCGTAATATTCCCAATGGTCCGTGCCAATGATTATAGAAGATTCTTTTGTCATAAATTTTGATAACAGATTCAAGAAATCGTGATTTAATAATCTGCGTTTTTCATGTCTTGCCTTTGGCCATGGATCAGGGTGCAATACCCAAATTTCATTAAATTTAATGTTTCCAAGTTCTTTTAGCATTAAACGCACATCGTCAGGCCAAACGCGTATGTTTTTGTATTCGTCAATCAGTGTATTATCCGATTCGTTTGTGATGGCAGACATCAGGGCGGCAACGCCGTTCATAAAAGGTTCTGCACCGATAATAATTGAGTTTGGATTTTGAATTGCCAAATCACGTAAATGTTCACCGTTACCGAATCCAACCTCTAAAATTACCGGTTTTTCGGAAAAATCAGTGGTGTTTGGTGCAATGTTTGGTAATAAGTTATCCATCAACCACTGTTTTCTGTTTGATAACTTTTTCCCGTGTCTGCGCCCAAAAGTTCGCAGATTTTCGTGTTCAAAATTTTTTAATTCTTGTTTTTCCATATAATTAGTATAAAATCACTTTGATATAAAAACAAGGATGAAATAAAAATGCGAAACGGATTATCAAAAGATTTAATAGCACGTGTATTGGGAAATAGCCCAAAATATACTTTGGATGAATTAGAAGCCAAATTCCCAGCCCGTCAATTACCAGAAGGGGCTTTTGTCACACGTTTCGCACCAAGTCCAACCGGATATATGCATTTGGGCGGTTTGTATGGTTCTTTGATTGATTGTAAATTGGCATCTCAGTCAAATGGCGTTTTTATGTTGCGTATCGAAGATACAGATACCAAACGCGAAGTTAAAGATGCGGTTGATATTATTATTAAATCTTTGGAAAAGTTTGGTTTGAAATACAATGATATGCCTGAATATGGGCCTTATTACCAATCGCAACGTAAAGATATTTACCATTCTGTTGCAGCGTATTTACTAGAAAACGGTATGGCGTATCCTTGCTTTTTAACTGCGGAAGAAATGGAAGAAATCCGCAAACAACAAACTGCGGCTGGGTTTGCAACTGGTATTTATGGCGAATGGGCAAAATATAGAAATATAAGCGAAGAAGAAATAATATCCCATCTTGATAATGGTGAAATTCCATCAATTCGTTTGTATTCAACCGGTAATCCAGAACAGAGAATTTTCTGTAAAGATGCGGTTCGTGGTTCTATATCTTTCCCAGAAAATAACGAAGATACTGTTTTAATCAAATCTAATGACAGATTGCCAACGTATCATTTTGCACACCTTTGCGATGATCATTTTATGCGTACAACACATGTTGTTCGTGGTGAAGAATGGTTATCTTCATTTCCTTTACATGTTCAAATGTTTCGTATGATGGGATGGATGCCACCGCTTTATATTCATACATCTACGATTGATAAGATAGATGCAGAAACAGGCAAGCAAAGAAAATTGTCAAAACGTCATGACCCAGAAGCAAATGTAGCGTTCTTTTTACAGGCGGGTTGGCCAACAGAATCCGTGATTGAATATTTGGGTAATATAGCGGCATCTGGATACGAAGAAGCAAAAATGAAAGGTATGGTAAAATCTTTCTGGGATTATGAAATGCGTCCAAAGAAAATACCAATGTCTGGATCGTTGTTTGATATGAAAAAACTGGAATGGTGGGCCAAAGAATATATTGCCACATTGTCTGTGCCAGATTTAGTTAAATCTGTTATAGATTGGGCAAAAGAATACGGAAATGACGATAATAAAAAACAGGTTGAAAATATTGAATATTTAACATCTGTATTATCTATCGAACGCGACAATCCAAAACGTATTCGCAAAGATTTTATTACATGGCAACAAACATTAAACGAAGTTTCTTACTTCTGGGATTTCTTGTTCAATGCAAATAAAGAATATGAATATAACAAAGATGTGTTGCGTGAATTCTTGGCGACTTTTGCCGGCGCCGATGACAAAGATACATGGTGGAATAAAATTGTCGCAGTTGCCGAAAAATGTGGTGTTAAACCGGGCGATGTCGCGATGAATTTACGTGTCGCAATGACAGGTCGTACCAATACGCCTGATTTATATTCTTTGATGAGTGTATTGGGCAACGAACGTGTTGTCGAGAGAATAAATATGATTTTATAATTTGTTATTGAAAGGAAAGGGGAGTTTTTATGACAAAAAATAAGAAAGTTGTTAAACAAAAACTGCGTGCAGTTCGAAAAGATAAACATGCGTCACTTTTGTTAAAGGCTTTGCAGGCAACCGGCTTGTTCCGTTGGGAACGCCCAAGTACCCGCGCAGAAGAAACAATCAATATTTTAACACATGGTATCGGAATTGGTTTAGCAATGGCGGCATTGTGCTTGTTGGTTGCTTTTGCGGTTGTTCATCATAATGTTTGGGCAACGGTGGCATGTTCTATATTTGGTGTGACGATGTTCACTTTGTATTTTGGTTCTACAATGTGTCATGCGACAATAGGTGATAAAAGCGAATGTTTTTTTGAAGTTTGGGATACAATCGCAATATATGCTTTGATTGCCGGGACATATACACCGTTTTTATTGGTTAATTTAAATCGTTGCGGGCATACTGCGCTGGGGTGGACAGTGTTTGGAATCTTGTGGGCAATTGTGATATTTGGTGCAATTATGAAAATAATAAACCCGCATAAACAGCCGAAATGGATGGTTGCTTTATATCTGGTTATGGGTTGGGCATTAATATGGATATTGCCTGCGATGATTCATACAATTTCTGCGCGTGGTATGTGGTTTATATTGGCGGGCGGATTGTCTTATTCGGTCGGTGTTATATTCTATTTATGGCGCCGTATGAAATTTGCGCATGCACTTTGGCACTTGTTTGTAATCGGGGGCAGCGTGTGTTTCTTTTTTGCCGTACTTTATGGTTCAATAATAGATTTTGCGACAAAATGTATGTTATAAAAAAACGCCATATTGGCGTTTTTTTATTTTAATCAAATGGGTTTTCAGATTTTTGGTATTCGATTATTATTGGCAAATGTTCCATATGCAGGGCCGTTGCAATACCACGTCGCAGATAACGTGTATAAGATTCTGGAATATCAGATGCGCCGCCCACATTGATTGTAATCTTTACAGGATGATGTCCTGTTTGACGTGCGAACTTTATCTTCATCGGACGTTTCAAACGTGACATAGGTGGTTGTCTTTCTGCAACTAATTTTTCAACTATGCGGTTAATCAGACTGGTTGGGGCATCAGTGTTTGATATATCCCATTGTTCGTAAATTCTTTTGAATAAATTCTGAACGCCAGTTCCTTTTTCTGCAGATATCGCCAATATCAAAGGCTTTATAATTTGATGAAAAGAATTTGTAAATTGATGTTTCAATTTTAACAGTTTTTCATCACGTTCTGCTTCGTCAACCAAATCCCATTTGTTCAATGCGACGCATAAGATTTTACCGGCGTCATAAACACGTGCCGCGATTGATAATGCCTGGTTTTCAATGTTTTTGGTTGCGTCCACTATCAAAATAACTATGTTCGCTTTTTCAATTGCGTCCAAAGATTTTAATGCAGACAAAGTTTCTACGTCATCTGTGACGCCGGCCTTTCTGCGTAATCCTGCGGTGTCCATAATAACGATATCGCGTCCATAAAAGCGGGTTGGGATTTTTACAGTATCGCGTGTAATACCCGGCGCATCCATTACAATTTGTCTTTGTTCGCCAAGCACGCGATTTACAAATGTAGATTTTCCAACATTAGGTTGTCCAAGGACGGCGATTTTAATAGTTTTGTCTTCGTCATTATCTTCGGCAACTTCGTCACCTGCGATTTTATCCATGAATTCATATATTTCATCAAAACCGCGTTTGTGTTCTGCGGATATTAATAAAGGTTCGCCAAATCCCAGTTTATAAAAATCGTGAACATCAGATAATCTTTTCGCAGATTCTGATTTGTTTATCAAAAGCAGGGCAGGTGCTTTGCTTTTTTTATGAACTAACTTTGCCCATTCTAAATCCATAGGGTTTAATCCAACGCGGCCATCGACAACAAATAAAACAGCATCTGCGTTTTCAATGGTTTTTATTGCCATGTCTGTTGAATTATGGGCGATACCACTTTTTTCATTTTCCAGTCCGGCCGTATCAAATACAGTCCATGGGCGATTTGGGATTTTGCCAGATATAACATCACGTGTCACCCCTGGGCGATCGTGAACCAGTGCGTCCCTTGAATTTGTTAACCCATTAAAAAGTGTCGATTTACCAGTATTAGGACGACCGACAATAACTATGTTCTTCATGTCTTTTTCCATTGATTTTTTATAATTATAAAGCAAAAATATAAATAATCAAACCAAGGAGTATAAAAAATGAAAGCAAAGAAAAGAAGTTGGTTGGCAAGATTCAGTGATATATTTTTTCGCCCAAAATACTTTTTTACACGTATCGTCGCAGACGGTAAAATGGAAGATGCAATATTAAAGGCTTTCCTTTGGGGCTTTGTTGGTGGGGTTTTGGTATTTGTTATCAATTTAATTCGTAATGGTTTTGATGTAATGACAGTGTTTTCGCTTTTCAAGGCTATGGTTTTTTATCCTGTATTCGCAGTGATGTTGCTATTTATTTGTGCAGGGTTGATGATGCTGGTATCTGAAATCACAGGTGGCGAACGCGACTGGGAAATAGCGGTCAAAGGTATTGCTTCGATTTTCTTTGTTTATCCGCTGGCACTTATATTAAACGCTTTGGCGGTTGATTGTTTTTCAATTTGGGCGGTCAGTTTATTGACAGATTTGTATATGGCTTTCTTGCTTTATCATATTGCGGTTTATTGTATGCATGGTAAACGCGTAAGTGTTCTGTTTGTTGTTGCTGCATGTTTGTTATTGTTGGGGTGTTTATATATGTCTGATTACAGAAATGTTTGGTTTATGGTTAAAAATATAGACGCTGGTTCAATCTGTATGTTTTAAGAAAACCGCCGTAAAGGCGGTTTTTTAAAATCCTGCACGCAATCCAACCGCGAAAAATGGTGTTGCACTGGCCAGGCCACCAGACATAAATACTGATACATGTTCTGTATATTTATGGCGGAAAGAGGCGATAAGTGTATTTGTATAATCACCAGATATTTCTTCGCCTGTATCTTTGTCATGATGTTTCCACAAGTTTGTATCTGAAAACAGATAGTTTAATGAAATGCTGTTTTGCAAGAAATCATAACTGGCCCCTGTGCCAACAACCATACCGTCCGCAGATTTGCCAATTGGGGCTTCGTCGTAAATTAAACGCCCAGATACACCAAAAACAATGCTGTTATATTGCAGGTTCATACCCAATGCAATCTGGCCGCGCCAATCAGCATATACCGGTGGGGTAAAAGAATTGTCTTCGTATCCGTGTGGTTTATCCATATAAGAAATAGCAATGGAATAGGCTGCTTTTAATTTTCCAAAAGGTTGTTTGAATTTGGCCGCAGTATCAATCGCAAAATCAAAATCATCACCCGCACCAGCAATCGAAAAACCGTATTGTCCGTAATCTGTCGAAATAGTTGCCAAATTTAATCGCAAAGATTCGTGTCCACTGGTTGCGGTTGTGTCTGATATTAAAACCTTTTTCAAATCCAATTTTTTGTACAAGATAGATTTGTTATTAAGGCGTAAATCACCAACATCTGGCAATCCCAATCCCATTTTGCGTGCAACAGAATGTGTTAAACCAAATTCAGCGCGCCCCACAGTTTTATCTTGGAATAAAATAAATGCGTCATGTATGTATTCGTCATCGTCCACGCATGCGGCGTCAACAGAATACACCGCGCCAATTTTTTGTGTCGAATTCAGACGGTATGTCACAGATGTTTTTACATCCCAATCATTTATGCCCAAAGGTTTGTCGTCTTTTGTTTCCAGAAAGCCCAACATACCATCGGCATCTAATTCGAATTTCCAATTGCCTGTTGAATAATCAACGGCAAACGCATTTGCGCCAAACAAACAAAACAGTGCAATTAAAGAAATTTTTTTCATTTTTTATCCGATGTAATTTTCTTTGGTTCACTTTCAGATAATATCGCATTTCGCAGTTTATTAAAAGCCCTTTCTTCTATCTGGCGGACGCGTTCACGTGAAATGTTATATTTTTGAGATAAAGTTTCAAGCGTCATCGCCGGGTCAGACAATCTGCGTGCGCGTAATATTTCGCGGTCGCGTTCAGGTAATTCGTCCAAATGTTTTTTTAATAATTCATAACCTTTGCGTTTGAATTCCAGTTGTTCCAGACCATCTTCGATATTTATTCTGGAATCTGCCATATTTGATAAAATATCTTTGGAATCAGAATCTGTGTTAAGTGGTGAATTTAGCGATACATCACGCGCCGTCATACGTGTTGCGACACGTTCTACATCATTTTCTGGCACAGATAAATATTCTGCGATTTGGGCAGTTTGTTCTTTGGATAAAGAATTATCCATTATGCCAAGTGCCCGTTTTGCACGACTTAAATTAAAGAAAACACGTTTTTGATTGGCCGAATTGCCCAGTTTTACAATTGACCAATTATTAAGGATGGTTTCGTATATTTCTGCCTTGATCCAAAACATGGCGTATGTTGAAAAACGAAAGCCTTTTTCCGGGTCGAATTTTTGAAGTGCCTGCATCAATCCCATATTGCCACTGGCAATCAAATCAGACACCGGCAGGCCATAATTCTTGAAATCATAAGCCACAGAAACCACCAGTCGCAGGTGTGAAGCCACCAATTTTTCTGCCGCGATATTATCGTGTTCATTTACCCATTTAGTGGCGTATTCGTATTCTTGTTCGGCGGATAAAATAGGAAACTTTTGAATTTCTGTGATGTATTTAGACAAACTGATATCGTCACCGGCCCCCCCTATAAAAGGAGCAGGGGAATATGTTTTGGTTGTCGGTAAAGTTGTCTTGATTTCCTTGTTCATAACTTTTATAGTATAGCAATAAAATACAAATTATCAAGACAGGAGATAAGATATGACAAGTATCCTTGAAAGAAAGAAAAACCTTAAACAACCGGTAAAAAAGACACGCGAAGAATATGCCGAAGATGCACTTTATCGTGAAGTTTGGGAAGATGTGAACAATGAAAAGACCCAAGAATTCTTGAAAAAATATTGGCGTTATATTGTTGCGGCTGTCTTGTCAGTGATGATTGTTGTGTCTGTGATTCAATTGGGAACACGTATGTATCATGCTTCGAAAATAGCAACTGCGACAGTATATGAAACGGCAATTGAAAATGTTGATGCCAAGGCTTTGGCTAATTTGGCACATGACAAGGGTGGGGCGATTTCTGATTTGGCGCTTTTCCAATCGTATTTGATTGATAAAGATATTAAAAAACTGGAAACTTTGGCCGCAAACGGTCATACGCGTGATTTCAAAGATTTGGCAAAATTGCATTTGGCATCAATCAATGGCGATAAAATGAAAGCGGCCGAATTTGAAAAATTTGTGTCTTCGATGGATACTAAACATTCGCCTTTCTTTTACACATCACGTTTAATGGTTGCACAAAAATATTTGGCGGATGGTGATAAAGAAAAATCTGATAAAATCTTGGATGTGATAATCAATGATAAAAATACACCGGTTTCTATTTCTGCAACGGCACAAACTTTAAGATAAAGATATGAAAAAAATATTTGCGTTTTTATTCTGTGTAATATTATTGGAATCGTGTTCTAAACACGATCCGGTATTGCCAGGTGTTCGAAATGATATTTTTGATGCAAATGAAGTGGTTATTCAAAATAAAGAATTACCTGAATTATCTGAAAATATAACGAATATATCTGGTGATGCGGTTTGTGAATACAGACAAGATGCGCAAAATGTAATATGGAACGGTGATAAAAAAGTATGGTCTGGATTTGCAACACAAACGGCGGTTCAATCAAATCAATCACCAATATGTGATGGTAAATTTATATATACCGGATTATCCACAGGAGAGGTTATAAAAATCAACACAATAACCAAACAACCTGTTTGGGTGACAGATGTTTTCCGGGCGAATAATTTGACTGGCGGTGCGTCCATGGTTGATATTGTTGCACATGTTGGTATTGATAATAATTATGTTTATGCCGGTGGCCTGGGGGATGCGTTTTGTAAATTAAATGCGAACACCGGTTATAAAGTTTGGTGTTTGAATATATCAACCGGTGTTGATTTTATAATGATAGACGACTTTATTTTTGCAGTCAGCACAGATAATAATTTATACGCAATCAATAAACAAAATGGCGATGTTTATTGGCAGGCCGAAATCAAGAAACAAGTTAAACCAAATTATAATAAAAAAATTATAACTGTTGGAAAACATCGAATAAATCCAAAAGATGGAACAATTATAAAATCGTTTTGGTTATAAAAAAGCACCAGTTTTGGTGTTTTTTTATTTTTCACTTTACTTTAATTTTTAATGTTTGATAAAATAAGTTTGTCAGGAAGTTTTTTCTTGATGGGGCTTCGAAACCTCTTAACTTCAGGTGTCCGTGGGGACAAAAAACACCTCCAACTTTTTATTTCTGGTTGGAGGATGCGAATAATATCGTAAGATAAAATAAGCATGCTATTTTCCTAAAGTTATAGTTTCGAACCTCCAACCGCCTTTTTGAAAGTGCGGTTTTCTTTTAGAAAAAAACGGAGAATAACATGAAAAAAATCGCATTTATAATATTAACAATGATAACAATGCCATCATACGCGACAACAATGTGTGCCGCGAACGATACGGTCGCTATTATACTTGATCCCAGTATTGAAAGAACTGAATTTGGTAGAGATTCATTAACGCTAACATGGTGGGCTGTTTTTCCATACGGTAGAATACAAGGCTCATACGCGTGTGTTAATGAAAATGAAACAGCACACGGTTTTGAAAAATACGGACGTTTCTGTTGGTGTAAAATGACCAATCCTCTTTCTTCAAATTTTTTATATTGTGATTGGTATAAAAGTACAGATAATTGCAATTCATATTGTGCGGGATGTTGTTCTTCCAATATTTTTCGTGAAAATATGTTTGGTTCAATCCCAAATTAAAAAAAACCGCCGATATGGCGGTTTTTATGTTGTTTATTGTTTTTACCATGTTGGGGCGTATTTGCCTTCTTTGACGATTGGACGTTCGTCTTCCCAAACTGATAAACCTGTTTTCAAATCTGTTAATGTTAATTGTAAATAATATTCTGTGCGGGTATCAACAGATGAAAACCATCCAGATTCCAATTTCAAATTTCTTTGCAACATTTTTCCGGAAAGCGACATATTTGGTGCAATCAAAGTTCCTGTCTTTGCGATTGTTGATTGGTCATATTCTGCATTGCCACGTTGTGCGCGAACTTTTTCTGAATTTGTATCGGCGCCGCTGAAGTTGGTTGCGATTTGTGCTTTGCCAGATTTCAACAATGTTGTTCTGATTTTTTTGGTCAAGATATCGGTATCAAAACGTTGTGCGGTATCATTAACGATGTTTCCCATCGCGATAACTGGCTTTTGTTCTGCTTTCAAAGCACCACTGTTTATCATTGATTCTGTCATTTTTTCGGCGGTACTGGTCCAATCGCGATATTCCAATTCCATAACGTGTTGCATTGCGTTCACTTCGTCCGCGTCGTTCAAATCAACAACGCGTGTTCCGCCACATGCGCACAGCGCAAGGCATAATGCCATTGGTATCATTTTTTTCATTTGCGTTCTCCTTTTTCTAATTCGATTGTTTTAGTGTTAACTATTTTTCCATTTATTTCACGATTGTAAATTAAATTATTTGTTTTGTCTTTTGTTTTATATCTTTCCACATAAATATATTTAGGTAATGTCGCCCAAGTGCGAACATCTGCATTTGAAGAGGCCGCCGTATAAACAGATGACATTACCCCCAACAATGCCGCATAATCAGAATTAGAATTATAAATCAATGTTTGCGCTGTTGTTTTAGAAATTGCCGCCGCATAGGCACGTAAAACTTCGTTTGCCTTGTATTCGTTATATTCTGTCATAAACATGGCGTCAACATTTGCCAACATTTCTGAATTTTGTGGAATTGTATAATTTGGCATTTGATATGTGTCTGAGAAAGTAAATTGAACCAGCCCGATACCAAATACATAAATAGATGCGTTTGATTCGCGCAGTCTTGGCGCAAATCCTGTTTCAATAAATTTCCAATTTGTATTTGATGGGCGAATTCTTTTTTGTGCCAATTCTAAATCTTGTTTTATGTATTTATTGTCAGGCATCATACCATTCGCGCGTTTAAGGTATGTTATCGCATTATCAAAATCACCGTCATTCAAAAAATATATTCCAGACAGATACATTAACGCCGGATTCATAATATCGCGAAATGCCAACCAGTCATTTGAATTTGTTTTTATAAATTCTGCAACTTGGTCATTTTCGCTAAGTTCTTTTTTGTTGTTTTCAATAAGTTTTTTATATTCGCGTGACATATCTTGCTGGCGTTGATAGGATTGATTTATTACAACACGCGCATTTTTCCAATCGTGCAGTGCCAACAAATCCCATATCTGATAATAAGATACAAAAAGCGAATCCATCATATATGGTTTATATGAATTGGCCCCTTGGCCCAACAATAAACCGGTTGTTTCGCGGGAAAAAGAAGTGGATGTTTCGCTGATATTTCTTTTATTAAATTCTTCAAATGTTTTATCGCTCTGTTCATATTTGCTGTCTAGAAATAGGGCGGTTCCATTTATTAATAAATCAAGATTGGTTTGGTCTGATGGTACAGATTCTGTTGTTGTTGTGAAATCACCATTTGCAAAATTATTTTGTATATCGTTCAAATGCGATTGCATTGTCGTCGCGCAACCGCATAAAAATAAACCGAACAAAAATGATGTTATTTTTCGCATGTGATGATTATAAATCATTTAATGCAAAGGTTCCAATATTTTTATTTCATTAGTATTTGGATTTAAAATCCTTGGGGTGCCGGCATATCCCATAATCGCATGATGTTGTGGAATTAAAAATTCAGGTAATGGGGACGCTTCGCCCATTGATACTTTTTCAAACAATTTCTTTTGAATAGAGGTTTTGTTAAGGAAATAACGTTCTTGGTCTGCTTCGATTGGACGATGATACCAACCCTGGTAAATAACGATTTGTTTTCCTTCTTTTAATTTCATAATATCCATTTCTGTATAAAGCGGTTCTTCTTTTGGAACTTCGACTTCTTTACCATCTTTGTTTTCCGTCTTCTTAGTCATTTTAAGTCCCATCATATTTGAAAATCTTTGCGCGGTTTCTGGATCGTTTTGACGCAATACGATTTTAGCAGCAGTTGTAGATATAATAGTTGATGCGGCGTCTTCACCATATCTTTCGCGAATCTGGTGAATATCTTGGCCAATAATTAAATAAGATACTTTGCATCCGCGCCCAAGGTCTGGCCCCTGGATAACAGCATCCAATTTTTGCATCTTTGGCATTTCGTCCAGTACGAATAATACAGGACACGGACCAACGCGTTGACCGTCAACCAGTGTATCTGGTGTGTGCGCCAATAAATAACTGGACATCAATTCAATGAATATTGCAGTAATAGGATTAACCGCTTGGGCATCAACAAGGTTTACTGATAAATACACAGTAACAGGTTTAATTTTGCCGTCTTTTGGGTCTTTGATTCCGCGCAAATCGGCAAAGTGGAAATCAGAGTGCGATGTTCTGTTGCGAACGGCGGCATTACGGAATATCGCTAAACCTTCCATCATAGTTGAAAGAATAGAGCCGCGTTCTTTATCCGGAGTGTTTGCCAATTGGGTCAATTCAGATACAGCGCGATTGGCGTATGCATAACGGCGTGCTTCTTCTACTGCTTTTAATAACAAATCTTTCATTGGGTCGGACATCATAACCATCTGGTCGCCTTGGCGTCTGCGTTCTTCCATTTGTTCGGCAATTGCAACCTGTGATGAGGTCAGCCAATCAAGAATCATTGAAAAAGATGCTTCGTGACCACGCCATGCATCTGGAATATTTGCCCATGTTCCAACGTGGACATAGTTTGTAGTGTTCAATTCACCTTTTTGTAATAATGAATATGCAGCGTATGCATTTGGATCATTCATCATTGATAAATAATAATCGCCCAATACCGCCGCATCATCATTATTAAATGTTCCATTCATAATACGCGCATAAAAGTAATCGTCGGCCTTGGCACGTTCAACCTTGGATACTATGAAATTCACCAAACCTGATAAACCGGCGCGACCAGTGTTTGCCCAGTGTGGGTCTGCGCTGCCAGATTTGGCATCTGGAACCAAAACCTTACAAATCGCATCAATATACAAATCGCGTTGTTCAGGATTGTATGGAATATGATCTGGGGACAATGGGTTCCAAGATGGATAATATATTCCGCGTTCTGGATCATCCTGACCCGCCCAGTTCATAATAAACACAGGTCCAATCGTTGCACGATATGCAGATGTTTTCTGTTTTAATTCTGGTTTAGGGTCATTGATAATCATTGATACAGTGTCGCAATCAAGAATTGTTGGAATAACAACGCCCGCAGTTTTACCGGTTCCTGGAGGTGCCACGCATAATGCAGATAAACTTTCGTCAAACATCAATGCAGTTTGTTTGCCTTTATATTTAAAGTACCCAAGCACCATCATAAAGCCATTAAACAAACCTTCTTTATTTTTATAGTTTGTTCCCATTTGTTTAATATCATCAGCAGTAGCTTTGCGTGAAGATTTTTCATCGTATTTATCTTTGCTGTGTGGATTAAATTCAGATTTGAAAGTTGAATCTGCCAAAAAATAATATCCCAATATTGGTAATAATGGTGTAATTGATGCAATATCAGGGTGTTGCATTGTGCGGACAATCCAATATGGAACCTCTGCAATTGCAGAAAGGCCGAAAGTCAAAAATAAATTTTTACAATATAGGTAAACCCAATGTTCACTGGCCGGGCCCCAACCATAACGCCATACATGTTCAACCGCAAAAGACAATCCAAACAAAAGTGCGCATATCAACCAAATACCAACATCCCAGCGCATTTCCCAAAATTTTCGCGCCATTGGTGTCTGTTCGTGTTCTTTGTATGCGCTGGATTCAAAGATTTTTAATCCTTTGCCAGAACCACTTGCCGATAAAATGTTGAACTTTATTGCCATGATTGATATTATATCATAAAAAGAAACCTTTTTATACACCAAAGATTAAAAAAATGAAAAATATACCAAGAATATTTATAAATGAAGATATAGAATCTGGAAAATCAATATCTGTTGATAAAGATACTGTTCATTATTTGCGGCATGTAATGCGCCGGGATGATTGTTTTGTATTTAATAATGGAGATGAATATATCGCCAAATTATCTGATGATAACAAATATATGATAATAGGGGACAAGACAGATCATATTGACCCAAGCAATGATTTAACACTTTATTTTGCCCCAATTAAAAAGATAGATGAATTGATAAATATGGCAACCCAGATGGGGGTCGGGACCTTTGTCCCGGTTATAACCAATCGCACAGTTGCGAATCATATAAATTGGAACCGTATAAGAAAGATTATGATAGAGGCCGCTGAACAATCAAATCGCAACAGTGTTCCAAAATTGCAAGAACCTGTAAAATTTGACGATTTAGATTTGTCTGGTTTAATTGTTGCAGATGAAAGATTTGCGCATGGCAAAGAATTAAATTCTGAAACAGTTTATGGTAAAAGATTACTGGTTGGGCCAGAGGGTGGCTTTTCTGATTCTGAATTTGAAAAAATGGATGCGGCAGGTGTTATAGGTTTATCACTTGGTAAAACAATTTTGCGTGCAGAAACTGCTGCTGTGGTTGCTATATCAAAGGTGTTGGGATAATGGGTATCAGATTGGCTAAATTTATTGCTGATTGTGGTGTTGCGTCAAGACGTGCCGCCGAAGAATTGATTACACAAGGCGCTGTTTCTGTAAATGGAAAAATGATAGATACGCCAGTATTTTTTGTGGAAGATTCTGATAAAGTTTCTGTCAATGGTTGCGAAATAAACAAAAATGAAGATATAAAAGTATATGCTTTTTACAAACCTATAAATACAATGACAACAGCTCGCGATCCAATGGGCCGAAAAACAATTTATGATGTGTTGGACAAGAAATACAAAAATTTAAAATATATTGGTCGATTAGATTTCAAAACTACTGGTTTATTACTGATGACTAATAATGGTGATTTTGCGCGTAAAATGTCTTTGCCACAAAATCATATTGAACGTACCTATATCGCAACTGTTGATAAATATACAAAGCAAGCGTTAGATATTGCCCGACGTGGCATTTGTGTTGATGGAATAAATTATCGCCCTATGAAAATAGAAGAAATAGATGAACATAATTTAAGAATAACTGTTGTCGAAGGAAAAAAGAACGAAATTCGCATTGTTTTGAAATACATAGGTTCGCCAGTAAAGGCTCTGCATCGTATTTCTTATGGTCCAATTAAGATTGAAAATATGAAACCAAAAGAAATTTTAGAAATAGACAAGAAAACGATTGACCTGATGCTGAAAAATTTCTAAAATCACATTAACAGGGAAGGGAGATTTTTATGAAAAAAATAAAAAATACCAAAAAAGTAAAATCAACAAATGTTGCCAGAAAGTCTGCAGTTGCTGAAAATTGTTCAAATGTGTGGTCTTGGTCAATATATGCATATTGGTTTATAATTTTGTTCTTTATTGCTTCGACATTTTATATCTTGGGACGCAGTCATGAATTTATGCACCCACGTACAAATGTTGTTGTAACCGAAGAAGTGTTGGCTGGGCCTGATGCATATATCGAAAGCGCAAAGGCTAAATTGGTTGCTGGTGATATGGAAGCGGCAGTTGCAGATTTAAATGCCGCGATTGATGCGAATGCCGCATCAAATACATATACTTTGCGTGGCGAAGCATATATGCAAATGGGTGATTATCAAAAAGCGTTAAGTGATTTTGATTCAGCTATTGAAGTTGATGGTATGAACGCTGTTGCTTTCTATGACAGATCTTTGTTAAACACACGTCTTGAAAATTATGATGCAGCATTGACAGATATCAATAATGCCTTGGCAGCACAGTCTATGAAACCAAGTGATGTTTTGAATTTGCGTGATTTGTATGCTAAACGTGGTCAATTGAATTTATGGTTGAAAAATTGGCAGGGTGCAATTGGTGATTATACAAATTCACTTGCCCGTAACGAAGGCAGCGTTTCCGCAAATGTTTATGCAGAACGTGCAGAAGCATACACAGCAATTGGTGAATACGAAAACGCAATTAACGATTATACGTCTGCCGTTCGTGTAATTTCTGAACAGATTCAGGCTGCACCAAGTCAAGAAATGCGTGAATCTCAATCAAGTAACGCGATGTCTTATTTTGAAAAGTCTGCGGCCTTGAATTTGAATTTGGGTAATACAGACGCGGCCAAGACAGATTTGGAATCTGCATTTGCGATTGCGACGGCTTTGAATGATGAAGAAAGTATGTCGCGAATCCAAAACTTGATAAATGGTTTGAATTAAAAAATAAAAAAATCCGTCGTTTCGGCGGATTTTTTTTGACTTTTATATATAAAAGTATTAAAATAATCAACATGATTTATAAATTATTTATTTTGACATTGACTACTACAACCCCTTTGGGGGTCTAATGTTTTTATTTGCGCAAAAATATCGCGCGTATTATAATCAAGCAAGCAATTAAATAAGAATATATATAAAAAGAAGGTAAATTATGTCTTATCCAATAGAAACAGTTCGTCATTCGCTGGCTCACGTAATGGCGGCAGCAGTTCAAAAATTATATCCAGATGTTAAATTTGCAGGTGGTCCTGCTATCGAAAATGGTTTTTATTATGATTTCGATACAGAACATCGTTTCAGTGAAGAAGACTTTGCGGCAATCGAAAAAGAAATGAAATCTTTGATTAAATCAGACGGTCGTTTTGATAAACGCGAAATCTCGCTGGCCGAAGCAAAAGAAATTTTCAAAAACCAACCTTATAAAATGGAATGGTTAAACGAATACGACGCAAATGGCGAAGTGTTATCAATTTATACTTTCCGTGATTTTACAGATTTATGTCGTGGGCCGCACGTGGCCAGCAGTAAAGATTTACCGCGCGATGGTTTCAAAATTCGTAATGTTGCAGGCGCTTATTGGAAAGGCGATTCTAAGAATAAAATGTTGCAACGTATTTATGTTGATGCATTTGAAAGCGCAGAAGCATTAAGTGAATTCTTGAAAATGCAAGAAGAAGCCGCCGCACGCGATAACAGAAAACTGGGTAAAGATATGGATTTGTTCCATTTTGAACCTGAATATGCACCGGGTGCAGTATTTTGGCACGATAAAGGTTATAAAATTTATCGTAAATTGATTGAATATATTCGCGCACGCCAAGAAAGGGCAGGTTATCAAGAAATTTCTACGCCTTCTGTAATGGACAGATGTTTATGGGAACGTTCTGGACATTGGGCTAAATATGGCGCACATAATTATTCAGGTACAACACAAGACGGTAAAGTTTTCTGTGTAAAACCTATGTCTTGCCCTGGTGGTATGTTGGTATTTGGCAACGGTATGAAATCTTATAAAGATTTGCCATTGTATTTGGCTGAATTTGGTAAAGTAAATCGTTACGAAGCAGCCGGTGCTTTGTCTGGTTTGATGCGTGTTCGTGAATTTACCCAAGACGATGCACATATTTTCTGCACAGAAGAACAATTGGAAGAAGAAGTTGTAAAAATCTTGCGCTTTATCAAAGATATTTATAACAAATTCGGATTTGAAAAAATCACGATGAAATTGGCAACGCGTCCTTTGTCTGAATTCCGTATTGGTTCTGACGAGGTTTGGGACAAAGCAGAAGGCGCGCTTAAAAATGCATTGGATAAAAACGGCATTGAATATGAAATTGCTGAAAATGATGCGGCATTTTATGGCCCAAAAATCGATAATTATTTGAAAGATTCTATGGGGCGCGTATGGCAATGTGGAACTGTCCAATTGGATATGAATTTGCCAGAAAGATTTGATTTATCTTATGTTGGCGAAGATGGTGAAAAACATCGTCCAATTATGTTGCATCGCGCTATGTTGGGGTCTATTGAAAGATTTATGGGAATCTTGTTGGAATCTACGGGTGGTAATTTGCCATTGTGGTTGTCCCCAGAACCTGTCGTGGTTGTTCCTGTATCTGAAAAATACAAAGACTATGCGAACGCAGTTGTTGAACAATTGCGTAATAACGGCATAATCGCACGTGCAGATTTGCGCGATGAAAAAGTAAATTACAAAGTTCGTGAATTGTCTTTATCAAAGACACCGATTATTGCGGTTGTTGGTGAAAAAGAAATGAACGACAAAACGGTTACACTGCGCCATTTGGGTAAAGAAGGACAAGAGGTTAAACCTTTGTCTGAATTTATCGAATTCATGGCAAACGCAGTTAAAATGCCGTTATAAAAATCAGGGGGCGAAATATTTCGCCCCCTTAAAGACAAGGAAAGAAATCATGAAAAAAATCGCTATATTACTTGCACTTACATCGTTGGTTGTTTGTGTCGCTGGGTGCTGCAAATGTGAAAATGAACCTGTTATCGAAACAAATCATAAATTGATAGTTCCTCCTAATTTCGGAAATATGCCAAAATAATTTTGGTTTGGGCTTTTTTTGTGATATAATACATTTATCATGAAAAAATAGGGGGGACATTATGGACCAAGATCAAGAATTAGATTTATTAGATTTAGAAGAAGAAGCATCGGCGGTTGACACTTTGCCAGAGGCAACGCCTTTTACAACACCACGTCCAAAAAAGCCATGGCTTTTAATGGGGTTGGGTGTTGCGGTTATCGTATTGGCAACATGGATTATCGTTGCACGCGTGGGCGGTGATTCTGGGACAACTGTGAATATAGATTTAGATACACCGGTCCAAAAGGCAGATGTTGCACCACAACCTGTGGCTGATTTAAATGTTCCTGCGAAACCTGTTGAGGTTGCGCCACAACCAAAACCAGCGCCAGTGGCACAGGTTAAACCACAACCAGCACCAGCAGAAGCAAAACCTGTTGAATCAAATGGTGCACCTGTTCGTGTGGTCAGCGACAGAAAAGAAGTGACATTTAATCCGGATAAAGAAGCGGCAAAACCTGCGGCAAAGCCTGTGATAAAACCTGCGGCGAAATCTGCACCAAAGGTGGCACCAAAGCCAGTTGCATCAACAAACGGCGGCGTTTATGTTCAATTTGGATCTTATGGAACACGTGCTGCGGCACAAAGCGCAGAACAAAAATTGCGTGCATCACACAGCAGTTTATTCAGTGGCAAACAATTTGTTATCTTGGCGGCCCAGGTCAAAGGCCAAACAACATACAGATTGCGCGTAGCGTTCCAAAATGCAAATGATGCAAACGGATTTTGCAGAAATGCGAAATCGGACGGCCTGGATTGCTATGTCACAAAATAAACCAAAGGGGTAAAATATGCGTAGTGGTATTTGGGAAATAGTTTTAATAGTTATTTTGATTTTGATATTGTTTGGGTCTGCAAAAATTCCTGCGATGATGAAAAATGTTGCAAATGGAATCAAGACTTTCAAAAAAGAAGTCAAAGAAGAACCAAAGCCAGTTGCCAAGAAAAAAGCACCGGCAAAAAAGAAATCAAAATAAGTTATAAAATTTATTTGTAATAAAAACACTGGCGGATGCCGGTGTTTTTTGTTAGAATAATTTTGTCAGCAAGAGTTTTGTTGATGGGGACTACAAACCTCTGAACACACAGCGTCCAAGATGACGTTAAATCTCCAACCAAGATGGTTGGAGGGTCGCGAATATATTGAATAAGCGCGCAATTTCTGTGTGAATTGTTTGTAGCCTCCAACCGCCCTTGAATTATAAGTGCGGTTTTTTCATTGATGAAAACGGGAGGAAAAACATGAAACGAATCGCGCTTTTTATATTTGGTATATTTATATGTACGATTGTACACGCAGAAAATATAAACATTGATTGGAAGGTTGATGGTAATATATATGATACCACAATTTGTACGCCAGGAGATTCAATAACTCCCCCACATGCACCGAGTAAATATGGATATCATTTTGAAAAATGGCAGGAAGTTTTCTATCGTGGAACCTTTAAAAATTTTTATGCAATTCCGGAAGATTCATCATTATACGTATCTGACATTAATGGAAATACAGTACCACAAAACAATGATTATTTAATTATTGATGATGCATCAGATTATGCGACAAGTTATGCAGAAATTACATATAAAAACATAACTAATTATAAAAAGGGTGGTGTAACATTTACGCATTTTGATAATTATACTGGAGAAACCACAACTCGAACCGTTTCGTTTGGCTTGCAAGGATGGTATTCTCCAACAAGAACTGTTAATGATCCCGTCGAATTTAATGGTCGAATCCTTTTTTACGTGACCGCTGGTAGTAATGAAATATATATTGTTCCAACAGAAACATTAATTGTTAATGGTTCGGTTTCTGCCACTGATAAATCAACAATGATTATAAACGGTTATGCGAATGTCGGTGCTATTGGAAAGATTTTATTTGGCAATCAATTTCTGTCTGGGCGTTGGCGTTTTTCCTATGATGGCACATGGGCTGATAACGGCAAGTTGGGATGGAAAGCAGATTATCAAATAACCCAAAAGTAATAAAAAATGAAAAAAATATTTTATGTTTTTATATTATGCTTTTTTTCAGTGTCTGTAAAAGCCGACACAACTATATGCGATGCTGATATAAATGAATTTATAGCGATATATAAACCGTATAAATATACATGTGCACAGGGGGAATATTTGCCTGCGAATACATTAGGGTGTGTTGTATGTCCAACAGGTTTCAATTGTCCTGGTGGAACATATGATTTTAATCCAGTTTATTTTCAGGGAATAATGTTTGATAATATAACAACAAGCATGATAAATAATATATGTGCAATCAATTTCCCAGATGAAATTATTGCAATATATAGACCAAACATACATACTTGTATGCCAGGCTATTTTTTGCCAGCAAATGTAGATGGTTGTACAATATGTCCCCAAAATAATAAATGCGTTGGTGGAACATATACTTTTAACGAAACAACATCACAAGGCATCGAGGCATGTTCTGGCAATACGCCGTATGCACCAACTGGTTCTGCGATTTGCTATGAACATATTTTGCATATTGGGGATGATATGGTTTATCTTAAAAGCACAAAACTTACCTCGCCGTCATTAAATGTTGGATGGGACGGTAATGTGTATTACGCAAATATGACGACTGTTCCAACCCCGATGAACAGTGCAACCGAGCATGTTCTGAAAATAGAATACGACGGAACTATTTATTATGTTTGTGATGATACGACGTACAGAGAATAAAAAACCACCCGATTGGGTGGTGGTTTTTATCTTTTCTTTTGTTCGTATTCTTCTTGTTCTTCAACGGTCATTGTTGCCAATGGACGGGCCAACATTCTTTGCAGGCCAATTTCATCGCCAGAAATTACGCTGTATCCAAATTTGCCGTTTTCAATGCGTTCCAATGCCGCGTTGATTTTTTGCAACAAATTTGTATTACGTTCGGACATACGCAAATTCATTGTGATTTCTTGTTCGGCTGTTGCCTGGTCCTGTTCGTCACCAACGCCCGCAGTTTCATTTTTTTCGGCCATACGAACATCGTTCAAGACCGTTTCGCGGTCGTTCATAATTTGTTCGCGTTGTGCGTTTAATAATTGATAAAAATACGCCAATTGTTCATCGCACATATATGGTTCTGATTTCTTTGGTGTGTATTTTGGATCAAGCACAATGTCTTTAAAATTCTTTCTTGCCATTTTTGTTTAACCTTTTAATTCTTCTATCCATTGGATAAGTGTTTCTTCGTCCATCAATCCTGTGCGGGCTTCCTTTAATTCACCGTTCACAAATGCCAATACGCTTGGGATACTGCGTATACCAAATTTTGCAGGTGTACGTCGGTTGACTTCATCTATTTCAAACTTTACAAAATTTACGTCTGTTTTAACATCGGATACGCTTTCGAATATTGGTCCGAACATTTGGCAAGGACCACACCAAGAAGCCCAAAAATCTACCAAAGTTAAACCGTTTTGAATCATCGAATCAAATGTTTCATCATTAGCATGTTTCAGTGCCATCTTTTTCTCCTTATGTTATTGATATTTCGATTTAGTTTATTATAATCATAACAAAATGCAAGGGAAAAACGATATGAACAAATTCGTGTATATGGACGCCGGGGCCAGTTGGCTGAAACCTCTATCGGTGATTGAATCAGAGGCTGATTTTCTGCGTAATTCATATGCTAATGCGGGGCGTGGTATTTGTGCGCGTGCGGGGCGTGTTGATTCTTTGATTGATGAGGTGCGTGGTGCGGTTGCCAATTTCATAAATGCGGACAAGGAAAGTGTTATTTGGACATCTGGAACTACAGATGCGTTTAACAGAATCGTCAATATTTTGAAAAATACTTTTGATGGAAAAAATCTGACGGTTGCGGTTTCTGATTTGGATCATCACAGTGCGCGTTTGCCTTTTGAAATGTGGGTCAAGACTGTTGTTATGCCTTTGGATGATAATTTCAATATTGATGTAAACAGTATTCCATTTGCAGATGTTTATGTTATAACAGCAATGTCTAATGTTATGGGAATTGCGCAAGATGTCGTTCAAATTATCAAAACAATTCGTGCCAAAAATTCAAAAGCCATTACTGTTGTCGATGCGGCGCAATTTGTTGCACATAATAAAATAGATGTTAAAAAATTCGATTGTGATTTCTTGTGCTTTTCAGGACATAAGATAGGTGCCGATACCGGTATTGGTGTAATGTATATTAAAAATCCTGATGATTGGGCGGTCGATAAATTTGGCGGCGGTATGGTCAATCGAATCATAGATTCTGATAATATAATATTAAACAAAGCACCAGAAAAATTTGAAGCAGGCACATTACCAATTACTCAAATCATTGGTTTAAAAACTGCAATTGAATATGTATCAAATTGGAACGGTTCGCACGATATAATAAATTATATGTATGATGAATTATCAAAAATTGAACATATAAAAATATTTACATCGCCTGATTCGTGTATGATAAGTTTTTACCTTGATAATATGCATGTGATTGATTTTGGTGCAATGTTGGGTGCGCATGATATTTGTGTTCGTGTTGGTAATATGTGCGCCAGTTGGATACATAAAAAATTAAATATCGACGGCAGTGTTCGTATCTCGGTTGGACCTTGGAATACGATGGATGATGCGAAGTATGTTATTGATGTAATAAAAAATTTGGTGAAGTAAATGTCTGATTTGCGTGAAGATATTATAAATGAAATAAAGAAAGTTTATGATCCTGAAATCCCTGTCAATATTTGGGATTTGGGATTGATTTACGATATCGCAATAAATGATGACAGCGTTGTTATTGAAATGACTTTTACATCGCCAACGTGCCCAATGATGGAAGATATTTTAAGCCAGGTTAAATCTAATGTTGAAAGCGTAGTTAATGGCAAGACTGTTGATGTGAAATTGGTTTGGGATCCGGCCTGGGATTTATCAAGGATGAGTGATGCTGCGCGTCTTGAACTCGATTTAACAGAGCAGGGGTGGTAATAATGAAATATACTGATATAAAAAATGCTTTGTCTTTGATTGATAATCCTGTTGAAAAACTGGAAATGGTTATGGATTTGGGAAAGTCTTTACAACTTGTTCCAGAAGATGCAAAATGTAACGAGATTTTTGGCTGCTCTTCCTTTGTTCAGATTTGTGAAAAAGACGGTCGTTTTTATGGGCGTGCTGATTCGATGATGGTGCGTGGCATAGTTGCGATAATATTGGCCTTGGTCGATGGTAAAAGTGTGTCTGATATAAAGCAAATGGATTTGGCGGGCGAATTTAGTTCGCTGAATTTGAATTTTGGCGCAGGGCGATTAAACGGTATTCAATCTATGATTAGTTTTTTTAAGAATTTGTGATACAATATACAAAAGCGAAGGAAGGATTTATTTATGCGCGATGATGAAAAAATGTTCAATATCGGAACCATTATGTTGATGGCTGTGGTGTTTTTGATTGTTTTCTTGCAAGTGTGTTATCGCGTTCAAAATTCTAATATTGAATCTGTGCGTCGTGGTATTGCTGAAACACAGCACGAATACAGTATCGCAGATACAAAATTTTCTGCGTTAAAATCTGCGGATTCTTTGCGCGGTTCGGTGGTTGGTGTGAATCCAAAGGCTGAAACGGTATCGTTCAGCAAGACTGTTCATATTGATACTATTCCAATGGTGGGTGAATAATGCGTTTCGTTATTGGCAAAGATATTTTACCACATGAATATAAGGGCGCTGTATATAATCACGAAAGTGCATCCCGTTTGCGCTGGGTAAAAAGTGCCTTTTCTATATTGTTTGTCGTTTTTATTGCGCGGACACTGCAATTGGGACTGCAAAGTAATGATTACAGAAAATACAATATGATTGATAATCAAATTGAAAGTCGTGCAGATATTATTGACAGAAACGGTGTTGTGTTGGCTAAAAGTGTGAAATCTGGAAATATTAAATTATTCCCGCCACGTGTCAAAGAAAAAGACATAAATGATGTTGCAAATGTTATTCATGAAATTGCACCTGCGGATTATAGTGTAGAGGATGCATTAGCGCTGATTCGCTCTAATCGTCGCGGTTTATACATAAAAAAGAACGCAAATGAAGAACAAATAAAGTTAATAAAAAATGCCCATAAAAAATATGATTGTTTCGAAATAGAACAATTTACTGCGCGTCGTTATCCCCAGCGAAATGTTTTTGCCCATGTTGTTGGGTTTGCTGGCAAAGATGAAGGCTTGGAAGGCGTTGAAATGACATACGATAAATATTTGCGTGAAAACAAGGATCCGCTGCGTTTATCTATTGATTCGCGTGTTCAAAATATCTTCCATGAACAATTGACAATTGCGATGAATAAATATAACGCCAAAGGTGCAATGGGTATGTTGATGAATTCATCTACTGGCGAAATGATAGCGATGGTTCAAATGCCAGACTTTGATCCAAATAATATAAATTCTATACCGGTAAGTACGCGCCGTTTCAAATTGATGCGTGATAATTTTGAAATGGGGTCTATTTTCAAAATATTTAATACTGCGCTGGCATACGAAAACGGTTTACAAAATAAATCTTATAAGATAGACGAACCTTTGATGATATATGATAAATATGGTCGTCCTGCGATGCGTAAACCGATTGATGATGTGTCTTCTTTCAAAAGAGATGTTATAAAAAAAGGTGGACACAAAACATTAAAAGCCCCGGAGATAATGTTGCATTCTTGTAATGTAGGCAGTGCACGTATTGCACTGGATTTACCAGAAGGTGCACAAAAAGAATTCTTTGAAAGACTGAATTTTAACAAGCCTTTACAATTGGAATTCGGAAAAACAGAACGCGCGATTACTTATAAAACATGGGGGCCTACGGAACGTGCAACGGCTGCGTTTGGTCATGGTATTGCGGTGACACCTATGCATTTATTATTGGGTGTGAACGCGATGACAAATGGTGGTATATATATTTATCCTACGATATTAAAAAGGGATATTGGTGCAGTTCGTGGTGAAAGAGTCTTGAATCCTGAAATATCGGCCCAGTTGCGTAATATAATGTTCCATATTGCAGAAGAAACCACGGCAAAAAAGGCACGCGTTAAAGGTATTGAAGTTGGGGGAAAAACTGGAACCGCTGAAAAGCGTGGCGCTGACAGACGTGTTGATAAAAGTAGAAATGTGACAGTGTTTACAGGAATCTTTCCTGTGTCTGCACCGCAGTATGTAATTTTAATTATGTTGGATGAACCACAGGGAACAAAAGAATCTGGGGGTTGGAAAACAGCGGCTTGGAATGCGGTGCCAACGGCGGGTGCGATACTGGACGGAATCATGCCATTGCTATTTGAATAATTTTGTATTATAATAATACCGACAATAAAAAAAGAGTATAGAGTGCGAAAGATAGTAGAAAGGTCCATGCTTGGAAAAGCCTGGACTGTGTCGGATGATTATAATCTGAATTCAGATTTATACGATACAAAAAATTTAGTCAAAGATATTTTGGCATCACGTGGCATTATCGGTGATGATAATATTGAACGTTTTATTCATCCTTCGATCAAAGAATATATGCCAGATCCGTCTGTGTTAAAAGATATGGATGTTGCAACGCGTGTTATCGCTGATTCTATATGTAATGGTGAAAAAATAGCAATATATGGCGATTATGATGTTGATGGCATAACTTCTACTGCAATTTTTGTTAAATATTTACGCGCCATTGGTGTTGATGTTTCGTGGCATTTGCCGACACGCGAAGGCGAAGGATACGGATTAAATGTTGCGGCCGTTGAACAAATTGCGCAAAGCGGTGTTTCTTTGATGATTACCGTTGATTGTGGTATAAGCGGTAATGCAGAGGTTGATAAAGCCAAAGAATTAGGTTTAAAAGTTGTTATAACAGACCATCATTCGCCTGATGCTGAATTGCCAAAGGCGGACGCTGTTATTAATCCAAAGCGAACAGATGATACATCGAATCTTTCGTTTCTGGCGGGGGTAGGGGTTGCTTTTTTAACCTTGGTTTCGTTAAATCGTGAATTGAAAAACAGAAACTTTTTTGATGAATCAAAACCACAAATCAATTTATTAAATTATATGGATTTGGTTGCGCTGGGGACTATATGCGATACGATGCCTTTGATTGATTTGAATCGTGCATTTGTTGCAACTGGATTAAAGGTCATGGGGTTGCAACAGAATCTGGGGTTGCGGACTTTGATGGATTTGGCAGGTATAAAAACACCGTCTGTTTATGCGGCTGGTTTTGCATTGGGACCACGCCTTAATGCGGCAGGACGCCTTGATTCTGCGTCGCCTGCGCTGGAATTATTGTTGACTGATAATCCGTTGATTGCGAACGATTTGGCAAATAAATTGCATCATATGAACCAAGAAAGAATTGATATTCAAAATGCAATTATGATAGATGCGGCCGATATAGCAGATAGATGTTGCCGTGATGGTAAATGCAGTTTGTATGTTTGTGGCGATAATTGGCATGGTGGTGTAATGGGTATTATCGCAGGCCGATTAAAAGATAAATATAATTTACCAACATGTGTTGCGACACGTGCGGACGGCATTATAAATGGTTCTGGGCGTTCGATACCTGAAATAGATTTGGGAAAAATAATTCATGAAGCGTTGGCACTTGGGATTTTATCCGAAGGCGGTGGACATGCCGCAGCGGCAGGTTTTACTTTGAATATTGAACGCGAAAAAGATTTTTGTGAATTTCTTGAAAAGTCTGTCAATGAACAATTGGGTGGTGTTAAACCAAAACCTGAAATATTGGTGGACGCCCAAATTGATGCAGGCAGTGCCGATATGAAATTGGTGGAAAAATTGTCGGATCTTGCACCTTTTGGTCAATGTAATCCTGAACCAACCTTGGTATTAAAGGGCGCAATGTTGAAATTTGCGACTGTTATGGGAAATGGGGCGCATTTGCGTGGTGCTGTTCGTTGCAGTAATGGCAGCCAATTATCATTTGTAGGCTTTAATTTAGTCGGAACGCCTGTTGGTGATTTTTTACTGGACGATGCAAATACAAATACTACAATAATGATGTTGGGTAAACTAAAAGAAAACGAATATAATGGCCGCGTAAGCGTACAATTTACATTGGAAGATATTGCAATATGATTGAAAAAATACAGGTTTTTATAGAAAAAGTAAGAAATGCAAAATCAATTGCTATTTCGGGACATAAAAATCTTGATGGGGATGCATTGTGTTCCGCTTTGGCTTTAATGAAGATTATCGAATTGAATTTCGGCAAAAAGGCAACAGTTATATTTGATGGAAATGTTCCACGTGATTTAGACAAGGTGCCTTTGCGTGACCAGGCTGTATTTCACAGAAATTTACCAGAAAATGCGAAGTATGATTTGTATATTTTGGTTGATTATGGAACAAGAAAACATCTGGGCGAAATTGAAAAGTATGTAAATGCTGCGGATTTTGTGATTGAATTTGACCATCACTTTAATGATGATTTGGTTGGTGATTTGTGTTTTGATAATGAAGAAAAGGCGGCAACTTCTCAAATAATTTACGATATGATAAGGGTTGTTGGTTTTAATATAGATCAAGATATTGTTGATTTAATAATGCTGGCTATCATTACAGATACTGGTAATTTCAAGTTTGTTCGCAACAGTGATGTATTCAAAGATGCTGCAAAATTGGTAGATTCAGGGGCAGATATAACACACCTTATAAATATATTGAATAATAAAGAAAAAAAGACGGTGTTGGTGGAATCAAAGGCTGTATCTGAGGCAGAATTCTTTATGAAAGGGCGCCTTGCCATTGCTACAATACATAACGAAGATTATAAAAAACTAGATGGACGTGGTGAAATAATTTTGTCTTTATTGGGACAAATACATGGCGTTCAATATGTTGTATTATTAAAAGAACACAAAGAAAATTTAATTGGAATTTCGTTTCGTTCGCGCAAAACCCCAATCAATCAGATTGCCGAATCTTTTGGTGGTGGTGGGCATTTGTGTGCGGCTGGTGCGGTTGTTGAAGATACACTTCAAAGTGTGCACGATCGTGTTATAAACGCTTTCAAGGGAATGTAGAAATGAAAAAAATAATAACTGTTTTGTTTTTTTTCTTTGTTTGCTGTGTTGCGAATGCGGCGGTTGATAAAAATTTAGTATTAAATGCAGAAAAATATTTGAATTCTGTGACCGGATTAAATGGCGGATTTACACAGGTGGCAAATGGAAAAACACAAACTGGTATTTTTTCGATGTTGCGTCCAGGACGCGTTCGTCTTGATTATAAAAACGCACCAATTCAATTGATTTCAGATGGTAAAGATTTGTATTTTTATGATAAATCTTTGGATCAAATAACAACGGTTCCTTTGACCAGTACGCCGGCTGGTATTTTGGTTCGTAAAAAGATAGATTTACAAAATGCAGATATCAATGTATATGAAACAAGTTCTGATAAAAATACTTTTACTTTGAAAATGAATTTGAAAGGTCAAGAAGGTTTGGGACATATGGATGTTGTGTTTGATAAAAGTCCTGTGAAATTGAAATCTTGGTCTGTGGTTGATGCAACTTCTGCCAAGACAGATGTTGTATTTAATGATTTAAAGCCAAAGACAGATTTCGGTAAAAATTATTTTCAATTATCGCGTCATAAAACTGTATCAACAAATGATGGCGATGATTTCTATGATTAAGGTATAATATGTTTGGCATAAGTTGGACTGAGTTTTTAATAATATTATTAGTAGCAGTTTGTGTTGTGCCGGCAAAATATTGGCCTGATGTTATGAAATTTTTGGCGCGTGTTTTCAAATATATTCGAAATATAATTTGGAAAATAACTGATTTTTCAGAAGATTTACAACAAAGAATAGAATTAGAAAAACCAATTGATGATTTATTGGAAAATGCAACAAAAGATATCTTTGAAAAACCAAAGAAAAATAAAACAACTAAAAAACAGACACGTAAAAAATGAAAATGACATTGATGCAACATTTTTCTGAATTGCGGCGCAGAATATTATGGACTGCGTTGGTGTTTGTTTTTTCTTTTGCTTTGGGCTGGATTCTTTCTGACAGGGTTGAATTATTTTTAAGTGCGCCATTATTGTCTGTTTGGGATAAAGCAATGCTGCTTTATACTGAAATAAGTGACGGTTTAATGATACAGTTTTCTTTGGCTACTTTAATCGCGTTGATTATAACTGTGCCGGTTGCTTTGTGGAATATATGGGCATATATTGCGCCAGGACTGCATAAAAATGAAAAGCAGTTTTTAATTCCTATCTTTTTGTTTTCACCATTGTTATTTATAATGGGTGCAGCATTTGCTTTTTATGTTTTGTTTCCATTTGTTTTCAAGTTCTTTATTGAAATAAATGAATCTGTATCTGTGCCAACAGTATTGTTGCCATCGATAAAGGGATATCTTGCGTTTTCGATTGGATTATTAAAAGTGTTTGGATTGGCTTTTCAATTGCCATTGATTTTGGTTGGTTTAAACAGGGCAGGTGTACTGGCCAAAGCGACAGCGGTCAAAAGTCGCAGATATGTAATAATCGGCGTTTTTGTGTTGGCGGCCATGTTGACACCGCCGGATATCTTGTCCCAGGTTTTATTGGCATTGCCTATGTTATTATTGTTTGAAATCAGTTTGCTTTTTATGCGCGATTGATATTTTATTTTATACTGATTTTGTGATATAATTCAAAACGTGATAATGTATAAAACTTTTTTTAAAGTGTTTGCTTTGTGTGTGCTTGTTTTAAGTGCGTGTGATTTACAGCCTAAAATTGCATCTATTCCAGACAGTATCGGCATGTTTATTGAAGACAGGTATCCGGCATTGTTGGCAGATCCTGATACACAACCTGAAATTTATAATTCTGCGGTGACAGATTATGGTGTTTATGCTTCGCCTGAATTATACGGTTCTGCAAAAGTAGATGATTATGTTTTATATGCCAGCGTTGATGACTATGTCTTGGTTCCTGAAAAAGAAAAGAGGATTGAAAATAAAACTGAACAATATGATGATTATTTGGTTGTACCAATGTATGTATCAGATGAAAAAAAACCAAATGATATGATAATTGTGGCCAAAGGCGATACAGTTTATTCATTGGCGCGTAAAAACGGTATGACTGTTTCAGAATTCGCAGAAATCAACGATTTACAAGAACCTTATACTTTGTCTGTTGGGCAAAAGTTGACAACACGCAAGGCGGTTGTTAAAGAACATAATGTTATTGCAAAGGAACAAGCCCCTGTTAAACCAGCCTCTAAACGTATTGAATTACAAGAAATAACAGTGCAAAAGGGCGATACGTTGTATTCGCTGTCGCGTAAGTATGAAATCCCTGTTAATGATTTGGCGGTTATGAATAAAATATCCAGTCCGTTTGATTTATCGGTTGGGCAAAAAATCAAAGTTCCAAAGATGGATAATGTGAAAACTGCATCGGTATCAGAAATAAAAACAGGAACTAAAAAAGTAACGGTCGCTAAAATCACGCCGGCAAAAAATACAACAACCGGAACAGTACAAGTTGCACAAAAACAGAAAATATCTTCAAATCCACAAAAACAATTGCCAAAGGTCGCAGCGCGTTCTGCATCTAAATTCTCTTGGCCTGTGCGTGGTAAGATTTTGTCGTCCTATGGCGCAAAAAGTAATGGGCTGTTTAATGATGGTATAAATATATCTGCGCCATTGGGCAGTGCAGTCAAGGCGGCCGAAAATGGTGTTGTTGCGTATGCCGGAAACGAAGTCAAAGGTATGGGTAATTTAATCATTATTCAACACAGTGATGGTTGGATGACAATTTATGCACATTTAGATTCTATGTCTGTTAAACGCGGAACCCGTGTAGGTGTTGGAACCCAAATAGGTCGTGTTGGAAAAACAGGCAAGGTTGATCAGCCACAATTGCACTTTGAAATTCGCAAGGGAACAAAAGCATATAACCCAACACAGTATTTGAAAAAATAAAAAGGCATCATTTGATGCCTTTTTTATAATGATGTTTATTTCATCGTTCCCCATGCGGCTTTATATCCACCATCGCGGGTCAGTACTAATTTAGCATTATTTAACTGAGAAGCGGCCAATCCGCGAACAATATAAGATTCTTGCAAGCGTCCCTTTGACGGAACCGTCAATTGAGGTAATTCAATTGCCATTGCTTCGGTGTCACAACAGATACTGTCATTGCAGGCGCCACATTGATATACTTGGGCTGTATAAACTTTGCCAGGGCGTAAATCAATCAAATCTACAACCATTTTCAAGCCGTCATCGGTTTCTGTGAATTTTATATATCCCATTTCAGATGTGCCACCATTGGCAGAACGAGTGTACATATTTGCTTTGATATTATGAACATCGCCAGCACCATAAGATTGTTGGAATACAACAGGTTTATCGTGTTTTTTATGATGTTTGTATTCTTTGTATTGTTGTTCGTGACGTGGTGCATGTGTGCCAGTTGGACATTTTGTGCATCCTGCGGTCAGCAGAGAGATAGCACAAAGAGATGTCATTATAAATAAAGTTTTAGTTTTCATAAATTTTCTCCTTTGGTTATTTATGACTGCATAAATATTTTATAATAATAAATGCGATATATCGTCAGGTTTCAATGCCTAAAAGCCAGGAAACTATGCGGATTCGGCATTTTTTAGATAAAAACTTGCATTTAGTAAAAAAAGCATATACAATTCACACCACTGGATGCATAGCTCAGTTGGTAGAGCAACTGACTCTTAATCAGTGGGTCCAGGGTTCGAGTCCCTGTGCGTCCACCAGAAATAAAAACCACCGCAAGGTGGTGTTTTTATTTATGTCGCACATCAGGACGAAAACCCTTGTTCGACTATGAGTAAGCGAAAACGAGAGTATCGAAGTTTGAGTGCTAACGAATGCGGCGCAGGCATTTATGCCGAGCCAGTCCCTGTGCGTCCACCAGAAATAAAAAACCACCGCAAGGTGGTGTTTTTATTCCCCGCATGTTGTATCATCGCACACGTAATATATCGTATTGTTGAATTCCAGTTTTAAATAGTGTTCGCTGTCGCGGTTCATATATGTTGGAATTGTTGTCATATTCGCATAAAAGATACCGTCGTTCATACCGATATTTAACGATGGCGTGGTCAGTTTATCAGATTTCAAATAAACCACATCGTCCCCAATATGTAATATGTGTGGATAACAATATGCAGTTCCGCCTGGCGCATATGTTCCGTTTGGGCATGGTTCGATACCTTGGTCGGTTGTTTCGTTAAATGTATATGTTCCACCAATACACTTATTACCAATGGTGCATGTTGAACAAGAAACGCTGTTCATTGGTAAATAATACCCCGCATTACAAAGAATTGTTTTTGGAGTCCACATCGCGTATAATTCAGCCGGAAAATTGGTCGAACAAACATTATTTCCGCCAGACGTTATCTTTTGTGTCCAATCTATGCCTGATGATTTTTGCTCGTTAAAAGTCAGTTCTCCACCATTGCAAGAATACCCATTTGGGCAATTCATACAATTTATAGAATTAGCCGGCAAAAATTGATTTGCATCACAATTTATGTTTTTTGGTGAAAAGAAAGCATACATTTCACCAATCCCAGAATCGCAAACCAGGTCATCTGCGAAAGATGGCATAACAAAAACGAAAAACAACAAAGGAAATATTTTTATCATGATTAATCCAATTGTTTTTCAGCAATCCAACCACCACGATTATAATCGTCCCAATTTCCGTGATATCGCAAGAGCCATTTTCCAGAATAAGGGTAATTGTTTACGATGCGTGTATAGTATGTGCCATTGGAATTTGTTTGTTTTGCGAGAACCAAAAAAAATTGTCCAGGCTGATATTTTTTGCCAAGAAAATTTACTACAGTATCTACATTCGTCGCCCATCTTGTACCGTACGACCATATATTATGCATGTCTGTATATATGCTATTTTCAATGGTAATTCTTGGTGTGGTTTGGCTGATGCAATCACTATAAAGATTTTTATTAATATAAACATAACAAGAAGCTCCATAAGGGGTTGCCCAGTCAGAAAAAGATCGAGTTATATTTGTTATTCGTATTTCTATTTCTTCGTCTTTGTATTCTGGGACATCGCTGGCGTTATTAACTATTATATAATCGTTTTCACGGGGAATATTTGAACCGTTTGTATCGCCCAGGTAGTCGCCGGTGTTGGTTGGTATGTTATTCCAGGTTGCAAATGTTCCGCGATAAAATACAGGGGCCCAGCCGTCAAAATCATATCCGTATTTTGTTGGTGTTGGTGGTAAATTTACCGCGCCCCCAACAGTACAAGTTTGTGTGGCGTATGTTTCGTTATCTATAACAAATTTTAAATCGGTTGTTTCTGGCCATGCGTCAACGCAGATAAACATTGTGCATAAAATAAAGGCGATTCGTTTCATCTGGCTCTCCATCTTTGATTTGAATCAAAACACCGCCAGAAAATCGGGCGGTTGGAGGTTAGATACTATTATTGTGGAATAGTGCGTTTATTCAATATATTCACGACCCTCCAACCACATGTTGGAGACATCTTTTTCGTCATCGTCTTTTTTTGACGCCACAATATCGGGTATCTACCCCCGATCAGCAAAACTCTTGCTGACAATGTTATTATAGCAATAAAAGCTTTCTTTTTAAAGTTGAAATTTCATGATAACTTTATATCATTTAATTTATGAAAATTATAGATGCACACAGTCATATTGATTATATAACTCATAATTTACAACCTGATGTTGTTGGAACAATTTGTTGTACAACAAATGAAGCCGAATGGACTGTTTTGCAGAATCAAATATCCGGTGATAAAAATCTTTATGGTGCGTTTGGTGTTCATCCTTGGTTTGTAACTGACATAAATGGTGATTTCGAAAAACGTTTAGAGTGCATTCTTGAATCAAACGATTCGTTTATGGTGGGTGAAATCGGACTGGATAAACATAAACCAGATATGGATAAACAAATTGAACTTTTTCAAAAACAATTGGATGTTGCGATTAAATTAAAGCGTGCTGTATTTTTACATTGTGTTGGTGCGTGGGATAAAATATTACATATCTTAAAACAATATAAGAAATCTGAATTGCCAATTATTGTTGCGCATGCTTTTAATGGCAGTGATGAAATATTAAAAAAACTGATTGAAAATTATAATGTTTTATTTTCATTTGGTAAAATCGATAAACCACAGGAAATAAACCGTATACAACAAATTCCAACAGATAAAATCTTGGTTGAATCAGATGCCAAACCAGATGTTATTTTGCTTGATACAATCAATAAAATATCAAATATAAAAAACAAATCAGATATTTCTGATATAATATATAATAATACATCAAAGGTATTAAATAATGGATAGATTACAAAGAATTAGACTTTTGTTTGGTGAAGAATCTGTAAAAAAATTACAACAATCAACAGTAATGGTTGTTGGTTGTGGTGCGGTTGGTTCTTTTGCAATTGAATCTTTGGCGCGCAGTGGGGTGGGGCACTTGGTTTTGGTTGATTTTGATAAAGTCGAAGAATCGAATATAAATCGCCAATTGTTTGCACTGGATTCGACAATCGGAAAAAATAAAGTTGAAGTTGCCAAATCAAGAATTCTTGATATCAATCCGAATATAAAAGTGGATGTATTTAATATATTTTTTGATGATAAAACAAATTTAGATATTAAACCTGATTTTGTAATTGATGCGATTGACAGTGTTCAATCAAAGATAGCGCTTTATAAATGGTGTTTTGATAATAATATCCCTTTTATTTCCAGTATGGGTGCTGCGCGCAAAACCGACCCATCAAAGATAAAGATAGATAAAATATCAAAAACAACGGTATGTCCATTGGCTTCTAAAATAAGACATATTGTAAAGGACGAAAGATTAAAAGATTTTCCTGTGGTTTATTCAACCGAAGTTGCATCGCCACAACCAAATGGTGGTCGCGAATTTGGTTCAATAATAACAGTGACAGGAACGTTCGGTTTGTTGTTGTCTGATTTTGTTATTAAAAAATTGATTTCCTAAATCTTTTGTATGCGGCGGTTTTTGTGGGTTATGAAGTGTTTCCTATGGATACATGCCTATATAAATATTGTATGTTGTCTGATAGAATACAAAGTGTTGAGATTAATCAGCAACAAAAGGAGAAACTTATGAAAAAACTTATTGCCACTTCAATGGCAGTATTAATCGCCGCACCAGCATTCGCAGGTGGACGAAATTATGAACAACAAACAACCAGTTTTATGGGTTGGGATATCTTGCCTTATGTGGCATTACGTGGTGGTGCTACGTACGGTAATTTGAATTACAGTTATAATGACACCAAAGAAAGTGTATCACAAAACTTATACCAAGCACGCGCAGCATTAGGTTTGGCTTTGTATGATAAAACACGTGTTGAAATCGAAGGTTCCTTGTTTACAAAAGGAAATAAAATAAAAGGTTTTGGTGATGCACAAAATGTAAGCGTTTCTTCCAAGAATATAGAATTGATGGCAAACGCATATATGGATTTGTGGCATTTCCATTATATTAAACCTTTCGTAGGTCTTGGTGCCGGTCTTGCCTTTATGGATATACAGGCAGATGAAGCAAGTAAAAGTAATACAAACTTTTCTGCAATGGGTACTTTGGGTTTGGCAATGCCTTTTGGCTGTTTCGATGTTGAAGTCGCGGCCCGTTATAACTATATCGATGTTGCATCTGGAATGCATAATTTCAGCGGTGATATTGGTATCCGTTATAAATTCTAAAAACTTTCCTCGTTTCGCTTTGAAATCCCGTCTTGAACGGGATTTTTTTGTGTGCTATATTTTTGGATGTTATGAATAAATACCTAATATCCTTTTTGTTGTTTTGTGTTTGTTTCAGCGTGCGTGCAGAGATCCCTGCTGTTTATTCTCATGGTCAAAAAATAGTGCAAATCAATAATGGCGGGACGTTCGATTTTAATGAAATTAAAAATACAGTTGCTGATAAATATGATTTTGCTGACTCGGTTGTGATTATTGATAATTTTTCAGATTGGCAAAATTGGAACGCAAATGTAGAGTGGGGATCAGGTGTTCATTTATATGTGAATAATATGGATGTTTCTGATGATGGTGAAATAATCAATCATGTCAAAGCAACCAGTTTTAACCAACCAAATGTGACGGTCAAAGATACAGGTAATTTGTATAAAACAGGATTGCGAGTGCAATCGTCCAGTAAAGTATTCTTGACCAGTGTTCGTGAAACTAATTATAAAAAAGTATTTAACGATTCCCGCGGAACTTTATTGGAAAATATAAGACAGAATAATCCAAATGACAAAATGTTATCTGTGATGGACAGGGCGCGTAATATGCAAGAAATAAATTCTGTTATGAATTCTGCATATCATTTTAAGCCGATTATTTTGATGAATCCAGTAAAGACCGTCAATCGTTCGGCCATGTTAAATTTCTTAACAGATGAAGAAGATATAGGAATCGGGGCAAATATTGATTATCTGGGGGCTGATAAATTTAATAATTTTGGTGGCCATCTTTATATCGCTGATAAGTATGATGATTCCTATATAAAGATAAGTCTTAATTTTAATCGTTTCGATTATTCAGATGACTTTAATGATTTTGATGGCTTGTCCTATGGAATTGATTTGCGCGCTAAACAATATATAAATAAAATTTGGTTGGACGGAATTCTTGGAATAAATCAGACTGCTTTTAATGCGGATAATGTATATGATAATGGTAATATATTAAATAATCCAAAAGGAATGTCTGAATATGCACGGTTAAGTTTCGGCTATGATTATACAAAATTTGATAGTTTAATTCTTTCACCATTTGTTGGATTTTTGCTTCAAAATACAGATATTGTTGGGAATAGGGATGCTGATATAAATTTACATGGTGGTTTAATTGGTAAATATAAATTTATAATGGATGGCATAAGATACGAATACGGTGCGTTCGCGGCAACTGATGAAAAGGCAAATTGGAATGCTGGTGCAAATATAGGCTTTATGTCTTTGGCCGATTATGCAGGTGCAAATTTTGGAATAAATATGTTCAAGGACGAATTTGGCATTAATTACAAATTCACCATAAAAGCAAAATTATCTTTCTAAGATTATTTAATTATTTCACCGCGCAGGCATGATTTATTCGCATCTGTTATTTTTATTTTTTGTAAAGGTGTGATTTCTCCATCTGGTTTTTCAACAATACATTGTTGCATATAAGGCGTACGGAATACCAAATGACGGCCAGTTTTATCAACACTTTCATATAAACAAATCATTTCTTGACCAATACAAGACATATTAAATTCGCGTTGGTTTTCATTTAATTGTGAATCAAGTCTTTGCAGGCGAACAGATTTTATTTGTTCGCTGATTTGATTAGGCATCAATGCAGCGCCTGTATGAGGGCGCGGTGAATATTTGAAAGAATAAGAATTGATGTATTTTATATCGCGTGCTATCTGTAAAGTTTGTTCAAAATCTTCATCACTTTCATCTGGGAATCCAACGATAAAGTCAGAAGATATTTGAATATCCGGACGAACGTTTTTTAATTTTTTTACAATTGTTTTATATGCTTCTATATCATCTGGTCTGTTCATACGTTTAAGAACACGTGGAGAGCCACTTTGAATTGGCATATTCAAAAATGGTAATAATTTTGGTTCAATTCCAAACATTTCTATAAGGTCATCTGACATTTCTGTTGGATAACTGGAAGTAAAGCGTATACGGTGGATTTCGGGCAGTTTAGCCGTTTCACGAATTAAATCAGACAGTTTATAAAGTTTGCCATTTTCATCTGTATATTTATATCCATTTACATTTTGTCCAAGGAAACATATTTCAATTGCGCCTGTTTTTGCGGCGTTTATTGTGTCCGCAATAACATCGTTAAACGGACGTGATAATTCGCGACCGCGAGTATAAGGAACAATACAATATGTACAACAATGATTACATCCTTCCTGAATTGGAATATATGCGACAAGTGGGGTCTTGGTCATTTGTGGTAATTCATCAAATTTTTCAAGTCCGCCCAAATCAATATTTAATAATTTGGTATCAGGGTTCTTTATAATTTCTGGTAATTTATGATAACTTTGTGGGCCAAGTACAAAATTTAATTCAGGAATGCGTTTGAAAGCATCGGCCCCAGATTCGCGCGCAACACATCCAACAATTCCAAATATAGCAGATTCTTTTTTTGCAGCGCGTATACGACCCAGTGCAGAATAAACTTTATTGGTTGCCTTTTCACGAACAGAGCAGGTGTTCAAAATAATTATGTCGGCATCAGATACGTCTTCTGTCTGTGTTAAACCGTGTTTTTCCAGCATGGCGGCGATTCTTTGACCGTCATACACATTCATTTGGCAACCAAAAGTTTGTATAAAAAATTTCTGCATTTTTTAATTCTTTATTTTTGATACTGTTCCCAGGCAGATTTTATTTGCTGTTGTTTTAAGATGTGTTCTTCGTGTTGCAGACGAAGTTCATGCGATTTAGCCATCGCTTCATTTATAACTTCTCTGTCTTCTGGCAGAATAAATTTGCGAAGACGTTTGTTTGCCTGTTTTTTCAAAAGTTTTTTATAATGTGCTTCGGCATCAGATTTTGCAACAGGACTTTTAATTTGATATAAAACTCTTATTTCTATCGCGTTGGCAATAGGTATCAAATTTGCTGTTTTTTTAGATTTTTTATAAGTGTTTGAACGAATATTTGATTGTTTTGTTTTTGTTGTTTTATTTACAGAAACTTTTTTATTTGTTGCTTTTTTGTATGGAACAGTTTTTACTGTTGTGCCAATTTCAACAGTACCGTAAACAATACCTGTCACATGATTGTTTTCAATAATTGTTATTGCTTTCATTTTTTTATATCTCTTTCTACTTGTGTCTTGTTCTTTTTATTGTTCGCATTTGTTGATATTGTCTGGCACGTGCTTTGGTATAAGAATCGTGAAAAGATTTATATTGCCGGTTCTTTTGTGAACTATCAATCTTTGCGAGTGCTGCTAAATTTAGCATTTCACGATTTATCAACGCAAAAACATGAACCATATCTTTCATAAATTACCCCAATTTTTGTTTTAATAAATCACTTACCATTGCTGGGTTTGCCTGGCCCTTGGTTGCCTTCATAACATTACCAACAAAGAAGCCGAGTAATCCAACCTTGCCAGATTTATATTGTTCAACCTGGGACGGGTTGTTTTTGATAACTTCATCAACAGCAGTTTCGATTGCACCGGTATCAGTGATTTGTTTCATGCCATATTTTTCTGCGATTTCATGAATTGTGCCACGTTCGCCATCCAACATTTTGATAAATATTTCTTTGGCTTGTTTACCGTTGATTTCATTCGCAGAAATCATATCAACCAATTCAGCCAAGTTTTCAGGAGTAATAATACGTGGGGCCTCTGGATCTGTGTTTTCTTTGATTTCATTAGTGATATCAAAGTTTTCAGGGTGTGCAAACAATTCAGATATCATCCAGTTGGCAATTGGTTTTGCACGTTCTTTTTTGCCATCAACCGCCGTATCATACCAATGTGAAATATCGACTGTTTCGGTTAAACGATTCGCATCATATTCTGATAAACCGTATTCATTGATGTATCTTGCGCGAGTCGCAGCTGGTAATTCAGGCATTGTTTTGCGAATGCGTTCGATATCGTCATCACTGATAACCAATTCCAATAAATCTGGATCTGGGAAATAACGATAATCAAGAGCGTCTTCTTTGCTGCGCAAAACAGATGTTGTACCATCGCTTTGTGAATAACGCATAGTATCTTGTGAAACGGTGCCGCCATTTTCATAAATTTCTATTTGACGGCGTGCTTCGTATTCAATCGCAGATTTAATGAATTTGAACGATACCATATTTTTTGTTTCTGTACGGGTTCTGAATTCTTTGGAACCGACTGGACGGACGGATACATTAACATCTGCGCGCATGGAACCTTCTTCCATGTTTGCTTTGGATACACCTAATGCACGGGCAATTTCACGAATTTCACGCAGGTATCTTTCGGCTTCGTCTGGGGAAGTAATGTACGAATTATTATCAGGATTTTTTGTATCCAAAAATGTCACGATTTCAAGCAAAGTCACACCAGTTCTGTTATAGTCAGCCATAGATTTAGTAGGGTGCATATCGTGTTTTAATTTACCTGCGTCTTGTTCAAGGTGTGCTCGTTCAATGAAAATTTTCTTTGGGTTTCCATCGTCACCCATAATTTCAACCCAACCGCGACCTACAACAGGCGCTTCTTCTGCTGGTTGAGAAATCTGATAACCTTGGGGCAGGTCAGGGTAAAAATATTGTTTACGTGCAAATTTAGAACGGTTAGAAATCTTTGCGTTTATTCCTAAACCAAATTTAATTGCTTGTTCTACACAGTATTTATTTAATACTGGCAACATACCTGGCATTGCGACATCAACCATGCATGCCTGGGTATTTGGGGCAATTGTTGGATTATAATTCGCAGAAGCTCCACTGAATATTTTACTGTTAGATAAAACTTCGATATGAGTTTCCAAACCAATAACTAATTCCCAATCTGTTGTTTTGCCTTTTATTGTAAACATTTTTATTTTTCCTTGCTTTTTTGTTTTTTATACTATATTATGCTTCTCACGGATGGCTAGATAGCTCAGTTGGTAGAGCAAGGGACTGAAAATCCCTGTGTCAGTAGTTCGATTCTACTTCTAGCCACCATTTTTTTTATGCTATTTTTTCCAACCATTTTAATTCTCGTATTCTTATTTACCCATTATTGTTGTTGGGCGATTGTCTATGTTTGCAGCGGTTTCGATATGTTTTGCCAATTGCAAAACCTGCATATCTGCAAATCTTGGGCCAACAACTTGCATCCCCAAAGGTAATCCGTTTGCGGCTAAACCACATGGAACACTGCATGATGGAACACCGGCCAAATTCATTGCTACTGTGAATAAATCCAATGCGTAATATTCAAGTGGGGTTAAATCTGAATCCAATGGCATCGCGGTGCCTGCGCTGGATGGGCACACAATCAAATCACATTGTTCAAATGCGTTTTTGAAACTGTCTGCAATCATGCGACGAACACGTGCAGCCTGCATATAATAAACTTCGTAAGATTCAGATGATAAAACCGCGGTTCCAATCAACATACGACGTTGCACTTCTTCGCCAAATCCGGCGGCGCGGGTCTTTTTATATGTATCGATTAAATCTTCGCCTTCGACACGCAGACCATATCTCATACCGTCATAACGTGCCAAGTTCGAAGATGCTTCTGCTGGGGCAATAATGTAATAAGCCGCCAAAGCATCCAAAATGTTAGGAATCGATACTTCGACAATTTCTGCACCCAAGGATTTTAAATCTGCAATACGTTTTTCAAACAATGTTTTCATATCTTCCGAGATTTTAACATCATTGAATTCCTTGATAACGCCAACGCGTAATTTCTTACCATCGCCCAAAATAGGTTGTAGATTACCATCGCTTTCAAATTTTGCATTTGGTGCAGATGTTGAATCTTTATCATCATGTCCTGCCATCGCAGATAACATTAACGCGGCGTCTTCAACAGTTCTTGCAATTGGGCCAGGAGTATCAAGACTGGATGCAAACGCAACACAGCCCCAACGTGAACATAAACCGTATGTTGGTTTCATACCGACCAAACCTGTCATTGCAGATGGGAAACGAATAGAACCACCTGTGTCTGTTCCTGTTGCGGCAATTGCCAAACCGCCTGCAACAGCAGATGTTGAACCACCTGATGAACCACCGGCAGTCAATCTTTTTTCCATTTGCCAAGGGTTTACAGGTGCGCCAAAGAAAGATGTTTTGGAAAAAGTACCCATCGCGAATTCATCCAAATTTGCCTTGCCCAAAAGGACTGTACCGGCATCAATAAATTTTTGTGATACGGTTGATTCGTATTCTGGTACAAAGTTTTCCAGCATCTTTGATGCCGCAGTTGTGCGAATGCCTTTTGTTGCAAATAAATCTTTCATTGCAATTGGCATACCATCCAACGGCAGGGCAGAACCATTTGCATAACGTTCGTCAGATTTTGAAGCGTCAGCCAAAGCACGTTCAGGTGTTGTTGTGATATAGCAATTTAAGTCCTTGCCAAATTTTTCAATACGGTCAAGATATGCACGTGTTAATTCAGTCGCGCTGATTTCGCGTGATTTTAATTTTTGTAAAGCTTCTTTAATTGTTAAATTTATCATTGCTGTCGTCCTGTGTTTTATCTTTCAAAGTGTGTGTAGTTTTTCAGAAATTTATTCATCACAATGTTTTGTAATAAAGTATATTGTGAAACACTAACTTTTTGTCTTACATCAACAGTATCGCCAATTTTATAAGAATATTTGTTTGTGTTTTTGTTTAATACGCCAATGTTTTTATTTGGTTGTTCTTCTGTATGATAGATTTCCAATTGATATGGCGCATTTTTATCGTCAGTTGGATATAATCTGTAATCCAATTTATTAATAGAAACTTGTTGAGATATTTTTTGTTCCATTTTTTCTGTACCTTTGATTATTCATCCATAACTTTTGGAACCGCAAAATATCCACGTGATACACCTGTGGTATCTGGGTCGTTGGCCAATATTTCATTACGCATATTTGGCTCGCTGACCACGTCTTCACGTAAAGGCAAAGAGTGTTCAGCAGGGCTTATCATCGGTTGAACGCCAGTTGTGTCTATCTTTTGTAATTTATCCAACCATTCAACGACGCCGTCGATATTCATCTTTTCTAATTTTTCATCAGATATTTCGATTCTGATTAAATTTGCGAATTTATATAATTGTTGCTTGCTAAATGCCATTTTGAATCCTATTATTTAAAACATAAAGGATTATACAATGATTTTATCTGATTACAAGGATTTTCCGCAGGTTGGGCGCATTATTTCCCTGGATTGGGGATTACGCAGATGCGGTATTGCCGTATCAGACGAAAATCGTGATTTTACCTTTACACGACCACAACTTTATATCAAAACACAGGATGAATTGATTCATAATGTTTTGGATATTATCAAAGAAGACAAAATATCCGGAATAGTGATAGGTTTGCCATTGTATTCAGATGGTTCTGAATCGGATACTACAAAAAAAGTTCGTGAATTTGCAGATTCTTTGTCGAAAAATACGAATTTGCCGATAATTTTTGTCGAAGAAAACCTGACCAGCAGTGCCGCCCAGGAAGAAATAGGGCGCAAAAGCATTTCAAAAATCAAACAGGAACTTGATTCTGTATCAGCCAAGATAATACTTGAAAATGCAATCGCTATATTGAAACGAATTTAATCGTTTTGTGTTTCGTCTGGGATTTTTCCGTCACTTGAAAGTAATGTTGCAATCCAACGCGTTGATGAAAATTGCGCGGTTGTGATGTATAAACCAACCAAAATTGGAACACTGAAAAACATTCCGGCTGGTCCCCAAATCATACCCCAAAAGACCAAGTTTATTAAAATGGCCAATGTTGAAATATTTAATGTTTTTCCGGTCAATTTTGGGTCCAAAATATTTCCGAAAATAATTTCAATTCCAATCAAAGAAGCCGCTGTGAATACTGGTAAATGCCATGTGTCACCACTTATCAATGCGTATAAAATTGGCAAAGCACACGCAAGAATAGAACCGATTGTTGGAATATAGTTCAAAATGAAAATTATAAATGCCCAAACAGATGCGTATTCCAAACCGATAAAGTGTAATAATATATATGCACATAAACCCGTGGCCGCAGAAATAAATGTTTTAGCAAAAAGGTATTTTTTCATATTTTCATCAATGCTGTTCAAAATAAAACGCAACTTTTTTGCTTTAAGTTTTGATAATGGCATCGCATCGATTTTTTTATTAAAAGAACTCTGTTCAACAAACATAAAGATAAGGTATATCAAAACCATACCTGTCGAAGTAGCAAGTCCGGCCAATGAAGAACCAACGTATCCGGCGATTTGTGACAGGTTTGGAATCAGGTTTGTATCAAAACCAATGCCGATTTTATTTGAAATATATTCTGAAAAAACTAATAATTTTTGCTGTAATATTGGGGTTGCGTTATACAATTCAACCAACATTGGTCGAATCTGTGTTGCAAACAAGACTATAACAATGCCAACACTGGCAAAAGATAAAACAATCGATAAAATATTGTAAAAAGTTCTAATGTTTATATTGCAAGATGCAGATTTATAACATGGCATAATACGTCTGTAATAGGAAGATATCGCATTCAATAAATACCACAAAAATGTTGCGAACAAAAGTGGAATAAATATTGAACGTCCAATCCATAATATAAATATTAATCCTATAAAAAAGACTATATTATGCATATTGTTTCCTTTATTTATATTGATAACACCGCCATTGCGATAATTGTTGCGATGTTAATGCCAACACTTGTCAAGGCATAGCCATCATTGATGTTTTTAACAAAATCTGATTTGTGTTTTACATACCACAATGTGTATATGATTAACAAAGCAACTGTTAATACAGATGTAGATAATCCTGCGATAACTGATTTCGCAAATAACAAGAATAAAAATACAAACAAAGCATTTGAAAAGTTAGATACAACCCAATTATTAAAGCGATTATACCATTTTGATTTTATCAAAAGATTTGATTTTTTGCTTTTTTCTTCTATTAAATATCCTGGGGTCCACAACATTAAAAATGCGAAAGGCATTGATAAAATCGCTTTCCATGGGCTTACCCCCATTGTTGTCACGCGTTTATATTTTGCATAAATTCCAGATACAGCTACGCCCAAGATATACAATGAAAATAATACAATTGCTAAAAAGATAATTGTAAATGCTGTTTGGTGTAATAAATACATCATCATCATTTTTTGTTGAAGTTTTACATCGTAAAAACTAATTACAAATATCGCGATAATAGAAGATGCTATCGAAATAATAGATGCACCATTTGTAATTGCGATAAAATCATTACGTGACATTTTATCATGTGGCAATTTCTTTATCATGTAATATACAGAATACAAAAGTGAAAATCCGAATATTATGTACACAGGTATAATTGTTTCAAAATGTAAAAATGTTTGAATCAAGGAATAGGCCAACCCTAATACGGTAACCAGTCCAAAAAACATCAAAGAAAATACAGCCGGTTTATTAAAAAGCCATTGTTTTAATTGTGGTACGGTTTTCATGTTTGTATCCTTTTTGTTATCTGTTTTATTTTATCACAATTTTACCATTATCCAAAGTGGTTGTTTCACTTATTTTTATCTTTGATGCAAAAGCATCTTGATGTGAAATAAATAAAAATGATGTTTTTGGCATATTATTGATAGTTGTGATGATTTGTTGTTGGACTTCTGCATCTGCCCCGGAATCTGGTTCGTCCAAAATTGCAAGTTTGGGTTGTGTCAGGACAAGGCGTAATAACATTACACGTTTTCTTTCGCCCCCAGAAAAACCAACGTTTACATATCGATTAAGCCAATCTTTTGGAATGTTTAATTGTTCACGTGCATTTTCTAGTTTTTCCAAAAATTCACCCATTGATAAATCTTTGCCTGTATTAAAATGAGTATGCGCAATCATAGAGTGTTTAAGAAAACTGAGTAATGTTAAACCTGGGATTTCTGGAACATTTTGTGCACCTAAAAATATACCCATCAATGCACGTGTAGTGGCATTTTCTTTTGTTATATTTTTTCCATTAAATATAATTTCCCCGCTGTTTATCTGATAAGCGGAATCACCTGCAATAGTGTTGACCAGGGTGGATTTTCCAGAACCGTTATGTCCAGCAAGTCTGTGTCGTGCACCGTCTGCAATAACCATATTGATATTTTTTAATAATGGTTTGTCGTTCATTGATACACAAAGATTTTTTATTTCTAACATTTTCTTATTCTTTCTTTAAAGCCATTTGTATTAATTGTTTTGATTCTACCAAGAACTCCATAGGTAATCTTGATATTATTGGTGTTGCCATGGATCCAACGATTAAAGCAGTTGCTTCATCTTCTTCTATTCCACTTTGCATAAGGAAAAGCAGGGCGTTTTTATCAATTGCACCAGTTGTTGCCTCGTGCGATTGATCGTTCTTGGCGTTGCTGTGAACGACCGTCGGAATAGTATTAGCAATTGCGTTGTTTCCAATTATACGACTGTCGCATTTACAAGAATTCTTGGCGCCTTTGCAATTAAAGGAAACAAGACTGCGAAATGTTTGTCGTGAATTATCCAATGCCACACCGTATGATATTATGTTTGATTTAGAATTGTCACCAATATGAATCATTTTTGTTCCAGTATCAGCCTGTTGAATGCCGCGTGTTATGGAAAGCGAATAAAAATCGCTGTGTGAATTGTTGCCCTGTAAAATTGTTGATGGATATTTCCAAGTCATCGCAGATCCAATTTCAACCTGGGTCCAGTCAAGGCCTGCATTTTCAAAACATTTTCCACGTTTTGTCACGAAATTTAAAATACCATTTTTATTATGCTTAGAATCGTTGTATACGGCGGAATCTCCGGCATACCAGTTCTGAATGGTTGAATATTTTACATAGGCATTGTCATGAACGATTATTTCAACAACACCACTGTGTAATTGATGATTTGGACGACGTGGTGCACTGCATCCTTCCATATAGGAAAGGCTGCTGCCTTTTTCTGCGACAATCAAAGTGCGTTCGAATTGTCCGATTTTAGCGGTTTCTATTCTGAAATAACTGGCCAAATCAATTGGACATTTTACGTTTTCTGGAATGTAAACAAAAGTTCCATCAGAAAACACAGCGGCGTTTAATGCGGCAAAGAAATTGTCGTTATTAGGAACAACGCTGCCCAGATATTGTTTTACCAAATCAGGATATTGAATAACTGCTTCGGACAAAGGTAAAAATATTATCCCCAGTTTTTTTAATTCTTCGCTGTATGAAGTATGAACAGATTGACTGTCGATAACAGTATCTGTTGCCATACCAAGCAGGGCACGTTGTTCAGATTCTGGCAGGCCCATTTTATCATATGTTTCTTTCAGTTCGGAATTATCGATTTTCTGTTGTTGGTTGTAATAATTCAGTGCGTCATAATCAATTGGTTCGTAATCTATTTCTGCCCAGTGAGGTTCCTTCATTTTTTGCCATTTTTCAAAGGCATCAAGACGCCATTGAAGCAACCAATCTGGTTCATTGCGCAGATTTGATATGTTTTGAATAAGTTCTTTGTTTAATACTTTCATTTATCTGTGTTGGCCAATGCTTGGGCTTGGGCAAAAAAAGTCAAAGATTGACCAAGCAGTCCGTCTGTGAACGTTGTTGATAATATGCCATCTGTATCTGTTGATGCCATGTGTTGTAAAAATAAATTAGCACGATTCAGATAGTGGCTGACATTATGTGCGATATTCGAATCCAGTTTTATTGCACGACGCAATTTTTCCAACACAAAAGGATTTTTTGCATATTCGTCCATTATTCCGCCCAAGGCGCGCCAAAGCGGATGTTCAGAAGAATTTCGTGGCATAACATCCATTGCCGCCATGATAGGGATTAAATCTTGTAATAAATCTTGATAGATAATTTCAGCCTTGTCTGTTGTTTCGTTGACTGAAAATTTGTTTTTCAAAACATTTTGAATCTTTACCAGCAAATTATACTGATATGTCAGAGTTTTTGTTACATTTCCAATGTTTCTGTTTGTGCTGATTATAAAGAAAACAGAACATAAACTGCAAAAAGCACAAACTATAATCAAAATCAGCATAATTGTATTATTCATGTGTCACCTCGGTTTATTTTTTATCAAGCATAGTATAACACGTTTTTCCGATTCGTGCGATTTTTTACAAGTGTTATTTTTTTATAATTTTTGTGTTTTTAGGCCTTGCACAGATTCGGTCAAATTGATATAATCATATATAATAATTAAAAGGAAAGGAAAAAAATGTTCCAGAAAATTTGTGTATTTATGATTTTTGCTGGCTTGGTTGGTGTTGCCAGGGCGGATGATAACCTGCCACAGGTTATCACTTCTGAGGTTTTTTATGATTCTGGCGAACAGGTTGAACAATATGATGCAGAACCTGTATATATGGACCAAGGGGATATTGAAATGGTTCAAAATGTTCCTGTGTGGCCATTGGCGGGGTCCGAAGCGGACGTTGAAATCGCATGTGGCGAAGCAGGTTGTGCTAACAGTGAAAAGATTGTATCTAAGATTGGTTCTGGTTTGGTAATTGAAAACAATATCGTGACAAATGGTGCTGGTTGGACTGGTGGTCCAAACATTATGAATGGCCCACAAATACCTGCGGGATTTGATTACGAATGTGCCAATAATGCAGAGATGCCTTTGATGCGTCGTGAAATGATGGAAGATGACGGTGGCTCTGTATTGGCTATGTCGCGCAGTGGTCATAAAAACTGTAAACAATCTGCAGATTCTTATGCGATGTTTGCACAACGTGCAGGCTTTGCCGCAGAAACAACTTGCAATAAAACAAGCGATTCTGAATCTGAAATAGTGGTAAACGAATCTGTTGATGATCAGGCGCCAATTGCGATTCAAGATCAGGTTCGTTCTTGGGTTGTGACAAATGGTCAAACTTTGCGTCAGGTTTTACAATCTTGGTGTGATAAAGAAGGTTGGGATTTAGTTTGGACAACATCACGTGAATACCCAATCGAAGCAAGCGCAGTATTCAAAGGACGCTTTGTTGATGTGGCGTCTGCGTTGGTTCGTAATTTTGAACGCGCTATGCCAATTCCTTATGCTAAATTCTACAAGGGAAATCGTGTATTAGTTATTTCAACCACAGAAGAATAAAATAATTTGGGCGGGAGACAAATATGAAAATTCGTTTTAATATCTGTTTAATTGGTTTGTTGGTGGCTTTGACTGGTTGTACGTTAAAGGAATCTGCCAAGGTTTCTGCGACGGTTGATGATAACTTTGTCAATGCATACGAAGCCTTTGAAATGGCAAAGAATCCGCGTGCCAAAGTGGCCAGTGGTGATACTGTTTCCATGTCCGAAGGTGTTTGGTTGGGAAATAAATCAACTTTGTTAGAACATAAAAATAATTTGCCATCAAAATTCGAAACTGATACAGGTATAACAATATTGTTGAACGAACCTGTCACATTACAAGTTTTGGCAAATGATATCAGTTCTATTACCGGGATTCCTGTGAAAATTGACAGCCAGGTTGACGGTGAAAAATTAAAAAAGACTGTCGATGTTGCCTATACCGGTAAATTGTCAGGATTGCTTTCACAAATCGCGACAGATTTAGATTTGCTTTGGTATTATGACAAAGATTCCATTGTGTTCTATGAAACAGAAACACGTACCTATACATTGTATGCGTTGGGAACAGATGTTTCTTATCAATCATCTGTTCAAACCGATTCTGGAAACCAGGTATCTTTGGAATCTACATTGAAAGAATGGGACGAAGTAGAAGCAACCATCAATTCTATTATCAATAATTCCAAAAATGCACAATTCACAGTATCACGCAGTTTGGGAACAATTACTGTGACGGCGGCGCCATCAATTTTGAATCGTGTTGGCGAATACATCACAAAACAAAATAAACGTTTATCCCAGTTGGTGACAATTGATGTTAAGGTATTACAGGTATCTTTGTCCAACCAATCTGCATTTGGTTTGAATTTGGCGGCGGCAATCAATTCTGCATCTGGTTTGAATATCGTTGCGAATCCAAAGAATAATTTGGCATCAACAGAGGCATCGTCTATAAATGTTGCCGTATTGTCAAATTCTGTGGCCGAAGCGGCAACTGGTATTGCAAACACATATTCACCGGACCAAATTAAAAATGGTTCTATGTCCCGTTTGGCAGGATCTAATGCTTTGATAGAAGCGTTGGCAAAGCAGGGCAAGGTTTCATTGGTGACTAACGTTGGTGTGACAACACGTAATAACCGCGTTGCGCCGGTCACAAATACAAAAACAACTGGATACATCAAACGTTTTGAATCACGTACATTTACTACGGTTGAATCCAGTACTGTGGACCAAGATGATTTGGAAACAGGATTTGCGATGCAATTATTGCCAAATGTTTTGGAAAACGGCAAAATATTGCTTTTGTTCAAAATGTCTGTTCGTGAATTGTTAAAAATGAATCAGCAAACAATTGGTGCGGTCACATTACAATTACCAGAAGTAGAAGAACGTTCCTTTATGCAGGAAGTTATCATGGAATCTGGTCAAATGTTGGTTGTATCAGGATTTGAAAAACAAAAGAATAATGATACAAGATACGGCCTGGGCGATGCTGACTTTATGGCATTGTCTGGTTCACGTGATACCGAAGCATCTCGTGAAGTATTGGTTGTTATCTTGACCCCACAAGTATTGGTCAGCCCAATGGATGCAGAACGCAGTATTCAACAACATTGGGGCGCACCTTTGAACTAAAATAAATTATAACGGCACATCTGCTTGTCGTTATTGCGTTCATGTAGGTCTACTACACTTCACTTAATAACAACGGCGCATCTGCGCCGTTATAATTTATTTTGGTGTGGTTGATGATCTGCTTGTTGTTGGCGTGTCAGAATAATTTACAACATCCGCGATTTGCGGATGTTTTTTTGTGTATTGAATTTTTTTGTTCATTATGTTAAAATCATAAATGAATCCAAGGGATTGGGTTCGGGGCTGTCACAAGCCTTATGCATTCGGTGCGAAAGCATCGTATCTGATATTGTTGGTGTTTTGACACCATTATCATCCCTAACTTAAAAGGTTGGGGAGCCGTTAGCGTATATATAAAGGCCGCGGAATCATTTAATGCATATGATTGTGAACTCCCCGACCGCCCTTGAGGACGGTCTTTTTTATTGCGAAAAAGGGGAGATTAAATGAAACGGTTTATTTTTTTATTGTTGGTGCCGATACCTGTAACTGTTTTTGCGCGAACAGAAACCACCGAATGGTGGGTAGATGGTGATGTTTATGCCACCACATCATGTGAGACCGGTGGCGACATCAGCACACCACCACAAAACCCAACCAAGAAAGGCCATACATTCCAGGGCTGGGAAACTGCCACCTTTGATTTGGCCACATTGGACGCATCGATAAATGGTTCTGGTTATACATACAATAATTCGACGCGTAAATGGCGTACTACTTTCAGTTATGGATATGTATATGGAGAAAGTTTGTGCAGTCCGACCCCAAATGCGGGTTCTGGGTGGTATCCAACATCACAAGAATTGGATGCCGAAACAGGCACTGGTCAGTATTGCTATTGTCGTGCTACGGAATATTTGCCAAAGGGATCTTCCAAGATTTATGAAGCCGTGGCCTCACGTTGGGTGTTCGGCAACGACTACGGGTCTGCGTCCGATTGTGCCGGCGGTTGCGCGGGCGTCTGGGGCTGTGGCGCCATCGTCCAATACCACTCGTCGGTGCGCGTTGGCCTCTTTGGTTCAAACTAATTTGATATAAAAAAATATGAATAAATATGCTTGGTTATTTTTTCTAATATTTCTATCGCCGGCGGTTGCGGAAACTGTTTCTGATTTTTCCAATATGTGCGCCGCAACCGGGTATAAAAGATTGTATGCGATATTCCCAAAAAATGAATACACTTGTTTGCCGGGGTATTTCCTGCCCGCAGATGCGGAAACATGTGTGGCGTGCCCAAGTGGTTATACTTGTAGTGGCGGAACTTTTTATTACAGCGCAACCGATGCCCAAGGATTAACAAAAAATTCACCAAATTCTTATACCGCCGCCGCAAATGCCTGCGCAAGTAATACAATGCCAAAGCGTTTATATGCGATAATGGCACCAATAACCTATACTTGTCCGTCTGGGTATTTCCTGCCTGCGAATTCAACCGAGTGCGCATCTTGTCCAAATGGTTATACTTGTAGCGGTGGTAATTTCCCAGTTAATACGACAACAGCCCAAGGATTGGTTCGTAATTCTGATTATATTGTGAACGGCCTGGGGAAAGCGTGTGCTTTGAATCAGGTGCATGCGTTAAATGCAGTCTTTACAGTGAATTCTTATGATTGTGCACCGGGATATTATCTGGTTGCAGATGCCGAAGAATGCACAATATGTCCGGCGGGATCTTATTGCGTTGGTGGACGTTATACTTTTAATGAAACAACGACCCAGGGCATAGAAACTTGTCCAGAAGGAATGATATCGATGGCTGGTGCGCCGGCATGTTATCCGCATATATTACATATTGGCGATGACATAGTTTATTTAAAATCAGAAAAATTGACCACACCATCATTGAATATAGGAATGAACGGTGAAGTATTTTATGCGAATATGACGACCGAACCAACATTGATGAATAAAGACAGCGAACATTATTTGAAATTGGAATTCAACAATACGGTATATTATGTGTGCGACGACACCACGTTCGCACAATAAAAAAACCACCCAATCGGGTGGTTTTTCAAACTGATAAAAGTTTATTAAGCAATTTTAGCAACTTTTTTTGCCAAACGTGCAACCTTGCGAGATGCTGTTTTCTTTGGCATTGTTTTGCCTGCTGCTTTCATAATTTTGCTTTCAGCAGCGCGTGCAGCAGCAACTGCGGCCGCTTTATCGCCAGATTCAATAGCAGTCAATGCTTTTTTAGTTGCAGTTTTAACAGCACTGCGACGCGCAGTATTGATCGCGTTCTTTTTTGCTGTCACTAAAATTCTTTTATCACAAGATTTATGATTAGCCACTTTATTTTCCTTTTATTTTTTATGGTTTTATGATATTTTATAGAAAAGAAACACAAAATCAAGGGAAAATAACAATGTTATACATTTTTTCTTTAATTATTTCTTATTTATTAGGTTCGGTGCCTTTCGGTTTATTGGTCGCCAAAGTTTTTAACAAGGGCGATTTGCGCAAAGTCGGCTCTGGGAATATCGGTGCAACAAATGTTATGCGCGTCGGCGGATTGCGTTTGGCAGGTTTGACATGGATACTTGATATGTTAAAGGCGATAATTGCTGTATTTATTGGTAATTATGTTGGTGGTGTGGCCTTTGGTGCGTGGTGTGGCTTTGTTGCGATTGTTGGGCATTGTTTCCCAGTTTGGCTGAAATTCCATGGGGGCAAGGGTATTTCTTCGCTTTTTGGGGTTATATTGGCGGTGAATCCTTTAATCTTTATTATATGTGGTATTGAATGGTTGATTGTTGCATTGGGGTCTGGCTATTCTTCGGCGGGCGCAACTGTTGTTTTCTGTTTGTTACCGGTTTTTGGCTTTATCATAAGCACAGGGGTAGGGTGTGCTTTCTTGGCAATTGCCTTGTTATGCATGATACGCCATCGACAGAATATATTGCGCTTAATCAAAGGGCAAGAATCAAAAATAGAGTGGAAATGGAAAAAATAATCCAGATTTCTATTTGTTTTTTTGTCGTTTTTGTGGTATAATACAACGCATAAAGAGGGAATATATTATGAAATATTTTGTATCATTTGTTGTTTTATCTTTGATGTCAGTTGGTGCATTTGCGGCGGGCAGTGCGCGTCCTGCAATGTCTAACAAGATTATGGCGGCGCCACGTTATACTGCATCAATCAATCAATTAAATGGTATGGGGGTTGCAAATAATACGGTTAAACCTGTGGCGAACACTGTTGAACCAGAACCTGAAATCGATATGCGCGAAGCAGAACGTAACGCATGTATAAACAACAATATTGGTATTGGAAATACTTTTGTTTGGGCTTCCCGTTTCAGTGATACTTCTAATTATGCCAATATGGTAGAAGATACAACAAACCCACAAAACAATGTTTGTTTTGTAAAGGTTGAATTGAAATCTAGTGATGAATCAAGAATTTCTGTTTCTGATATAAAACCTAAGTATTTTATGTGGGGCGAAGCAATCGAATGTGGTTCTTGGGCCGATAAAAATGAAATGGAAAAACGTATCTTGGACGCAAGAAAGGGTGCGCGTATCGGTGGTATCGTTGCAAGTACTGTTGGTGGTGCCGGTCTTGGTGTTGGTGTTATGGAATTGATTGGTAATACTTCTATCAAGGGCTGGAAAGGGCAAAAAGATTTGGAAGGCGCAAAACTTTACAGTGCTATATTGAAAACTTATGAAAAAGAAAACACAGCAAAGTATAATGAAATCGTTGATGCTTTGACTGTTTTGAAACAGGCTTGTGCTGAAAATCCTTCAAGAACAGAATGCACAGAATATGGTGAATTGATTACAGAATTTGCTAAATAAAAAAAGCATTTGTGATTTTTTACTTAAAAAAGGTTGTAGTTTTGTTCTACAATCTTTTTTGTTATGAAAGATATATTGCAAAAACTTTTGATATTAAGGACACCTGGTATTGGCCCTGTGAAGTACAGGAATCTTTTGAACGAATATGAAACAGATGAATTTATTCTTGAACATTTGGATTTAAGTCAGGATTTTATCGATTCTGTTAAACGTGAAATGGATAAAGCCTTTGATATGGGTATAGAATATATATCTGATACCGATTCGCGTTACCCAATCGGATTAAAAAATGTAAAAAATCATCCGATTGTTATTACTGCGCGTGGAAATGTCGATACTTTGTCTAAAAAATGTGTGTCGATTGTGGGAACGCGTCATTCAACTGCGGCCGGTATGAATTTTGTGTCTGAAATCGCAAAATCTTTTGCCGAACATAATTTTGCGATCGTATCTGGTATGGCGATGGGGACAGATACTGCGGCACATCGTGGGGCGTTGTCTGTTGATGGTAATGCGCAAACAATAGCAGTATTGGCGGGCGGTGTTGATTATATATGGCCACTTGAAAACGAATCGCTTTATTACGAGATTTTAGATCGTGGCGCGGTAATAAGCGAAATGCCGGTTGGTATGATGCCAAATGCCCAGAATTTTGTTCAAAGAAATCGTTGGGTTGCCGCATTATCTGATTCGTTAATTGTTGGGGAAGCAGACGAAAAATCTGGCAGTATGACCACCGCACGATTCGCAATAGATTATGAAAAGCGCGTATTTGCGGTACCTGGCCATCCAAGTGATGCGCGCAGCGTTGGTCCTAATTCTTTGATTAAAAGTGGTGTGGCAACGATGTGTATGTCTGTGAAAGATTTCTTTGATGATAAAAAAGAAACAAAAAGTAAAAAAATTTCGAACCCAGAAAATGAAATTTTAGACAAGTTAGGAATGATTCCTGTGTCAGAATCTGTATTGGCAAATCTTGTCAAAAAAAGTATTTCGGAAATCAAGTCTGATTTAGTGGTATTGGAATTACAAGGTTTAATAAGAAAACAAGACGGTGGTTATGTTCTAAATTGATTTTTTAAATGTATATACAGTGTATATACAAAGTGCGAAAAACCAATAAAAAAACGAATCGTTGTCAAAAACTAAATGTTTAAAAATTAATTAACATTTGGTTGCAAACAGAAATAAATCTTATAGATTATTCAACATCCAAAACGATTGATTTAATCAATCACAAAGCGAGAGATAAAAAGAGTAGGCAACATAAATGCTTTTATGTGCAGGGTGGTTCTTTTAACCATAAATGTTGCGACTCTTTAAAACGGAAGGACAAAGGAGCAAACAGTGATGCAAGCAATAGCGATGAACAGAAATGTAAATGTGGAATCGGTTATGGGGGCTTTTGCGGCCAAAATAGATTCCGCCGGATTTACAGCCTGGATTGCGCCATTAAATGTAGATATCTGCGAAAACTGTTTGAACCTTGTTGCGCAAAACCAATTCACCGCCGACTATATCAAAAGGGAATATGGAAATACCCTGAAAAATATAGCGGCGGATTTTTCTTTGGATGTAAATATATCTGTTCGTGCGAATAATAATTTTGCGATTTCGGCAAATGATAATGTTGTTTGCGAATTTACAAAACCTGTTGCGAAACCAATTCAAAACAAAAATGCTTTTGATTCGTTTATTTGTTCTGATGAAAATATGTTCGCGGTTGCAGCCTGCAAAAAAATAGCATCATCTGATTCTTCTTTTTCACAATTGTTTATATATGGACCTGCGGGTTGTGGCAAATCAATGTTGTTAGATTGCATTTGCAATGCGACAGATAAAAACGTGGTCAGAATGTCTGGTGGTCAATTTGTTGCAGATTTTGCACGTGCATTACGCGACAGAACAATCTTTTCTTTCAAAGATTTGTGCCGTAATTGTGATATGTTTATTATGGATGATGTTTGTGCGCTGGCTGGCAAACGTGCAACATCAGAAGAATTCTTGCAATTGGTTATGGATTTACATGCCGCAGGTAAACAAGTTGTATTTACTGCGAATTGTGCACCAAACGCTTTGAACGGTTTTGATAAACGTATTCAGTCTTTGTTTGGTTCTGGTTTAGTGGTTGATGTGGTTGCACCAAATGCGTATGTTCGTCGTTCTATGTTATTAAATGCCGGGGTTGATATGACGGTTGCAAATGAAATTGCAAAACAAATCAATGGTGATGGTCATTTGGTAAATGGAATTATCAATAAAATCAAAACATACAGTGAATTGATGGGTGAACGTGTAAATATGGATATTGCATCACGTTTGTTGGCGGATGTTTTGAACAAATCAAAAACACCATTGATGATGGTAAAAACTATGTGTGAAAAAATGGCGGTATCATTTGATGAAATTTGTGGTAATTCACGCACACGCAGATTGGTTCGTGCACGTCAAATAATGATGGCTGCATTAAAAGGTGCAACAAATTTGTCTTTGACAGAAATAGGAAATGTTTGTGGTGGACGTGATCATGCAACAGTTGTTTACGCTTTGGCACAAATAGAAAAACAAAAAACAACAGATTTGATGTTAAATGCAGAAATCGATGACATGATAAAATTGTGTAAATAAAAGTTTTGTTCGAATGAACGAAAAAGAGGAGAAAGAAAAATCGCCCGAACAGGGCGGTTTTTTATTGTATGAAAAAATTATTTTTGATAAAATCAATTTGTCAGCAAGAGTTTTGCTGATGAGGTGTGACTACCTGTTTCCGTATGCGTCCATGATGACGTTAAAATCTCCAACTTTGGTTGGAGGGTTGCAAAATATATTGAATATGCACACAATCTCATATGGAATTGTAGTCAACCTCCAACCGCCTGATTTTCTGGCGGTATTTAAGTTTTGAAAACGGGGGAAACAATGAAACGATTTATATTTTTATTAACCATGATATTTATATGTGGTGCATCAATTGCACAAACAGAAACCACCAAATGGTATATCGAAGGCGAACTTTATGATACAACATCATGCGAATCGGGCGACGATATAACAATGCCCCAGGTACCAGAACGATTCGGATATACTTTCAGTGGTTGGGAACCAGCAGTCTATGATATGTCAACATTGGATGCGTCGATAAATGGAACAAGTTGTTCAATAGATGGAAAGAAATGGAAAATGGTATTTCCATACGGTGCGGTATATGGTGAAGGATTGTGTAGTTCTACATCGGGTATGATGTGGTATCCGTTTATAGAAATTGATACACAACAAGATTCTGGACAAAATTGTTGGTGTCATTTAACAGAATTTGTTCCAACAGGTTCAAAAAAGATTTATGGACCAACAATTCCATTGTTTGTTTTTGAACATAAATTTTCGCAGACTTGTGGTTCAGACTGTTCGAGATATTGCATTAATCTTTTATGCAATAATTCTACTAATCGTCGCCAATTATACGGAATAAATTAATCAAAGTATCAGATTATGAAAAAAATATTTATATTATTTTTAATATTTTTTATATCACCAACATTTGGTGAAACTGCAAACATGTGTGGAGTTTATTACCGTATGTACGCGGTACCAAAATCTTTTACTTGTTTGCCGGGACAGTTTTTACCTGCGAATGCGTATGAATGTGTATCGTGTCCAGACGGTTATACTTGCAGCGGTGGTGTATATGATTTTAATTCAAAGATTGCACAAGGCCTTACAAACAATAAAACATATATAACGGCGTCGGAAAACAATACATGCGCATCTAATACGGTTGCGCGTCGTATGTATGCAGTGCCAAAATCTTTTACTTGTTTGCCAGGGCAATTTTTGCCGGCCAGTGGTTATGAATGTGTATCTTGTCCAAATGGTTATACTTGCGTTGGCGGAACGTACACCTTTGATTCTAAAAATGCACAAGGATTGGAAAGGGGGGCGTCACAATTGTCGCCTGATGAACATAATACCTGTGCGGCCAATACCGGGCATGTTATGAACGGATATTGGATACCAAACACAATAACGATAAATTGGAACGACGGAACAAATACGGTACAGAATACCTGCACATACGGTGGCGCAATAACTTTACCACCAACACCAGTTCGTCCGGGATATGTATTCGGGGGATGGAAAATAAAGAACCAAAATTAGTCCTCCCCCACGGGGAAACCTAAAAACGCGGTGTTGGTTTAGAACCAGCCTTTTTTATCGCTTTTAATTCCGGCGAATTCGGAAAGAGCTTTCTTTTGTTTTTCGGTCAATTTCTTTGGAATTGTAATTCCGATTTCAATGTATAAATCGCCAAAGCCACCGCGACCGTTTGGCATACCATGTCCACGAACACGTAATTTTTCACCAACTTGGGTCCCACTTGGTATCTTTACAGATAATTTTTTATCATCAATTGTTTCGATTCCTATTTCGCCACCCATCGCAAGCGTTGTGAAATCTAAATCCATGTGCATTAACAAATCATTTCCGATTCTTTCAAAGGTTTTATTTGGACGAATGTGAACATCAATATAAAAGTCGCCCGGTGTGCCACCAAATGGGGCGGCTTCGCCCATGCCGGCCATACGTAATCTGGCACCGTCCATTATACCGGCCGGGATTTTTACATCCAAAGTTCTTTGTTTGTTAACTGTGCCAGTGCCATCGCATTGGGAACATTTCTTGTCAATCTTTTTGCCCAATCCATTACAATCAGGACATGGGGTTTCAACCGCAAAAAATCCCTGACGCGCATGAACATAACCCGTCCCGCCACAGGTAGGACATGTTTTCGCAGGCTTGCCATCTGCGGTTCCGTTTCCATCACATTTTTCACATTTAACAGCACTGGTAAATTTAACGGTATGTGTTGTACCAAAATAGGCATCTTTTAAATCAATTACAACTTCGTCCAGTAAATCGCGACCGCGTTGTTGTTGACGTGCTTCGCCCCCACCAAAGCCGCCAGCGCCACCAAAACCAAAGCCGCGCATTGCTTCGCGTAAGATATCTTCCATGCCGCCCATGTCGCCACCGCTAAAATGGAAACTGCCATTACCAAAAGGATTTCCGCCAAAGCCTGCACCGGCACTGGCGCCATTGCCACCGGCAAAGGCCGCATCGCCAAATCGGTCGTATGCTGCGCGTTTTTGTGGGTCTTTCAAGATATCAAAGGCATTATTTACTTCTTTGAATTTTTCTTCGGCCGATTTATCCCCAGGATTTTTATCCGGGTGATATTTCATAACCAGTTTATGATAGGCCTTTTTTATATCTGCATCGGTTGCATCGCGTGCAACACCTAAAACTTCGTATGGATTTTTATTCATATTCTTAACCTTACTAACTTTGTATGAAGTATATAGGTATTATTGTATTAAAAATCAAGTGTTAAGTCAGACTATTTTTTTGCTGTTTTTTAAGGGCTTGGCGCACGGTTTTGCTTGATAAAAATTCAAAAATGTTCTAATAATATCCTGATAAAGATAGGAAAAGGTAATGAATAAATACGATGCATCAGATATAGAAGTTCTTGAAGGTTTGGAACCTGTCCGCCTGCGTCCTGGTATGTATATTGGAGGAACAGACGAAAAGGCTTGGCATCATTTGCCGGTTGAAATTATGGATAATTCAATCGACGAAGCAGTCGCTGGCTTTGCCAAAAAAATCGTTGTTAATTTAATTGATTCTAAGACAATAGAAATAACCGATGATGGTCGTGGTATTCCTGTTGATGAACATCCAAAGTATCCTGGAAAATCTGCATTGGAAGTTATTTTGACTACGCTTCATTCAGGCGGAAAGTTTAATAATAATGTTTATAAGACCAGTGGTGGTTTGCACGGTGTTGGGTCTGCGGTTGTAAATGCATTATCTTCCAATATGGATGTGACGATTTCCAGGGACGGCTTTGAATGGAATCAGACTTTTTCACGCGGCAAAGTGACCAGTCCGATTACCAAAGGGGCGCCAACCAAAGCGCATGGAACAAAAATAAAATTCACTCTTGATGATCAGATTTTTGGTGAAAACGCAGTATTCAAACCTGTGAAGATTTATCGTATGGCGCGTGCTAAATCTTTCTTGTCACGCGGTGTTAAGATAGAGTGGCATTGTAATCCGGCACTGATTACCGAAGATATGAATATACCGGCAGATAAAGTGTTTTATTATCCAAACGGGGTTGCAGATTTCGTTGCGGAAAAAACAGATTCAAAGCCGCGTATTTTGCCAAAGATATTTTCTGGATCGATTGATTTTCCTGATGATTGTGGTCGTGTAGAATGGGCGTTGACAGTGCTTACAGATGAAAATGGTGCGGCATCCGATGATGGGTTCTTTGCATCATATTGTAATACTATTGCGACAATCGATGGTGGAACACATGAAAATGGGTTCAAGGCTGCAATTACAAAAGGACTGAAAGCATACGGGGAAAAGGTCAATAACAAAGCCGCGGCTTCTATTATAAGTGAAGATGTTTTCGATTCAGTAGCGGCGATTGTATCTGTGTTCTATAAAACGCCACAATTCTTAGGCCAGACCAAGGAAAAATTGTCTAACCCTGAAATCGCAAGATATACAGAAAATGCCTTGCGCGATCCTTGGGAAATGTTCTTGGCATCTGATCCAAAGACAGCAAATGCTTTGTTGGAATTTGTTGTGAATTTGGCCAATGCGCGTATCAAGACTAAACAGGTCAAAGATGTCGCGCGTAAAACACCAACCAAGAGAATTCGTATGCCGGCCAAATTGGCAGATTGTTCTAAACACGGTGTCGAAGGAACAGAATTATTTATCGTAGAGGGTGAATCTGCGGGTGGAACTGCGAAACAGGCACGCGACCGTGCAACCCAGGCGATTATGCCATTGCGTGGAAAAGTTTTAAATGTTCTTTCTAATTCTGATGAACGTTTCAGTGCGAATCGCGAATTAAACGATTTAATAGACATTATCGGGGCAGGGACCGCAAAAGATTGGGATGATAATAAACTTAGATATGAAAAGATTATCGTTATGACCGATGCGGACGTTGACGGCAGTCACATTGCATCGTTATTAATGGCGTTTTTCTATCAATATATGCCACAACTTATTTATGGGGGGCATTTGTATTTGTCTTGTCCGCCATTGTATAAATTAACATGTGGTACCGAATCGATTTATGTTGATACTGATGAAGAATTGGAAGAATTGAAAAATACTAAATACAAAAATAAAAAAGTAGAAATATCCCGATTCAAAGGTTTGGGTGAAATGATGCCGAATCAGTTAAAAGAAACTACTATGTCACCAAAGACACGCAGATTGATTCGTGTTGATTTGCCACCAAAGACAGAAGAGGGCCAAGAAGATACAGAAAAAACTAAAACATTGGTGTATGATTTGATGGGTAAAAAACCAGAATTCAGATTCAAATTTATTACAGAACATGCACAATTTGTTAAAGATTTATTTGTATAGGCAAAATCGATAAACAAAAGAAAATCCGCCGTATAGGCGGATTTTTAATTGTATGATTTTCTGTTATTTTATTTTCTTTAATTTTTCTGCAAATGTAAATGTATATTGTGTCGCACTCCACAAAGAACAAACTAATGCCATCCATAATCCAGCAATACCAATTTCTGGCAAACTGGACAAGATATATAACAATGTTTTATTGCCTGGAATTTTATGAACAGATACCGCCAATAATATAATTGCAATTGCAATCATTTGAACCGTAGTTTTGATTTTGCCCATTGAAAAGCGTGCCTTTGGAACCGGCATTTCAATTTTTTGTGTTCCCAAGAATTCACGCAGGCCACTGATATACAATTCGCGATCTATCATCAAAATAACAGGTATTACAAAAAACCATAATTTATTCATAATAGGTGTATAAAATGTAGAAATAAATGTTATATCTACCGGGATAAATGGTAATAATATCAACGCGTTGCATACCAATAATTTGTCGCCAATGTGATCCAATACGCCACCCAGTTTAGAACAACAATTATATTTACGGGCCAAGAAACCATCAAACCAATCCGATGCGGAACCCAATGCAAACAAAATAAATGTCACCAGATACCAATTGAACATCATTGTTGGAATTATTGCAAATGCAGTTGCAATTCTGAATATAGATAAAAAATTAACAAATGTTTTCATGTTTTTTCTCCTTTTGGTCTTGTTATTATAACACTTCTGAATGAAAATATGCATATATTTTTTCTGCGGCACTTTGCCCAAGATCTGGGACTCGTTTTAACGCGGCCAAATCTGCATCCATAATTGCATGGACAGAACCAAAGTGTTGTAATAATTGTTTTTTTCGCTTTGGACCAATTCCTTCGATTGAATCCAGAACAGATGCGGTTAATTGTTTCGCGCGGACTGACCTGTGATAGGTTATCACAAAACGATGTGCTTCATCACGAACAGCACGCAACATTAAAAATAATTGTGAATCTTTTGGAATATCTCTTTTTTCAGAACCATCTGGCATAATAAAATGTTCGTCGCCGTTTCGCACAACGCCCTTTGCAATACCAAATACAGGAACGCGACCGTTGGATACTTTATTCGCGATGTTCCATTGGGCAATTCCACCATCAACAATTATTAAATCCATTTTTGGCCCATCGTTGATTGCGCGTGTGACAAATTCTTCCATCATGGCGATATCATTTCCGGCACGTTTCATATCATGTAATTTAAAATGTCTATATGCAGATTTTACAAATCCATCGTGGCCAAAAGCAATCATTGCACCAACTGGTTGTTTGCCAAATAAATGTGAATTATCAAAGACCCCGACACAGTCCAATTTTAGGTTTAACAATTCTTCGAAATCTGATACATTTTTGTCCCATTGTAAATTTGGTGTATACGACGGATTCTGTCGTATACCACGATTTGTTGTTTGTGTTAATGCGGATATTTTATCACGCATAATCGCGGCATTTTCAAAATCCATTTTATCAGAAAAATCTTTCATCATTTTTGTTAAATCAGAAATGATAGGTTCGCTGTCCCCGGTTAAAATACGACGTGCCAATTTTACATTTTTATCATAATCTGTTTGCGGTAAACAACATGGCGCACTGCATCGCCCAATTTGATAAAGCAGGCAAGGACGCGATCTGTTTTTCATAAAAGTATCATTACAAGTACGCAGTTTACAAACACGTTGAATCGTTTTTATTGTGTCGTTCAAAGCATAAACAGACGGATATGGCCCAAAAACATCTTTCCTTTGTGAAATTTTACCACGAAATTTCAAAAGACGTGGAAATTCATGATTCGTCAATGCCAACATAGGGTACATTTTCCCATCAGTCAGCATTACATTATATTTAGGTTTTAACGTCTTTATAAGGTTTTGTTCCAATATCAATGCGTCTTGTTCTGTGCGGGTTATTTCCCATTCTACGCGTTTAACAAGGCTGCGCATAACCTGTTTATGGTTTTCCAGTTTAGAAATATCAATATATTGGCGTAATCTGTTCAATAAATTCTTGGCTTTGCCGACATATAAAAGATTGCCGTCCCCGTCATACATTTTATATATCCCAGGTGACAGTGGTGCATTTTCTATTAAATCCTTAAATTGAAAATTCATACTAAATATGATATTATAAAATAAAGAAAAATCAAATAGAGGTGTTATTATGAGACAAGAATCAGGTCGTTCTATGATAGAAATGGTTGGCGTGTTGGCAATTATGGGTATGTTGACGGCCACCGCGTTTGCCCTTATTTCATTGGGAATCAATCGTCAAAAACAGGCGCGTGTAATGGATGATGTTGTGACGATAGTTTCTGGTGTGCGGGGGCTTTTGGGGGATTATGATGATTTTTCGAATATAGATAATTCGACTATTTTTGCCGCTATGTCGGTAAGTAATAAGAATCCATATGGCGGAACTTATGAATTGGCGGTAAATCCGTATGATTCAAGACAGTTTATTATTCGTATAAACGGTTTGAATAAAGCCGATTGTGAAGCCCTTAAAACAAAAGCATGGACTGATTCTGTTGGATATAATTCCTCTAATCATAAGGAAAGTGGTGCAACCGGAAATTGTGTCGATGGAACTTCTAATGTTGTTTCCATTACATACGGCGAATAAAGTATATGGCTGAATTTATAACTATTTCACAGGCTGAATCTGGAACACGTTTGTTGCGCTGGTTTGTGCGTCATTTCCCAGGTATGTTGCAAAAAGATTTTTATAAGTTATGTCGTGGTGGACAGATTCGCATAAATTCTTCCCGATGCAAGGGGATGGAAATATTAAATACTGGCGATATAGTTCGCGTGCCACCAACTGTGCAATCTTATAAGACTGTGAAAAAAGTAGAAAGTGGTGAAAATTTTTCTTTGACTGATTTGGAAAAACTAAGAAATTGTATAATTCATAACGATGCTGATATTGTAGTCTTTAACAAGCCTGCTGGTCTTGCGGTGCAGGGTGGAACAGGTATAAAAAAATCAATAGATAAAATGGCGGCGGCTTTGTTCCCGTATGATAAAATATCTTTGGTTCACAGAATCGACAGGGAAACAAGTGGTTTATTGGTTGTTGCAAAAAATCAAAAGGCAGCACAAGATTTAGCAACACAATTTCAAAATAAAACTGCACATAAAGAATATCTGGCTTTGTTGCAAGGAAATGTTTCGCAAAAGTCAGGTGTGATTGAAAACTATGTTGCAAAAGGTCAGGTTTTTGAAGATTCTGCAAAAGTGCCACAGGGGACGCAGGTTCAAAAGGCCATAACTGAATACAAAGTATTGGGCGAAGCCGCAGGTGTTTTAACTTGGGTTTTGTTTTCACCGAAAACAGGTCGAACACATCAATTAAGATTGCACAGTGCGTTTTCTTTGCATGCCCCAATCATAGGCGATGATTTATATGGCGACAGAAATGCAAAATTGGATGATGTGTTGGGGTCGTTTTTAACAACACAAAAATTATTTCTGTTTGCATACAGGATTACTTTCCGACATCCTGGAACTGGAAAAATGATAACATTACGTGCAGATGTGCCTGAATTTATGCAATCTGTTATTAAATTCTTGGAATTCAAATTACCATAAGGGGCCAAGCGATATGTTTTTATATGCGTTTTATAGAAGACATCTTTGGTTGCTGCGAACGCTGGCGTTTTTCTTTATGGGCTTGATTGTTGCGATTGGTATTGCTTTGTATCAATTAGATTTAGAATCTTTGCGTGGAAATATTTTATCTGCGTTACGTGAAAGCACAAATATGCCGATTGAAATAGATGGTAAAATATCATGGCATTTTTCGCTGCGTCCAGAAATAGAGTTAAATAACGTTCGTATTCCAAATGCTGATTGGGCAAAAAATAAAAATTTATTCAGCGCAAAACAAATATATGTTCGTTTAGATTTAATATCTTTGTTCAAATCACATCCTGTTATTCGTCATATAAAAATTTATGATGCAAAAATAGCATTGGAAAAAAATGACAAAGATAAAAATTCTGTCGTATTTAATAAATCACAAACACCAGAAAAATCACCGGATACAGAAAATAAAGAGGTAAATAAAGAGGTTGCAAAATATCCTGTAGAACAATTGCCATTTGGTGGTATGGATATCGAAAAAATATCTGTTGATTTATATGGTGATAAATATGAATTGGAAAGTTTTGGTATAAGTAATTATATGCGTAATTCTAATCGTGAATACAGTGGTTGGGTTAAACCTTTTGATACAAATTTACCATTTGTAATACAGTTTTTTGAATATAACGCAGAACGTAAAATTTATCCTGTGCGAATCGCTTTTGCAACAGGGGGCGAACCTTTGATTACTGATATCGCATTAGAAGGAACCAGTAAAATGCCAATAGATTTTATTATAAGCGGTGAAATTCCAAATATAAACAAGTCTGGAAAATGGTTTAATGTTGATATTATTAAATTGCCAAAAATGAAAATAAATATCGCGGGTGGAATAGACAGAAAAAAAATATCTTTGCGAAAATCTTTTATTTCGTTAAGCGGTTCTTCAATCAATTTTTCTGGAACATATGATTGGTCGAAAAATACGCCTGTGGCGAAAATAAATGTTTCATCAGATATGATAAATTTGTATAAATCTTTTCCTGAATGGTATGGGGTTGGCAGAGTTTGGGTGCATCCAGATCGAGATTTAAATGTATTCAAAGATATACCTTTGTTTGGTCAGTTTTTGTATAATCTTGATGCAGATATAAATATTAATTTGAAACATTTTATAGTTTACAGATCGTTAGATTTGTTTGATATGGATGTTAAATTAAAAGTTAAAAATCATAAAGCACATGCTGATATCAATGTCGGAATAGGGGATGGTAAAGTCGAAGGTGTCTTGATTGCTGATATAGATAAAGAAGGTGTTTATAATGCAACTTTTGCGGCTGTTGGTAATAACATTTATGTCGGTGAAATTATAAATCAGGTTGATGTACATAATATTTTATCTGGTTTGCCAACGCATCTTGATTTATATGTAAAAGCACATGGAAAAGACATGTCTGAAATAATGCAGACAATTACAGGGCCTGTTTTGGTGTATTCTACGGATCGTGGTTTTGCACATGCTGATTTGGTGGCCTATATGTATGGTGGGGATTTCTTAACAACATTACGTCACAGTGTAGAAGATATGTTCACAGGTAATAAACGTGATTTGATTCAAATAGATGGTGCGGTTGTAAACGTCTTTTTGCGTAATGGTTTAATAGAAACGCAAAACGGTGTTGCAGTTGAAACTCCTGTTATAAATTTGCGCTTGGCGGGTGCTCTTGATTTAGGAAAAGAAAATATACAGTTATCTTTGGCATCCGTTCCGGTAAGGGGATTAAAGTTATCTTTGTCTGGAAACCTTGTTAATGCGATGCAGATAAGTGGTAATTTGGCGGAACCTGATTTTAAAATAAGCGGTGCCGCGGTTGCAGGCAAGGTTGGGTCTGCGTTCGGTATTGGCTTGCTTTTGTCGCCTTTGACGGGTGGGTTAAGCATAGCAGGTGGTTTATTAGCAGGGGTTTTGGCCGGTGATTTATTGGAAGGATGGTTGGCGGATGAACATCCTTGTAATACAGCGCGCCAAAAAGGTGCACCGTTAAAACGCGAAGATCCAGAATGGTTTGAAACACCTGTTTACGAATTGTCAAATTCTTTATTCAAAGGAAAATAAAATGTTTAATTGGTTAAATATTATTCAGGTTTTTATAATTGCAATAGTTGTATATGTGTTCTATGTAAGTTTTATTAAAAATACGTCTTCGGAAAAATTAGTTCGTGGTTTGTTCGGACTTGGTATGCTTTGGGCATTAAGTTTTTTATTGCCTTGGATGCATTTGTACGTGTTGGGACGCTTTTTACATTGGATTGCGTTGTTTTTATCAGTCGGTTTAATTGTTATATTTCAACCAGAATTGCGCAAATTGTTGGCCTTGATGGGAAATATCAGGGGATGGAAAAATGTAATTCATGCTTTTCGTCAGGATGTTAAAAATTCGTCTGAAAAACAAAGAATCATAGATGAAATAGTCAAGGCTGTAATGTATATGTCTGAAAAGCATACTGGCGCATTGATAGTCTTTCCAGAAGATATAGAAGATGGTGTGATTGAAAGATATGGAACAAAGATAGATGCGGTTATATCCAGTGAATTGTTGTTGACGATATTCTTTAATAAAACACCTTTGCATGATGGGGCGGTTATAATATCAGATAATAGAATCAAATATGCGGGTGCGATACTGCCTTTGTCGCAAAATCAATTACAATGGAAATATGGAACGCGTCACAGGGCGGCACTTGGGATGTCTGAAATGTCAAAAGCCACAGTTTTGGTCGTATCCGAAGAAACAGGTGATATATCTTTTGCTGAAAAAGGCAGTATAAAAAAGTATGATGATATAAAAAAAATAAAGAATAAATTGGAAAAAATATTGGGTGAATAATTTACTGAAAACCTGTTTTGTCAAATTTGAATAAACTTTGATTTTAATCAGATTTACTCTTGCACCGAATCGGTGTTTTTTGGTACACTCTTAACAGGAAATAAATGAAAATAAGAAAGAACAGGAGCTAAATATGGAATTTTCAGTGTTTCGTCAGGTTTTAATACGTGCGCTGGGGCATATGCAATCTATCGTTGAAAAACGTGCGACTTTGCCTATATTGGTCAATGTTAAAATCGAAGTGTCAGATGATTTGGTTTTGTCTGCGACAAATGTTGATTTGGAATTGGTAGAACATGTTGCGGCCGATATTACATTGGCGGGTAAAACAACTGTTCCGGTTCAAATGTTGTATGACATTGTTCGTAAATTGCCAGATGATGCAGAAATAAGTTTTAAACAATCTGGTGATCAATTGGTTGTGTCCAGTGGACGTGCTGTTTTCCATTTGCCAACATTGCCGGCTGAAAATTTCCCAGCAATGGCAGGTGGTAATTTAAGTACTAAATTCCAAATGACAACTGGTGATTTGGCACACCTTATTAATCAAACAAAATTCGCGATTCCAACAGATGATGTTCGTTATCACTTGGGCGGTATCTTTTTCCACATATCCGAAGATACTGGTAAATTGACAGCAGTTGCAACAGATGCCCAAAGAATGGCTTTGTGTGCAATAGAAGCACCTGCGGCGGCAAAAGGTATGCCTTCGGTTATTATCCCAAGACGTGTTATCGGCGAATTGTCAAAATTGTTAGAAGATGCAAATGTAGATGATGTTTTGATTGAATTGTCTGATACCAAGGCACGCTTTACAGTTGGTGCGGCGACATTGACAAGTAAATTGGTCGATGCCCAGTATCCAAACTATCGTGTTGTTATTCCAAAGGGTAATGACAAGATTGCTGTTTTGGACAGAAAACAATTTGTTAATGCAGTTGATTTGGTTTCTGTGGCCAGTGTTGATAAAACTAAATCTGTTCAATTGGCGTTTTCAATGAACAAATTGGTTATCAGTGCTTCCAGTCCAGATGCTGGGGCTGCAACCCAAGAATTGGATGTAGAATATAATGGTGATGCAACATTTACTATCAATTTCAATGTGAAATTCTTGTTGGATGTTGCGGGTCAGGTCGAAGGTGATAAATTCCAAATGGAAATGCAAGAACCTTTGTCACCAACAATTATTAAATCTACTGAAAAAGATACAGATGCATTGTTTGTTTTAATGCCAATGCGTATGTAAAAAAATAAATTATAATAAAGAATCTGCCAATCGGCAGATTTTTTTGACCAAATTAAAGAAAAGGTAAATTATGAATATTCAAGATATAATGCCGGGTAAAGAACCACCGAAAAGAATGAATGCGATTATAGAAATTCCTGAAAATGGGGTTGTTAAATATGAAATCAACAAAGAAACCGGTATGTTAAAGGTAGATCGTGTTTTGCATACACCGATGGCGTATCCGGCGAATTACGGATATTTTCCTGGGACTTTGGGTGATGATGGGGACCCACTTGATTGTGTGGTTGTATGTAATGCGCCGTTGATGCCTGGTGTTTTGATAGAGGTTCGTCCAATCGGCGTTTTGATTATGGAAGACCAGGCGGGTGGCGATGAAAAAGTAATCTGTGTTCCGTTGGACAGAATTGATCCTTATTATACAAACACGAACTATATCGAAGAAATACCAGAAATTTTGCGTTCAAAAATAGAATATTTCTTTCAACATTATAAAGATTTGCAACCAAATTCTTGGTCCAAGGTTATCGGTTGGGGCAATCGCGAAGCAGCCGATAAGTGTATCCTGGAATCCATAGACAGATATTGGCAGCACAAGCGTGAATCGCAATAAAATGTTGCGAATGGCAAAAGTTTATTATATTCTTATCTAGTAAAATTTAAACCAAGGGGTAAACAAATGGCATCTTATATTGCAAATGATATGCGTGTGGGTTGGGTTATTTCTCACAATGGAAAACGTTATTCGGTCACTTCTATTACAAAAGTAAAACCTGGCAAGGGTGGTGCTTTTGTCCAGGCTGACTTGCGTGATATTGATTCTGGAAACAAAGGTGGCGATCGTTGGCGTGCAGAAGATAAAGTTGAAAAATTGATGGTCGAAGATATCGAATGTCAATATTTGTATTCTGATGGCACAGATGCGTTCTTTATGAATTTGAACGATTACGAACAATTCACAATGCCAAATGATTCTTTGGGTGAACAAATGAAATTCTTGGCACCTGAAATGTTGGTAAAGGCAAACTTTGTCGAAGGACACCCGGTATCAATCACATTGCCAAAAACAGTTGTTGCAACAGTTGAAGAAACAGAACCTGCATTAAAAGGTCAAACAGCAACCAGCAGCGGCGGTAAACCTGCGATTTTGGATAACGGTGTTCGTGTTCAGGTTCCAACCTTTATCGAACAAGGTGAAAAGATTGTTGTGAATACTGAAACATTGGAATACGTTGAAAGAGCAAAATAAAAAACGAAAGAAAACGGCACATCTGCTTGTTATTATTTCGTTCATGTACCTTTGTGTACACTTCACTCAATAAAAACGGCGCATCTGCGCCGTTTTCTTTCGTTTTTGGATTGGACTGTTGGTTGTCGGCGCGCTTATGTAACATTTGTACACTGCACTTGCCGACGACGGCGCATCTGCGCCGTTTTGTTTTTTATTGTAAAAATAATTGTTTTTGATAAAATGTCTATGTCAGCAAGAGTTTTGCTGATGAGGCTTAAGAACCTGTTTTGAACTGCGTCAAGATATGACGTTAAATATCTCCAATCTTTGTATGGTTGGAGGGCTGTGAATATGTAGAATAAACGGCGCAATTTCAGTTCAAATTGTTCTTAACCTCCAACCGCCCTTGAATTATAAGTGCGGTTTTAATTTTTTTGCCGTTCTGGCTGTTCTTGGAACGATGCAAGGTTCTCCCCTTGTTGGGGGAGTGCGGCGCAGCCGGAGGGGGGTTAAGACAAAAGGAATAAAACCATGAAAAAGATTTTAATAATATTATCAGTATTGTTTTGTACAACGGTATTTGCACATACCATAGAATGGTATGTGGGTGATACATTACTTTCAACCACAACATGCGAATCGGGTGATAACATAACCCCACCAACCGTTCCTGAAAAATTTGGGTATCATTTTAAGAAATGGAACCCAGAATACACACGAATCGAATATCTTGAATCGACCGGGACACAATGGATAGATACGGGTTTTGTGCCAACGGTAAATAGTGTTATGGAGACAGACTATCAGTTTACACAAAGTCCGGCGAGAGGAACAAGTTATCAGATTGGTGCAGGATCTGATAAC
>CACZJK010000002.1 GCA_902781465.1 uncultured Pseudomonadota bacterium
TTGTTGGGGGAGTGCGGCGCAGCCGGAGGGGGGTAAGACAAAAAGGAACAAAACAATGAAAAAACTTTTATTATTTATAACCGCAATATTTATATGTGGCGCGGCAATTGCACAAACAATACGTTGGCATATTGGTGATACAGTATATCAAACCACAACCTGTAATGCCGGTGAATCTATCACTCCACCAACCGTCCCAGACCGATTCGGGTACACGTTCATCCGTTATGATGCTTATACCCCAATAGAGTATTTGGAAAGCACTGGAACACAATATATTGATACGGGGTATATACCGAATCAAGATACAGAAGTGAAGTTAAAAGTAATGATAGATGCCATTGAAAATAAGTATAATAATATTTGCGGAAGTGGAGAAAGCTATAATTCAAAGGTTTTTGAATTATACATATGGGACGGAATCTTCGGTTCGAATTACGGTAATTCAAACACTCCATCAGGCGTTTTGATTAACGCTAATGATGTTATAGAAATAGATAAAAACAAAAATATTGTTACGTTTTCTGTAAATAATATAACAAAGTCAGTTATAAATCAGGTTTATAGCAATTTTGTGTCACCATATCAGATGCGTATTTTTGGTATTACAAGACCACAAAGTGTTTCATATTTGTATGACACAGGAAAAATGAAACTTTATTATTTTCAAATCTACGACAATGATGTTTTAGTTCGAGACTTTATCCCTGTCCTTGACGGCAACGGCACACCATGTATGTATGACAAAGTAGAGGGTAAATTCTATTACAATGCCGGCACTGGTCAATTCATCGCCGGACCTGTTATTGGGGAATAAACCAAGGTTCCGCCCCCATGGGGAGGGGAACCCGCAGGGCTTGTTCCGCCATAGCCTTGGCGACGGCGAATGGAGGGGGTAATCTGGTACATTCAAAATAACGATATACTGGAACAAAACTCAACCCCCCTCCTGCTACGCGAACTCCCCCACAGGGGGAGAACCTTCACTCTGGAATAAGGAGATAAATATGAAAAAAATTTTATTATTATCTTTATTATTTATACAACCATCATTTGCGGAAATGATGTGTGAAGATGCCACAGATTATTATGCTGTGTATGAACCTTATTCTTACACTTGTAATAATGGACAATATTTACCAGCAAACACTTTGGGATGCGTATCGTGTCCAAATGGTTGGACGTGTAGTGGTGGAACTTATGATTTTAACCCAAGTAAATATCAAGGTGCCGAATTAAACACAATAACAACAAATACAATGAATAATATATGTGCTGATAATTTCCCAACTGATATTTATGCAGTATATGAACCAAATACAATAACAATAAATTGGGACGATGGAACAAATACGACACAGAACACTTGTGTTTATGGACAATCAATAACATTACCACCAACACCAGTCCGGCCAGGTTATGTGTTTGGGGGATGGCGGGTAAAGAACCAAAATTAAAAATTATATTTCACGTTTATATTTGTTGACCATCCGTCCATGCCCCCAATCTGTTTATGGACTTTGGCGCCAAATATAAATTGTCTGTAATCATGTTCGACGTCAATACCGATATCAGTATGATTATCCAGGTAAAGTCCGCGAATTTCTGTTCCGTTAACATTGATGTCGTTTTTACCGCCCATGTGTGCAACATACTTTGCAGACAAAGATCCGTACCAATCTGGCGATATTTCTTTGATAAATGCTGTGCCCGGGGCGATATTAAAGAAGTTAAAGTTGTCTGATGAAACGTGTGCGCCATTTACATATAAATCATCAGATGCAACAAATGTATATGACAAATACACATTTGGACGGACAAAGAAAGTATCATCAATTTTGAAAGTGCCTGACGCATCCGCCGCAATATTTACAAAAGAATTATTAAATTCAGAATCAATCAAACTATTGTTTATTGCGCCAGTATCTATCAAAGCACGCGCGCCAAAATTACGGTATTTATAATTTGCGAAAAATCCAACCACATTACCGTTACCGTGAAAATCTGGCATTTTAGTATTTATATATGATGCAAATCCGCCAAAGGCAATATGGCCATATTTGAAATCTGTGGTACGGGTATTTGCGCCAACTGTGGCCAGGTTAAAACGACCATGCTGGGAAATATTATTGCCATAGTGCATATCTGCGTTAATATGATTTGCGTTTATCCATATATTATTGATGAAATATTCGTTTGCCAGAGCAGGGCTTTGATTAAAACTTTTTACCGTAGAACCGTCGTCACCGTATTCGTCAAATCTGTCCATGGATCCGTACATTTTGCGACTAGTGAACAAATCAGACATTTTTTCGCCATAATTTGTATATGACATAAATACATCGGTCAGCATATTTATATTCAATGCAGATATATTATTGCTGTAAACATTGGCCGCGTTCGCTGAATTTGCCAACAAAAGCAGGGCGGTGCAAAGGAAAAATAAATTTGATTTCATGGTGTTTTCTCTCTCTTTGTTATATTCTTATTATATCATATTTTTATATAGTTTGAAATTTTTATTGTCTTGTTTTTCGTTTTTATATAGAATAAGCCACATGAGAAATAAAAAACAAATAACTTTGACCAAACCAATAGTTATGGTTGGTTTAATGGGGGCGGGCAAAACCAGTATTGGACGTGCCTTGGCCCGAAATTTAGGAATACCATTTGTAGATTCTGACAAGGAAATTGAAAAGGCGGCCGGGTGCAGTGTTGTTGATATTTTTGCCATGTATGGCGAACAAGAATTCAGACGCGTCGAAGAAAAAGTTATCGAAAGACTGATTGATACGCCACCTCTTGTAAAGGTTATATCGACGGGCGAAGGGGCTTTTATAACACCAGCAGTGCGGCAAATCGTTCTGGAAAAATCGTTAACAATTTGGTTAAAAGCTGATTTGGAACTGCTTGTAAAAAGGACAAATTTTCGTCATACCCGTCCACAATTATTGAATACTGATTCGCGTCAAATCTTGGCCCAGTTGATAAAAGAAAGATATGACACTTATGCTTTGGCGGATATAATGGTTGAAACACGTGATGAAAATATTCACAAGACACTGAATAAGGTTTTATCGGCAATTGAAAAACATAATGAACATAATAAAGGAGAAACAAAATGAAACTTTTATCTGAATTCAAAGCGTTTATAAATAAAGGCAGTGCAATCGATATGGCTGTCGGTATTATCGTTGGGTCTGTTATGACCAGTGTAGTGAATTCTTTGGTCAAAGATATAATTATGCCACCTGTTGGGATGTTGATTGGCGGAATTGATTTTTCACAATGGTTCTTTGTTTTGGGTGGTGGTGTGGCCGGCGCACATTATAACACAATGGCCGAAGCGGCCGCTGCTGGTGCTACTACGTTGAATTTAGGCACTTTTTTGAATGCTGTAATCAGTTTTCTTATAACGATGTTTGCAGTGTTTGTTATCGTAAAGATTGCTAATGCGGCACGTGGCAAGGCACCGGTCACAACACGTGCGTGTCCGTATTGTCAACAATCTATCAGCAAAAAAGCCACAAAATGTCCATATTGTTGCAGTGCTGTAAAGCCTGAAGAAATTGGCCCAGCAGAAGAAGCAGAATTGGCAAAAGGTTTGAAAACTTTGAAGAAAAAAGTAGAAGTTGTTGCCAAAAAGGCTAAAAAAGCGGCAAAAATCAAATAGTTATTGATGTTGTTGTTTTGCAGGAAATCCGCCCAAGATCACCAAAAGGGGCGGATTTTTGCATAACAGGGGATGATAAGCAAAAAAACACAAAATATAAAAAAGAAAAATAATAGTAAACGCATAAAAAAGCATTTATAGATGCGATTTTTGAAAATAAAATATATTTTTATGTTCATAATTAAATAAAACCAGATAATTTTTATAATAATTTTCATACATAAATACCTTTTGTTTTGAAAATCACAGAAAACCGCGGGGGACACCCTTAAATAAGAATATTATAAAGGCGCATAATGTATATTATGTATAGTTTGCTTTTAAGATGCTTACGCATCTTGCGCAAACGTATACATAATATAATTTTTATAAATATGTATAGTTTGCTTTTAAGATGCTTACGCATCTTGCGCAAACGTATACATAATATAATTTTTATAAAAATGTGATTTTGTTCGTGTGGATTGTGATAATTTTTAATATTTTTCTAGGAAAATATTTTTATGTTGAATTATTTTGTTATAAAAAAATTTTAATTATTTGTTTTTACTTTGAAAATAATTATTTGAATATTTTTCTAAAAATTACCTTTTGAATATATTTCTAAGTCTTTTTTGTAATATTCGCCCTGTCCCATATCGAGCAAATTTTTATAATTCATATATTTATGTGTTCGCATCGCCAGGAATCGATTTTGCGATTTTTGTAAAATTTGATGCTTAAAATGGTCTTTTTTTGCCTAAAATAAGCCCAAAACCGCAGAAATCCACGGTTTTTATCGACTTTTTAGGCTGTTTTTTTTGCGAATTTTGGGCCAAAAAGGTCTGGTTTCAGGGTTAAAAATGCCGGAAATCTGGTGTTTTTGAGCGTTTTTTTTGGTGTTTTAGTCTTAAAATTTCAAACTATACATAATTCTGGTAAAAAAGGGTTTGGTTTTGGGGGCCGTTTTGTGATATAATGCCCTTGTTAAAAAAAGAGAGAGTTAAAATGAAAACTAATACAAAAGATTGTTCTTGGTTTGATTCGCAAAATGCCAGTTTGATTATTTTGTGTGCTACGTTGGGAATTTTTGGTGCGCATAAATTTGCCCAGCATAAAAATTTTCAAGGCTTTATTTATATATTACTGGATTTGACATTATTTGGAATTATTTTGACATTTATTTTGTCGTGGTTTGATTTGGTTTTTCTGACTGCGAAATCAGACAATCGTCCTGGAAATATGATATTGGGATCTGTGTTTATATTGTTGGAATCCTTTGTTTTGATTCCTGGTTCTTCAAACGTGATTATAAGAAATGTTGGAATCGATAATGAAAAACAAGAAATTTCAGAACATAAAAATACAGATGTTATTACAAAAACAGATATCGTGTATTCTGTGGATGGATTCAAAGCATCGGATTTCACAATTGATGATGGCAAAGTGCCAGATAAAATTGCGGTTGAACAAGATGCGGTTGTTTTGCCAGAAGAAACTGCGGATAAATCGTCAGAACCAATAAAAGATTCAGAACAGAAAGTTGTTGAAAAGATTGTTCAAAATATTGAAATTGCGCCGGTCGATGTGGTTGAAAAAAAGCCAGAGCCAACAGTAAAGCCAAAACCTGTCTTGAAACCGAAAAAGAAACAGCAACCTGTAAAGTCAACAGAAGTTCGTGCGGCAGTATCGCAAGATGTTGATAATGACGAATTCGGAAATTTTTCTTTATATGATATGATTTCTGGTTCTTAGTAAAAAACCACCCGATTGGGTGGTTTTTATTTACTCTTAACCCGCCATCCGCCAAATACATATCCCGGTCGGACCGGTGTTGGTGGTAATGTTATTGTGCCACCATATACACATGTGTTTTGTGTCGTATTCGTTCCATCGTCCCAGTTTATCGTTATTGTATTTGGTTCAAATACCGCAACCAATTCATGTCCAAAGTTAGACGAACACGCGTTCGATATATTTGTTGTTATTTGTGTTTTGTATTGTATTCCCTGCGATTCTGTTGCATTATAACTGAACGTTCCACCATTACATGTATATCCATTTGGGCATTGAACACATCCCAATGTATCCGCAGGTAAAAATTGTCCAGATTGACACGTATAACTATTTATTTCAAACACTGCAAATAAATCATTACCTATAATACCACATTGATTTGGTATGGTTTCGGTATAATATGCGAATACCGGTTGTATAAATAATAAAGATAATAATAAAATTTTTTTCATTTGTGTCTCCTTATTCCAGAGTGAAGGTTCTCCCCCTGTGGGGGAGTTCGCGTAGCAGGAGGGGGGTTGAGTTTTGTTCCAGTATTTCGTTATTTTGAATACACCAAGCCCTGCGGGTTCCCCTCCCCATGGGGGCGGAACCTGGGCTATTCCCCAATAACTGGACCCGCGATGAATTGACCGGTACCAGCGTTGTAATAGAATTTACCCTCGACCCTGTCGAGCATACACGGAACACCATCAGGGTCAAGGACTGGTATGAAATCGCGGACAAGGATGTTGTTGTCGTAGATTTGAGCAGAGTATATTCTTCCAGAAAAAGCTTTCGCTGTTGTTTGAACGCTGTTTGTAGAAAACAGCGATATTGTACTAATAGAATCTTTTGATTCCAAAGGTGCGTTAAACAAAACAACAACATCGCCATTATCTAAGGATGTTAATTTAAATATAATTTCTGTATTATTAGTGCTTATATCGTATTTATATATTGAAGCCAGAGATAAGTTGTTATATATGTTATAATACCTTGAACCATAACCAACCTGTATAAGAGAACCGCTTAGTAGTGCCCAATATCTACTTCCTGTAATACCAGAGCCTGCGCCAAATAAAAATTCGTCATATGGATAAGTTTTTACCATAAATACTACATTAACTTTTGTATCAGAAAGATTCGGAACCACCCCTGTATCAATATACTGTGTTCCGGTTGATTCCAGGTACTCAATCGGTTGATAACTTGCCCAGCCTTTGAACGTATATCCGCGTTTAGTTGGGGTGGTTGGTAATAATATATCATTACCACTTTCGCATTGTGTGGTTGTATAAACATTGCCGTCCATATACCAATTTAATGTTTCGGTTTGTGCGTGTACTGTAAAGCAAAACAGCATTGATAATAATATTAAAAGTTTTTTCATGCTTCCCCCTTTCTGACAAAGAATCAGCTTTCGCTTGCGCTACAGCGAGATTAAATTACCGCCAGAAAATCAGGCGGTTGGAGGTTAGAAACAATTTAGACAGAAATTGCGCCGTTTATTTATGTATATCACAGCCCTCCAACCTTATATTGATTGGAGATTTTTTTACGTCAATCTTTTGACGCTGTCTATAAGAGGTTTCTAAGCCCCACCAGAAAAACCTTTTCTGATAATTTGTATTCTATCAAACTTTATTAAATCAGGCAAGGTAAAATTATATCGCCCCGCCCCGCGCTTTTTATATAAAAAACTTGAATTGTCCGGTTTTTCAATATAAAATTGTTTCGTTAAATTTTAACTTTATGGTGGTAAAAATGGCTGATGATGTAAAACATATTATTGAACGTGAATCTAAGTGGCAAAAACGTTGGCGCGAAGCGCGCGCTTTTGTCCCAAAAAACGATGGTTCCAAACCTCGTTATTATAATTTGGTGGAATTTCCGTTTTTGTCTGGGGCTGGTTTACATGCTGGACACATGTTGATTTATACTGGTATGGATGTTATGTCGCGTTTTCGCAGACATCAAGGCTTTGATGTTTTGTATCCTATGGGCTTTGATGCGATGGGAATTACCGCCGAACATTATGCAACAAAAATTGGTCGTCATCCGGCTGAAATCGCTGAAGATTTGAAAAAGGCTTATTCTGCGGTTATTGATCAGGCCGGTTGGTCGGTGAACCCAGAAACGCGTGTTGCAACATCTGATCCTGATTATATTAAATGGACCCAATGGATGTTTATACAGTTTTTCAAAAATGGTTTGGCGTATAAGTCTGAATTGCCTATGAATTGGTGTCCAAATTGTAAAACAACTTTGACCAATGAAGAATTGGAAGATGGAAAATGTGATCGTTGTCATGGTGAAGTTGAAAAAAAATTAAAATTACAATGGAATTTACGTCTGGGCGATTATGCTGAAAAATTATTAGAAGGTTTGAAAGAAGTCGATTTTGATGATCGTATTAAAAAAGACGAAATCAATATGATTGGCAAGTCTGTGGGTGCAGAAGTAGATTTTCGCGTTGGCGAAGACATTATGACTGTTTATACCACACGTGTTGATACTATATTTGGTGTGACTTTCTGTGTGATGGCGCCAGAACACAAATTGGTTCGTAAATGGTTAGATTCTGGATTGATAGAAAATGCTGATGCGGTAAAACAGTATATCAAAGAATCTGCGGCCAAATCTGAAATAGAAAGAACAGATAATACCAAAGAAAAAACAGGTATCGAATTAAAAGGTATCAAGGCGATAAATCCTTTTAATAATACAGAAACTCCTATATTCATATCTGATTATGTGTTGGCAGATTATGGTTTTGGGGCGATTATGGCGGTGCCTGCACATGATGGACGCGATTGGGCATTTGCTAAAAAGTTTGGTTTGCCAATCATCCCTGTTTTGGCGGGTGGTGATGTTGAAAATGAAGCGTGGGAAATGGATGGCGAACATATCAATTCTGAATTCTTGAACGGTATGGGAAAACAAGAAGCAATTGATGCGGCGATTAAATATGGTTCTGAACATGGCTTTGCTCGTGCAGCAGTGAAATACAAATTAAAAGACTGGGGATTTTCACGTCAGATGTATTGGGGCGAACCTATTCCTTTGATTTATTGTGAAAAATGTGGCTGGCAACCTGTTCCAGAAGATGAACTGCCAGTGTTGCAACCATATATGACAGATTATAAACCAACAGATGCCGGTGAAAGCCCATTGGCACGTGCAACAGATTGGGTCAACACAACCTGCCCTGTATGTGGTGGTGCGGCAAAACGTGAAACAGATACTATGCCGGGATGGGCCGGATCGTCTTGGTATTTCTTGCGCTATCTGGATCCGAAAAACAACAAAGAATTTTGTTCGCGCGAACAAATGGAAAATTGGATGCCTGTGACCCACTATAACGGTGGCCACGAACATAATACACGCCACTTGATTTATTCAAGATTTTGGCATCATGCACTTTACGATTTGGGTTTGGTAAATACTTTTGAACCTTATGCAAAACGTACTGCCCAGGGTCTGGTTTTAGGTAGTGATGGTTATAAAATGTCTAAATCTCGTGGAAACGGGTTCCAAGTTTCTGATTTGCTGGACAAAGTTGGCGCAGATATTGCGCGCGTGACAATTTTGTCTTTGGGGCCTTGGAAAAACAATACTATTTGGACAGAAGGCGTTTTGGCTGGAACTCAAAGATTCCTTAAACGCGTGGAAGGTTTTGCCGATAATTTAACTGATGAAGCCTTGACACCAAACCAAGACAAACTGGTTAATAAACTGATTGCCGATGTCACAGACAGAATTGAAAATATGGGATTCAATACTTCTATTTCTGCGATGATGGAATTTATCAATGAATTTCCAGGTGGTAAAATGCCACGCAAGGCTTATGAAGTTTTGATTCAATTGTTGAATCCTTTTGCGCCACATTTGACCGAAGAAATGTGGGAAAAATTGGGACACAAAGATATGCTGGTTTTCGAACCTTGGCCAACATTTGATGCGTCTAAATTGGTTGAAAACGAAATGACAATCGTTGTTTCTGTGAACGGTAAACGCGCAAAAGATTTTGTTGTGCCGGTTGATATTTCTGAAAGTGATTTAATCGAAACCGCCAAACAAAACGCGACCAGACAATTAGAAGGTGCGACAATTATAAAAACAATTGTTGTTCCAAAGAAATTGGTCAATTTTGTGGTAAAGAAATAAAAAAACAAACCGCCAAAACGGCGGTTTTTTATTAAGATATTTTTTCCAATCTGCGTATGCGTCGTTCGACATTATCAAACGGACTTTCCAGGAAAGTTTGTGCGCATAAAAAGGCCTGTTCTATATCGATATCGTCGGCCGCCAAAGCCAAGACATTGATATCGTCGTGAAAACGGTCGTCGCGAGCTTGTTCTGGTCTGTCAACACGCGAAGCGCGAATATGGCGATGTCTGTTTGCGGCGATTTCCATCCCTGCCCCGGTGCCACAAATTAAAATACCACGGGATTGAGGGTCGTCCAGCATCGCTTCTGCGACTTTATTTGCGATATCTGGGAAATCAACAGGGGTTTTCAAATCGTCTGTCCCCAGGTTGACAACATTATAGCCGTCAGCCATCAGCATTTCATAAAGGTATAATTTTAAGCCCACCCCACGATGGTCGCCGGCAATGTAAACACGCGAAATATCATTTTTATTCATTTCTTAGATTCCTTTAATTTTTCCAATTTGCATTCCAATCCAGTATTACCAGTAATATTCAAAGTTTTATAGAAAAGAGTTCCAACCATTGTTGCATTTGAAAATACATTTACGTTTTTTACTGTTGCTTTTCCGTTCAAAGAGCCGTGTAAAAATAAAGTATTTGCCTTGATATCGCCAATCACATTACCCCCGCGACCAATGATGATGGTTCCTGCGGTGATGTTTCCATTGACTGTTCCATGAATTTGGACAGTATGGTCTGTGTCGATATTTCCAACTAGTTTACAACCTGCCCCAACTATGGTAGGAGATTGTTTTTCATCTGCGTTTGTAAATGCCAACATTTTTTCCTTCCTCTTAGTCTTTTACAAAATTGATTGGATTAAACGGCGCCCCTTTGTACCGTATTTCATAGTGTAAATGTGGTCCAGTAGAACGTCCCGAAGAACCGCCAAGTCCGATAACTGTTCCTGGGCGAACCCAATCGCCACGCGACACCATTATTTTTGATAAATGCGCGTATAAAGTCGTGAACCCAAGTCCATGATCTATTTCAACGGTTGTTCCGTATCCAGAACGATCGCCCGCGGAAATTACACGCCCAGGCGCAACGGCGTACAATTCTGTACCGATTTTTCCAGCAAAATCAATACCTTTGTGTTGTTTGTTTGCTTTTGTAAATGGGTCTTTGCGCAAACCATATGGTGAAGTTATGGTTTTCTTTGCAACAGGTGCGCCAATAGGTAAAATTTGGGTCAATCTGTTCAAACCATGCCATTTTTCAATATCGTCAGCAATTTTTTTGTATTTTTCATCGGCATTCTTGCTTAAATTCAAAGGTTTGAATTGTCCACCGATAACCTGATTAGAATAATTATTTGCCTGGGTTATCAATTTTGTTTCGCTTAAACCAAGTTTTGTAATGTTTGAATTGATTTTCTTTAATTGTTTGTGTAATTCATCGATGTTATCTTTGGTCAGTTTCGATACATATTCGACAATTTGGCGGTCTGCATCAGATATTTCGTTTGATGTTTCTGTTATTTGTTTGTGCTGTTGTTTCAAGACATCGTTTTCGTTGCGAACTAATTCGAATTCAAGCGCCAATTCAGATACTTTATCAAATTCTGGTGAATAATTTTCATCACGCATCATTTCTACTATGCGTGTTTGCAAGAAATCTAATTCGCCACTTATTTTTGATTTTGTGTTCAAAAGGCTTTCTTTTTCAGAGTCTGATAATTTATCGGCCTTTAACATTTTGTCGTCAATAATATTTATTTCGCGTGCTAAATCATTGTATTTTTTCAAATAAACCTTCAAATCAGTCATTTGGCGATTGTGCTGACTGCGAGCCTGTTCTAATTGCTGGGTGCGTTTTTGTAATAAAGGACGATGATATATATAAACATATGTTGACCAACCAGCCCAAACCGTCATAGTCACAATAACACAAAATTTAGTAAAACGCCAAAAACTGCTCTGTTGATATGTAAGAACTTCACCATCAGATGTGTCCATAATTGTACAATCGCGTGGCGGAAATATCTTAACAATGCCGCGCCAAATTAAGCGCAGCGGAGCAGTCACCAATTCCCAAAAGGATGAAAAATATCTTGCGATGAAACTTATCATTTGGTTCCCATTTTAGACAACAACGCGTCAACAGTCAAGCCTTCGCGTAAGATGGTGTCGTTGTTCATCAAGGAACCACAATAAAAAGTAGCCCCTGTTTTGACACAGTTTTTTGCACGTATTAAAACGCGTTCCGCTGATTTTTTTGTACCAAATAGTGGGAATACAACGATTTCGCCAAAATGTCTGTCGTGCAGGCTGGCGATAATTTTGTCTGCGCACCATGCATCAACGATTGTGCACAGGTATCCGTTTGAACTAACGCGAGCGCCGGCCTTTCTTATCCATGTTTTTATATCAACATTGTGATGTGCGCCAGCATTGGTTTTAGATGGCGTACCCCAGAAATAAGGAGGATTTGTCACAACTAAATCATAACGTTCAGGTGTTGACCATTTGAAAATATCCTGGTTCATCAAATTTATTTTTTTATTATTTAATTCGGCATTGGCCTGACATACTTCCAACATTTCATCAGAAGTATCGATGCCTGTCATTTCCATATCAGGAAACCTGGACAGTAAACACAAGGCAACGCCACCTGTGCCAATACCAACATCCAAAACTTTTTTAAAAGGTATGTTATCTGGAACAAATGCTGCCAACCATACGGCATCACTTGTTGGGTTATAAATACTGCGTACCATTTGGACGCGACCATTTAATAATGTAAAATTTTCTTGTTTTTCTGACATACCTATATAATAATCTATTAAAATAAAAAGGCAAGTATATGTTTGATGATTTTTCAATAGTGACAACAGCGGTCAGTTCTTTTAATAATGCGGCACTTTTTGGCGCCTACTTTTTCGCAATCGGGTTGCTCTGTTTGCCTTTGTTTTATTTTGCGCGCCTTTATGCCGGTGATATATTAGCGCATTTGAATTGGAAAAAAGATATTGAAAAGAAAATTGGTTTTTGGGGTGTGTTCACCATGGTGTTTTGGATGTTGATTTTTGGTGGAAACTATGCGGTAATACGTGACGGTATTTCTTTGTTGCCATTGGTGATAGCATTTGTTTTGTTCTTTTCTTTTGTTTATATAACAAAGTCCTTTATTGAATTAAATTATTTAACATTTTTTAATGACAAAAAGATTAAATGGCTGACCGCATTTGTATTGGTTATGTTGACAATCGTGTCTGCCAAACCAGATTTGTATGGAATATTATTACAATTAAGTGCAGTCGTTTGTGGTATCATAGTTGGTTCCAGATTCCATAAAAATATATCAGATACATGTTGGTCTGTTTTGATTTTTGGAACTGTGACGGTTTTAATCTTGATGCAACCAGAATATTTCAGGTTTGGACAATTGGGTAATTTAACAATGATTCATTTGGCTGCTTTGTTATTTGTTGGCTTTTTTGCAATTACAGCCTTGGTTGGCAAATATGCAAAAGCGCGTTCAAAAATTCACGAAAGCGCTTATATCAAATTAAAATGGTTGTTCAGAATCCTTGCGGCGTTGGCGTTAGTTTTGTTTGCATTGACTGAATCTGTGCCTGTATTCGTTGGGTTGTTGTTTGTGGTTGGTTTGTCAGAGATTTTGACCATATATCATTTAAAACAAATATCCGGAAAACTTTATAAACAATCTTGGGCTTTGTTGTTATTTTCTTTCGGAATTATAATAACTTGTCCGGTTATAAGTTGTTTGGGAATTTTGTATATGTCAACTTTGACTGATAATATTAAAATTCAAGATTTTACCCGTTTGTTATAATTGGTTATATTTATTGAATACACTATTTTGGCCGTATGTTGTAAAATACTTTTACAGTAATTTAATCACATAACCAATGGAATAAGAAAATGGCTACTATTATTGATCCAAGTGCAGTTATTAAACCAGGCGCAATCATCGGAAACGATTGTAAAATCGGTCCTTTTTGTATTGTTGGTCCAAACGTTGTTTTGGGCGATCGTGTTGAATTGGTATCAAATGTTGTTATTGATGGAAAAACATCAATTGGTGATGATTCTATCGTTTATCCTTTTGCTGTTCTTGGCGTAATGAGTCAGGATTTGAAATGGCAAGACGAAGCCGCGATGACAGGTTTGCGTATTGGTAAAAGATGCAGAATTCGCGAATATGTGACAATCCATTCTGGGACCCCTGCTTCGGATGGGACTGAAATTGGTGACGATTGTCAAATTATGGTTAATGCCCATGTGGGACATGATTGTAAAATTGGAAATAGCGTTGTTATGTCAAACCTTGTTCAGGTTGCTGGCCATGTAGAAGTCGAAGATTTTGCTATTTTGTCTGGTGGCGTTATGGTATTACAATTTGCGCGTATTGGACGTAATGCATTTATTGGCGGCATGAGTGGCGTTGGAAATGATGTTTTACCTTATGCTATTTATGATGGTTCGCGCGCTGTATATCGTACTATAAACCGTGTTGGTTTAATGCGTCATGGCTTTACAAACGAAGATTTGCATGCGATTCATTCTGTTTATTCTGCTGTATTTAGCGATAACGAAGGAACTGTTAATGACAGAATCAACAAAATTCGCAAAGAAGTCAAAAATAATAAATATGCCATGGATGCGATAGACTTTATTGAAAATCGTTCTAAACGCGGCATCGGAACGGCAAAAAATGAAAGCCACTAAAAAGAAAAAAATTTTTATAATTGCCGGTGAAGTTTCTGGTGATGTTTTGGGTTCCAAAATAATGCACGAGATGCCAGACGTGGAATTCGTAGGTATCGGTGGTCAGAATATGGAATCCCTGGGATTAAAATCTATTTTCCCAATGTCAGATTTATCAGTTATGGGGATTACAGAAGTTGTCGCGCATGCAAAAACTTTAACCCGTAGAATAAAACAAACTGTTGATGCGATAACATCTGAAAAACCTGATTTGGTTTTGACGATAGATTCGCCTGGCTTTGCAAAGGCTGTCATAAGTCGTGTCAGAAAAACCGGTAAATTAAACAATACAAAATTTTTCCATCTTGTTGCGCCCCAGGTTTGGGCTTGGCGGCCAGATCGTGCAAAAAAATACGCAAAAATATTTGATAAACTTTACGCGTTTTTCGATTTTGAAATACCTTATTTTACAAAATATGGATTGGAAACAATTTCTGTTGGACACCCTATTTCGGACGGTCTGGATAAATATAAACCAGACGACAAATCAAAAGAAAAAATAATAACCCTGGTCCCGGGCAGTCGTATGAGCGAAGTTAAAAAACTTTTGCCCGTATTTCATAAAACGGTTGATATGTTAGTAAATGCAGGATATCGCGATTATAAGTTTGTGATACCTACTGTTGAAACGACAGATGCTTATGTTCGCAATTTTGTAAAAAACTGGAAAAAGAAACCTGTTTTAATACCTGCCAAAGATCGTTATCAATTGTATGCGAATACTTATATTGCAATAGTGGCCAGTGGTACTGTATCGGCAGAACTTGCGATAATGCATATTCCAACGATAGTTGTTTATAAAATGAACGCTTTAACTGTTTTGTTGGCGCATATGCTGTTGACCGTTAAATGGGCTTCGTTAGTAAATATTCTGATGAATAAAACAATATTTCCTGAATTGTTGGGGGCAAAGGCTAATCCAACCGCAATAACAGATTGCCTGCAACAATTGACTTTGCCACATGTTCGTAAAGAAATGTTGCAAGAATTAAAGGCTGCGGATAAAAAGTGGAAACACGGAAAACAAAAACCGGCCGCGGTTGTGGCAAAAGATATTTTGTCTTCATTATAAAAAATAATCGATTTGTTTATTGTTGATTATATGCAGGAACATTATCATTAACAACTTTGATAGGGTTGTTATTATCGTCTGCGCAAAAGAAGGTATCTTCTGTGCCATCGCCATCAGTGTCTTTTGCAATTAAATTCATTGTTGGGCATATTTGACCGGCCGAAGAAGCAACAGTTTGTTGACACCAATATTTTGATTTGTTTGAACGTGGTTGTTGGCAAATATAAGGTATTGTTTCGCCTTCTGTATAAGAATCTTTGCACAATATTTTTTCGGTGCACAAATCGTCTTCGTCAGAATCCGTCCCTGTTGTTGCAGGAATTATCGGACGACAAGTTGATGCTGTTCCATTTTTACTGCGGTATCCGCCATTTTCCCAACAAGAACACATTCCCCAAGATTGAGTGTCAACTTCTGTGCCGTAATTGGCAGGACACATATTTTCTTCTGTGTTAAAGTGATACCAATAAACCAACGATCTGGCGGTGTTGGCACTGTGGTCTATATAGAAAACGCTGTTTACATTATTAGAATCGATTCTACAAAAATCAGAAGGTTTATATCCACGGTTTTCTGCATTTTTGTATTCTATGAAATATCCGCCAAGGCCATTGCAATGATTGGTCAAACCATCCATGATTTTATAATAAACTTCTGTTGCAACACCGGTTGGGCGAATTTGACGTTTTGTATCCGCTGCATTTTCTGCGGAATATATCAAATTATTAGATTCATCGATATATTTATTAAATCCACCAAATACTTCCTCGATTTGATTTTCGCAGCCCTGTGTTTCTGCAACTTGTTTTGCGCATGGCGATACTATTGTGTTTTTGTCATCATTCTTGTAGATAGAAAACCAATCTAATGCTTCCCCCTTTGCAAAAAGTCCACTTTTGGTAGAATAAAAGTTATTATAATTTGTTCCGCCAACTTTATCAAAACATTGTTGAGCAATTGCACGACAGGCGTTTAAGGAATCTTTATTATCTTTCGATGCAATATATTCTCTGATTATACCGCTGAACATGCCATCGCAAGAATCTATGTATTTATCACACATTTGTGTTGTCAAAGATATAGCAACTGGCTTTAATAATATGCTTGCATCGCCAGTTAGATTAGCCATAGCATTTGCAATAGATACGCTTTGGTTGTCATAACATTTTGCAACCAATGTCAAACAACTTTGCTTGATTTCTTTTACTTTTGATTGTTGGGCATAATATATATCTAACAGTGCCCTGTCTAAATATTGTTGCCATACATAGTCTGCATCTTCACTGCATTTATCCAGTGCATCAGCAGCAAACTTTTTTGTTTTGTTTTCGAACGATTGAACAAAAGAACGGTTGCTTTGCAGTGTTGATAATTTTTTATCTTTGATATCTGCATCTTCTTTGAAAGTCAGCAATTCGCCAAGTTTATAAAAGTCTGCAACGCCTGTTAATGGCGCGCCAGTTGTCACATCTATGAATTGGCCGTTATCAAGGCATTTATGATATCCTGCCCCACAGACTTCTTCGCTTTGAATTGAACTTTCTACATTGGCAAGGCATGTCGCAACATCGTCTGCATTGTGTTTTCTGCGGTTTTCAACGCGCGCCAAATCTAACATAGCGCTGCTTTGATGTGTCGATGCTTTCAAAGATTTTTGTTGTGTGGACAGTGCGGATTCAACGGAATTACAGTCTTGTTCAATTGCCATCAAATACGCATTAACAGCACGTTGAAGAGATACGTTATTACAATCCTCTTTGACGGCATTTCGGCATTTTGGATAAACAGCCTTGTATAAAGTTGAACCGTTATAAGATGCGATAATTTGTCCAGAATCATCCATGCCAAAAGCGTTCGACATATCGGCAGATATCATTATGCTGTTTAAATCTTTGTATTTGCCACCAACAGATGCGTCGCCACCCTTTATGGAATTCATAATTGCCTGTAATAATTGTTTTGATGCAGACTTATCTTCTGTCATGGCGTCTTCGCCTTCGGATGCGGTTTTCATTGCCGCAGCCTGTTCACGTGTCATTCCAACGACATCAAGGTCTTCGGAAAATTCAGTCAGTTTTTCACTGGCTTTTTGGTAAGTATCAGAAATTTCTTGGAATTCAAAGACGCGGTCGCTGCAAGAGCATCTTCTGAAACTGTCGTTTTTCAATTGGCAAAATTGATCCATACATGTAAAGAAAGCAGATTTACATTGTTCGTATTCTGCGCCTGTGCGAGTTTCGGTGGCAACCTGAGTCGTTGCGGCGGCCCGTGGTAAAACTGTCTTAGTTGCGGCGCGTGAAACGGAAGTTCTTGTTGCAGTATTTCTTGATGTGCGTGGTGTTAAAACTGATACAGGTTTTGCACTTCGTGATGAAACAGTTGTTTTTACCGCATTACGACCAGTTGTTGAACGTGGTGCCCTTTCAGTTGTTGTTGTGGTTGTGTTTTTACCACGTGTTGGCGCATTTGCGGTACGTACAGCAGCCTGTGTATTAAACACACAGATAACAGACGCTAAAATAAAATACAGAATTTTCTTCATCTCTTGACTAATTTTAGCAAATTTATGAAATGTGGGGCAAGCAAAATAACACATTTTTAGTATAAAAAATTCATATTTTTTCAATTTTTCTTGTTGCAATATTTTTCAATATAGTTTATTATTCATCGTGCTTTGAACGGGCATATGGCGGAATTGGTAGACGCGCTAGTTTCAGGTACTAGTGGTAGCAATACCTTGGAAGTTCGAGTCTTCTTGTGCCCACCATATGTAAAGAGTTCATGGGGTTGTAGCTCAGTTGGTAGAGCGCTGCGTTCGCAATGCAGAGGTCGTGAGTTCGAATCTCATCAGCTCCACCACATGAATTTATCAAAGCAAAAGTCCTTGGGGATATGGCGGAATGGTAGACGCTGAGGACTTAAAATCCTTTGATCATTGCGATCGTGTGGGTTCAAGTCCCACTATCCCCACCAAAAAAACTTGATGTCCGCGAAAGCGGATTTTTAATTAGATTTGGATGTGTGGCTCAGTTGGTTAGAGCACTACGTTCACATCGTAGGGGTCGGCGGTTCAAGTCCGCCCACATCCACCAAAAATAAAAAATGGGGCAAATGCCCTATTTTTTATTTTTGATTTTGGTTGTTGTTTGTTTGAATCGTTTTTAATAATTCTTTTGCTTTTATAATTTCAAGCAATACCTCAACATCAAAATAATTTTCATTTTGAATTTTTTCAGGTGTTATTTTTTCGCCATTACTGTCCATGCTTTTTGCAGCAAAAGTACGATTTATTTTATATTCCAGGCTGCTTTTATTTTGACCGCTGGAACAAAAATGTTCGCTGTGAGCACTGATACAAGCCAAAATTTGTTCTTTTGGTAAATATGTCCACACAATGCGTTTCCTGTCGTTTGATGTTGGTGCGTCGACACTTTGAACAAGGCAATTGCCAGATTCTTTCTTTATATATCCACAAGGTGCCATGGTCTTTTTTTCTGGGTCTATAACCAGGATGTGATCACTTTCGGTTTTGTTTATATCAGTATTTACAGAATATATTGTCTTTAATACAAATTCGACAGTTTGTATTTTGTTGCCACATAATTTAGTTATGTCGTTCCAAAGTTTTTTAGGAATATATTTTTTGATAATAACTGGTGTTGGCTCAACAACAACATGTTTTGGTGTTTCAACTTTTGGAACAGGTTTAGGTTCTTCTGGTTGAACAATTTGTTCTTTTGTCGCTTCTTCTTTTGCTTCTTTTTCAGCTTCTTCCAAAGCTTCTATAAAAAGATTGTATATTTCAAAAAGATCATCCAAAGAAATACATGACAGTTCTGTGTTTAATTCTGGGTATAACACCATTGTTCTTGGAAAATATCTCCACATTTTATCAACAACAAATTTAATATCAGAAAAAGGTAATCCAAAAGAACGAACATATTTATCGTCAGAGATAAAATATGCCGCATCTGTTTTTGGCCAATAAGAATCATAAATATCGGTTTGATTTGCTACTATTGTTGCTTTTGTTTTTTCGGTTGTTGTTTTTGTAATTGTTTGTGGTTTTTCTTCAATAACTGGTTTGGTGTTAGCACGGACAATTTCATCGGATAAGGTAATTTTTTTCTTGTTTCCAATAACAGTTAAATCTGGGTATTTTTGTAATAATTTTATTGCAGATTCCATTTTTGCAGAATCCGAAGATATGCCGGATATCATGCTGTCAGCAACTATAATTTTTTTGACAGTTGACGGTAAACGATCTATAAAATATTCAAAATCTTTAATTGTGTGTGTACAATCTATTTCTGTGATTCCGTCAGGAAAAACGAAAGATTCATCAAATAAATCAACCTTGTTTTTAGGGTTGTTTGGGTCGCGCAAAGGTTTCAAAGATTGGCATATCATGCGACCTTCGATGCGTTTTGGTAATACAAATAAAGTGCCTTGCTTTGAAAAATCAAAGTCACCAATAATAATAACGTTTTCCAAATTTGTGGTACGCGATTGATCAGCCAGAACAACATCTGATTTTATAATCAATGGTGTTTCTGAATCAAATTCATTGTATGGCAGATTAAAAATATCAACATAAATATCACGATTAGCAACAGTCGCGTTATAATGATTTTTTGTACTAGGCACCAGATATCCTTTATATTTGTTGGTAATAAACATAATACAAAATATTTATTTTGTCAATCAAAAGGAACAAAAAAATACCGCCCTATTTTCGTGGCGGTTTTTTATTTTTTATCTTAAACCTTTCCTTTTGCAACAGGCGCTGGCGGCAGATTTCCAATCTGAATAAGTCGCGCTTGTATCGCGTAAATCGCGCCAAGGTTGCCATGATGTGCAAAGAGATTGTTTATCTTTGCCCAGACATTTTACATATCGACGCAAAGAACATGTTTCTTCGGACATTTTACCGGTATCCGTTGTGCATCGAACAATAACATTTTGGTTACGTGCGTCATCTTTGCCTATTTCCTTAGTAGAAAGAACCTGATACGCGAACGCATTGCCGTATGTGAAAACAAAAATCATAAATAACAAGAACAATTTTTTCATATATATTCCCTTGCTTTCATATACATTATAAATATTTTTTCAAAAAAATACAACAGGGTTTTTATTCGTTTTTTTGTTGTTCAGAATTTTCGTCTTCCTTTTTGTGGTATTTATAACGCGGGTCTTCTTGTTCTGATTTTGTTTGGACTCTTTCCCAATCTTCTATATTTGAAACTTGGGCACCGAACTGATCTGCGGTTGACCATGGAATTTCGTTCATAAACAACCAGAATAACTCACCTTTTGGATCAGACACATCTGTTTCATCCAATCGTATAAACGGACTTACGACATAAATATCAACATTACAGTTCGCACCAAATTCATCTTGATGTTCGTCTAATTCATAATAAAACTTAGATGCAAAATCCATGGCTTGTAAATATGCGGCGTCATCATCTGCGGAATCAGCGGAATTACCGGTCCACATTAACCACATGCCGTAATTAACGGCATTTTCTTGACCTTTCAAATCATCTGCAGATAGCAAACAGAAAGGTTTAAATTCGATACCATTAGAAAATTCTTTCGATGTTGTTGAAGTTTTATCATACATATCCCCTAAAATTTGAATAAGCGTTAAAGCACCGTAAAGTTGACCAAGTTTATTTTCATATTTTCCAAGACGTGCACCGTGTTTTAGGCCTGTATCTGTAAGCCAATATTTAAACTTAGCAGAACGTGAAGACATTCCGGCTCGTGTAATTTTAGAGGCTTTTTTAAGCGTATCTGCCCCGGATTTTGCGGCCTTGACAGATTTTATGTATGAACCAACCTTCTTAAGATTTCTTGTGACTATGTTCCCAGTTTGCGGTTTTTTAAATCCATGTAAATCTTTTATATATTTGTGTAAGTCTTTATAAACTTCATATTGTTCTTTGTATTCTTTTACATCCTTATTTGCATCAGCCAATTTGTCAGCTTTTTTTTGCGATTCTTGTACAGTTTTTTTCAATTCTTGTATTTGTTTTCGTTTGTCTGCTATTTCATCAGCGTTTTTTAAACTTTTTATTTCTTTTTCTAGTTTAGCTATATCATCAGAATGTTGAGAGATTTGTTTAGTAATTTTTACATAATCTTGGACATCTGTTATTTTTTCAAGTTTATTCATCGATTTAATGACACCTTTCATGCCTTTAAAGGCGCGTGCGCTTTTTGCTGTTCCCATTAATGCTGTCCCCGTTCCCATTGTTGCGAGACTTAAAATCACATCAGCAGCGATTTCTGCATACATAACCCATTCCAAGTTTATATCGCCTGCGACATAATAATCATTAGTGTCTTTTTCCAGATCAACCACTTTTCTTACAACTTGGTTTATTGTATCGTCATCGTTTGCCCAGGCGCTGCGACTTGTGCACCAATAACCTTTTGGGTAAATTTCTTTAATATGCTCATCAAGATACTTCATTGATAAAGTGTTGTTTTTTTCGGGCCCAACAAAGTTTTTCAAGGAATCGTGTTGGACAACCATAATCGCATACCACGCCGGTTCGGTATTCATATATTTTGCTGGATCATTCGGGTCCATCAATTTTGGATTCGCATCTCCATTAGGCAAACTGCGTTTATTTGCCAACATCAGTTTCTGTTTTAATACTTTTGGTTGGGTGCTGTAATTGATTGTAATGGTGCGTCCCATCGGAAATTCGTAGACAATTGGATCAAAAATAATTGTTGTATCATCTGCGATATTTTGTAATTCTGGACAGTCTAGAATTTGTTCCAAAATTTCTTTGTATCCTGTCATTGTTTCGCGCGCCCAGGCACGAACTTTGAATTCTGGATCACTTTCTTTGATCTCATCTGCGTGTTCAAACAAAGCAGTAGAAAAAAGTTGCGCAGCACAAGTTGTTGGTTTTTCGTTATGCGCCAGTGCTAAAATTTCTTCGGCTGATTTAATATTTGGATTATTTTGAATATCGTCAAGTGTTTGTGCGCCTGCACTAAACACAGAAAAACACAGCACAAAAAAAATCTTGAATATCTGTCCAAAGTGCATGGTTTTATACCTTGTTGACAATAACTTTATCAATCATCAATTCTGATAATAGAATCAATTTTTACTGAGCCCTTGTCATGCAATAATATAATTGCGTCAATATTGTGTCCTCTTGAATATCCATCACATGGTTTGCTATTGCCCTGATTATCGGATATTTCGTCACTTTCAGCAAATATTCTTTCGGCTACTTCTTTTGCCATTCTTTTTCCTTCAAACATCAAAGGTTCTTGTGTCTCATAATCTACAAGACTGAACTTATCCAGGTCTGCATGATGATATACGGTTGATGAATTGAGCATAATGCGTGGAACGCAATAAGTGTTTTCTGAACCAAATAAATCTTTTATGGCGTTATTTATTGGCCCGTTATAGGTTATTGGTTGTCCGCACACAGGATAACACTTGTTGTTTGACAAGTGAGATGCTGCACAATAATAAGTATCGTAATCTTGTTCAGACTCGTTCGGTGTCCAACAGAATGCCAAAGTGTAGTATGTATCTGCGTTTTTATCTATTTCTACACAGGCTGTTTTATCAGCGGTTGTTTTCCATCCAGATTCGCATTTTTCAACTATACAAACGCCGTTTTTATCTTTTTTTACTTTTATAGCATGTGCAGGTTGCTGGTCGTTTGCGCATGTATCGGTTGTGTTATTATCTGGTTTATTGTTGTTATTAGTTGTTGTCGAATTTTGTTGTTGTTGTTCATAGTCTTTACAAGCATCGCTGCCTATACCAGCGCCTTCGCACCATTCTTTGTGGCCTATAAAATTCGGAACAACGTATGCCTGCATATCTTTGTATTGTTCATAATCTTCGGCCTTTAATGCCATACGTTCTGAAAAACTTAAATCATTAAAAGTTGTTGGAAATGCGGTCGCGGTCAGGTGTGCCTGATTAGCACCATTTTGTTGTTGTAATTGTTTTAATTCGTCACTGCGTTCTTTTATTTCTTGCTGTTGCTTGGTTGGTTCTATCTTATAAGGATTTTTTATTTGAATTATATTGTTTGTGTTTTGAACAGGTGTTGTCGCGTTCGGAAATGATACTGCGCGATTCGGTACATTATTGCCATATTGAGCAACATAAGATTCAAACACGCCGTCAATAAAGCCAGAACACGCAGATACATAATTATTCCCCGGCAGATTAGATAATTGAACCATAATTGTTGGACGAATTTCAGCCAAACTGGTATTTTTACAATTATCACGTGCCATACATTGAACCGAAACCAATGATTGGACAACCTTGAAACAATCGTCTGCATTAAGGTCTGCGCCTTGAACATAAACAGGTTGTGGTAAACGCTGGTTATAAGGGGCGTTTGGTGTCCAAAAAGGGTTCGTTGAATAATTTTGGACGTTTTGAATTTGTCCGTAATCAGAAAATATAGAGGAAGCCGCGGTTGCGCAAAACGCATAGAAACCGCAGAATACAGCACTTAACAAAGATTTAAGATGTTTCCTTTTCATCCTTTCTATTTCTTAATTATATCAAAAACTGAATTATAATCAAAGACAAAAATCCACCAATTAAAAAGAACGGCGCAAATGGAATATATTTGTCATGACGATTCCAATTCCAAATATACGCCAAAATGCAAGATATAATCATTGCAATTGATAACCCCAGTGTTCCAAACCAAATGCCACCTGCCCCTAATAATTTGATATCGCCCATTCCAATTGGTGGGTATTTTTGGTCTTTTTTTATTTTTTCAAATATAAATCCGATAATCAGTCCCAAACAGTATCCCATTGCGCCACCAATAACTGAATCTGAAATAGTGATTGGCCACGGAAAAAAAGTTGTTGTTAAAAGTCCGGCAAATAAAAATGGAAATAAATATACATCTGGGATAATTCTGCGCTTGAAATCAGCGCTTGCCATACGAACTGCACAAAAAATTGCACCAATTAAAACCAGTGAAAAAAATATATTATAAATCATATTTCCCCCTTGCCTTTCGATTCGTTTTTATGATACAATTATATCAGATATAAAAACAAGGGATTTTTTTATTATGAGTACTGGTTGGGACAGCAATATGCTGAAAAAATTAAAAGCATTGGTTGGCAAAGGTTTGTCGACCTCTGAAATGGGTAAAAAGTTAGGTATGTCCAAAAACGCTGTTGTTGGCAAATTGAACCGTTTGGGTTGGAATGCCAAGGCAACAGATGTTGTGCCTAAGAAGGCGCCTAAGGCAGAAACAGCAAAAAAAGCAACTGCTAAAAAGACAGAAGTAAAAACTGTGGTAAAAAAAGCGGTTAAAAAAGCTGAGCCTGCAAAAGTTGCAAAAAAAGTTGCAGAAAAGAAACCTGTTAAGGCTGTCAAAGAATCTGTAAAAAAAGTTGTTGCAGTAAAGAAAAGTGTAAAGCCTGTCGAAAAAGCAGAAAAGACACCGAAAAAGGAAATAAAAGAAGAAAAGCCAGTTGTTAAAACTGCTTCTAAAAAGACAAAAAAAGATTTGGCGTTGCATGAATTGTTGATACAGCATGCTTTACAGATGGCCAATTTGAAACCTAATCAATGTCGTTGGCCAATTGGTGATCCTGATTCTGATAATTTCCATTTTTGTGGTGAAACAGTATTTGCAGGCAAACCTTATTGCTATGAACATTGTCGCCAGGCTTATCAATTTACGCCACCAAAGAAAAAATAAAACCGGGGGAATATCCAATGATAGGAGAGAGAGAAACGATTCGTCCAGATATAAATTATGGCACATTGGTTATGCGTGCTTTTGTTATTGATGGAAATGAAATAAATGCTTTTTATGATGCAGATAATAATCTGATTTTTGTGTTGGATAATACTGTAAATGCTAAAAAGCCAAATGTTTTGTTGGTGATAAATCCCCAGGCGGATAAAAAATGGGATGAAATATTATCCAGTGAATATGGCGTTGATTTAGAAACAATTCGCCCAAAGACAGACAATAAATATCAAAAACTGGATATCGAATATTCTGGTTTACCTGTGTATGGGGCGCTGATTGATGCTTATAATGCTGGTGATGCGCTGGACGAACATTTGAATCAGTTGATGATATTGCGTGATTCCGCGGCAAGACATAGTGCTATGACGCGTTTGAGTGTTGCTAATGAAACAATATCAAAAACAAATGCGACTATTGTTAGAACCAAAGATGCTATTGTTCGTTTAGAAATGCGTATAAAAACTTTGCGGTCTAATTTAAGTGCAGCAAAGAAAGAGATTGGTAAAGTAAATACAAAACAATCTGCGTCAAAAATATTAAAATTAGAATCTCAGATAGAGGCAACCAATGAAAAATTAAAACGCGCAAAGAAACGCTTAGAATCTGCGCAAAAAAGATTGGATGTGGCAACGGTTGATGCCGAATTGGCTAGTGATTTGTTAAATCAAGCATCAACAGAAATAAAACAAACTGTTAAATCAAAGCCTGTGATGGTTGCGCCTGAATATCCTGTACAAACTGTACCAGCAAAAGAAGAAATTGTTGAAGAAACTGATGAAGAATTTAACGATTCTGATGTAAAGCCTTTATTTGCAGAAGATCCACAAATATTAAATGAAGATATTGCTTTCAAACCGATTACATTTGATGCGCCAGTGTTTAATGAATCTGGAGAGATTATAAACGATATGTCGGTTGTCGAACCTGTTTCAGAAAACAAGCCTGTTTTGGAATCTATAACACCTGTTCCGGAACCTGATTTCGTTCCAGAACCTGTTATGGAAGAAAAAGCGGAAGTTATTGAGGAAAAACCAGTGCTTGAAACTATGAAGCCAATTATCGAAGAAGAACAAACATTTGTTATGCCAGAAATGCAAAGTGAACCACAAGAATCTGTGATGCCTGTATCCCCGGTTGTGCCAAGTGAGCCTGTCGCGCCGGTTGCACCAATCGTTAATAATTTTCAGGCCCCTGCAGAGATAAAGGAAGAACGTTCAAAACCTGGATTTGTATATTATATGTTGTTATTGGTTTTGATTTTGTTGTCCATCTTTACTTTGTGGCTGTACCAACGCAATATGTCCACAGAAACCAAGCCTGTTTTGACAGCCAAAGCGGCTGAAACACCAGTTGAAAATGTTGTTGAATCTGTTGAGGCCCCTGCCCCTGTGGTTGAAGAAATGGCAGAGCCTGTATTTTTAGATGAAGAACCTGTTGTTTCTGAACCAGAACCGGTTGTTATCGAAGAAAATAAACCAGATGCAGAACCTGTTTCGGAACCAGTAATAGAGGAAGTTTCAGAACCTGCCCCAGTCGTTGATGAAACGCCTGTTGTAATGGATGTTGTTCCTGGACATTTGAATACATCTGCTTTTGATGATTCAGAAGATATTGTTTTGGCAACAGAAGAAGATATTTTGGCAAACAAACCTGTTTATGAACCTGGGGCCAAATATGATAATGTATTTGTTGGTGAAGACGGTATTGAATCGGATGATTCTGGAAACAACTATTTTTTTGACGAAGAAGAAGCCGAATATCAAGACGAAGAAATATACTAATAAAAAAACGCCAATTTGGCGTTTTTTTTATTTTTCAATTACAACAACCGCGGCCGAATAATCATCTTGATCGGTTATTGATAATAACACATGCGCATCAGAACCAGCCAATTCTTTCAATGTGTTTTTTGCACCGCCTGCGATAACTAATTCAGGACGTCCATTATCATCGTGTGATACAGATATATCAGAAAAAGAAATATCATCACCAAACCCTGTGCCAAGTGCTTTTAATGCTGCTTCGCGTGCAGCCCAAAAGTTTGCCAAGTGTTTTTCGCTGCGTGCGTTATCGTTGTCTGCATATTCTAATTCTTTTTTTGTGAATATACGTTGTTTCTTAAAGGCAGACCAGTCCAAGAATCTGTCGCTTTCGACCATATCAATTCCAATTCCGACTATCATAGAATTCCTTCCTTTTGTTAAATCCTTTATGCGCATACTAGTAATATTTTACCGATTCGTGCAAGAAAAAAATATACATATATAAATATTAATAATTTTTCCCGTTTAAAGTGTCGGATACAATGTGTAAAAATATCTTTAAATCTGATATCAAGGACCATTTTTTTATATATTCTTGTTCGATTTTTGCCATATTTGGTCCGGCGCCACCATCTGTTCTGCCGATGTTTAATCGCAATCCTGGTTTTGTGGCAATTCTTAATTCGTATTCTGGTTCAACAGATTGTATTTGTTTGAAAACTTCTTCGCGCATTGGACGTGGACCAACTAAAGACATATCGCCAATCAGTATATTAAAAAGTTGTGGTATTTCATCAAGGCTGTATTTGCGCAAGAATTTTCCGAATTTTGTAATTCTGTAATCATTGATATTTTCTACTTTGTTCGTGTCGTTATTTTTGTACATTGTTCGGAATTTATAAATAGTGAACATTTTGCCATGCATACCAATTCTTTGTTGTTTAAATATTACAGGACCATCACTGTCTTTACGTATTAGTATAGGTATGATTATAAATGCCGGCAAAAGTAATGTTATGCCAATCAAAGAATGAGATATGTCGATAAAACGTTTGATTTTCCATTTAATTGGATTTTTCAAAGCATAATTATAATCGTCAATAAAGGCTTTGTGCGATATATTGCTGATGTGATATTGAATATGATTGTCGAATTCTTGTTCCATTTTGTGTTTATTATGGTCGGTATTTTGTTTTTGTCAACTTATTTGATAAAAAGTGCTTAAAAAAATTGAAAAAAGTTGATTTTTTGATGATGTATGATAAAATTCTTGGGAATAAAAAAACAAGTTTATAAGTAAGGAGAATGTGTCATGTTTGATACAAAAAAATTAAAAACATTCTCTTGGGTTAATGTTGGAAACCCAGATCACGAAGATTTTGAACGTTTATTAACCGAATACAAAATTGATGAAGATACTATATCTGATATTTTGGACCCAGATGAACAGCCTCGTCTTGAATTGGAAGATGATTATAAGGTTATAATCGTTCGTTTTCCTATTGCTAACCGTGAAATGGATACAACATGGCATACAGAACCATTGTCTATCATTTATTCAAACAAGCATGTTATTACAGTTTGTCGTAAAAGATGTGATTTGCTGGATAAAATCAAAGACGACGAAATGAATACGCGCGAAACGTTTATTTTGAATATTATTTATTATATTGCAGAATCTTATCTGCGTGCATTAAAAGAATTGAATAAGAAAGTTGTTAATTCAAAGAAGACTTTGCAAGAAAATATTCGTAAACAAGAATTGATGCAGTTGTTGGAAGTAGAAAATGCATATACACTTTATATGGCTTCCCTTAAAGGCAATATTGCCGTTATGGATAAAATAGATAAATTACGTGGCTTTGTCAAAGATGAAGATAACCAAGAATTATCCGAAGATGCGCGAATTGAATTTAACCAGGCTATCGAAGTTGTGACCAGTTACAGCAAGATGTTAAAATCAATCAAAGAAACATTTGAAAGCGTCATTAACATTGATTCGAACACTTACATTAATCGTTTGACCATTTGGAATATTGTTTTGATGGTGCCAAGTGTGGTTGTCGGTTATTATGGTATGAATATGGAATTGCCGTATGTTGAACATTCTCATTTGGCATTGGTGATATTTATATCCATTATGGTATTGCTGACCGGATACGGTTTATACACAATCGCCCGCCGTCGTGTGTTTTAATTAAATAAAAAATCGCCGTTATGGCGATTTTTTATTTTATGGTTTCAACTATATGATTGAAATTAGTATCTATGTCATCGCTTGGTAAAACTATGTCATAGAATTTTATTGATGGTTCGTTCTTTAACCAATTTGCCGCAGGCATAGTGATATTCTTGAAAGATTCAATACGTTTATGAACCGCGTTTTCATCATTGTCGTCTGCGCGATTGCCGCCCTCTTTTATTCTGTTTTTGATATGCGCAATCATTTTTTCTTCGGTTATATCTAAAAAGATTATTTTGATATCGAATTTATCAGAATAATTTTCAATCAACCATTTTGCTTGTCCTAGTGTACGCGGAAACCCGTCTAGGATTATACCCGCATTTTCGCCGATATTTTTGGAAATTATTGGAAACATTTCATCGTCGTTTAATAATTCGCCGTGTAAAACTTTCTGGCCAATCACAGAATCAGATGGTATTTCGCGCAACAAGGCCCCCGCTTCGACATAATTAAAATTGCGTTTTTTCATCAACAAATGTGCAAAGGTTCCCTTGCCAGAACCTGCGCCACCCATAAAAACAAACATAGTTGGTTTCATTTTTTTGTTCCTTTTATTGCGTTTATTATATTGCAATTTTATATAAAAAACAAATAAAAAGTCCCGTAATTACGGGACTTTTTTATAATAATTTGAAATCAAATTATTTTTTGCTGTTTTCAATAGCAGCACCCAAGATGTCACCCAAAACAGAACCAGAATCTGCTTCGTTAGCAAATTCTTTAACGGCTTGTTTTTCAAGTGTCACTTGTAATGCACGAACAGACAATTTTACATTGTTGCCGTCAACAGAAACAACAGATGCTTCTACTGAATCACCAACATTGTATTTAGATGTATCTTGTTCTGCTTTTTCACGAGACAAATCTGTTTTGCGGATTGTTCCACGAACATCGCCTGGCAAAGCCAAAATCAATTCGTCTGGTGTGATTTCAGAAACTGTTCCGCATACAACGGCACCTTTCTTGATAGTGGTTGCATTATTTTCTGCACCTTCTGTCAATTGTTTGATACCCAATGTGATGCGTTCTTTTTCTGGATTGATGTCCAAGATTTTTGCTGTGACTTCTTGACCACGAACGAATTTTTTCAATTCTTCTTCGTCCAATTTGTTCCATGACAAATCAGAGATGTGAATCATACCGTCAAGGTCTGGTGTCAGTGCGACGAACAAACCAAATTCAGTTGTGTTTTTGATTGGGCCTGTGATAACATCGCCAACTTTGTGAGATTCAGCAAATTCTTTCCATGGGTTTGGTTGTAATTGTTTATAACCCAAAGAAATGCGGCGTTTATCTTGGTCAATACCCAAAACAACAACGTTGATTTCTTGGCCATTTTGCAAAACTTTGCTTGGGTGAATATTTTTGTTTGTCCAAGACAATTCAGACATATGGACCAAACCTTCGATATTGTTGCCCAAATCAATAAATGCACCGTAATCAGTCAAAGAAGAAACTTTACCTGTCACTGTGTCGCCAACATTAAATGCTTTGGAAGCTGTTTCCCAAGGATCTTCTTCCAATTGTTTTGCACCCAATGAAATACGATGAGATTCTGGATCGAATTGGATAACTTTGACTTTGATTTTTTCGCCAACATGAACCAATTCACGTGGATGATTGATACGTTTCCAAGACAAATCTGTTACGTGTAACAAACCGTCAATACCACCCAAATCTACGAATACACCGTAATCTGTGATGTTTTTAACTGTTCCTTCGACAACTGCGCCCAAAGAAATGTTTTTCATTGCTTCTGCTTGTGCTGCTGCGATAGTGTCAGCCTGGATAGCACGACGAGAAACGATAGCGTTTGTGCGCAAAGCGTCCATTTTCAAAACGCGGAATTTGTCTTTCAAACCGATTAAAGATTTTGCATCACGAACAGGTTTGTGGTCGACTTGTGAAGATGGCATAAATGCGAATACACCATTGATGTCGACAGTATAACCACCGCGAACAACATCGATAATTGTTCCTTCTGGATCGATACCTTCTGCAACAGTCTTTTCCAAATCTTTCCATGCTTTTTCAGCGCGTGCTTTTGTATAAGATAATACAGCAGTTCCTTCGCGTGATTCATATCTTTCAACGAAAACGTCGATGATATCACCAACAGATGGAACAGAAGCACCGAATTCTTTTAATGGAATACGACCTTCGGATTTCAAACCAACATCAACCATAGCAAAATCACCACGGATGTCTTTAACGGTTCCTTTTGTAGCATAGCCTTGCAAAGTTTCTTGTGTGCCATAGTTTTTATCAAACATCTGGACGAAATCTTCGCCGGATACTGGATTAAATAAATCTTTGGATAAATCTTTCATAGAATTTATAACAAAGCTTGCCATCGTCATAAGTCTAAATAAAGACGAGGTCTTGTGGGGTTAATCGGATTGATTTTGCGCCCACCCGCAAAAATCAGGTAAATTATATATGTAAAATTTATAAAAATCAAGAAAAAACAACCAAAAAACCGCCCTGTTCTGGGCGGATGTTTTTATCGTGAATTATAATGCAGGAACTCTTCTTATGCGTTGATAAGGCGCACTGGTTTCTTTAAAAACAACCCTGTCTGAAATATCGCTTATATCACCATCCAATGCAGTGACGATTGCCTGCAAAGATTCGAAAGATGCACTTGTGGCCAACTTAGACTTAAGACCTGATAAAGTAGTTATGCTGTTGTCGCCAGAAAGAGTTTTTGCAATTTGTGCAGTTGTCGAATAGTTGCTTAATTTAGTGTCAACACTGGAAGCAGCGGCGCTTATTGCGTCGTTTTTCGCATTATTTGCTTTTGTTGCTGCATCTGTTGCGGCCGCAGAAATTGCTTCAGATTTCGCGGTTGCAACTGCGGATGTTGTGGCGTAATTACCAAACTTTTTAGACAAAGCGGAATCTGAATTGCCAAGTTCTGTGCCAATTCTGCTGCTGATTACAGAACCCAAGCCAGACGTTTTTGTATAATCTGCAAATTTGCCGTCGACACTACTCAAAGCGGACGTTGTGGCATAACCGCCTAATTTTGTATTCAGACCAGAAGTTGTTGTGTAATCGCCAAACTTTTTGGCCAGGTCGGAATTAGAATCTTCTATATCGTTTTTAATTCTGCCACTGATAATAGAACCCAAACCAGATGTTTTAGTATAATCTGCAAATTTGTTAGTGTTCGCAGTAATATTTGTTTCAGCATTTGTAATTCTGGTTCCTAAACCTTTAAAGTTTTCAAGTGTTGCTATTTTTGCGTTCAGGCCATCGTTATCTGTATATTTGCTGAATTTGTTTGCGTTCGCAGCAATGTTTGTTTCTGCATTTCCAAGTCTTGTCCCAAATGCTTTGAAAGTGTCAAGATTTGTAATTTTGTTATCCAATTCAGCATTTTTTGTAAAGCCTGCGAATCTGCCGTCTGATTTACCAATTTCATAGTCTAACAATCTGTTCACTTTGCCGGAAAAATCGTCGTTTTTAGTAAATCTATCAAATTTATTATTCGTTGTTTTATTAAGTTCTGTGTCTAAGAATCCGCTGAATTTACCAGATAAATCGCTTTCTTTGGCAAAGCCAGATATTTCATTTTTGCGGGCAAATTTAGTGTCAAGTCCCTTGAATTTTTTACCCAATTCAGAATTGTCGTCACTTAAATCTGCGGAAATGTCATTACGAGTAATAAAACCTTTGCCTTCGATTTTATTATTAATTGTATCGTCCAAGCTGCTAATAGTGTTTGTATGATTGTTAACGTCGTTTTTTAAGTTTTTGAAATTTTCAAGATTCGCAATTTTGGTATTTAATTCGGAGTTTTTTGTAAATCTATCAAATTTACTGTTATTGGTTTTGTTTAGTTCGTTATCCAAATAATCATCAAAATGTTCATGCAGTGTCGCTTCATCAATTTGTGTATTGGTAATGCTTGATATTCTTGCGTTAACTTCTGCTATTTTTTCATCTGTATCGGTAATTGCCTCGTTTTTAGCAGATTTTATATCTGCTATTAAAGTTGTTTTATCAATGCCTTTTTTCTGTAATTCTGTGTCAATGGTGGTTTTGGTTAAAATACCCTTGCCTGCCAAGAATTCTGCATCAAGTGTGTCTTTGGTCAACAAGCCCTTGGCTTTAAGTTTGTCTTCAATTAAATTATTGATACCGCTGATAGTATTTGTATGATTATTGACATCATTTTTCAAACTTTTGAAAGTTTCGAGTTTTTCGATTTTGTCGTCAAGTTGGGCGTCGCTGATAATTTCGTCTTTGCTGGCGAATCTATCTTTTAATTTTTCAACCAGTTTATCTGCTGTAATATCAGAATCGCTTACAAGTCCTTTGTCTATGATTTTTGTATCAATCAAATTGTTGATGCCACTGATAGTATTTGTGTGATTGTTGACATCATTTTTTAATTCTTTAAAATCTTTCAGGTTAGTAATCTTGGCGTCTAATTCGGCATTTTTTGTAAATTTATCAAATTTATTATCATTTGTTTTATTCAATTCGTTGTCCAAGAAACTATCAAAGTGTTCTTTTAACGACGCTTCGTCAAATTGAACATCTGCGACATTTTCTATCTTGGAATTCAGTTGGCTTATCTTTGTATTTGTTTCGGTTTTTACATTGGCAATATCTGTCGCAACAGTATCACGTGTGGCATAGTCTTTTAAAATGCCTTTATTTGCGATGGCTTTCGACAAATCAGAATCTTTCAAAAATCCTTTTTTATTTAATTCTGTATCTAAGTTTTGACTGGTTAAAATACCCTGGTTGGTTAAATGAGAACCAAGTTGAGAAGGTTTAATAAACTTATTGTCCAAGTTGTCAAATTTAGTGTCTAATTCTTCATTTTTCACAAATTTAGTATCAAGATTTTCAATTTTGTTTGTAATGTTATCATTTAATTGGACGACTGTTTCACTTTCTGCCTTGTGGGACAATTCGTTTTGAATGGCCGCCAATTGTTTTTGCAAAGATTCAATTTGATTTTGAAGTGCGATAACGTCAGAAGAAGGTACAACAGCAGGTGTGTCCTGGACAGTATTTTGTTTAATTGTATATAAATTTTTTGTTTTCTTTGAAATGCCAAAACGTGCAAGAGAATTTTCACTGGATAAACCAGCAATTGTTGCACCAGTATTATTTTTGTTGATAATAGAATTTGTAATTGTTGTCACAGGTTTTGCAACAGAATTCGTGTTCTTTTGTGGTAAAATTTGCTGTGGTATGTTGTTTAATATCCGTACAGAACCAGTACGATTTGCCGCTGGTACAGCGTCTGCGCTGACAGAAAATAAAGATAAAACTAGTGCAAAAAAAGTTTTAAGCATAGACGTCCCCTTTCCTATAAGGAAAATCGTAGCAAAAAATAATATTTTTAAGCAAGCGTTTTTTGTGGCGATTTAAAATAAAAAACGCCGATTTAACGGCGATTTTTTATTTTGTTTTTGTTCGTACTTTGTTTATAAAGAAACCGATTGTTTCAGAACGTAAATCTTTATAGCCTTGTTTTATGTGTTGGACTTTTTCTTCGTATTTTTTGCGTTCTTGTTCTAATTGAATTTCTTTATTTGTCGTATGTTTTTCTAACAAATAATCAATAGGCATTTTTTGACGTGGATTCTTATATTCTTGATACAAATCAAGTGCCGCAGGATGTTCATTTGTTTTTGTATCAATTGCAGGCAATGTAATTTTAGATATTTCAACGAAAATATCGTGTAATTTTCGGATCGCGTCGATTTCTTTATCTGTTACGAAATTAGCAGAAAAAGAATCTTTAACAAACGCCGGCGAATAATATATTTCTAAAATCCCACCTATGTTTTCGTCTGGCTGTGCAGATTCTTTATAGATTACAGGTATCAACGCTTTTGCGCGATTTAACAATTGTTCGACTTTATTATATGCAACAGTAATGGTTGTGTTTGCAGTATTTAAAATATAGTGATTGTCATCAAATTTAACAAATATACTGCGATAGCGCTTTGGTATCTTATTGTATTCTGTTGCATCAATAATTGTTTGATTGTTTTTGTCTGGTCTGCGGGAAGAATTTAAAAAAGACGCGTAAGTATTATACAAAGAATTGTACATAATACCGTGTAATAAAACCTGATTTTTTGGTGAATATTCTGTGTAATCGTTTCCGCAGAATAATGCTTTTTCTACCCAAATTTGTTCCAACAATTTCTTAGAAAAGTTAGAATCGTCAATAAAAGGTTTTGACCCGTGTTTAGTTCTTACGATGTAGTAAAGCATATTATGATAAATTGCATATGGACGCATTTCTGCGATTTGATTGGCGTTGGCTCTTTCGGATAATATATTCAAAATTTTTCCCATTTTTATCCTCTTTTCTATCTGTGTGCGGGACCGTATGCGTTTTTGTATGCGGTTCTATATATGATTTCTTCTTTTTTCTTGTCTATCAATACAAGTGTTTGTGCAAACTGTTTTATAATAGAGCGTTCGTCATTTAAATAGCGCATTTCTGCATCAGAAATCTGTTTTGATTTCCACCAACTATCACATGGCTTGATTTTGTATTTTGGACCATAGTTTTTAAACGCGCCATCGTAAAGCAGCGTGTCAAAACAATCTTGTTCGATAAATCTGCATCTGTATGAAGGGGTGTTAGTTTGTTTTGATAAGTCCATTGCTTTTCCTATACCGCCTAGCCCGATGCGCAAAAGCGAATATTTTTCTTTACCAGTTTTGTCATAATCGTGCATATATGGGTTAAGACGTATAAGTATCATATCGTACATTGCAACCCACAACATAAATTTATTGCGTGGATTTTCTACAGAATAATCTTGTAAATTGACAGCTCTGCTTTGAAAATCTGTGATGATATCTTGGCGAAAAGACATCGTCATTTTCCCAGTGTCTTGCTTGAAATTAGCCGGCAACCAATTTTCTGGTATGGTTTGATTTCTGTAAATGTCCATAACTTCATCCAAAAAATTAAAAGGATTGTATTTTATCTCCATCAATGTTCTGCCGTTTTTAAAGTTTTGTATGTATTTCATAATAATCCTCTTTGGTAAGACGATTATAGACAAAATATTGGCAAAGTCAAGGTGTGGTTGCGAAAAACCGCCCTTTTCTAAGGACGGTTTTGGGCTTAACAACTTTGCCAAATACTATTTTACGGATGCTTGTTTGAATAATTCTTCTGCTGGCACTGTTTTTTCTTTTTGTTTAACGTGTGTCAACATTGCATCCAATGCTTTTCTTTCGAATACCATACCGCGCAACATTGCAACAGCGTTTTGATTTTTGTTATAGAATTCAAAGATTTGTTTTGGATCTGGATAACGAGAAGCCTCTGCCCAGATTGCTTGTTGTAAATCTTCGCGGGTGACTTCCACTTTATTTTGTGTGCCCCATTCTGCCAAGATTAAGCCAAGTTTAACACGGCGTTCTGCGTCTTTCTTTTCTTGCTTTTCGTCCCACTTATGGTCGTGGCCGTGTTCGGCATTGTGATGTTCGTGTTCTGCTTTTGCCATTTCCAGTTCTTGGTTGACCAAAGTTTCTGGCAAATCCATTTTTACTTTATCAGCCAAAACATCTAACAATTCATTGCGCATATCACGTTGAGCGACTTCTGCATATTGGTCTGTGATAATTGTACGGATATGTTCTTTCAATTTTTCAACAGATTCTTGACCAACTTCTTTTGCCAATTCGTCGTTCATTTCTGGTAAAATGTGTTTGCGTACTTCGTGAACTTTAACAGCGAATCTCGCTTTTTTGCCGGCCAAGTTTTCAGCATGGTATTCTTTTGGAAATGTGACATTTACATCAAATTCTTCGCCTGCTTTGTGGCCGATAACTTGATCTTCAAAGCCAGGGATAAATGCGCCGGAACCCAAAATCAAATGATGTTTTTCAGCAGCGCCACCTTCAAATGCTTCGTCACCCAAAAATCCTTTAAAGTCGATAACAGCAACGTCGCCATTTTGTGCCTTGTATTTTTCATCTTGTTTTTCAGCAACACTGCGAGATTTGCGGATGTTTTCCAATGCAACATCTACCTCTTTTTCGTCGAATTTAGCAACTTTTTTAGTCACTGTAATTTTTTCCAAATCAATTTCTGGCAAAGTTGGCAAAATATCAAATTCCAAAGAATATTCAACGTCTTTGCCCATTTCATAACCTTCCATATCAACTTTTGGTTGTGCAGCAAGGCGGATTTTCTTTTCTTCCAAATATTTTTGTAAATCAGCATTTAACGCTTTGTCAATTGCTTCACCCCAAGCAGATGCATTATATTTTTGGCGTAATACAGATAATGGAATATGTCCGGCGCGAAAGCCTGGCATCTTTGCGGTTTTGCCGTATTCTGTTAAAACTTCGTCGGCAGCGGCTTGTAAATCAGCGGCGTTTAATTTGCCAGATACTGAATAGTGTAAATCTTTGATTTTTTCTTTTGTAAACATATTTTTTCCTTTGGATATATAAACTGCGGTGATTATACATATATTTTTTGAAAAACGCAACATAAACATTTATAAAAAATGCTTGACTTTTTTCACATATTTAGTCGAATATGACCTAAAACAAAAGGGAATATAAATGTATAATGAAAAGTCTGATTTTCGAAAGTTTTGTGAAACTATGTGGGTTATAACAAAATATGATATTTTGCCGTTGGCCGCGGGTATCGCTCTTTGTGCTGGAATTGCATATGGTTTATACGACTTTAAGAAAAGTGGCAAGGACTGCTTTAAAAAAGATGCGCCGGCATTATTTCAAAAACAAAGATAAAATGTTGACAAATAATATTTTTTGGTTATAATATATACATATAAAGTCAACAAAGGATGAAAAATGAGCAAATTTAAAAACGAACGTGATTGGTCTGATTTTGGTCGCGATGACAAAATTATGATTTTTGTAATGCTTGCTATGTGGGCTCTGATTGAAACAGGTGTTTTCTTTGAAAACAAAAGAGCAATCAACAATGCACAACAAAATATGATCAAAACAGAAATGGTTCGTGGTCGTTAAAAATATTTTATATATAAAAAAACCGCCCAAAGGCGGTTTTTTCTTTTGTTTTCCAATTCGTCCGCAATATTAACGTTTGCTGAACTGAGTAGAACGACGTGCCTTGTGGAAACCGTAGTGTTTACGTTCAACAACACGGCTGTCGCGTGTAAGGAATCCAGCAACTTTCAATGCTTTGCGCAAATCTGGTTCTGCTTTTTCCAATGCTTTGGAAATACCGTGTTTAACAGCACCGGCTTGACCTGATAAACCACCGCCCATAACCATAGCAACAACATCGTATGCGCCATCGCGTTTGGTTACATCAAATGGTTGAACCAAAATCATTTGCAATACTGGACGTTTGAAATATTTTTTCATTTCAATGCCGTTGATTGTGATATTGCCCTTGCCTGGTGTTAAATAAACACGTGCAACAGAATCTTTTCTTTTACCGGTTGCGTAAATTGCGCCAGATAATTTAGCCGCAGCCACAGGTGCTTTCGCAGCAGTTGTTTTTGTTGCTTTTGCAGCAGTTGCCTTTTTTGCAGGGGCTGCTTTTGTTGTTTTTGCAGCAGTTGTTTTTGTTGCTGTCTTTTTTGTTTCTGTCATTATTCGCCCCTTTTGTTTTTACGATTCAATGAACCAAAATCAATAACGATTGGGTTTTGTGCAGCGTGTTTGTGTTCTGCACCTGCGTAAACATGCAATTTTGTTAAACGTTGATTTGCCAAAGCAACCGCAGTGCGACGACCCATCATGCGTTTTACAGCATTTGTGATTAATTTTTCTGGTTTTTCAGAACGCATTTGACCCAAAGTTCTTTCTTTGGTGCTGCCTGTCCACAAAGAGTGCCAAAAGAATTTTGTTTTGTCGGCTTTGTGTCCTGTCAAAGCAACTTTGTCAGCGTTGATAATGATAACATGATCACCGCAATCCATATTTGGTGTCCATGTTGGTTTGTTTTTGCCGCGCAGGATGTTTTCTGTAAAAGCAGCCAAACGACCCAATGTGCAATTTGTTGCGTCAATCAGATACCATTTGGCTTCTAATTCGCATTTTTTCAATGATTTAGTTTGTGCCATTGTTTTTACCTTTTAGTGTTTGTTTAAAATAGCGGGCTTATTATGTATCAAACCCGCATAAAAGTCAAGAAAAATCTGTGTGGTATTATAATACCTTAGTGTTGTCTTTTTCGTAATTCCCCGAACATAAATGTTTTATGTTGGCGGACATATTCTATTCCGCCCGTGGTGTGTTGGCGGGTTTCTATAATTTTATGATTTGCCATAACGTTGGCTAATTCTTGTGCTAATATTATGGAACCGGCCTGTTTATAACAAAAGTTTGCTTTTTCGCATAATGTTTTTAACAGGCTATAAAGGTGATTTAACTCTTTTTCGCCCAGGCAATATCTGCGTTCGTTTGTAAAAACATCGGTGCGAAAATGAGAAGTTTTATAATTATATGCGAATATTCTGAAATCTTCGATAATTTCTGCTATTTTTTCGCCTGGAATTTTTGGTGTTGCAACCAAACCATAATAATCTCCTTTTGGGACGCGATTATCATAATGTTTAATAACACCTTTATAGACTTTTGCTGGTCTGTAATTGATTCCGGTTTCGTCTTGGGCATCTGTCAAAGGATCATGATATTGATAATTATCAAGTACTAAAGTGTCTTTGCAAACAATAAAGCGTCTTGAATCGTTGGAATCCATCATCTCTTCGGATATGTAATAATATGCCGAAAAGATATCATCAATCGTGATATCTTTGGGTTGTTTATCTTTGAATTCGTCGAAAAACAGTTTCGAAGGGCCAAAATTACCGCAAGGAATCTGCTTAAATAATTCAATATGCTTATTCATAAGATTACATTTCTCTTGGAATCTTCAAGCCCATTAAATCAATCGCGGTTGATAATGTATCAAATGCTAATTTTGCGATATATAAACGCCCTGCTTTGATATCTGCTGGAACATCGTCACGCAATATTGGACAGTTGTGATAGAAATTATTTATCAACTGACACAAATCATACGCATAGTTTGCAATCATATCTGTGGCACGATTTTCGTATGCTGATAAAACGGTTCTTTCAAAATCCATAATTTCAATCAATAAATTACGTTCTTCTGTCGTCAATACGTACCGGTCTTGTTTGGCAATATCTGAATTTGCACGTTTTAGAACAGAATTCAAACGGACTGCAGTGTACAAGATATAAGGACCTGTTTTACCTTCGAAACTGGTTATCGCAGATGGGTCGAAAATATAATCTGATTTAACATCGTGGATTAAATCGTTGAATTTAACCGCCGCCAAGGCAATTGCTTTAATTGTTCCGTCATCCAGTGTTTTATCAGAAGCAACAACGCGTTCGCGAACGGCGCTTTCGACCATATCCAAGATATCTGTTAAATTTGCAACACCGCCATCGCGTGTTTTGAAAGGTTTGCCATCGTTTCCGGTCAAAGCACCAAATCCAGTGTGGAATAAATTGGCGTGTGTGATATCTGCCATTTTCGCAACACGGAAAACCTGATTAAAATGTAATGATTGGCGTGAATCCGTGAAATACCCTATAACATCCGGATTATCGGTTTTTGTGCGGTAATATATCGCAGACAAATCAGCCGCCGCATAAGTTTGTGTGTCTGAACTGGTTCTGAACATCAAAGGCGGCATTGGTGCGTTATCCGATTCTTGTTTAACGTTGACAATCAGGGCGCCATCATCTTTTTCTAACAAATGTTTTTCTTCCAGTATTTTTTGAGTGTCGGAAACATATTCTGCAACCCCGCGTTCGCCCATAGTCATATCAAAAGGCATAACATTAAGGCGAACCAAAACATCGTCCATCTGTTTTAATGATATTTTCATAAAATCATCATAAATCTTGCGGTATTCTGGGTTCCCAGCCTGTAATTCAGAAGTAATTTGACGGGCGCGTTCCATCCATGCTTCGTCTTCTTTGGCGCGCGCAGAAGATAAAGGGTAAAATGTATTTAATTCATCGGCGCTTTCTGGCATACCGTGTTCCAGAATCCAGGCAATAACCAGACCCATTGGGCGTCCCCAATCGCCAATATGATTATAACTTTTGGTTGTGTGACCAACAAATTTGGTTATACGATTAAAAGTGTCACCGACGATAGTTGTGCGTAAATGGCCAATATGTAATGCCTTGCCAATGTTGTATCCGGCATAGTCTAAATCAATCTTCAAAGGTTTTTCAGCAACCATTTGTTTTGGTGCAATTGTATTGTTCAAAATAAAATCGTCTTTGACTTTGATGTTGATAAAGCCTGGGCCAGCGACGGAAACGTCCGCAACAAAATCAAGTTCTTTCAATAATGGTAAATATTCGTTTGCCAGTTCGCGTGGGTTTTTGCCGGCATTTTTAGCGCCAACCATGGCAGCATTTGTTGAAAAATCACCAAAGTCGCGATTTTTAGGCACATCCAATTTTGCTTCAAAGCCTAATTTTTTATTGATTGCTTCTGATACATATTTATACAAATTCATAATAAATCCATTTTCTTATAAAGGTAATACAACACGAACTTTTAATCCGCCCAAATCACTGTTTTCCAGGAATATCTGACCACCATGATTTTCAATCGCTGTTTTTGCGATTGATAAACCAAGACCTGTTCCGCCGGTTGATTCACTGCGAGATTCATCTAAACGAACAAATGGTTGCATGGCTTGTTCTTTTTTATCGTCTGGAATTCCGATGCCGTCATCTTCGATTATAACTGTTACAGAATCACTGGAATCGATTTCTTTGATTTTCAAGGTCTTGTTAGTAAATCGTGCGGCATTTTCAATAATGTTTGTAAATGCACTGGTTAATGAATTTGGGCGTGCATAAAATTGAACCGGTTCTTCTGGAAATTCAAGAATAATGTTCTTTTTTGGTGCGGCATCGCGCGCAATACGCGTTAGCATCGCAGGTAATTCTACGGCCTGCTCTATTTCTGGTGTTTCACCACGTGCAAACGCCAGATAGCCATTTACCATTTCGCTCATGCGGTCGATTTCGTGCAACAAATCTTGTTTGTTGGCAGAATCTGTTTCAATGGCCAATCTCATGCGGGTCAACGGGGTTTTCAAGTCATGTCCAACCGCATTTAACATATCTGTTCTGGTTTTGTTATAACGATTAAGGCGTTCTTTCATTGTTATCATCGCGCTGGCGGCTTCACGAATTTCCAAAGAACCGCTTGGTTGAAATCCAGGAACGTCCATTCCGCGTCCGAATTTGTTTGCTGCCTTGGCAATACGACGTATGCTGCGCGTGTGGAATATCACAAAAGGCGTCACCAATATTGAAACAATCAATATCGCGCCAACAACCCATATCAAGAAAACTTCTGCACTGGTTGAATATATACGATACATACTGGTTGCGAAAGTCGCAACTTTATTATCTTTTGTTGGAATATCTATGAATATAAGGCGTTTGCCGCGATCAATATAGACGGCAGTTGGCTGTTTAATTCTTGATTGTAATTCTGAAACCAATGGGCCTGCTTCCATGGATTCGTTGTCGTTATCCTTTGGTCGATTCAGTTTTTCATTTACAGAAACATTGATGCCGATATCTTTTGCCAACATTTTTACTGCATCGGTATTATTTTGATCCATAAAGTGCATCATAGTGGCAACTTCGCCCGCCAATGTGCGCGCCAATGTTGCATGGACTTTTTTCCAATGGTTCCCAAAAAACGAATTAGCAACAATCAACAAAGCGACAATTAACGGTACCAGTACCATTAAAATTGTGCGGCCTAAGAAACTGCGAGGTATGATTCTCATTTTTGTCCTTTTTAGTTTTTGTTTATAATTAGTTTATAGCCCATTCCACGAACCGTTATAATATCTGTATTTGATAATACACTATTTATTTTATTGCGCAAGCGTTTTGCGACCATTGGTGTTGCAGAAACAATATTGCCCACAGGACTGGTTAAATTCTGTAATAATTTCTTCTCTTCGGTGGACAGTGCCAATAATTTGTTTTGTCCGTCCGCGCTTTTTATGAAAAATTCACCATCTGCAAAGATTAAACCAAACGCGGCATCACTGTTTTCAGTCTTTTTAGGTGCTGTTTTTATAATATTGTTCAAGCGCAATATCAATTCTTGTAATTGAAAAGGCTTTGCCATATAGTCGTTCGCGCCACCTGATAAACCGTCAATTGCATTGTCTGCCCCGGACAAAGCGGTCAGCATAATAACAGGTGTATTATTTCCACTTAATCTTAATTGTTTAAGGAAAGTTAAACCGTCCATGCCGTCCATCATACGATCCAGAACCATAGCGTCAACATTTATACGTGAAAGAATTTCTGTTGCAGATTCTGCAGATTCTGCGGTTATAACTTTGAAATCCGCACGGCGCAAACCATTGGCCAAACTGGTTCTTAATATTTTATCGTCGTCAATAACAAGTATATTCTTGGTCATCGCTTTTATAATAAAACATTTCCTTTGGCGTCGGACCAATATTGATTTATTTGTCTAACGCTTCGACTGCATATTCGCCTGGTTTGATTGCGTGTCCTGGATTATCAAGTGTTTCACCGTCCTTGTAAGTAGAAGCGCGGAATTTTGCACCATTTGTTGTAAATTCCGTCTTGAATACCAGGTATCCATTTGCACCACCAGATGCAGGCCCTTGTAATCCGATTGAATAATATGCACCAATAAGTCCGTAATCTAAATCTATGTAGTCAACACTAAGTAATAAGGATATGTTCGACATACCGTCGCTTGTTAAATTGCAAGCAAATTCGCGGTTGGTCAAGGTAGCCTGGGAATTATTAGGCACAGAAATATCCATAATTGTTGGTTCGCAATTGCGCTGAATACCATTTACCAAGAATTCGTATGTCATGGTAGTTGTTGCGCGAGAAAGGCCGGTTGATAAATTTACTTGGGATATAGTGGCCTTTGGTATTTTTACCAATGCGTTTGCAATACCAGAACGAACTGGGAACGAAATTCCTGATTGCAAACAACTGCGCGAAAAAGGGTCTGCTTCGCATATATAAAGACGAGAGTGCGCATTTGTCATAAACATATTTGCCAAACTGTTGAACAAGAAGGTACGTGTTATACGATTATTCAAACGTGTGCAGTTAAAATCACGACAAATAACAGTAGGTCTTTCTGTGAATTGAACACCAGGATGGGCATTATATTCTTCACTGCGTGTTTGATAGATAACTTCGTCATAATCAACAGTGTCGTCCATATTCATAAATTCTGTTTCTGGAATAAAGTTAGGATCATCAGGATATGCATAGTAGGAACGCACAGGAACTTCTGTATATACTGTTTGATATTCTTCAAAAGTATAATCATCAAAGTATTGTTCCGCACAAACTTTATTCGTACAGATTGCCAATATTGCAGCCAAAAAAGCATATTTTTTCATCGGGTCACCCTTTCTCTCGTATACTTATGGTAAAATGATAGAATATTTTTATGGTCTATGTCAAAGCAAAAATATTTTTATTGAAAATAATAAACAAATTGTTCTATAAATATGATATGGTTATAAGGAAAAGGTAAAGAAATGGTAGATGTAATTATCACTGGTGAATCTGGAAAGCTGCATGCTGTATATCATAAATCAGAACTGGAAGCGGCGCCGTTGGCAGTTGTGCTGTCGGGCAGTCCACGTCAAAAGTGTCATATGAATGATCGTGTTTCGTATGCAATGTTTCGTGCGTTTATGGATATCGGCTTTTCTGTTGTTCGTTTTAACTATCGTGGCGTTAATGATTCCGAAGGTGCTATTGGAACGACTGCTGAAAATATGCTGGATATCGCAACGGTTATTGATTGGATTCAAAATAAAAACGAAGACAGTGATAAAATCTGGTTGGCTGGAAATCAGTTGGGTGCCTGGTACGTATTACAGGCGATGATGCGCCGTCCAGAAGTTTCTGGGTTTGCGCTGGTTTCGCCAGATGCATCTGTTTCTGATTTTGGCTTTTTGTCCCCACGTCCAAACCGTGGCTTGTTATTACAGGGCGCCAATGAAGGCGATGAAGCAACTGCGTTTGGTGTTCATTTGACCCAGGTTTTGAAAAAGCAAGCCCAAATAGATTTGGAAACAATTCGTGTTAAAAATGCAGATGCGAATTATTCCCAGGCTGCTGATTTGCGCCAAATGTATAATGATTTAAAGGCGTATGTTGGTCGTGAAAATTCTGATGATAAGTTGTTGTAATTATGATGAATGAAAATAAAAGATTTTTAGACCCAAATATCCCAGATGAAATGGCGAATACAATTCGACCGAAGACTTTGGACGACTTTATTGGGCACGAGGCATTAAAACAGAATTTGTCAGTCTTTATTTCTGCTGCACGTGGTCGCAGTGAAGCAATGGATCATGTTTTGCTTTATGGACCTCCGGGATTGGGTAAAACCACATTGGCGCACATTGTTGCGAATGAATTGGGAACTAATTTTCGTGCGACATCTGCGCCTATGCTTACCAAACAAGGCGATTTAGCAGCGATTTTGACGGCTTTGGAACCGATGGATGTGTTGTTTATAGATGAAATTCACCGCTTACCAACAGCTATCGAAGAAGTTCTTTATTCTGCAATGGAAGATTTTAAGTTAGATATTATGTTGGGCGAAGGACCAACGGCAAAATCTGTGCGCATTGATTTGCCTCCGTTTACATTGGTTGGGGCGACAACCCGTACCGGGTTATTGTCGAATCCTTTGCGCGACAGATTTGGTATTGATTTAAGATTGTCTTTTTATTCAGTGGCTGATTTGGCAAAGATTATTATGCGCAGTGCGAAAATACTTGGGACTAATATTGATGCGACTGGCGCAGAAATGTTGGCGGCCTCTTCGCGTGGAACACCACGTATTGCAAACAGATTGTTAAAGCGTGCGCGTGATTTTGCGGCGGCGGCCGGTAAAGATTTTATTGATGCCGATACAATTAAAACAACACTTTATCAATTACATATTGATGAAAAGGGTTTGGATGAAATTGATCGCGAATATATCAATGCGATAATCAGAAATTATGCAGGTGGACCGGTCGGTATTGATAATTTGTCGGCGGCACTTTCTGAACCATCAGATACAATCGAAGATGTTATAGAACCATATCTGATGCAACTTGGTTTTATTCAACGTACGCCGCGTGGTCGTGTTGTGACAGAAGCCGGCTATAAACATTTAGGCCTTGAAAAATGAAATTATATCATGGAACTCAACAACGTTTTAAGCGAGGTGATATATTAGAAGCGTTTAGAGATGAATCGCATGTGATGCGTAATGTATATGCAACAAGTTATATAAATTTAGCTGTTCAATACACCATACATCCAATACATCATGATTGGGCTAAAAAAGGTGTTGTTTATTTGCCTTTTATAGACACAATGTTAGTTCAAAATTATCATACTGATAATTATGTGTATGAAGTTGACCCAACAGGTTTTTCGTTTTTATTTAAATATGATGATGATAATGGGGACGAATGGATAAATCCTGCAAATGTTAAGATTGTGAATTCTATTGAAATAACACCGGAAGTTTTGTCAGATTCTGGTTATAATGTTAGAATTATAAAGGGTAACAAATTTACCAAGAAAATTGTTTTTCGTCTGGCAAAGACACGAATGGTGGCAAACCTTTTCTTGAAAAACAAACCGTTGTTTGAGAAATTAACGAATTTATTTACCGAAAAATATCAATCTGAAAAAGACAAATAGGGTTTATTATTATGAAACGGACACATACATTTAATTTTGCTGTTGCGTATGCTGATACAGATGCCGAAGGTGTTATGTATCATGCGCGTTATATAGAAGTCGCAGAACGTGCGCGTTCTAATTGGTCGCGTGAAATGGTGATACCAAACGGAGATATTGGTTTTGTTGTTCGCGAATTAAATATAAAATATATGCGCCCTCTTTTGCTTAATGATGAATTTACAGTTGAAACCCAGGCGGTCAAGATAGGTGCTGCCTCTATGACGATTGAACAAAAGTTCGTGAAAGATGGTGAAATTTGTGCTATAATGAACATAACAATCGCGTATCTTGGTTCTGATATGCGCCCAAAGGCGATGCCGGAATCAATCGTAAGTATGTTTGAATAATTTTATAAAAAGAAAGGAATGGAAAAAATGGAAAACAGTTTTTCTTTGTTGTCGCTTTTCAGCGGTCGTGATTTAATGACATTATTTGTGTCTTTGATTTTAGTCGGGGCCAGTATTTTGTCTTGGGCGGTTATTATTGAAAAAATCCGTTTATGGCATTTTCAAAAAAGAAACCCTGTCGCGGTAAAACGTGGCGATAATTTAGATACAATAGCAGATAAATTAATTCGTCCGTTTGATAAAAATTTATGGTTTTTGTCCATGGTTTCTTATGTTGCGCCTTTCATAGGTTTATTTGGAACCGTTTGGGGTGTTATGGATTCTTTTGCTTCAATTGGCGTTAATCAATCGGTCAGTATTGGTGTTATTGCCCCTGGTTTGGCGGTTGCACTTGGTACAACAGCCTTAGGATTGATTGCGGCAGTTCCTGCGGCTATTGCATATAATGTGTTTTCTAAGAAATCAGATGATTTGTATGATTCTTTCGAAGAATCTGTCAAAGAAATGAAACATAAATAATGGGGATATAAAAATGTCAAGAAGACACTCTTGTACCAGCGATGCGAATATGTCCCTGACGCCAATGATTGACATTATGACAACATTGTTGGCGGTTTTTATGGTGACTACTCCAATGTTGACATCTGGTATAGATATTGAATTGCCACGTGCAGGAACTTCTGCGATGACTGGCAACGATCATGCAATTCAGATAAGTGTTGATGCGCGTGGAAATTATTATTTATTAAATCAACAATTGCCGCGTGATGAAATTGTAAAACGTGCGGTTGCGATGCGTGGCGAAAATCCAAATTTGGCAATTACTTTAAGTGGTGATACGCATGCCGATTATGGTGCGGTTATGTCTATGATGGGTAAATTAAAAGATGTTGGTTTTCAACGTGTAGGTTTACGAACAAAACTTGATGATAAATGATGAATAAAGATGTGCAATTTCAGAGCGAAAATTTTTTGATGTCTGTGCTTGGACATCTTGTTTTGGTTGCGTTGATAATGTTGTCTTTTTCTGTTGTTATTGAACGTGCAAAATTGGTGACGCCAAATCGTATTCAAATCACAGAAATAGATTTGAAAAATGTTAAAATAAGTGGTGACGAAACTAAACTTTATAACACCAATCAGATCAAGCCAGACGACAATGTAAAAACAGATAAAAAAACCGAAGAAAAGAAAAATACAGAAATTGAAAAAATTGACTTGAAACAACCAACTATGGTTGACAATGAAAGCAAAGATTTAAAAAAAGAAAAAACAAAGAAAAAAGACGAAAAAAAGGTAGAAGATAAACCTGCTCCACGTAAAAAAACAGTTGTGCGGGTTAATCGTGAAGTGTTGTCAATTGACAGAACTATGACAGTATCGGTTGCGGATGCTTTGCGTGTTGCTTTGACGCGTTGTTGGAATATTGATACGACGCATCCTGGTATTGAAGATATGCGTCTTACTGCGCATATAAAATTCTTGCCAACAGGTGTTGTTGACCGCCTTTGGTTTGAATCAGAATCGCGCGCACAAACAGATGCTGATTTTGCCTATGTGCTTGATACGGCCAAGGCGGCGATAAAAACCTGTTCTCCGTTTTCGATGTTGCCACGTAATGAATATTCTAAATGGCGTGATACTTCTGTCACTTTTTATCCAAGCAAAGGAAAAGTTATGTAAAATAAAAAAATCGCGAAAAGCGATTTTTTTATGCCGGGTGTTCAATAAGCCGGATTCTGTACAGCCTAAAACCAGTCATAAAAACAAGTTAAAGGTTGCAAGCATAATTAATCTGCACAATGCGTTGCCGCAAAGCGTCAAGCCCTCTACCCGATTCTCGTAACGGCCAGGACAAGCCTTGAATCCTGTTTGAGGTTGCTGCACATAGAGATTGCCCGTTTCACCGTGACTTAACACGCTCGTCTCTGCTGCTCTAATCATCAGGTTGCCCTGTGTGGTTGTTAACCACTATGTTGTCCCCGCAGTCCGGACTTTCCTCTTTGTCGTGATCTGAAAGACGACAAAGCTATGCTTTTTCGCACCCAACGTGTGAAATAGTATCATTAAAATCTATTTTTTCAATAATTTTGTATGTTTTTTTGTTTATTCGCCCATTGTTTTGGCGTTGTGTAAAGTTTTTATCAGAATTTCGGCTGCGATTTCACGAATCTTTTGGGACAAAGGTCTTATGTTCATTGCTTCGGCCACGGCATCGCCGAACTTTTGAGAAATAATGTCTATTTGGGATGGTGCAATAATAAATACATCGCTAGTTATTTCATTATGTTTTAACATTTGAACATTTTCTTTCATTTTTTCCCCCCACCGTTCTGATGCTTTCATATTATCATAAAAATTTCAAAATAAAAACCAATTTTTTCGCATATATCTGTCTTGGGAACTTGTTTTATAAAAAATCTTTATTATATAGATAAAGTGTCTTGACCGGGGCGTCTAAAATTGCTATAAACGTATAAATAATTTTGGTGCTTCTGGGACTTAAAAGTCTTTGAAAGAAATGGTAAGGATGAAATATGAAAAATGTATTGAAAATGCTGTTGGGTTCGGCAAATGACAGATTGGTAAAATCTTACGATAAAACGGTTTCTGTTATAAATGGCTTGGAAAGTAAATATGCGGCAATGTCCGATGATGAAATTCATGGATTGACGACTGTTTTTCGTGAAAGATTGGCAAATGGCGAAAAAGAAAAAGATATTTTGCCAGATGTGTTTGCCGCTGTGCGCGAGGCTGCGAAGCGTTCAATCGGATTGCGTCATTTTGATGTTCAATTGATTGGTGGTATGGTTTTATCTAATGGTCAGATTTCAGAAATGAAAACCGGTGAAGGTAAAACATTGGTTGCTACTTTGGCTTTGTACTTAAAGGCTTTGCATGGCAAAGGCGCGCATTTGATTACTGTTAATGATTATTTGGCATCGCGTGATGCTGGTTGGATGGGCCAAGTATACAGATTTTTAGGTATGACTGTTGGAATTATTCAACACGATATGTCTGACGAAGACAGACGTGCCGCGTATAATTGTGATATTACTTATGTGACTAATTCTGAATTGGGATTTGATTATTTGCGCGATAATATGAAATTTACAAAAGAACAACAGGTTTTGCGCCCGTTCTTTTATGCTATCGTTGACGAAGTAGACAGTATTTTGATTGACGAAGCGCGTACGCCTTTGATTATTTCAGGCCCTGCGGAAGATACCAGTGAATTATATAACAAAGTTGATGCGGTTGTTGTTCAATTGGTCGCTGATGATTACAAAATTGATGAAAAAGACAGACATGTCACATTGACAGAAAACGGCATAGATCATGCAACGAACCTTTTGAAAGAAGCAGGTATTTTGGTTGGTGATAATTTATATTCTTCTGAAAATGCTGTTGTTGTTATGCATTTACAGCAATCTCTTTTGGCGCATCATTTGTATGAAAAAAATGTGAATTATGTTGTGCGTAATGGCGAAGTTTTAATTGTTGATGAATTCACAGGTCGTGTTATGTCTGGTCGTCGTTTTGGTAAAGGTTTACACCAGGCGATTGAAGCCAAAGAACATGTAGAGGTTCAACCTGAAAATCAAACAGTGTCCAGTATTTCTTATCAGAATTTGTTTAGAATGTACCCTGTTTTGGCTGGTATGACCGGAACGGCGATGACAGAAGCCGCAGAATTCGAAGAAATTTATAAATTGCGCGTTGTTTCAATACCAACAAACAAACCTGTTGCACGTATTGATCATCATGATGAAATTTATCGTAATAAATCTGAAAAATATGATGCGATTATAAAACAGATTTCTGAATGTATGGAACGTCAACAGCCTGTATTGGTTGGAACAGTGTCTATTGAAAAGTCCGAAGAATTGGCAAAAATTGTCCAGGAAAAATTGGGTATAAAACCAGCAGTATTAAATGCTAAACACCATGAATCAGAAGCAAAAATTGTGTCCCAGGCTGGTGCGCCTGGCGCGGTTACAATTGCTACAAATATGGCTGGTCGTGGAACCGATATTAAATTGGGTGGTAATGCCGAAGATTTGATTGCTGATTTGGATGAAACGGCACCTGATTTCGAAAAAAAGAAAAAAGAAATTATTAAAACAATAGAAGCGAATAAAGAAAAAGTTTTAAAGGCCGGTGGTCTTTATGTGATAGGTACAGAACGTCATGAATCGCGTCGTATTGATAATCAGTTGCGTGGTCGTTCTGGCCGTCAAGGCGATCCGGGAGATTCTAAGTTTTTCTTGGCGTTGGACGATGATTTGATGCGTATATTTGGTGCGGCCAGATTGCAAAACATGTTGACAACTTTGGGATTGAAACCTGGTGAAGCAATCACACATCCTTGGATAACCAAGGCATTAGAAAAAGCCCAAAAACGTGTTGAAACCAGATATTTCGAAGCACGTAAAGAATTATTGAAATATGATAACGTTATGAACGATCAAAGAACTGTTATATATAAACAGCGTAATGATTTAATGGGGTCTGATGATTTGAAACCATTGGTCACCGAATTAATTGGTGATGTGGTTGAAATCATTTGTGAAAAGAATATTCCAGAGAAAGTCCACCCTTCTGTGTGGAATATTGCAGGAATTCATGACGATATGATGCGTATATTCGCTTTGGATATTACTGATATTGATAAATGGAAAACAGACGAAACAATATCAGAACGTGGTGCATATAACACATTGTTTAATTTGGCAATGCATCGTTATAACCAGCAAAATGCAAAATACGGCGACGAATTGATGCAGACTGCACAAAGACAGATGATGTTAGGTGCTTTGGATGCAGTATGGAAACGCCACTTGCAACAGATGGATTATTTACAAGGTGCAATTGGTTTGCGTGGTTATGCCCAGAAAAATCCTTTGTATGAATACAAAAACGAGGCATTAGAATTGTTCAAGAATACAATCCAAAACTTCAAAACAATGTCTGTTGCGTATATATGCCGTATGGAATTGACCCGCGAAGATGTTGATGCAACTGCACAACAACAGGCACAACATGATTCTGCATTGAATCAAAATACAGCATCGAACAATATGGCAAATATGAATATATCGCGTAACGCTTTGTGCCCGTGTGGGTCAGGTTTGAAATATAAACATTGTCATGGTAAATTGCACTAAATTTGGGGCGATATAAAAGGAAGGTAAATCGTGTCAGATTTTGTACATTTGCGGGTTCATTCAAAAATATCTGTTGGTGCAAGCACCCTGTCTGTGGCGGCTAATAAAAAATTAGGTATATTAAAAGGTATACCGGAATTATGCCATGATAATAATATGTTTGCGTGTGCTTTGACAGATACGAATATGATGTCGGGATGTGCGGAATTTTCTGATGTTATGCCGTCCAGTAAATTACAACCAATAATAGGTGTCGAATTATCTTTGAATCATCACAGTGCCGATCCAAAAATATTGCGTCAATCTTCTTTGTCCAAGATAGTGTTATTGGCAAAACATCATGAAGGATATCTGAATTTGTGTGAACTTAGCCGTATTATGTATATGCGCCAGGAAAATCATCATTTGGGCCCTTATATAACAATGGCAGAATTAAAGGCGCATAAAGATGATTTGATTTGTTTGTCTGGCGCGCATACCGGCGCAATTGGTATGGCAATTTTAAACAATCAAAATAATACCGCATTTAATCTGGCGCAGCAATTCTTGGATATATTTGGAAATAATTTTTATATAGAAATTCAGCGTCATGGATTGGCAGACGAAATAAAAACAGAACCTGTGTTTTTACAGATAGCACGTGATTTGAATATTCCAATTGTGGCAACTAATGATGTGTGTTTTGCGCATCCTGATGATTATGAAGCAATGGATGCCTTGGGCTGTGTGTTGGGACAAACAAAAGTTATTGACCCAGACAGACCACGTAAATCGTCTGAACAATATTTTAAAACAAGTGAAGAAATGTCGGAATTGTTTTCTGATTTACCAGAAGCGATTGAAAATACAGTCAATATTGCAAAAAGATGTGCTTTCTTTGTAAATGTTCATGAAAAGCCTTTGTTGCCAAAATTCGGTGATAATTTTGAAATTGAATGTCAAATGTTGCGTGATAATACGATTAACGGCTTAACGAAACGATTAAAAGATCATAATATTACAGATACTGCGCCCTATTTCGAACAGGCAGAATTTGAATTAAAAACCATTATTGGTATGGGGTTCCCTGGATATTTCTTAATCGTTGCAGATTATATCAATTGGTGTCGTAATAATGATATTTTGACTGGACCGGGACGTGGTTCTGGTGCGGGTTCTATTGTTGCGTGGGCATTGGGTATCACTCACGTTGACCCATTAAAGTATGGTTTGCTTTTTGAAAGATTTTTGAACCCGGATCGTATTTCAATGCCAGATTTCGACGTTGACTTTGAACCAACGGGGATTGAACGCGTTCTAGATTATGTTGGTGAAAAATATGGCCGCGATTCAGTGTGTCGAATAATTACTTTTGGTTCATTGCAGGCGCGTGGTGCAGTTCGTGATATTGGGCGTGTATACGGTATGCCTTATTCTAAATCGGACCGGCTTTCTAAATTGATACCACAAGATGCAAAGACTTTACGTGAAGCGGTAGATTCATCACATGAAATCCAAGAAGTTTTGGAAAACGATCCAGATATGGCAAAAGTTGTTGAAGTGGCCGAAGATTTGGAAGGATCAATTCGAAATCTGGGCCAGCACGCATGTGGCGTTGTTATCGGTGACCGTCCAACAACAAAAATTGCGCCGGTTTATCGTGATCCGGCGAACCCGTTGCCATCTTGCCAATTTGACGGACATTATTTGGAAAGTGCCGGTTTGATTAAGTTCGACTTTTTAGGATTGGAAACATTGGTTGTGTTGAAATATGCAACTAAGTTGATTCAAAAAACACATGGTGTAAATATAGATTTGGATCAAATACCAACTGATGATGAAAAAACAATGCAGTTGTGGCAATCAGGTTTAACCGAAGGCATATTCCAATTCGATGCGCCGTTTGTTCAGCAAACATTGAAAAAAATGCACCCAACCAGTTTCTTGGAAATATCGGCATTAAATGCTTTGAATCGACCAGGGCCTATTGCGTTTATTCCACAATTTATTGCGCGTATGCATGGCGAAGAAAAAATTGAGTATGTTCATCCAAGGGCCGAAGCCATTTTGAAAGAAAGTTATGGTATTATCGTGTACCAAGAACAGGTTATGCTTTTGACGCGTGCTTTGGCGGGATTTACACGTGGTGAATCCGATACAGTGCGCAAGGCGATGGGTAAAAAGAAAGCCGATTTGTTGGCCAAGATGGAAATTAAATTCTTGGAAGGTTGTAAAACCGAAGGCACTTTGGACGAAGCAACTGCAAAAGATTTGTGGGAAAAGTTCAAGGAATTTGCAAAGTACGCATTTAATAAATCGCATGCTATCGCCTATTCTATCGTTGCAAATCAATGTGCGTATATAAAGGCTCATTATCCGGCAGAATTTTTGGCTGCATCTATGTCCAGTAATATGAACGATACTGACCAATTGGCAATATTTGTAGATGATGCAAAATCAAACTTTAATATTCCAATTGTTGCACCTGATATAAATGAAAGTGAATCTTTGTTCACCGTTAAAAATGGCAAGATTATTTATGCGCTTGCAGCGATTAAAGGTGTTGGAACTGTTGCGACAGATATGATTGTTGCAGAACGCGAGGCAAATGGCAAATTTAAGAATCTGACAGACTTTATTAAACGTTGTTCGCCGTTTATCAATAAACGTATTTTAGAAGCCTTTGCAAAAGTTGGTGTTCTTGATTCATTGGAAAAGAATCGTGCGTTGATATTTATGAATGCAGATGCGATATTGGCATACGCGTCTAAATCACGTGAAAGTGCAAATTCTCTGTCTTTGTTTGCTAACACAACCCAAGATGATGTCAGCGAAGACAGATTGTTAAAAGATTTACCAAAAACGAAACAATGGACTTTTGCGCAAAGACTTGAAAACGAATTGTCAGCACTGGGTTTTTATATTTCCGCACATCCTCTTGATCAATATAAACATTTGATTGCGCGTACCAACTTGACGACCAGCCAGACATTATCGGCGTTGGGCGACAGAAAACCTGTTCAAATTGCCGTCAATGTTAATTCTTTTTCGCGTCGCAGAACTAAAACTGGCAAAGATATGTTAACAATAAATGCTTCGGACAGTTTTGGTAATGTCGAAGGTGTTGCATTTGGTGAAGCGTCCATTGATTTATCGCAAACATTAAACACGGAAACAGAAGTTGTTATTTCTGGTAAAACATCTGTGCGCGACGACAGAATCTCTATATTTGTGGATTCTATAACGCCTTTGAATCAATGGGTTGCAAAAATAGCAAAAACAATGACTATTGATATCAATGATAAATCTGTGTTGATGGATGTAAAAAAAGCATTGGCTGCATTGCCAATGGGATATACACGAATTGTTTTGAATTTGCATTCTGCGGAAAAAACAGTTGCTTTGACATTGAAAAACACAGTTGAATTAGGTGCCACAACTGCGAAAGATTTGATGGCTTTGGGAACAAGGGTTACAATAGAATAATGAAACATATACCTGTGCTTTTGAACGATGTGTTGGAAACACTTGGTGATATAAGTGGCCGAACGATAGTGGATTGTACTTTTGGGGCTGGTGGTTATTCACGTGCTTTTTTGGAACGTGGGGCAAATGTTATTGCTTTTGATCGTGATACAAATGTAATTGCCGATGCAGAAAAACTTAAACAAGAATATGGAAATAAATTTCGTTTTATAAATGCGCCCTTTTCCGAAATTAAACAATTAAAATCTGATGAATTTGACGATGTAGTTTTTGATTTGGGCATTTCGTCAATGCAGATAGATAATGCGGAACGCGGTTTTTCATTTCGTTTTGATGCACCACTTGATATGCGTATGGATACGCGTACAGATATAACAGCGGCAGATTTGATAAATAACAAGACTGTTGAAGAATTGGCAGATATATTATATGAATATGGTGATATCAAAAAATCTTATAAAATGGCGGCATTATTAAAAGAAAAACAGCCCAAAACAACTTTTGAATTGCGTGATTTGATAAAGGTTCCTGGTGATATTGCGCCGATATTCCAGGCATTGCGTATTGCGGTAAATGATGAAATGGGGCAAATCAAAGACGCGTTGAATTCTGTTGATGAATTATTACAAACTGGCGGTCGTTGTGTTTGTGTGACTTTTCATTCTATCGAAGACAGAATAGTTAAAAATACTTTTCGTAAATGGACAGAAAACGTTGGTGATCCGCGATTGCCAACAATAATTGCGCCAAAGTATAAACTTTTGAAAACCAAAACCCCAACAGATGCGGAATTGGACATGAATTCGCGTGCGCGTTCTGCACATTTAAGGGCTGTTCAAAAGGTGTAAATAATACTGTTGACCTGAGATTTAGTTTTTTGTTAAAATGACGAAAGGAAAAAGGAAAAAAGGATGAAAAAGTTATTATTTGGTTTATTGGCTGTGTTGGGTATCTCTGACGCTTTTGCTAATCCGGCATGTGCAGTTTGTACGGTTGCCATTGGTGCAACACTTACTATTTCCAGAAAACTGGGTGTTTGTGATAATGCGGTGGCTGTTTGGTTGGGTGCTTTTTTGGTAATTATGGGATATTGGTTAATCAAATGGTTTGATAAAAAGAATTGGCATTTTTGGGGACGTGATGTCCTTTTAATGCTTTTAACATTTTCTATGATAGCAGGATTATATATTCATCATTTGTCTTACAGTCCATGCTATTGGATAATTGATGCATTTTTGTTTTGGGCAATTATTGGTGGGGTTGTATATGTTGTTTCTCAGAAATTATATGAATATATGAAGCGTCGCAACAATAATCACGCACACTTTCCTTTTGAAAAAGTCGTGTTGGCAATAGTGATGCTGATGATAACAAGTATGTTGGTTTCGAAATTCGCAATGTAAATAAAGGGACAGTATTATGAAAAAAAACAGTAAAAAATTATCTATGGAAGAAATGATAGAAAAGTTGGATGCGGCGAAAAAAGCGAATCCTCTTGATTTATCTTCGGATCAGGATTTGTCGATAGCATTGATGAATCTGGTATCTTTGGAAGAACATTTCTTTTTCAGTGGTGCCAAAACGGGCAAAGTTGGTTTTTATGATTTAATTAATACTGTTCGTACTATGCGCAAAGAACTGATGGAACGCATTGTGAAAAAATCCAGTGGCGACGATGGCGAAGTTTGGTGTATTTCTAAACATTTGTTGGCGGCTTCTATGCGTATTTATGAAGTTGGAACAAAGGCAATTGGTGCAGGCAAGAAAAAAGAAGCATACGAAATGTTTGAAAAAGCATACGATTTATATTCCTTGTTCTGGGGCTTGAATATGCACTTGATTGATTTGGACGGTGTCCATGAATCTGTGCCAACTTTTTATGACGGGGCTTCAAAAGCATGCGCAGATAATAAAGAAGTAAAAAAAGCAGTAAAAGCACCAAAAAAAGAAGAAAAAGTTTCTGGTGTAAAAAGACTGGGACAATGGGTTAAAAACGCGGTTAATTGTTGTATAGAATAAATTCTTGCGTTGATATACCAAAAAATGATAAAATGAATAAAAAGAGAGAAAAGAAGTGGCGGGTTTTATCAAAAATATCTTGAAAATGTCAGTAATAGCGCTGGTTGTGCCAAGTGTTGTGTTTGGTGCGCAACAGCAAAATCCGCGTGGTGCGTCTGGTGCGCGTTCTGCTCGTTCTGCTGATTCTGTAAGCAATGCATCAATCCGTCGTTCTGCTACGTCAGTGATTGCACGTTCGGCAAATTCTAATAATCGTCAAAGTCGTGCGGTTGTGACTGCGCGTCCGGCAACCGTTCGCACGGCGTCAGTTCGTTCAGTGCGTCCTGTGGTGGTCACTGGCGGTAATACTGCGCGCGGCGCAACAAAATCTGCTTTTGCTCGTTCTGGGACTAAACAACAGAAAGTTGGTGGGGGAAAGTTATCTCGTGCTGGTGTTGCACGCGCAACGGCTGTGTTCAATGATATTACTAAAATTGGTGGCGGCTATGCAAATTGTCGTGATGCGTATGCAACATGTATGGATCAAATGTGTGCAAACGCCAATGATACATATCGCAGATGTTTTTGCAGTGATAGATTCACAGAATTTCGTGAAACAGAAGATAAAATGGATACTGCGTTAAAGATGTTGGCGGAATTCCAAGACAATAATTTAAACGCTGTTGATAAAACTGCGGCCGAAGTTGATGCTATGTACAGCGCAACCGAGGGTGAAAAAGCTATCAAGAGAGATTCTTCTGCTTCCAGTGATTTATTACAAAGTGTAACTGATATTTTATCGGGTAAAAAAACAACAACTCAACCGAAACAATCATCTACATCGTTGGGAATCTTAGATTTTTCAGGTTTTTCATCAAATAATGATGATATATTTGGCGGTGGTTCTTCTTCTTTGTTTGGTGGAACGTCTTCTTCTTATACAGATGTTTCAACATTGGAAGGAAAAGAATTGTACGATAATGCAATGCAACAATGCAGTGAAATCACACGCGAAGCATGTGGTGGTGACGCTATGTTTAACCTGGCACGCAGTGCTTACTCTATAATGATAACTCAAGATTGTAATGCGTATGAAAAAAGCATAAACACAAAGAGAGCGAGTATAGAAGAAACAGTTAGAACCGCCAGAAAATATTTGATGGAAGCCAGATTGGAAGAACAACGCGCACATAATTCTGCCAGTGTTAATGGATGTCTTGAAAAAGTTGAGAATGAGATTCGCAAGCCTGTTGTATGTGGCGAAAATTATGAAAAATGTATGGATTATTCTGGACAATACATAGATTATTCAGGAAATCCTGTTTATTCTCAGGCGTTGTTTGGTCTGAATAATTTAATTGTTTTGGATGGAACTGCCGATGTTTTGGGTGCAAATCCTAAATTTGATCAATGGTTGGATGAAAAAAGAAAATACGCAGAAACTGCATTGAATACATGCCGTGATGATGCAGAAACCGTATGGTATGAATTCAAACGTTCTGCCCTTATTCAGATTGCCCAGGCACAAGATGCCAAGATTCAGGAAGTTAAAGATTCTTGTGTTGCAACAATAAAACAGTGTTATGATAAAAATACTGGGGCTATGAAATCATTGGACAATACAAACACACAAGGAACCGGTGCTGTTGCGGCGGTTGCTGCGCGTGGTATGTGTTATGACCGTGTTCAGGCTTGTGCGGCATTGTATGGTGATCCGAACGGCTGTAAGTATGATGACGCGACAAAGAAATTATCAAATGCAGACGGTAAAAAATGCGGTTTGCAATCTTTGTTGGCTTTCGTTGATACCGTTGACAGCGTAAAAGTTGCCGAAGGATGCGAATCTGTACTTACAAAGTATGCACACGAATTATGTCCTGATATTCCAGAAGAAAAAGACGAAGATGGTAATGTTATTGTCGAAGCGGTCCCTTATGGACAATGCGCAACTGGAACTATGAAGAAAAGCAAAAATGAATTGCGTGCTGCCATGAACAACAGAATGGAAGTGTTCTGTGTACACGATTTGGTAAATGAAGATGATTCACGTACAATTGGCAATTCATCGGCGTTTAATACAAATATTATGAATCAAGTCATCAAAGAAATTTATGACAAACTGGGTATAGCGTTCACCATTGGTTGTGAAGAAATGGGTGGAACTTGGGTTACTGCTGGTGAAGTTGCACGTCCTGATTATAATATGCTGGTCCAAGAATATTATACAAAATACTATGGAACCACTGTAACATCACTAAGCCAATATAAGTCATTGGGGCTGGAAGATTATGGTTGGTGTATATCCGCTGACAGACAAAATCAATGTTTGAATTTGGGTGAAGAATATACTACGGGTCTGGATTCAAACGGTTCTTGCAAATTGACAGATTTGTGGTTTATGGATATGTGTTTGGATATATTACATGGCCGTTGGGATGGCGCAAACTGTGTGATGGAAAATGTCACCCAAGAAATGGCAGGCGGAACATCTAGCAGTTCAAGAAGATAAAAAAACGCCAATTTGGCGTTTTTTTTATTTATCTTCACCATTTAATAATTTCAACATATCCATAATGGTCTTTCGTTGGGAATCTGACGGTAAATTCCAATAAAGATTTATCAATTGCAAAGATTCGTTTTTGCTTAAGGGGTCATCTTCTTTTGCTTCCGAAACACGCATTGAACGTGTGGCTTTGGTTTCAGGTGGAAAATTACCTGGCAGGCCAGAAAAGAAAAACGCGACAGATGTTTCTAATGCCTGACTTAAATCAAACAGGCGTGCCGCAGGGATGCGATTGCCGGCGGTTTCATATTTTTGAATTTGTTGAAAACTTACGCCACATTTCTTTGCCAAATCTGTTTGTGTCATCCCCAGCATAACACGACGCAACTGTAAACGTTTGGCGATGTGTTGATCTACTTCGGTGATAATGATTGCTTTACGGACCATTTTATTTCCTTATTGTAAGAAAAACTTCTTATGTTTTACAACATACAATGTTTCTTTTTGTTTTGCAATGAAAAAACATATATGATACCCTTTGTGCATAAAGGGAAAAAGATGATGAAACCAATTGTTTTATGTATTTTGGACGGCGTGGGAATAAATGCAGATAAATCGCATAATGCGGTGGCGATGGCAAATATGCCCTATTTTGAAAGTTTATTAAAAGAATATCCTTGTTCGAAATTAAATGCTTCTGGGAACGCAGTTGGCTTGCCAGATGGAATTATGGGAAATTCGGAAGTTGGCCATATAACAATCGGTTCAGGACGTATAGTAAATCAATTTTTGCGTCGCTTTGAAATTGAAAATTTATCAATAAATGAACCATTAAATAACTTTATTAAATCAGTTAAAAATGATGGCGGCATTGTCCACGTGGCGGGCCTTATGTCTGATGGTCGTGTTCATGCAAATTTGGCAGATATAATAAAGACTATAAAATACATTACAAAAAATGATTTGCGTGTATGTATTCATTTTATCGCTGATGGTCGTGATACACCGCCACAATCTGCACAGAAATATATCGATATAATAAAATCTGAATTGGCGGCAGATTTAGAAAAAGATACAGTATTTTTTGGAACTTTATCTGGTCGTTATTATGCAATGGACAGGAACAATAATCAGGATAGAACGCAACAGGCTTTTGATGCAATAGAACGCGGTGAATCTGAATATCATTATAACAATATTGATTCTGCATTATTGGCGGCGTATGCGCGCGGTGAAACAGATGAATTTATTAAACCGACAGTCATAAATACAACAAAACTGACAACGCGTGATGGATTCTTGTTCTGTAATTACAGGTCAGACAGGGCGCGTCAAATTATGCGCAAAGTTGTTGAAAATGGTTGCCATATATTATGCTTTTCCCAATATGGCGAAGGTTTGGATGATGTTTGCCCTGCACTTTTGCCAGATATAAAAACAGAAAATACATTGGGTGATATTTTGGCGGCAAACGGTAAATCGCAGTTGCGAATTGCAGAAACCGAAAAATATAATCACGTGACTTATTTTATGGATGCAGAACGTAATATAGATTATGAAAACGAAGAAAAAGTTTTAATTCCATCGCCATCTGTTGCAACATTTGATATGAAACCTGAAATGTCTGCAAATGAAATCACAGATGCGCTTTTGCCACGTTTATCAAAGTTTGATGTTGTGCTGTTGAATTTTGCAAATGGTGATATGGTTGGACACACTGGTAATGAAAGTGCTGCAATAAAAGCAATGGAATGTTTGGATAAGCAATTGTCAAAAATTGTTCCTGTGGTGCTTGATTTAGATGGTGCTGTTTTAATAATCGCAGACCATGGTAATGCAGAACAAATGTGGGATAACGAACATAACGTTCCGTTGACATCACACACAACAAATCCTGTGCCATTTATAATCGTTTCAAACCACGTATTTGTCGCACATGATGGCGGTTTAAGTGATATTGCCCCAACAATATTAAAATTATTGGGTATAAAAAAACCGGCCGAAATGACCGGTGAAAGTTTGGTTTAGAAAAAATCCTGCAATTGCAGGATTTTTTTATCTTGTAAGTTGATTAAGTTCATACTTCATTTTTGCCATAGTTATATTATGTGCGATATACCATGTACCTTTATCTGATTTGTTTAACAATACTTTGTCACCACGTCCAGAATATTTCGCGTATGGGGTTACATAATGATTTGTATCAATAATTTGGTTGCCGTTCTTTTTATCATAAACATACAAAACGCCTTCATGATTGCCCAAAACAACTCCAAGTTGATAAGAATTAGAATAATTTAATTTTGTGATGTTTTTAAAGTTTTCATCTATGCTAACAATAGATCCTGGTTTTATTTGCCCTACTTTTGATGCAGTGAACACGTGTTCATAATATGGTGTTTTAGCAAATTCATCTAAAGATATAAAAGTGCATTTTATATATGGGGCGTTATCTTGATCTTTTTCGATTAAAAAAACTTTCATTGTTTTAGTTGAGCTTTCTTCTGCAGGAAGGTATTCTCTTGGCATGTTAATTTCCTTTATGTTTTCTTTGTTGTTTAAAAAAATCTTTCAGCATTTTTGCAGACTCTTCTGCGTATTCTGGCATTTGAATAACATTTGGTTTCCAAAGGTGTTTGTCGCTTTCAAATATCTTTGCATTACTGGTTATGCCGCCACCCTTTTCATCTGTTGCTGCAAAATAAATGTTTTTTATGCGCGCAAAAGAAATCGCGGTTGCACACATGGCACATGGCTCCAGCGTCACATATAAATCGCATCTGTCCAGGAATTTAGCGTTTAATTTTTTACAGGCTTTGTTAATTGCAACAATTTCGGCGTGTAATGTTGGATTTTTAGATTTTTGAACACAGTTTTCGCCACGTGCGACAATTTTTCCATCGCGAACAATCACCGCGCCAATTGGCACATCTCCATGGGATTGTGCTTTTTTTGCTAATAAAAATGCTTGATTCATAAAATTCATAATGTAAACTTTACACCATGAAATCGAATTTGCAAATTATTTCAGGAAAATATCGTGGCAAGAAATTAAATTTGCCCATTGATGCGCGTCCAACACAAAATATGGCGCGTGGTGCGCTGTTTAACATGTTAAACGGTATAATTGATACAACAAAACCGATTGCGGTATGGGACGTGTTCGCTGGTTCTGGTGCTTTTGGACTGGAATGTTTGTCGCGTTTTAATAATTCGATGGTTGTGTTTACAGACAATTCAAAATCGTCCATAGATACAGTCAAAAAGAACATGATATCAATAAATGAAAGCGCCACTATTGAAATGTGCGATGCAATTGGTGCAATATCGCGTTTTGGCGGAATTTCTGATTTGTTTTTTGTTGATCCGCCATATCCAGACTTTAATTTTGGGGTTTTGTTTATAAAAAAATTAAGTAAAGTTGTAAAAAGTGGCGCAATTTTAATCTGGGAATTTGAAAATACACAGAAATTGCCTGATTTTTCTGAAAATTGGGAGGTTTTACGCGACAAAACCTATGGACGCGCCAGGTTTGTGATGTTACAGAAAAAATAAAATGACGATAATCCGCCTTCGCACAAAAATAATGGTAAATTGTTTCCTTAATAGTGACAATGCTACGGCGGGACACTAAATTTTTAGCCCGCGGTGTTGCCTTGGTAAAAATTTGTGCTTGATTTTTCGCATGTTTTAATAAATAATATACCCCGCATGACACCCTTGGAGGTCATGCGACGAATAAACTAATGCTATTAAAAGGATTATAAAATGGCGATTAAATTAAATGCTGAAATTCGCAAAGTTGCTGGCAAGGGGGCCGCACGTGCAGTTCGCAAGAACCAAAACATCCCTGCTGTTATCTATGGCGAAAAGAAAGAAGCTGTGTCTATTGAATTGAATGGACGCGAATTCAATATGTTGTTGGTACAACCATCATTGCGAACAAAATTGTTTGAAATTACAACTGCTAATGGCAAAGAAGACGCTATGTTGATGGATATTCAATATCATCCAGTGTCTGACAAAGTTGTTCACGTTGATTTTAAACGTATCAATGTCAAAGAACCTGTTCATGTTGTTGTTCCGGTAGAAGTTATCAATTCTGATATTTCCAAAGGTATTAAATTGGGCGGTGTTTTGAACTTTGCTGTTCGTAAAGTTGCATTGGTTGGTTTGGTAGATAAAATGCCTGAAAAAATCACAATCGATTTGACTGACGTCACAATTGGCGACACAATTCACGGTTCTGATTTGGTATTACCAGAAGGTATTACATTGGGCTTGCACATGGCTGATTTGGCTTTCGCTACTATCGGTGGTAAAATGCCAGAAGAAGCAGATTCTAAACAGGCTGCGCCTGCTGCCGCTGCTGCACCAGCAAAGAAATAATATAACAGATTGTATTATTCATAACCGCCCATTTGGGCGGTTTTTTTATTTGACAATACGATTTTTTTGTAATAATGTTCTCTTTATAAAGAATAAAAAGGATAAAAATGTTAGATTTGTACCTTAGCCCTAATGATACACCAGAGTCTAAAAAGACAACACATGTCGCAAGGATTATAAAAATACCTTATTTTTTAAATCCATGCTTAGGTTCTGCGAGCGAAATAACACTATATTCTCCAGAAAAAGGTGAATTTCATACTCATAGATGGAGCCATTTGCTTGAAACTGCGCAACTTGGGGATTTTGTTGAATATAAAGAATGGATTGAAAATGATGATGGGCAAATTGTTAAAAAGAAAGGCGAATATTACCGTTATCATAGCAGAGGCGGTCAACTTATAAACCCATTAGCAAAAAAACACAAATATATAGTTAGACAAGTTGTAGAAAATTTATCAGAAAATGCCAGAATAGACAATCTTAAGAAAAAGTATAATGAAGAATTAGCACGATTACAATCAGTCAACAAAAGTTTAGAAGAAAAGCATAAGTAAAATATTCCGCCCGTTTTTGGGCGGTTTTTCTTTGAATAAAAACCTGAAATTATTTTATATTTAACCCCTTGAAACTACGGTCGCTTTAACTATATTTGTGTTAAGCGAAAAAAATTACTTAAGGAGTAAAAATTATGTCAAAAGTATTAGGTATTGATTTAGGTACAACAAATTCCGCTATGGCTTTCATGGATGGAAATGATCCAAAAATTATCGAAAACAGCGAAGGTCAACGTACAACGCCTTCTGTTGTTGCAATCACAAATAATGGTGACCAATTGGTTGGTATTACCGCAAAAAACCAGGCTGTCACAAATCCTGAAAATACAATTTATGAAATTAAACGTTTAATGGGTTTAAGATTTGACAGCGAAGCCGTCAAAGAAATTCAAAAACGCGTTCCTTATAAAATCGTTGCGGGCGATAATGGTGATGCCTGGGTTGAAATCGAAGGCAAAAAATATGCCCCTTCTCAAATCTCTGCGATGATTTTGTCTAAATTGAAAAAAGACGCAGAAGCCTATCTGGGTGAAACAATCACAGATGCAGTTATTACAGTTCCTGCATATTTTAATGATTCACAACGTCAGGCTACAAAAGACGCCGGTCGTATCGCAGGCTTGAACGTATTGCGTATTGTCAATGAACCAACAGCGGCTGCTTTGGCGTATGGTTTGGATAAAAACAAAGATGGTACAATTGCGGTGTATGACCTTGGTGGTGGTACATTCGATGTTTCTATATTGGAAATCGTAGATGGGGTGTTCGAAGTTAAATCTACCAATGGTGATACAGAATTGGGCGGTTCAGACTTTGATGCACGCGTTTTGAAATATTTGATGGACGAATTCAAATCACAAACAGGTATTGATTTGTCTAACGATAAATTGGCTTTGCAACGTTTAAAAGAAGCCGCAGAAAAGGCAAAAATCGAATTGTCTTCTAAGACATCAACAGATATTAATTTGCCTTATTTGACAGCCGATGCCACAGGTCCAAAACATTTCAACACAACACTTACACGTGCTAAATTGGAATCTTTGGTTGCTGATTTGATTGAAAAGACAATTGAACCTTGCAAAAAGGCTTTGAAAGATGCGGGTCTTACAACATCCCAAATCAACGAAGTTATTTTGGTTGGTGGTCAAACACGTATGCCAAAAGTTGTTGAAACAGTAAAAGAATTCTTTGGTAAAGAACCTCACAAAGGCGTAAACCCTGATGAAGTTGTGGCTTTGGGTGCCGCAATTCAGGGTGGTGTTTTGAAAGGCGAAGTCAAAGACGTTTTGTTGTTGGATGTCACCCCGTTGTCTTTGGGTATTGAAACATTGGGTGGTGTGTTCACACGTTTGATTGACAGAAATACAACGATTCCAACCAAGAAATCTCAAATCTTCTCTACTGCCGAAGATAATCAATCAGCCGTAACAATTCGTGTATTCCAAGGCGAACGTGATATGGCGGCAGATAATAAATTGCTTGGTCAATTTAATTTGGAAGGTATTGCACCTGCCCCACGTGGTATGCCTCAAATCGAAGTATCTTTTGATATCGATGCGAACGGTATTGTTCATGTATCTGCGAAAGATAAAGGCACAGGTAAAGAACAAGCGATTTCTATTAAATCTGACGGTGGTTTAAGCGAAGAAGAAATCAAACGTATGGTTGATGAAGCCGCTGCTAATGCCGAAGCAGATAAAAAGAAAAAAGAATTGGCCGAAGCCAAAAATACAGCAGAAACAGCAGTGTTCAGCATTGAAAAATCACTGAAAGAACATGGTGATAAGATTTCTGCCGAAGAACGCCAGGCAATTGAAGATGCCAAGAAAGAATTGTCTGATGAATTGGCAAAGGCTGATGCGACTGCGGAATCTTTAAAGGCAAAAACAGATGCTTTGACAGAAAAGGCTATGAAATTGGGCGAAGCGGTCTATAAAGCCGCCCAGGCTGAACAAGCGGCCCAACAAAACGGCCAATCAGAATCTTCTGAATCTGGTGATAAAGGTGCCACAGACGCAGATTTTTCTGAAAAATAATTAAGGATTCTCCCTTCCTTAAAAAAAACCGCCCAAACGGGCGGTTTTATGTTGAATTGTTTATTTTTTATTGTATAGTGCTGTTGCGAGACATATAAAGGATATAAAATATGGCAAATTCATATCTTGAAGATATTGGCGACAAAGGTTCGAAATTATATGATTTTATTAATAATGTAAATCAAAAGGCAGTGGTTTATGCTGTTTATGTTTTAAATAATAAAATCGCTGTCAAATGTTACAGCCCTGTTTTTGGTGATTTAGTAATACGTGATGCTGAACGTATGGGCGTTAGAGATATTCGTCGTGGCGACATAGTTGTTGTTTCGTGTGCTTTTGATGAACTTGGTAAAGAAATTTTTGTAATAAACGAAAATATAACACAAAAAGAAATTCAAGCGGCTGGTGTAAGAAAAATACTGAAAGACTTTAACGAAATTGAACACCAAAAAATATCATTTGCGGCTGCAAAAAAACAATTAACAAAATAAAAACCGCCCAAACGGGCGGTTTGTTTTATTTTCTTTTTTCGCCAATATAAATTCCCATATCTGTTGCGATTTGTAATAATACATCGTCTGGTTCTACATAACGATTAGATGTTATTGCACCCGTGATATTCGGGTCTTTTTCTTTTTTTCCGGCATTAAAGAAATCGTCCAACGATACGGTTTTATACTCGCCGTCTTGTAAGACAGTCATAACATAGGTTTCATTGTTTTCGATTGCTTTCAATGCCGTATCTGCAAAACCAGTGGCCAGTATTCTGTCGCTTGCAACTGTATCACCTGCCCTTTGAATATGTTCTGGATATGCAGTGCGATTTGGTATGTTTGCGCTATTTAATGCGCGCGATATCATATCTGCCGGTTTTCCAGAATGACCGCGAATAGAAATGCCTTCGGACACCATAATAATACCATAGTCGCGTTTTGATTGTTTTATATGTTTCACTAAATTTTCTACATCAAATTTAATTTCTGGAATCAATATGGCGTCTGCCGCAACAGCGATGCCTGCATTTAATGCCAAATTACCGCAATCGCGCCCCATTGTTTGAACCACGAACCAGCGATGATGACTGCGCGCGGTCAACAATAATTGATCGCAATAAGATACTAATTGTTGAACTGCTGTATCAAAACCAATTGTTTTGTCAGTCAAAGGAACGTCCATATCTATCGTCTTAGGAACACATACCAGCGATAAACCATTATATATCTCGCGATACATATGCGCCAAAGATAACGAACCGTTTCCACCAATCAAAACCAAAGCATCCAGATTCAAATCTTTTAATGATTTTTGTAATTTTTTATTAAAACTGCCTAATTTTCCAGCCTTTGCAGAAGATTCAAAATTTTCAGCCCATGAATGACCGTTTGATAAAATGCTGCCTGCCAGATGAGAAGCGGCAAATTGAAAACTTTCATCTGTTAAATCAACTGTTTTTGCAGGGGTGCAACATAATCCGTCTGTGCCGTCTTTGATGCCTATAATATCCCATTTTCGGCGAACACATCCATCAACAATACGCTGAATAGCAGTATTTAATCCCGAACAATCCCCGCCTGTTGTTATAATTCCAATTTTCTTGTGATTCAATTTTATCTCCTGTTTTTATATCTTTGTAATTATACCATAAAAACATTGACAAATAAATATTTTTTGGAATAATTTTGTCAAAGAAATAAAACTGGGGGTAATAACTATGGCGGCTACTAATATAGGTAAAACTAAACGCACAACAGATGATTTAATAGACAGCGCGGTCAATCGTCAACAAGACTGGTTGGAAAACCGTCGTGCTTTTACACGTAAATTCTTACAAAGATTCAATGTTTTTCATAAACCAGAAGAACAAACTGCAACAGTTAAAAAAACAGAAAAAATAAAACATTCTAAAAATAAAGTTGCTTTGCGTGCATACTGGTTTCCTATTACTTGCGCATTGTTGGTTGTTTTGATTGCTGTATTTGTTATGTTGTTCAAAATCAACGCACCAGTCAAAGTTATTGCGCCGTCTGTCCCAGAACCGGTTGTTCGTACAATTAAAAACACAGAAAAACATACTACACCTTCTTTTGACCTGGTCCGTATAGAAAAGACTGGCAATATAATTGTTGCAGGTCGTAATGTTCGCGAATCAAATATTTCAATTGTGATAAATAAAAAAATAGTCGCCACAGAACATACTAACAAAGACGGTGAATTTGTATATACCCCAAGTGAAGCGTTAAAACCAGGCAACTATGTGATTTCACTGATTGATACGGATAAAAACATTAAATCCGCGGATAAAGTATTCGTTTATATCTCTGAACACGGTTATAAAAATTCTGTTTCGTTATTGATGACAAAAAATGGCAGCAAAGTTATGCAGGCGCCTGAATTAATGGATGGTGATTTGGTTGTTTCTAAAATAGATTACCTTAGCACTGGCCGTATTGTCGTGACAGGTAAAGCATTACCAAGATTGCGAGTATCTTTATCTTTGAATGATAAATATATTGGCTTTTCACGTGTGTCAGATTATAAAAACTTTGGTTTGGGTGCCGATATCGGCAAATTAGAAAGTGGTAAAGAATACAAATTGAATATTCGTTTGCACGATAGCGAAGGAACCACAATTGCAAACATAGAACACAATTTTGTTATGCCAGAAATGACTGGCGATGACGATACTTTCTATACCGTTCGTCGTGGCGATTGTTTATGGATTATTGCACGTAATTTCTTGCGTCGTGGTATCTTATTTACAATGATAGCGGAACGCAATACTATCAAAAATCCAGACTTGATTTACCCAAATCAATTATTACAAATTCCGGTAAAATAACATAAGGGGTGTAGTATGCCAAAGTATCGTGAGAATTATACAGCGACAAGACAAACACTCAGAGAACCAAATTGTCACAAAGCAATAAGTCAAATTAAATCTATAATTAGCAGCCATTGGTTTGATTGCTTAACTTTGAAAGAAAAACAACAACTGTTAGTATATTTGCAAGAAATAGAACGCAGAAATAAATCACTGGATTGGGACAAATTAAATGAAATAAAAGAATTTGTCAGCAACATATATAAAACTTACAACAGGTAAAAAAGCCGGTCTAATGACCGGTTTTTTGTGTGTGCAAAGAGAAAAAACTCTGTTCGGGTTCTCTTCCGTTGCCACATGCCATAAATTAAACCGACACAAGGTCGGTTAAATTTCTGGTGCGGGCAAAGGGAATCACTCGGTGCAAGCACCTGCGTGGAAACCGTGACGATTTTGGCGCGCATTGCTTCCAAAATCTACTTGTTTACAAACCCTCTGTTCGGGTTCTCTTCCGTTGCCACATGCCATAAATTAAACCGACACAAGGTCGGTTAAATTTCTGGTGCGGGCAAAGGGAATCGAACCCTCGTCTAAAGCTTGGGAAGCTTTCGTTCTACCATTATACCATGCCCGCATGAAGTGGGTAATTTTAATAATACCTATTTTTACCAAAAAAGTCCAGGGCTTTTAATGCATTTTTTCTTTTTTGTATGTTATTTTTAATGTCTGTTTTGTGTAATAATATGTTGTGTCGGGGACTTAAAAACAGAGAGGAAGAACAAATGACCAATAACGAAGTCAAAAATACTTTAAAGGAAGTCCGTCGAATGATGGATATGATGGATAAATCTCACATAAAGAATCTGCTTAAAATTTTAATAAACGCACAGGGAATAAAAAACTGTGCGTTTTTTCTTTCTTTGGATATGCGAAAAATCACAAAAAAGTTATTATCAGATTTTATAAAGTCTGATTTTGTAAATGTCCGACTTTCTCGTAGGCAGATGAAACAGATATATCAGATTCTGGGTGATTACCATATATACCCAAAATGCGGGTTGTGCGGACAACCTATTCTAATTGATTCTGATTATATGAGATACGAACCTAATTTAGATAAAATGGCTTTTTCTTGGGACCATATGGACCCTAAATCGATGGGGTGGCAGTGATGATTTGGAAAATATGCAGCCTACACATAAACTGTGTAATAACAAACGTGGCACAACACTTGCTTATGATCAAAATTGCTCAATAAATATTAATATCAGTATCAAGATATCATTGCCATCAGATATGTGTTGCCAGAAATATCGCCCTTCCAGTTTCGGTTTGTGTAAATATGTGAATCAAAACGGTTGTTGCGGATATCAGCGATAAAACCCAAGAAATATTTGACTTTTGATAAATTTTAATACATAATAAGCCTGCAAATCCCAAAGATTGCCATTACTAATAACCCTGTGTACGGTATGTACAAGGAACATCAACCGGCGAGTTTTCGCTCTTGATGGCGGTTTTTTACGTATGGTTTTTTGGGAAACAAAGATAATCACCCTTCGCCTAGGCTATGGGTGACAAGCCAAAAGCAAAAATTAAGGAGTAAAATATGGCAACAGTTATCAGATTAGCACGTTATGGTGCAAAAAAACGTCCTTACTATCACGTGGTCGTCACAGATTCTCGTAACGCACGTAATTCAGGGGCAATTTTGGAAACAGTTGGTAAATACAACCCAATGTTGGCAAAAGACGATGCAAAACGCGTTGTTTTGGATATTGAAAAAGTTAAATCTTGGATGGCCAAGGGTGCAAAACCATCTGACCGTGTTTACAAATTCTTGGTAAACGCAGGTTTGGTTGCTGCTAAACCAATTCCAACACAAACAAAGAAAAATCAACCTTCTGAAAAAACTCAGATGAAAGCGAAAGATAAAGCCGACAAATTGGCTAAAATCGCAGAAGAAAAAGCCGCAGCAGAAGCCGCCGCAAAGGCTGCTGCCGAAGCCCCAGCGGAAGAAGTTGCATCTGAAACAGTTGCTGAATAATTTTTTGCTTAAAACACTTGGCGGGAAACCGCCAAGTTGTTTAGGGGATGAAATATGATTAAAAAATTATACATTTTACCAAATACAACTATCGTAACAATATCAACAAATGATATGTTAGTTGCTTTTGGTTGCAGCCAACCACACAGAAACGATTACAGTTCTTCAACCAGATGCCCTTTTAACGGTTTGTGGTGTGTAAAAAAACAAAATCGTTTTGATGAATGGAAAAATGCCGTAGAAACATATTCTAAAGAACGTAAGAATTATACATTCTATACGCGTGGCGATATGTTTGATGGTTGTCCATACGACTATACTGCTTTGTGTAAAAAACATGATCAAAGACAACGCGGTTAAAAGATGAACAAAGAAAATAAAATCTTGGTTGGTAAAATTGTTGCGCCTCAGGGAATTCGTGGTGAATTTCGTGTGCAATCTTTTGCAGAAACGCCAAATGATTTTAAAAAATTTTATATTATTTGTGATAAATGTGAAAGTAATGCTTTTCGTTTTGTTCGCGTATTAAAGCAAAATATTATAATTGCAAAAATAGACGGTATAAACGACCGTAATACGGTTGAATCGTTCCGTGGCACAGAATTATTTATTTCGCGTGATGATTTGCCAAAATTAAAAGAAAACGAATATTATCAATCAGATTTAATTGGTTTTGATGTTATTCGCGGGGGAATAAAGATAGGCGTCGTCGATTGTTTTCAAAACTTTGGCGGCGGCGATATTATCGAATTAGATAATGGAGAGATGGTTTCTTTTAAAAACGCAGATGTTGATATAAAAAACAAAAAAATAGTTGTGTTATAAAAAAGGAAAGAAAAGATGACTTTTATTATATCAAATAAAGAACATCAAGAAAAGGTTATAAAACTTGCGTTGCCTGTGTTTAATAATGTTGAAAATCTGTTGTGTATTTTTAATGCTAATGGTAATAAACGTATATATAGACGTGTTAAAAATGCTGTTTTGGATTTGAACAAATTGATGTTTCTTTATCGTGATAATGTACCGACTTGGAATTTACAAGATATGCAAAATGCTTTGCGTAAAATAATTAACGGTATGCCAAACAAATATCAGGACGATATTAAATATGAGGAATTGCAAGATTACCTGGAACTGTTAAATGGCCCTGTGATAACAAAAACTGGTTTTGTTGATAAATTAAAGCAACTATTTAATAATATTGGTAAAAATGCAAGATTAAGGGTGTTTTAAGATGGCTTTTATAGACGAAAAACCTAATATGAATCCTGGTTGTCCATTAGGGACAAATAAAGATTATAATTGTCGTAAAATGGCAGTTCAAAAGGCTTTGACTGGCGTAAGTTTTTCGCCAAGGGCTTATTATGTTGATTTACCGTCTGTGTTAAATGAAGTTTGTGAATTTTGCAAAAAAGAACACGGAAGATAAATAAAGAGGTTCAAATATGTCAAAAAAACTTGTACAAAATCATGTACAACAAGAGAAAATAAAAGAGTATGCAGAACATTTGTTTTCTGAAGTTGATAACATATTAAACGAATTATATTATATTTATGACAGAAGTGGACAAACAGAATTTAAGATTCGTTATAATGCATTGTTAAAAAGAAAAAATAAGTTAAAACAGAAAATATACGAAGAACAAAATTTAGTTGTATCTGAATTAAAAGAATTACTGAAAAAACTGATAAGACTGGTACCAAAACAATATTTATATCAAGTACAAGGAACATATAAAAAATTGCAAGAATATTTGAATGATCTGAACAAAATGCAACAAAATGAAGGTATGGTGACACGTTTTGAAATACATATACCTGTGTTTTCGCAATATTGCCCAATGTCACAAACAGAGGCAACCTGTGCTTTGCGTTCGTTTATAAAAGATAATAAAGTTTATACTAATTTTCCAACCCATCCAAACTTGTTAACGCCAGATACAAAAGATTGGAAAGTTGCACGCGAAACTATCAATCAAATGTATGATATTTGTGATAAATGCAAAGGACAAAGATAAAAAGGATTTACAATGAATTATGGTGCGCTTCTTATTCGTAATCCTTTGGAAAATGATATAAAGTTCAAAAATGTAGTAATGTCCATTATGGACTTTGCCAGTGAACAGTTATGGAATTATCATGGAAAATTTACAACAGAAAAACATTATTATCAAAACCGTAAAGATATAGAATATCAATTTGAACACCCTGTTGCCCGCGATAAATTTGGTGTTTTGTGCAGTTTGGAAAATATGATTATGTATTTGCCACCACCAAAGGTTAAAAAGGTTGTGCGTGAATATTACGATGCAATAATGACGTCTTATTGCCAAACCTTACGCGGTTTTTCCAAAGAAATTCCAAATTATCCATATAAATCTGATAATATCGTCGATTTGTTGGATGAAGTAGAAAGTGTGCACGATGAAAAGAAAAACGCTTTTAGAACAGAATTTTCGCCAAAACCTTTCTGTTTTTCGTGTTATAACAACAGAGAATTTTCAAATTCTGTCTATATGCCAAGAAGAGATGTTTGGGTTGATGGTAAGGGTGATTCTTGTTGCCTTTGTGTTCATATGTGTAAAAAGTTTTTAACATACCCTATTGTAAAAGGCGGAATTAGACTTATTCCAGATGGCGAAAAATGTTGTCATAGTGATTGTGGAAGCCAATGCCATGGTTCGGTTGTTTTTAAAAACGGTGTATATTCAAATGAACATCAATCTATAGAACACACGCCATATATGATGCGTCTTGAAAACAAACAAAAGCAAAAATAAAATGTTCACAGATAAACCAATAACAAAAACATGCCCACAAAAAGAAAATCCGAACATAGAATGCCGGAAATCTTTGGTGTATCAGGCATTGCATGGTGTTGAATTGTCATACGATTCAACGTTCAAATTAGACAGTATAATCAAAGATGTTTGCAATTTTTGCATCAAACAAAACAATGGACGATAAATGCATTTTAATATACTGACTGTTTTTCCAGAAATGTTCCCGGGAACCCTTGACAAAGGGGTTGTTGGTCGTGCCCTGGATAAAGGAATCTGGTCTTATAAAGCAATAAACATTCGTGATTTTGCTATCAATAACTATGGCAGTGTAGATGACGAACAATTCGGTGGCGGTGCGGGTATGGTTATGCGCCCTGATGTCCTTGGAAATGCGTTAGATTCTATTGAAAAACCAGGCAAAATTATATTCTTTTCGCCACGTGGTAAAACTTTGAATCAAAAATTAGTGCATGAATATGCAAAATGTGATACAATAACCCTGCTCTGTGGTCGGTATGAAGGTATTGATCAGCGGGTTATCGATGAGTATGATATCGAAGAATTATCTATCGGCGACTATGTATTGTCTGGCGGTGAAATCGCAGCGCAAGTTTTAGTTGACAGTTGCGTTCGTGTGTTAGATAATGTATTGGGTGGTGGCGAAGAAGCCATCCAAAATGAAAGTTTCGAAATCGGCGGGCTTGAATGGCCATTATATACCCGTCCGTCAGTATGGCGTGGACACAAAGTCCCAGAAGTCCTGCTGTCCGGTCACCATGGCAATATCGAACGGTGGCGGAAACAACAATCGGACGAAATAACAAAAGAACGTCGTCCGGATTTAATAAAGGAAAACTAAAATGAGCATTATTAAAAAAATTGAACAAGAACAAGTTGCTAAATTAAAAGGCAATAAAGTTATCCCTGAATTCAAAGCGGGTGATACTGTAAAAGTTCATGTTAAAATTAAAGATGGTGATAAATTCCGTATCCAAATGTTTGAAGGTGTTGTTATTGCACGTGATGGCGGAAACGGAAATAACGCTTCTTTCACTGTGCGCCGTGAATCTTACGGTGTTGGTGTAGAACGTAAATTCCCATTATACAGCCCAGCAATCGAAAAGATTGAAAAAGTTCGCGTCGGTAAAGTCCGTCGTTCGAAATTGTTCTTCTTGCGCGCTTTGTCTGGTAAAAAGGCTCGTATTGTTGAAGATTTGTCTGCAAATGCTAAAAACGGCAGCGAAGACAAATAATTTCTTACCAAGGGGGTGTAAAAATGAACATTGCAAAATTGTTGTGTTTGTTTATAACACCCCTTTTCTTTTTATCTAATTCCCCTGCTTTCGCATATGTTGAAAAAGATACTGCGGTTTTGCGTGTTATGAACAAGGCTGCGGGTAAAACTCAAATTGTTCCTGTCAAGGTTGGTGATACTAAACAATATGATGGATTGAACATAACCATCAGAAGTTGCAAGCAAACAGATCCTTTTGATGCGGAAAATCATTTTGTTTTTCTTGAAATATATACAAAAGCAGATGAAAGAATTTTTAGTGGTTGGATGAATCATAATGAACCGGGGCAAAATCCGTTACAAGATGATACTTATGATGTATGGCTGGAAAAATGTGAGTAAGATATGACAAAACAAACTAAAATACAAAAGTTAAAGTTGTTTATAAAGGCATCAATTATTATTGGTGTTTTATTTGTTTTTGTTGTTTGTGGAATCTTGTTGCACCCTGCCCATACTTTTGAAAATGCAAATATGAAGAAATGGTTGTCTTTGGATGAAACACAACGCACATCAACAATCGAACGCGTAATCAAAGATTCTGTTGATACAGAACTGATGATTAAATGTGTTTCTAAAATTGCCACATTTGAAAACTCAAATGAAATGGCCATCAAAGATGCAATTGTTATTTGTGATGCAGGGATAAAAGCAAATATTGAAAAAAACGAAGACAAAGAATCAAAATGAATACAGATAAACTTATTATAACCGATATGGGAGCCAGCACAGAACACAAACAATCTGAAAAATCTGTGTTATGTTTGGGCATAGAATCATCGTGTGATGAAACCAGTGCTGCAATTATAGACAGTGACAGAAATATTTTGGCGCATATCATATATTCTCAAATTCCAGAACATCAAAAATACGGTGGTGTTGTTCCGGAACTTGCGGCACGCGCACATATATTGGCTATTGATGAAGTTATTAAACTGACATTAGAACGCGCAAATAAAACGATTGATGACATAGATGTTGTTGCGGCAACTGCTGGCCCTGGTTTAATTGGTGGTGTTTTGGTTGGTTGGATGGCGGCGACAGGTATTGCAAATGCCACGAACAAACCACTGGTTGCGGTCAATCATTTGGAAGGACACGCATTGGTGCCACGTCTTAAAGCCGCATCTGCAACTGATTCTGCAACAAATATTGATGTAGAATTTCCTTATTTGTTAATGTTGGCATCTGGTGGGCATTGTCAGATATTATTGGTTCATGGTGTTGGCAAATATGAATTGATTGGTCAAACTTTGGACGACAGTGCTGGTGAGGCCTTTGATAAAATATCGAAAATGTTGGGTCTTGGGTATCCAGGCGGACCAATTGTTGACAAGCGTGCACAATTAGGAAATTCAAAACGTTTTCATTTCCCGCGCCCATTATGTGATAAACCAGGCTGCGATTTTTCTTTTTCTGGTATAAAGACAGCAGCCCGTATGTTGTTAGATAAAACACCGGAATCTGATATAAACGAACAGTTTATAAATGATTTTTGCGCATCTTTCCAATCAGCTGTGGTTGATTGTATAATAAACAGATTACACAACGCATTACACGATGAACGTGTTATTGCGGCAAATCCTAAAACAATGGTTGTTGCTGGTGGGGTTGCGAAAAACAGCGCTGTGCGTGCGGCTATGGAAGATTTGGCAAATAAATCAAATATGTTGTTTGCTGCACCGCCTATGAACCTGTGTACAGATAATGGTGCAATGATTGCCTGGGCTGGTTTGGAAAACTATCGCGTTGGCAATGTTGTTTCTGAACCAATTGCGCCCCGCCCGCGTTGGCCATTGACAGAATTGTAAGCAGTTTCGAGTTTTTGAATATTTTCGTGTAATATTTTATTGTATATCAATGCCATTTTTGGTTGGTTTATTATTGAATTACAGGTTGACTGTATTGTGCGCAAACAGTTAAATATGTTTACCATACCTTTGTCAGGTATTATGGTAATTTGCCTTTGTTTTGTTGTATTTTTGTATCTTTCAATCAATTTATTTGTGTCCAGCCATTGTAATCGTGATAAGTCACTGAAAAACATATAATCAGCATTTTCGTATCGTGCCTCTGTAAAATCTATAAATGAAACGGTATTTGTTGTGATGTCAAAGAATATATTGTTTTCATTCATATCGCCGTGAAAGAAAACACGTGATGGCATTTTATTTGAATGCAATTTTAATAATTCGTATGCGTTATTAATCAGTGTAAAATCTTCGTCTGATATAAAATCTCGAACAGATTTTAATAAACTGATAAAATCTTTGCCATTTGCCATTTGAAATTGGCTTGTTATATCCAATACGGGCATATGTTGATTCATATCGGATATAAATATTGCCAATGTATTGTATATAATATCTTGCTGGGTTTTGTTAAGGCTAAAAAACAGCTCTTGTGTAATGGGTTTACCATAAACGCGTTCTTCGCGTATATATGTGTTTGGATTGTCTGATACTTCAACAATTTTGGGGATAAAATACAATTTACGATTTCCGTTATATGATAATAATCTGTTAACGACATCGCGCGCATGCTGTTGTCGTTTTACCCATTCGCCGACATGCGCAGGATTTGTTGCCGTTGGGTATTTTATAACATAATCACCGTCGGCAAAAACCAGGCTGTCGCGTGGCTTGTTTGTATTTATTTGTTTATTGTCTGACATGTGTAATATGTTATCATTTTTACAATACAATTGCAATTTTTTAATATTTTGGTAAAATACAATAATCATTAAAACAAGTTGCAGAATTATGTTACCTAAACCAGAACCTTTTGTTAAACCAGATATGATATTCAGCGTCTCTGACGCATCCGCATTATTGAAAAATGTTGTAGAAACAGCTTTTCCTGAAATACGAATTCGTGGTGAATTGTCGCAAATTACACGTGCGACATCCGGACATATGTATATGACTGTCAAAGATGCTAATGCTGCGATAAATGCAATTATTTGGCGCGGAACACCTGTTAATTTCAAATTGGAAGAAGGGACAGAAGTTATTGTCACCGGTCGTTTTACAACATATCCTGCACGCAGTAATTATCAAATTATTATATCATCAATAGAGATGGCTGGTGTTGGTGCAATTCTTAAAATGTTGGAAGAACGCAAACGTAAATTGGCTGCCGAAGGCTTGTTTGACGCATCTCGTAAAAAAACTTTGCCACGTTTCCCGCAAACAATAGGTGTGGTGACCAGCCCTACTGGTGCCGCTTTCCAGGATATTCAAAACAGATTGCGCGAAAGATTTCCGGTAAAAGTATTGTTATATCCTGCAACTGTTCAAGGTACAACTGCGGCGGCCGAAGTTGCAGCGGGTATTGAATATTTTAACACAAAAAATAATGTAGATGTGATTATCGTTGCACGTGGTGGTGGTGCATTGGAAGATTTGTTGCCTTTCAGCGAAGAAATCGTTGTTCGTGCTGCCGCAGCCAGTCATATACCATTGATTTCTGGTGTGGGGCACGAACCTGATTGGATGTTGATTGATTTTGCGGCCGACGTTCGTGCGCCTACCCCAACTGGTGCGGCAGAAATGGTTGTGCCAACAAAAATATCCTTGATTCAAGAACTGGATAATTTATCGCATCGTTTAAATACGGCCTTTACAACGCATTTGGTTAATTTAAAACGTGGTTTGAATTCTATAAATCTTAAAAGTCCAAAACAGGTTTTGATGGAACAATCACAAAGACTGGATGATTTGGCGCGCACTATGAATATTGTTATCGATAAAAAATTACAATACGTGCATCAACGAATTGAATTAATGTCGCGCTTTCCAACGATTTTATCAAACAGATTGGCTGTTTTGAATCAGTCTGTAAATCATATGGGACAAATGTTAAATTCTTTGTCTTATAAAAATGTTTTACAACGTGGCTTTGCGATAGTTCGTGACGCCGATAATAAAATAATCAGTACATCAACCGCATCGCCGGCATCTATTGAATTTAGTGACGGAATTATAAAGTTATGATATACACCGGATATTGGTCTAAATTAAAAGAATACGAACGATATGGATTAATCCCGGTTGGTATATCTGGCAAAATTCCAGACGGTTTTAATGGCGCAAGATATCAACAATTGGCACCTAAATACAGTTGGTGGAAACAATGGCATGACGAACATATGTCTAATGATTGGTTTGTTGAGAAATATTATGAAACAGTATTATCGCAATTGAATCCAAATGAAGTTATTACTGATTTAAGTAAATTTGGCGCAAACGTTGTCCTGTTGTGTTATGAAACACCAGAAAAGTTTTGTCATCGGCATTTGGCGGCAGATTGGTTAAACAAAAACACAGGTGCGGATATCATTGAATACGAATTGCCAGAAAAACAACCAGAATTTAATTTTTAATTATTTTTTTAACAAAATGCTTGACAAATAAATAATTTGTATTATATTATATTCGTATAAAGATGACAAAGGAGACGAAATGTCAGGCATAATTAAAAATTTAACAAAAGAAAAATTGCAAGAAATCAAAGATAGTATTGATATAAGCAAAACATACGTAACTTATGATAAAGAAGAAGTTTGGTATAAAAAGGATGTTTCTAACGAACGCCATATTTTTAAAGTATATTCTCTTGATGGAGATAAGGTATACAGTTTTATTATAAACAAAATCAAATCCTTTAACGGTGGTGTTTGTATGGCTTTTGATAACAAAAGCAACTTAATTGCTGCAGAAACATTTTTAGACTCGGAATTGAACAATACAAATTCTGTGCTTTTAAATTTTATAAATCAGCTTTATTGGTTTCGTAAGCAAAACTCATATATGTTTGATGCACGTATGATGAAAAATATGTTCAGATCCAGATAAAAATGCTCTTTTGGGCATTTTTAATTTTTAATCAATGTTTTTGCGGATGCAATTGATTCTTCTGTAATTTTTGCACCACTGATTATGCGCGCGATTTCGTTTATTCGTTCGTCGCCAGTTATTTCGTCAACACTGGTTATTGTAGTGTCTTTATCACTGTGTTTTGAAATCTTGAAGTGTTTATCCGCAAAACCGGCAACCTGGGCAGAATGAGTGATAACCAACAATTGTTCGTTTTGTGCCAATTTATTTAGTCTTTCGCCAACCGCAGACGCTGTTGCACCACTGATTCCTGTATCTAATTCATCAAACACAATCGTCTTTTTGTCGTTTGGGTTATTAAGCGCGACACGTAACGCCAACATAAAACGCGATAATTCGCCCCCAGACGCAATTTTGTGTAATGGTGCAAATGGTGTTCCAGGGTTTGTCTTTATCATAAATGTAATGGCGTCTGTGCCATTTGCGGTTGGTTCACATTTTTGAATATCTACAACAAAGTCCGCAGAACCTAATTTCAAATCTGGCAATTCAGTAAGTATTTGTTTTCTTAAACTATCGGCCGCGTCTTTGCGTAAACCAGATAATTTGCTGGCAAATTCATTAAATGCTTTTGTGTATTTGTTAACATCGTTTTTACATTTTTGTAATTCAGCATCAGAATTATCAATTGCATTTAATTGATTTTCCATTTCAATCAATTTATCGTGTAATTCGTCTGCGCTGCAACGGTGTTTGCGTGCCGCCGCACGTATTGCGAATAATCTTTCTTCAACAGAATCTATGTCGTCTATGTTTGTGTTTTCCGGATGTATTTGTTCGCCTATTTCTGCAACAGTTGAAGCAGCATCATACAATTTATCAATTATTTCAGAATAAGGATTTGGATCTGTTTTTACGCGCTCTAAAATATGTGCAACAGAACAAATTTGTTCATCTAATGAATTACCGTTGTTTTTCAAAACATCCAAAGCGTCATTCAAAATACCTGCGTTTTTTTCAGCGTCCATCATCTTGGCGCGCGCATTTGCCAATTCTTCTTCTTCGCCAGGTTGTGGGTTTAATTTACGTAATTCATTAACATTGTGTTCCAAGAATTCACGTTCGGATTCTGATTTTTCAAGTAATTCGGTCAGTTGTTTTAATTTCTTTTGTGCTTCGTGTAAATCGCTGTACGCCGATTTAGTTTGCGACAACACAGATTCAAATTCTTTATTATACAACAGCGCATATTCATCCAACGAAGTCAGATGAGTTGTTGCATCTAACAGAGAATGATTTTCAAATTGTCCATGAATTTCAACTATCTCGTCACCTATTTGCTTTAATACCTTAACAGACACAGGAACATCGTTGACCCAGGCCCGGCTTTTGCCATCGGCAGATAAGGTTCTGCGTAAAATCAAACCATCACTATAATCTATGCCGTTTTCGTCCAATATTTCACGTGTTTTATCATTAACAAAATCAAATTCAGCACTTACAGTTGCCATATCGCAGCCGCTGCGAATTAAACCTGTATCAGAACGCGCCCCCAGTGCCAAAGACAACGCATCAAGCAAAATACTTTTGCCGGCACCAGTTTCACCGGTCATAATATTAAGGCCTTTGCCAAACTGCAAATTCAGTTTTTCAATTAAAACGATATTTGAAATATATAAACTGTTTAACATGCCAAGATTATAGACAAAAACGGCAACGAAATTCAATTAAATAATTTTATCAAGCACCCAATCGTGCAACCATAAAATATAACCAGTTATTTTATAACCAGGATACGCAGAATGCAGTAATTCCGCGTATTCTTTTAATTGGTATTTATATTGTTCTATGAACACGTTTTTATCTGTATCTGTTTTATAGTCAATAAAATCTATGGTTTTGTGGTTATGGTTTATTAACAATCTGTCTATTCTGCGACTTACAAAATGTCCGCGAACATTGCCCGCAATTGGAACTTCTGTTTGTGTGTTTTTGCCAAAGAAATGTAATAAATCCGGGCGCTTTTTGATGTTGTCTATTATATCTGCATCGCCAGATTCAATATCTGCATCAATAACAACGCGTTGTAAAAGCGCGTGCATGTGTGTTCCAGCATTTGTTGCAAACTCTTTATTCTTTGCACCAGTCAAAAATTCTGTCAGTTTCTGTGTCATTTGTAATCCGTAAAGTATCTTCGTTGATAAACAGTTCTTTTTTATCGCCAAAAACGGTCCACAATTGTTTGTGCCAAACCATCTCTGGCGCCCTGTCCATATCGCAACCATAAATATATAATTCATCGCGTGTACGTGTCATTGCTACATACAATAAACGATAATATTCTGCAATTTGGTCGGCCTTGTTTTTATCTATAATCGGTTGCAAAGTTTCACTGATTGTTGTTTTCCACAGCCAAATATCATAATTCATGTTGTTGTGTAAATGGTTAACATTTAATATCGTTTCAGGCTTTGGAAAGGTCAAAGTATCTATTAAAAACACAACAGGCGATGCCAACCCTTTGCTGCCATGAACGGTCATTATACGAACGCCTTGTGATGCATCCATATCGCGTTTAATTTCACTGTCGCCAGTAATAAACCATTTTATAAAATGATATAATGTTCCGGGCTGAGTTCTTTCGTATGCCAAACACATTGTTAAAAATTCTTCGATTGGATCAACAACTTGGTTGCCAAGCGCAGATATAAACTTTTTTCGTGTATTATTTTTATTCAAAATGTATGTAAAAAATGAATATGGCGCCAATGTTTTCGACTTTTCAATTGTGTCCGAAATATCGTTATAAACATCTGGTGCTTGGGTGGCCAGAATTTCAAAAATCGTGGCATTTTCCGAATTATTTTTGTTTTTACATAAATTGAAAATATCGCGTTCTTTCAATTGGTAAATTGGGCTTTTTAATAAACAACATAAACTGTAATCGTCTGTTTTGTCTAAACAAAATCTGACCAAGTAAAGCATATCTTTTATTGCTGAAAATTCTGGTAATTTTATTCGGTCATTACCAGCAATATCTATACCACGTTTTTTCAATGCGTTTGATAACAAATCAACATACGCCCCACGTTTTTGGACAAGAACCATAATGTCTTTTGGATTACGACCTTGACGAACCAGTTCCTCTATTTTATCAGCAATCATATTCACATAAAGTCGATTTTTATCAGTGCCAACTTTATCACATTTGAAAGTATCATGTATTTCAACAAAACCCGTATCGTTTGTTCTGAAACATTTGTGTTTGTTGTTATAAAAACCGGTTTTTTGAACAATATCTGGACAACCAAAGAAACAATCAACCGTATCTAATATCGGTTTAACAGAGCGGAAACTTTGGTCCAACGCAACTTCGTGTATTGTACGATAATTTTGTTGAATTTGATCTGATATGGCGTTACGACTTTCAGCAAACGCCCGTGGGTCGGCATTTTGAAACCCGTATATAGATTGTTTTGTGTCACCTACTACGAATATAGAACGATTGTTTTTAGTGTCGCCCTCTGTAAAGAAATCGCCGGCCAGGCTGCGCAGTATATTCCATTGTTGTGGACTGGTATCTTGTGCTTCGTCAACCAATATATGTGACAAAGACACATCCAGTTGCGACAACACCCACCCCATAACATCAGGTTTGGAAAATAATTTCTGGGTATATAAAATCAAATCTTCAAAATCTAATAAATTGCGTTCTTGTTTTATTTTGCGATAAGTATTTGCAAAATCCATAGCCAAATCAAATAAAGCGAGTGTATCTTTGAATATGGTCGTATTTAATATGTATTGTTGAGTATTATATACGCGGGTTGCTTCAACCAAAAAACAGTCATTTTTCAATACGTTTTTTATGATTGTGTTATCGGCTGTTAAATATGCAGACTTATATTTATCAAAATTTATAGTGTTATCAACGTATTGTTTGGTTAAATCTATAATATTTTGTATGTATTGTGCCGGCTTTTTTGATGATTTTTGAATGTTTTCGGCAGATTCTATAATTTGTTTTAAATAATCTGGTTTAACATCGGTATCAATATCAGTGTCAAGATTCAGAATTTTTCGTGTTGTTTCAATAAAGTATTCGCGATATTTGGTAACATCTTCAACCTGAAAAAATGAACGATAACGCGATAATAATAATTCGCGTAATTCATCCATAAAATGCTCTGATTTAATATCAATAATACGATAGAAAGCGTTTGTTGTATTTTGAACATCGCCCGTTCCATTAAAAGACTGTTTAATCATAGAATCAAATGCATCTTGTAATAAAACAGATTGCGCAGCACCCGATACCAAAGACCAAGATGGTGATATTCCGGCCTCTAACGGGAATCTGTGTAAAATTTCTTCGCAAAAACTGTGTATGGTTTTTATTTTCAAAACTTCTGGATTGTCGATATACATATAAAAGACACGACGTGCATAGGTCAAATCTTGTTTGGTTGCTGGTGTGTTTTCTGATATACCATCCAAAAGTTCTGACAATTCATCGTCACCAGCCATTGCCCATTGGCGCAGTTGAGCCAAAATACGATTGCGCATTTCGCCTGCGGCGGCATTAGTATATGTTAAACAGAGTATCCCCGGTGCAATATCATTACTGAATTCGCCGTTTCGAAATAAAATACGCAATAAACGCCGAACCAGGACGGTTGTTTTGCCTGTTCCTGCGTTTGCTTGGACCCAAATGTTTTCAGATGGATTCGAAGCAATATTTTGCGACGAAGAAAAAACTTCATTTTGTGACATTTATACTCTTGCTTTATATGAAAGATTTTAGTATAAATTTCCTTAGACTTCAAGGATGTTGTTTAAGGGAGAAATTTTATGAATCAGACATTATTAATTATATCGTCAATACTTGGATTTTTATTATTTGTTAATTTGATTTGTTTGTTTTTTATTTCGCGCAAATCTCAACGTGTTATGCAATCTTTATTGGAAATTATGACGCGTCCGGAACAAGCAAAAGTCAAAGACGCAACGCGTGTATTACAGACCATATTAAAAGACGAAATCGCCAAGATAGATAACAATTTCAAATCTTTGTCGGATACTTTATCTAATCAAATTGCGCACACCGAAGAAATCAAACACAATCTTGGTGAACAGAACGACAAATTGGTTGCGACAGCCGATGAAGCAACCAAGAAAATCGCACTTATGTCGCAAAGACTTGATAATACTATTGATGGTTTAAATAATATAGTATCTTCTAATGGCTGGGTGGAAGTACAACATAGCACTGACAACTTTTCTGCGACAATGGAAACATTGTTAAATAAAATATCAGATACAACCACAACGGCGACTGAAAACGCAACAAAAGTCCAAGAACAAATCAATCAATGCATTGAAACAGAAAACCAAATCAGCGAACAATTACAGTCGCATTTTACTAATAATACTGAAAATATGGAAAAATTGTCTGCATCGGCGGCTGATTTGCAACAAAAATTGTCTGATTTAAGCACCAGTGTCACAGGCGGTTTTGAAAACGTGACAACTGCGTCCCAAGGCTATGACGAAACAATGCATCAAAATGATAAATTATTAAGTGATTATCTGACAAAATTATCTGAATTTACAAAACGCGCAGGCAAAGAATTGACACGCCAAGTAAACACTATGACCGAAACCGCAAATGTAGTTGGTGCAAATGTTCGTATGGCTGAATCTTCGATTGATAAACAGTTGCGCAAATTAGAATCTGCGATTGATTCATTGAACAATTCAACAACCAACACAACAGAATCTGTGCGTGGAATCACAAATGAATTGGCAGGATTAACCAATCGTTTCGACAGTGAAATTCATGAATTTTCAACTGGTGTAGTCAAAGAAATCAAAGATGTATCTGGCGTGGCAAACGAAACATTGGAAAACACAAAATCTGCTGCAACTGAATTTGCAGATTCTGTAAAGAGTATGGGTATTGGTGTTCGTGAAACATTGATTGAAATGAACAAAGCGCACACTCAATTATCAGGACAATCTGAAAACCTTATTAAAATGTCGCAAGACACCACAGAACAATTAAAACCTTTGTCCGAATTGATTGAAAAGTATTATGTGGCCCTGCCCGATTTGGCGGCTGGTTCACGCGATATGAGTGAGAATTTGAACACTATCGTCAACACATTGGTTGAAAAAATCAATACAATGAATACAACGATATCTGAATCTTTGGACAAGATAAATACTTCATCAACACAATTAGGTGATTTGGCGGGCGAATCACGTCAACAAATGATAGATTTGATGTCTGATTATGCCAAGGCTGTGGAAGCAATGCAAAGTTTGAACAAACAAATGATGGTCGCGCGTGCCTCTGCCCCTATGGATGCAATAAAAGTTGCACCTAATGCACCTTTTAAGCCGGTCAGCACGAAAGACTTTTTGAATAATGTTGATAAGTTATTTGAAAAATTATATGAACAAGCAGTTGATTTAACACGTGCAACAAATTCAGAAATTCCTGAAATCGTGTGGAATAAATATAATAGTGGCGACACAAAGATATTCGCGAAATGGTTGGTAAAAATGTTTAACGCAACCGATAAAAAGCAGATTCGCGAATTGTTAAAATCTGATAAAATATTTAATTCCCAGGCAACACAATTTGTGCGCAATTTTGAAAAAATATTGGCTGGGGCTGATCAAACCAATGATGCAGACAAATTAAAAGCAACATTGTTAAAAACGGACCTTGGGACGATATATACTGCCTTGCACAAGAATATGTAAATATAAAACGGCATATATGAATATGCCGTTTATTTTTTCGCTTTTATTCGCATATATTTTTTGCTAGAATAAATTCGTCAGAAAGAGTTTTTCTGATGAGGCTTAAGAACCTGAATAATCCGCGTCAAAGATATGACGTTAAATATCTCCAATCAAATATATGGTTGGAGGGCTGTGATATACATAAATAAACGGCGCAATTTTCGGATTAAATTGTTCTTAACCTCCAACCGCCCTTTTAAGAGCGGTTTTCTTGTAATAGAAAACGGGGGTAAAAAATGAAAAAATCTGTTTTAATAATGGCGACACTTTTATCTGTGCCATCATACGCAACAACCATGTGTGCAGAAAACGATTCTGTTGCAGTAATCCTGGACCCAAGTATTAACGGAACAGGATTTGGATATGAAAAAAGCAGAGGAACATGGTCAACTTCTTTTCCTTACGGTTATGTATCTGGTATAAGCGTATGTTTGAATAGCAACAAAGGCCAAGGAACTGGTGGATGGGTGGCAAATTTGACAGACATTAATCCTGATGGCGAAGAAAAAACGGTTGCAGGTTCTGAAAAATATGGTCGTTATTGTTGGTGTAAGGCTACACATCCTGTGTCCTCGCGTTGGGTATTTAACTCTGATCGAGGATCGGCTTCTTCTTGTAATTCCGTTTGTGCGGAAAACTGTGGGTATTACACACGAATTAACGAAGCAATGCGCACAGGTTTATTAAATTCAATAAACAATTAAAAAAACGCCCGTATGGGCGTGATTTTGTTTTTAATGTGTCTTTGTTCGTTTTGATTCAATAAACGCGCGCAGATGGTCGTCGTATGCCAATATGTATGGATTACAAGTGACGATATGGTCTATCTGTAATTTGGCGTCTTTGAAATCTTGCAAATCACAGGTGTTTGCTTTGCGGACTTCTAAATCATTTGGCATATTTTGACGCTTTTTGGCTGTTTCAAAATTGTCCAGTGGTGGCAAGAACCATAAAACACGAAAATCATATTGGTTCTTTTTGTCGTTTTTATTAAACCAACTTATCATCTGTCGAACATATTTGGGCTGAATCACATCATAAGTAAAATTTGCACCCCAATTATTCCAAATTTCAAATTCTGGCACACCATAAAGCCATTTAGGTTGACCCGGTTGCCAAAATTGTTCGTTCACAAAAAGTTTTGTCGCAAATTTTTCTGTTTCAAAATAAGTTTCATCACGAAAATAATATTCGCGACCATCCATTTCACCGTTGCGCATAGGCCGTGTTGTCGCACTGCGTAAATTATAAAACGCACCATAAGGCAAAACATTTTTTATAAAGTATGATTTACCACTGCCGGACAGGCCTGTACAAAATAAAACTGTTGGTTTTTGTTTCATATCTTTTACCTCATAAAAACCCCGCACAAGGCGGGGTATTAAAATTAGTCTTCCAAGAAACTGCGTAATTTACGCGCACGTGTTGGATGTTTCAGTTTATTCAACGCCTTTTGTTCAATCTGGCGGATACGTTCACGTGTCACGCCGATATATTCACCAACCTCTTCCAGTGTGCTGGTTTTATTGGTTGACATACCGAAACGTTGACGCAAAACAGTTTCTTCTTTTGGATCCAATTCAGACAAAATTTGTGTGACGATTTTACGCAAATTCTTTTGCGCCGCCGAAGTAAATGGATTCTTGGCGGTTTCGTCTGCAATGATTTCGATACGTGAACTGTCGTCTTCGCTGCCTACTGGTGCTTCCAAAGACATAGGTTTAAGGTTCACTTTCATTGCCTTGTGAATCTTGTCTACTGGCAAATATATAATCTTTGACAATTCTTCAGCAGTTGGCTGACGTCCGTATTTATGCATAAACTGACGCGAAGCACGTTGAATCTTGTGTATGTTATCAATCATATGCACAGGGATACGAATTGTACGTGCTTGGTCGGCAATACTGCGTGAAATACCCTGTTGTATCCAGTTAGTTGCATATGTAGAAAATTTATTACCCAAACGATAATCGAATTTATCAACCGCCTTCATCAAACCGATGTTTCCGTCTTGGACAAGGTCAGAAAAGTCTAAGCCCAATCCGCGGTTGCTTGATTTCTTGGCAAATTTGATAACAAGACGCAAGTTCGCCTCTATCATTTCACGTTTTGCACGTGCGGCTTCACTTTGACCACGTCGCACCAATTCAACGACCTTTTTATATTCAGATGTTGGTTGACCTGCTTCGAAAGCGATTGCGGTAATATCTTCTTGAATTTTCAAGACATCAGCCTGATGTTTAGTAGCAAAGTTTTGCCATGCAGCGCTTTTGTTCTTTGCCAATTTCTTTACCCAGTTGCGGTTTATTTCGTTCCCTGCATATTCAGCCAAGAAATCTTCGCGTTTGATTTTGCAAGCCAACGCAAGACGCAACATTTTACCTTCTAATCCCATAAGCAATTGGTCGCGCTGAGTCAATTTTTCCATAATTTCGGCAATTCTTTCGTCGTTAAGACGGATTTTACCGACATATTCGAACAATTCTACACGAGATTTGTTATATTTCTTTTCCAATGCTTCATCAGGTGCAGAAGAAGTCAACAAATTTTCCAAACGTTTGGCTTGCAACTTTTGCATACCAGAAAATACGCGTTTAATCTTTGCGAACAAATCTGTTATCATAGGCATAAGTGCATCTTCCATAACTGGAATCGGCACGCCAGAAGAACTGCGTTGACCGTCTTCTTTTTTGCCGTCTTCGTCTTCATCCAATTCTTCGTCATCTTCATCGTCAGACGCGACAGAATCTTCCAAGGCATCTAAATCTTCATCGTTCAAATCATCAACCTGATCTACGCCTTTGGATTTCAGAGTATCTGCCAAAGCCGCCAATGATTTTTGTTCGGATTCACTGGAATACATAACTTCCAAATTCACGATATGGCGCAATCTGATATCGCCGTTTAACAACTGTTGATACCAATCTAACATCGCCTGAATTGTCATAGGGCTTTCGCACAAACCATAAACCATTAAACGAGAGGCCGCTTCGATACGTTGCGCGATAGCAATTTCGCCCGCCGCAGTCAACAATTGAACTGTACCGATTTGTTTCAAATATGATTGGACAGAATCTTGAATTCCAAGAACTAAATTACCCGTAGAACTGCGTTCCAACTGTTTGGCGTAATGTTCGTAATCATCGTCATTAACATCAACTTGTTCAGCATCAGCATTCAATAAATCACGGGTTTTATCACGATTATAGTTTTCGTCATCATCTTCGTAATATTTTTCCATATCACGAGTAAATCTGTCACCATCAGTTTCCAGGATTTCCAATTCCAAATCTTGCTTAAAGAATTCCAAAACTTCGTCTTTTTCTTCGTCTGGCACTTCGTCAGCCTGAATCGCAGCATCAAAGTCCATTTGGGACAGATAACCGTCTTCAGTCGCCGACAAAGCCAATTCTTTCAAACTTTCTGGCAAAGAATCAATTAATAATCTTGTTGCTTCGTCTAGTTTTTTAGTCATAAAAAAACCTTTGATTTATTGGTGTGAAACATAAAAACTTATTTACCGCTTTTGCGTTGTGCCTTTGCGATTGCTTCGTGCAAAGCAGATTCAGAAACCAAACCCAACACAATCGGACTTTGGATTTGAATCAAAGAATAAGATTTATGTGTTTTTTCACGAATAGATTTCACAGTTGGATTTGTACTGCGCATAAGGCGTGCAATTTGACCATCTGTCAAATCTGGATAATTTTTCAAAATCCACAAAATACCACCCAAACGGTTTTGACGATGTAATTTTGGAGTGTACCCTACGCCTTTTTTGTTTTGTTTCTTTTGGGCTTCGACAATGACTTCACGCAAAGTCAATCTGGCATCTGGGTCAGCTTCACATTTTTCAATATCTTCACGAGTGACCTGGCCATTGATAATTGGGTTAAGACCTTGCATTTTATTTGATTCTGCATCGGCAATATTTTTAACTTCCAATTCGTGCAAGCCGCAGAATTCCCCAATTTGTTCAAATGTTAATGCTGTGTTTTCAATCAACCAAAGTGCGGTAGATTTAGGCATATATGGATAATTCATGGATTTTTCCTTTGTTAAGACGCGTTTTAATATAGCACAAAATGCGCTATATTCAAGCAGTTTTTTTAATATTTTTTATTGTTTTTTTACCAATTTGAATCCGTCAACCGTATCCATCACAGTCCAACCTGCTTCGTCGATTTGATGGCGCAATTTATCAGCTGTTTCAAAATCGCGGATTTTCTTTGCGTCCAAGCGTTGCTGGGCCATTTGTTTTACAGATTCTGGGGCATCTTGATTTTCAAGTTTATGCAACTTTTGTGCGTGTTCCATAAACTGTAATCCCAACAAATCATCAACGAACTTTATCAATTCCAATTTAGTATTTGCATTTGTTGATTTGTCTTTTAATAAATCTTGTAAAACGACCAAGGATTCTGCGGTTTTCAGGTTGTCCGACACCGGCATCAACAGTTTGTCGTGCCATTGATTATATTGTTCGTTATCGATTGGGGTTTTATCGTCAGAATTGATTAAATCAGCAACCTTGCGAACAATATTTTTATAGCCCGCTTCGGCAGATTCCAATGCTTCAAATGAAAAAGCCAATTGAGATTGATAATGTCCCAAAACAATCCAATATCTGTACACTATCGGTTCAATATTGCGAGCGCGAACTGCGTTCATACCCAAGAATTCACCCTTGGATTTTGACATTTTATCGCCACTTTTATCCACCAAGAAACTGAAATGTACCCAATAATGCACCCAAGGTTTGCCAACAACAGGTTCGCTTTGCGCTATTTCATTAGTATGATGTACACGCGATAAATCTTCACCGCCGGTATGAATATCAAAATGAGCACCCAATAATTTCATACTCATAACACAACATTCTGTATGCCAGCCCGGAAAACCAACACCCCAAGGGCTGTCCCATTCCATTTGGCGCTTTACATCTTTTGGCGAATATTTCCAAAGTGCAAAATCAGTTGGGTTGCGTTTCGCATCATTATATTCCACACGCGCACCCGCACGTTGGCCAGACAAAGAACCGCCTGTTAACGCGCCATAATCTGCGAATTTAGAAGTATCATAGTAAATACCATCACCAGGAATTTCATATGTATAGCCACGTTTTTCAAGTTCTTGAATCAATTCAATTTGTTCATTGATATATTCAGTAGCGCGCGGCATAGTTGTTGGGCGTATAATATTCAAATCATCACTGTCGCGCAAGAATTCATCCAGATAAAACTGTGCAATGTCCCACACGGACTTATGATCGCGTGCAGCGCCCTTTTCCATTTTATCTTCGCCGGAATCATTATCTTCATCGGTTAAATGCCCAACGTCAGTAATATTCATAACATGGTTGACCGTATAACCATTTGCCAAAAACATACGCTTTAATAAATCGTTATGAACCATAGTTCGCAAATTACCCAAATGCGCATAATGATATACCGTCGGCCCACAAGAATAAAAGCCAACATGATTTGGAATAATTGGGTTAAAATCTTCAATTTTGCGCGATAAAGTATTAAACAATCTGACTTGCATAACGATTTTTCCTTTGATTATATGGCGATATGATAATAAATCGATGCGAATATTGCAAATATTAAAATTTAAGAATTACGTTGTTTTTGCGTGGTACAAATTTCATTGATTAAATCAACAAACAAACCGAAATTAGATACAGTACCCTCTTTCCAGCCTTCCAAAACTTTTATACTTTGTGCTATTTTTTCCAATTCTTCATCACTCAAATCGGATAACTTACGGTTTGGTTTTATACCAGTACTTTCGTATAAATGTCGTTGGTATCTTATTGGGTCATTGCTATCACAAAAAGGCGCGTATTTATGTATTGCGTCATATATAGATAATTTAGAATAACTTTCTGTACGCAACAAAGCCTTTAATGCAATCATACCCTGTTCTTCACTAGGGAAAACAGCAAAACCGCCTGCATCACCAATTGCGCCCATTTTACGGGTAAAAGGACTTGTTCTGATTGCTCCTGGATTTTGATTACGCCAAGTGCGCGAACCAGATTTGCGAACAAAGCCCGAACCATCAGGGCGTGTATATTGAACACTGTTATCTTCAAAAGATTGTATTTTGAAAACCGTATCTGTATATTCATAGCCGAATTCATGAAACAATTGTTGCTTTATATCTGATAAAAGAACGGCTTTCGACACAATATTGTAATCAGTTGGACAAACCAAAAAATCGTCAGAGTGTACATATCGAACCCCTTTGGAAAAAGAGTATTTCGCATTGTTTTTATTTGCATCACGAACGCCCTTTATAACAAAAGGCAACATAAACATTAACGAAAATATTAAAACGTTCTTTTTATTCATGATATTTTTAAATTCAGGCCATTTTATAGTGCGACCAAGCGATTGTCAAACTTTAAATAAAAAAAAAACACCAAATTCGTACTTGCATTTAAAAAAGTGTTTATATATAATAACACCCATCCGGAGCGTTGGCAGAGTGGTAATGCAGCGGATTGCTAATCCGTGACCGTAGTAATGCGGTCCATAGGTTCGAGTCCTATACGCTCCGCCAGATTTAAAACCCCATATTTTATGGGGTTTTTAATTTTGATTTTTCACTCTCCACCCACCGAATTTATAACCTGGCCTGACTGGTGTTGGTGGTAATGTTATTGACTGACCGTATGTACAGGTATTTTGCACAGTATTTGTTCCATCGTCCCAATTTATCGTTATCGTATTTGGTTCGAATACCGCAACCAATTTATGTCCAAAGTTAGACGAACACGCGTTTGATACACTTTCATTAAATTGTGTTTTATATTTTATTCCCTGCGATTCTGTTGCGTTATAACTGAATGTTCCACCACTACATGTATATCCATTTGGGCATTGTACACATCCCAAAGTATCTGCAGGCAAAAATTCACCAGATTGACATGTATAAGTATTTACTTCAAACACCGCAAGTAAATTATTACCAATAACCCCACATTGGTTGGGTATTGTTTCGGTATAATATGCTAACGATGGTTGTGTAAGTAATAAAGATAATAATAAAATTTTTTTCATATCTATCTCCTTATTCTCCCCTTGGGGTGAGTACGTCCGAAGGACGGGAGGGAGGTTAAGATTCCAGATAACTTATTATCAGTGAACCCTCCCCCCGGCTGCGCCGCACCCCCTCCAAAGGGGGAATTAATAAAATTTATCTTCGACCCGGTCATACATACATGGCGTGCCATTTTTGTCGAGAACGGGAATCATGTCTACCAATACCTCCCCTGTAGAGGATAAAACTTTATAATCATATATTCGTAAATTATTATTTGTTTGCTTTAACGCAACGCCATTATAATTAACATCAAACAAGTAAATATTATTTGTATTTAAGCCAGAATTTTCTGACGTGCTACTTTCGTGTATATTTGACGTAGTTAAATTTGTAATTTTACACGTATTATTTCCTGGATAAAGTAATAAATCATATCTGTATATTTTGTTATTTTCAACTGTGGCTACTTTTATATTTGGTTGTCTAACAACTCTAAACATTAATTGACTGCTATCTATACCAATATAAATACCATTTTCAGTGGCTAAACTGCCTGCAATTCGCATCTCATATTGTGTTGTAAGATATTTAACAGTCAGAATATATCTATGACCATAAACGGCTGGATTCCCCGTATCAATATATTGTGTCCCGGTGGATTCCAAATATTCAATCGGTATATAACTACTTGCCCAGCCTTTGAAAGTATACCCTCGTTTGGTTGGGGTGGTTGGTAATAATATATCATTACCACTTTCACATGTTGTGGTTGCGTAAACATCATCGCCTATATACCAATTTAATGTTTCGGTTTGTGCGTATGCTGTGCCACAAAACAGCATTGATAATAATATTAAAAACTTTTTCATCACTTCCCCCTGTTTCTTTTCTTTGTCGTTCCGAGGAAGCCCAAAGGGCTGACGTGGGAATCCAATGTGGATCCTCACGCGAATTTGCGTTCGCTCAGGATGACACCACTGCGTGGTTAAAAGATTACCGCCAGAAAATCAGGCGGTTGGAGGTTAGTAACAATTCTATATGAGATTGCGCTGCTTATTCCGTATATTCACAGCCCTCCAACCTTATATTTGATTGGAGATTTTAACGTCTTCATGGACGCATATAGATACAGGTTACTAAGCCTCATCAACAAAACTCTTGCTGACAGTTTTATTCTATCAAATAATAATCAGCAATGAAAGTAAAAAATTAAAAACCACCCAAACTGGTGGTTTATTATATCAACTTTTCTTCGGCGGTGTGGCCTGGTTGAAAGATTTCAACATCACGTGTCATGGCCAAGAATTTTTTTGCGCGTTCTGGCACTAATTCTTCAATTGGTGTTTCACGCAATTCGTTCAAAGCGTCTGCCACTGATTTAGCCAACAATTCCATCGTTGTTTGCCAATCTGTATGCGCACCGGCCGCCGGTTCACTGATGATTTTATCAATCACGTTAAGTGATGCCATATCACGCGCAGTCAATTTTAATGCGGTTGCAGCCTGGGCTTTGAATTTATTATCTTTCCATAAAATACTTGCACAAGATTCAGGTGCGATTACTGAATAGATTGAATTTTCCAGCATCATTACCCTGTCGCCAGTTCCAATCGCGATTGCCCCACCAGAACCACCTTCGCCAACATTGACGGCAACATAAGGTGTTTTAACACTTAACCCCATTGCGATTGTTGATGCCACCGCCTGGGATTGTCCGCGTTCTTCGGCGGCACCACCTGCGAAAGCGCCCGCAGTATCAAACAGCGATACGATTGGCAAATCAAATTTTTCAGCCAACTTCATCAAACGTTGTGCTTTGCGATAACCTTCTGGATTAGGCATACCAAATCTGTGTTGTTGACGGGTTTCGATTGTGCGACCTTTTTCTTGACCCAACACAACCGCAGGTATTCCATACCAATAACCAATACCGCCACACATAGCAGCATCTTCGCCAAAGCATCGATCGCCCGCAAGGTAAGTCCATTTATCAACTATGCCATTTACATAGTCCAAAAAGTGTGGTCTGTTTTCATTACGTGCCAATAAAACCTTGTCATATTCTGGGGTTTTACCAGCGTCGCGTGATTTCTTTGGTGCGTCATATTTTGGTGTTTTTACATCGATAACTTTTGGTTCGACAGGTTGTTTAGTCAATACTGTTAAAACGCGTTCCAAGGTTTCTTTTAATTTAGAACGATCAACCACTATATCAACCATACCGTGTTCATACAAATAATCAGCCGTTTGGAAGTTAGAAGGCAATTTTTCGTGAATGTTTTGTTCAATTACACGACGGCCTGCAAAACCAATACGTGCACCCTTTTCGGCAATATGTATATCGCCCAACATCGCAAACGAAGCCGTCACCCCACCGAAAGTTGGGTCTGTCAGAATCACGATATAAGGCAATTTGTTTTCATGTAATTTATTAACTGCAACCGTAGTACGCGCCATTTGCATCAACGACAAAATGTTTTCCTGCATACGTGCGCCACCACTGCAAGTCACCATAACGAAAGGCTGTTTTAATTCAATCGCATGTTCAATACTTGCGATAATCGCATCACCGGCCGCGCGTCCCATAGACCCCATCATAAAATCGCCGTTCATAACGCATACAGTTGAATCTATGCCGCCTATTTTACCATCGGCGGTCGATATAGAATCTTGTGTTCCGGCATCTTCGCGCGCTTCTTTTAATCTTTCTTTGTATGGTATTCTGTCCACGAAATTCAATGGGTCATCACTGACAACCGGCAAATCAAATTTTTGCCAATTTATATCATCAAACAGCAAATTAAATCTCTGTTTTGGTGTCATCATAAACGCACGACCACAGCGTGGACATACATAATGATTGTTTTTATAATCTTTATAGAAAACCAAGCGACCGCAGGCTTCACATTTAATCCACATCAATCTGCGAACGCGTTCGTATCTGTCGCGGTTATGATTAGTAATTCCGTTTGACATACTTTATCCATTCATTTTTTTAGTTAATTCACGACTTGGCTTGAATAAAATAGTTTTATTCGCATCCAAATATATCATTTCACCAGTGCTTGGATTATAACCAGTTTTAGTAGCACGTCTGCGTGGTTGGAACGTTCCAAATCCGCGTATTTCAATTCTGTCATCGTTTGCAACAGCGTTCTTCATTTCATCCATAACGCAATCCAACATCGCCATTGCATCAGACGTTCTCATGTTCTTAAATTGCACTTGCAGTGTTCTTATAACATCCGAACGTTTCATAATAAATCATCCTTTTATTTATCTACCACCTAATATGATAGCATATTTTACAAAAAATAAAGCAAATTATTTAAGAAAAGGCTCTTATATCAAAACACCCCTAATATTGGTAAAATTTCAATATAACACAGGGGATTAAGATGTATGAAGATAAAATTAATACTTGCGATAAATTGCCATTGATTGGAGATAATGCACCGGCGTTCAGTGCAAACACTACTAATGGCCCTATCAATTTCCCAGAAGATTACACTGGGCGTTGGGTGATTTTGTTTTCGCATCCTATGGACTTTACGCCGGTTTGCACAACTGAATTTTTATCGTTTCAATCTATGATTCATGAATTTCAAGAACTGGATACCGAAATAATCGGATTATCAGTTGGTGCAATTGCATCTCATTTGGCATGGTTTCGTTCGATACACGACGAAATAAACTTCAAAGATTGGAAAAACATAGATATAACCTTTCCTGTTATCGCTGACATCGATTTACACATTTCAAAATTATACGGTATGATTCATCCAAATACTTCTGATACAAAAACTGTGCGCGCGGTGTTTATAATTGATCCGAAAGGAATTATCAGGACTATTTTATATTATCCACAAACCACAGGCCGCAACTTAAAAGAAATCAAACGCATATTATTGGCATTGCAAACAAATGACGCTTTCAAGGTATCAACACCCGCAGATTGGGAACCAGGTTTGCCAGTTATTTCGCCGTCGCCACAAACTGTTGATGAAATGCAAAGACGATTAAATAATCACAATAAAAATATGGATGTTCAGGCCTGGTATTTGACTTTTAAAGAATTGCCTGAAAATAAAATATATGAAAAATTAAAAAAGCACTAAAATTTCAAAGGCATATCCCGCAAATCCATTGGCGCCGCCATACTTTCAGGATGCCAACGATATTTTTCAACATCTATGCGACCGTCAGGGGTAAAACCAACGCCTTCAGACTTTAATAATTTGCGTTGCACTTTTTCCCATTTGCCATCCCAAAGTCTTCCGTCACTGAAAGTGACACGATGCCAAGGGCGATTATCACTGTCACACACCGCTGACATTGCAAACCCAACAAATCGCGCCATACGTGGTCGCCCCAGCATCTTCGCAATATCACCATAGGTTAACACTGTCCCGGCTGGGATTTTTTCGACAATATCATAAACCTGTTGATTAAAACCTTTCATTTGTTTAACGATTAAAATCTTGTATTGTTTGCCAACAATATATCAGCATTTTTTTGATTTGCCATATTATATTGGTCTTGCAGTTTTTGTATAAAATCATCATAACCAGGTCTGGACATCAAATTTTTGCGCCTTGTTTCATATTCTGCGGATAAGATTTCAGCATTTTTATAAAGAACTTCTGAAAGATTTGCATCGAAATCAGATATTTTTTTGATTGCATTTAACTCTTTCAAGTATTCTGCATTTTCTTGTTGTTTTTGATAAACTTCTGCACGTCGTTGATCTTTTTCTTGTTCACTGATATCATATCGTTCTATATCTAACAGTTCATTTTGCAAAGTTTGTGTATATAAACCAGCCCAAGATATATGTTGATTTATCTCACTTATAAAATGTTTTTCATATAAATCAATAAAATCGAGAGGTTTGTTTTCTGTAAGACTTTTTACTATTTCTTGAATTATTCTATTTTCACTGTGTGAAGATATATATCCTAATAAAGATTTAAAGTCAGGGGCATTTATAACACCATATTCGTCAAATCCACCGTTAAAAACTGTTTTAATGCGGCCCCAAAAATCTTCCATTTCTGCATAAATAGAATTTGAATGTCCTTTATTCGAAGCCGTTGCCTGAATTCCCATTTTTGTTGCAGCATCTTTTATAATAGTGCTTGTATAACTGCCATCATAAATTCCTTGTATTTTATAAAAACCAATCTTTTTCATTGCCAGACGAACAACAGTATTACGCAAATAATGTGACAAAATATCAAAACGATTTTCTTCAAACAAACCACGCAAAAAAGCCTGTTTATCTTTGGCGGATTCATACATTTTTTTGACACGATTATCTATATAAAATTCATGTTCTATTTCATAATCTTTGAAGTCACCCTTTTCGTATTTTTCAAAAGTTTCACGCTCTTCTGGGTTCAGCATTTCTAAAATCATTTTTACTTCTTCATCTGTATAATTATCGCGCTTATAGGTTGCGCCATGTTCGTTAACAGAAAACAAAACATCGTTTGAAGGCTGAACAATATACGCATTATCAGGCAAAACCAATCCGCGTTTTGGGTTAACAGACCAATATGTATCCACGGCAGATATTTGTGCAGGATTTCCGTTTTCTTTTGCGACATCAGTATAAGGAGCCATAACAACAATAGGCATATCGTCCCAAGATCCCATCATATGGCTTGTCACAACATGGTTAAAAGTTGTATGAACAGTAGTACGCGGAACATCAAAATTTGTCGCCATTGCTGTTGAAGGAATGTACATTGTTCCATCTTTATGACGAAGTGGCATATATTTTGTTGCATGAACCACACACCAATTTTCTGGTTTTGCAGCATAATCTGTTCCAACATAATCAGATAAATTTCGTACAGCCTGTTTAAAAATTTCTATCTTGTCCATAAAAGCTTCCTTTATAGGAATAATTATACACTAAAAAAGACATCAATGCCATAAAAACAATGGAATTCGCTCTACATAAATATCTACGCAAAAAGAATTATTTGCTAAATCATAAAAATTCATATAACATAATACAAAGGATGGCATATGAAAAAATTAACTATTTCACAGATAATGAATCTGGCCGACAAATTAAATAAAACAGAGTGGATAACCATACTGATAGACCTGAATAATAATGGCCAAATCGATAAATTCTTTCAAACAATAAAACAGACCGACATACTGAACAGTGTTATACAAAATACCGCCCCTACACGATAAAAATAAAATTGCCCAAATGGCAATTTAATTTTTATGGCGGAGATAGGGGGATTCGAACCCTCGATACAGTTGCCTGTATACGCGATTTCGAGTCGCGCGCATTCAACCAGCTCTGCCATATCTCCGTTGCGAAAAGATTATATATGTTTATAAATAAAAATCAAACATAAAAACTGTTTTATTTATATATTTACATTTTTTTACAAATACTTTATAATAAACATGTCAGAAAGAGTTTTTCTGATGAGGCTTAAGAACCTGTTTCAGCATGCGTCTGGATGGACGTTAAAATCTCCAACTGTTTTTTATTGGTTGGAGGGCGTTGAATATATCGAATTAAACGCGCAATCTCATGTTGAATTGTTCTTAACCTCCAACCGCCCGATTTTCTGGCGGTAATTTAATCTCGCTGTAGCGCAAGCGAAAGCGGATTGTTTGTTAGAAAATTGGGAGGAAACAATGAAAAAACTTTTATTATACGCCATCACATTATTTATATGCACAATTGCAATTGCAGATACCATAACAATAAATTGGGGTGTTGATAATCAAATATACACAACAACACAATGTGAAATTGGCAATGATGTTATATTGCCAAATGTATCAAAGCGCGGTCATATGTTCAAAGGCTGGCAACCAGAATATTTTGACCGCGGAAACTTTGTAAATTTTGATTCTGTTCCAAACAATTCAAATTTATATAATATTGATAAATATAATAGCCGACTTCCATCAGAAGGTGACTATATAACAATTACAGATACGTCTGATTATTATGGAAAATATGATAACGTAGTAAATTTTACTTGGAAAAACGCAGTACTGTATGGGTCTCTTAATATTACCAATATAACTTTCATAGATGTAACTTCTGGTACTACCTCAACATTGAGCCGTTCAGATTATAGAGATGAAAAAAGAACACGAGTTGGAAATATATACGTAAAACTTTCCGGTGCTTATAATCCAACAATTTATTTTTACAGCGACAGTGCATATTCATTACCATTATCGGTTTTGTATAATACCAACCATGTAAAAAGTATTACATATACTGGATTGGAAGAACAAGCATTCACTATTAAATATGCATCGCAAGATAGAGTATATTCTGGCACATGGAAATTCATATACCATGGTAATTGGGAAAACGACGGTAAAAGTGGCTGGACACCGGTTGAACAAATTGGGGAATAAATAAAATGAAAAATATTTTATTTGTTTTTTTTGTTATATTGTTGGTTAATAAAGCAATTGCCAATAATGAAATATGTGGAAAAACACATTATTATCGCGTTGAATTCGAACCGATAACTTATAATTGTAATATTAATCAGTATTTACCCGCAGGCGGAATATTGTGTGAACAATGTCCAATCAATCATAAGTGCACAGGTGGATCATACACATACAGTTCTACACAAACACAAGGATTGGATGATGGCGATATATTAGTGACAGATGCAATTGGCAGTTGTGTAAAAAATTTTAATAAAAGTTATTCTGCGATATTCGAACCAATAATGTATACTTGTGCGCCTGGTTATTATCTGCCTGCCGGGGACGATTGGATAGACGATGTTGAAGGCTGTCGTATATGTCCACAAAATAATAAATGTGTTGGTGGAACATATATATTTAACGAAACAGAATTCCAAGGTATTGAATCGTGTATCAATCCAACACCATTTGCGCCTATTGGTTCTGCGATTTGTTATGAACACATATTGCATATTGGTGATGATATGGTTTATCTAAAATCAACAAAAACGACAACGCCGTCATTAAATATCGGCATGGATGACGGAATCTTTTATGCAAATATGACAACAATACCAACAACTATGAACAATTCAACAGAACATTATCTTAAAATGCTGGTTAATGGTGCTGTATATTATGTTTGTGATGATTCAACGTATAGAGAATAAAATTACACATCAAAATCGTAAGAATTTACAGATTTAGCGATGGCGTCCACCAATTTATTTTGATGTGCGTCTGATTTAAGTAATTTTTCTTCGCTTTTATTCGATAAATGTCCCAATTCAATCAATGCACCCGGCACAGTCGAACGCAACACCGCAAAAGGCGCATGACGAACAGATGGGCCCCTTTGTTGTTCTATGGATGCGCGATTCATAGATTTTGCGCAACCATTTGCGTATTCTTCACTTAATTCCGCAACTGCGCGTTGTTGCAGCGAAGACAATGCAACACGAATATCTTTTGAAAATTGTTCAAATCCATCGACATCAATTTTATCGGCCGCATTTTCTGAATCTGCCAGTTTTTGCGCTTCTTCGTCGGATGCTTTTTCAGACAAAGTATAAATAGAAAAGCCCTTCATATCACGACTTGGGTTTGCGTTTGCGTGCAGAGAGATAAATAAATCAGCATGCTTTTTTTCCGCAAATTCTGCCCTTTCGCCCAATTTCAGATAAACATCCGTCGAACGTGTCAGATATGTTTTATAACCGTTCGCTTCCAATTTGTTTTTTAACTTTTTTGCAACAGATAGCACAACTGTTTTTTCCTGGGTTCCGCCCTTGCCTATGCAGCCTGGATCTTTACCACCATGTCCCGCATCAATAACAATTATGCGTTGTGTTTTATTCGTTGTCGCTGGTTTAGATTCTGTTTTGGTTGCTTTGGCAGTTGTTGCGCCAGTCGTTGTCGCAGTATTCGCAATTCCGCGCCCTGTTCCCGATGCAAAGTCAAGAACCAATCGATAATCATTATCGCCATTAGGTTCCAAAATCATTATCTGATTTTTTTCAATTGCATCAATCGCACCAGACAAAGCCGCAGATATTTTCAATGTTGTTCCGTCTTGGATTTGCGTAATACGTTTTATCATGGTGCCACTGGCCAATTTTGGTATGATATCCGACCGACCATTGGTGTTTGATAAATTAACCACCAATTGTTTATCACCATAAGACAATGTATAAGATGGACGATTGGCCGTTTCAATTACGAAACGTGTTTTACCTCCTGGTTGGGCCCCTGTACGTACAGACCGTAACGCATTCGGCGCAGAAAATGCAACACGTGGTGCAAGCCCCACCACCAAAGCACTGAAACTGACCGTTTTCAAAAGTTGTCGACGCGATATTTTCATAAGACTTATTGTACCAAAAAAACTATATTTTTTCAAGAAATGCGTATGAAAAAATTCAATATAAAAAACCACCACATGGGCGGTTGATTTATCTGCTTACACAATTCGCAAACGATTGTGCCATTATGGAAGTTTCTGTTTGCGTCAACGTTGTGACAGGAACAGTAAAACATCTTGAACTGTCACGTATAACAAATACTTTCGTTCCCAGTTTATAGGCTTTTTGCATATTATCCATTTGTGCAGAACTTAAAAATGGATTTTGTGTCAAAGAACTGTTAGTCAATCCGGCCTGGACCACCTGATTTGCAGTAGCATAATCATACATTTCAGACATCGACGTCACTTCCATATACAAAGATGAAGATGGTGTTTTTGTTGTAGCACTTGTTGTTGCACTTGGGAACGCAACATTTGCCATAATTGCAACCGCATTTTGCAAATTTGGTGTCGTATTTGTCGTTGTTGGATGTGATACTGTATTCAATTGCATATCGTCACCACATGCCAAATTCATACGATTGGTATAACCGGCCAAAACTGCATCAACCGCAGATTCCCAATTTGCACCTTTGGAATTCAAATCAAGGCTTACCACTTTTTCAGCCCAACCCCAAATATTTGCACCAACATTACCAGCATTCACAAAACGAGTCACCATTTCCGCAGAACCACCAGCAACACCAGCGCCACAATAATCTGTTAATTGAGTTTTTAACATACTGGTCGTTTCGTTACCGTATGCCAAAGCCACAGAATGGCACGCCATAGCAGCCTCTAATTCACGGCGACGTTGAACACACAAATCAGAATGAGATTTCGTTAATTTATCCGCCATATTTGCCATAGACAAATAAGACATCAATTCTTGTTGAACATAAGAAGGACATAAACGCGCCGCAGTATTCATACCACCAGAACCATTACGTCCAATTGTGTTATACTGAGGCAATAGAATCGATGTATCTTTTTGCAAGCAAAGCAAAGCATAATTATATAATTCTGTTTCTGTCGCATACATACAACGGCCAGAAGTTTTTCCAGGAACTATTGTTGTATCGCCGCAATAATCAGTCAAACAATCCATAATCTTGCGACGGCACGCAGTATCAACATCCGGTTGAGTTATCAAGAAATAAGTATTCTTTTGATTTTGGACATACGCATTGATTGTAGAGTTTTGACCGCGTGTTCCAACAGTATTTGAATAACCGGCCGTTCCAGTCGTATAAATCGCAGCACGTGCAGAATCATTTGCAACGGTTCCCGCTGATACCGCCAAAGCCGCGTTTGACATCAAAAACGCCCCAATACAACCCAATGTTAAGAAACTTCTTTTCATGAAAAATCCCTCTCTGTTAGAACAGATTTTATCATATTACGAATAAAAACGCAATAAAACTTTCACCTAAAATTATAAAAAAGTTGATTTAATCAAATAAATTGATATATTCCAAGTATGGTTATGGTAAACAATGAAGTTTTAACACAAATTTCTGACGACATTACTGCCGTAAGGGGGTTTCTTTGACCCAGTAAAAATCCAATCAGAAATCGATAAATTATCAGAAATTTCAAATCAACCTGATTTATGGGACAACCCTGATTATGCACGTGGTATTTTACAGAAAAAATCAGCACTGGAAAAGCAATTATCAGAACTGAATCATTTAGAAAACGAATATAAGAATTTGGTTGATTTATATGAATTATCACCAGAAGACCCTGATATAAACAACGCGATATCTGAATTATCAGATGCGGCGCACAAGGCCAAATTTATCACTCTTTTCAGTGATCCAATGGATAACAATGGCGCTTTTTTATTTATTCAATCTGGCGCAGGTGGCACAGAAGCACAAGATTGGGCACAAATGTTATCGCGTATGTACACCAGATGGTGCGAAAGACATGGATTTGCAATCGAAGTTGTCGAAGAACATCCTGGCGATGTAGCAGGTATAAAAAGCATTACTTTCAGAATCAGTGGCGAACGCGCTTTTGGTTGGTTGAAAAACGAAATCGGCGTCCACAGATTGGTTCGCATATCGCCTTTTAATGCAAATGGCAAGCGCCAGACCAGTTTTGCTTCTGTGGATGTGTGGCCTGATGTTGACGACAGTATAGAAATCGAAATAAATGAAAAAGATTTACGCATTGATACTTATCGTGCCAGTGGCGCCGGTGGTCAACACGTTAATAAAACTGATTCAGCGGTTCGTATAACACATATTCCAACAAATACTGTTGTCACATGTCAAAACGAACGCAGTCAAATTCAAAACAAAGAAATGGCGATGAAAATGTTGCGTTCTAAATTGTACGAACTGGAAATGCAAAAACGCGCAGCCGAAGAAGACGCCGCCAAGGCCGCCCAAAAGAAAATTGAATGGGGCAGCCAGATACGAAACTATGTCCTTTATCCGTATCAGTTGGTCAAAGATGTTCGGACAAATGTTGAAAAGACTGATTCTGCGGCCGTTCTGGACGGTGATTTGGACGATTTTATGTTGGCAATGCTGACGTTATAATGTATAATAGAAAACACAAGCACCCATAGCACAACTGGATAATGCGTTGCCCTCCGAAGGCAAAGATTACAGGTTCGACTCCTGTTGGGTGCGCCATAAATTAATAATCGGCTTTTTGCCGATTTTTAATTTATCTGGAAACCCCAAGAGGCGAACCAAACAAACTTGCGAAGCAACGACAGGTTCGACAATGAGTAAGCGAAAACGAGTATTACGAAGTTTGAGCGCTAACGATTGCCCCGCAGGCATTTATGCCGAGGGACTCCTGTTGGGTGCACCATCCGTCTTTGCTATATTGTCGCAGTCTAAGGTTCTCCCCCTGTGGGGGAGTGCGGCGCAGCCGGAGGGGGGTTGAGTTTTGTTCCAATCATCCGTTGTGTGAATACACCAGATTACCCCCTCCATTCGCCGTCGCCAAGGCCCCTCCCCGTGGGGGCGGAACTTTTAATTTTGGTTCTTTACTTTCCACCCAGCGAACACATAACCAGGCCTTGTTGGGGTTGGTGGTAATGTTAATGTTTCACCATAAGTACATTGGGATGTCGTTGGTTCTGTGCCATTATTCGCATACCATGTAATGTCGATAATCGCCGGTGATGAACCGCCCCATTTCGCATAGTATATTTTATCACCAGTTGCACCAGACGGTATTTCGGTAATTGCCGTTCCGGTAAACGCGGAATTATCATACCAACCACCGAAAGTCTGGTTTTCAAGAACCGGTGTTGGTAATGTTTTTGGCGTCATTTCGGTAATATATCCGGTTGGTGCAACGGTGCCGGCCGGAAAAGAACCATCGTTCAATTCGAAACTTAGCGTATATGGCGTTCCACACCATGGTTTGCCGGCGTTGGTAAAGTTTGAACGTGTTGTCGTTGTGGTGCCGGACGGACATGTTGCCAATAATCCGGTACCATAAAACATATTTTGTGCCTGATTTGTTGGTGATGAATTTGTCGTAATACCCGAAAGGAAATTCCCCGGAACATAATTTACTGTATTTGTTCCATCCGTAAATCCCGTCAATCCGCTGCAGCCATAGAATGTTTGGTAAAACATACGATTTGCCGGGGCACCCTTTATCCCCGCAAACAGGTTTTCCGGGATTGTTCCCGTCAATTTGCTGCAGCCAGAGAATGTGCTGTAAAACATACCACTTGCCGGGGCACCCTTTATCCCCGCAAACAGGTTTGCCGGTATTGTTCCCGTCAATCCGCTGCAGTTATAGAATGTGCTGCCAAACATAGAATTTGCCGGGGCACCAGATATCCCCGCAAACAGGTTTTCCGGGAT
>CACZJK010000003.1 GCA_902781465.1 uncultured Pseudomonadota bacterium
CACCGAAACTCGTTGTTAATTTTATTCCTCGGAATGACAACTCTCTTAAAACAAAGTGAAACAAACAATGAAAAAAATTTTATTATTATCTTTACTGTTCGTTCAACCGGTATTCGCATATTATACCGAAATTATACCAAATCAATGTGGGGTTATTGCTAATAATTTATATGCGATATTTGAACCTTATTCGTACACATGTCAATCTGGTGAATTTTTACCTGCGGATACATTGGGATGTGTTCAATGTCCAAATGGATATACGTGTAATGGTGGAACGTTCAGTTATAATGCAACAGAATCGCAGGGAATAAAATATAAAAGACAATTTAATGAAAATGTATCGAACGCGTGTTCGTCTAACTTTGGACATGAATTGATTGCGGTATTTGAACCAAATACAATAACGATAAATTGGGACGATGGAACGAATATAACACAAAATACTTGTTTATACGGACAATCAATAACATTACCACCGACACCGACCCGGCCAGGGTACAAATTCGGTGGGTGGCGGGTGAAGAGTAAATAACCCCCTCCCGGCTTTGCCGGAACTCCCCCATACTGGGGGAGAACCAATAAAAAAAACCGCCAATTGGCGGTTTTTAATTTCTTTTCAAAACCATCAACTTAGTTAATGGCAGATACGGCCAAACGTTTGCGGCCACATGCGCGACGACGATTCAAAACATCGCGTCCTGACTTAGTTGCCATTTTTTCACGAAATCCGTGTGTCTTTACACGACGTGTCTTAGATGGTTGATATGTTCTTTTTGTTGCCATTGTTAAATCCTTTTGACTGTGTCCTATTTAATCATATGTTTTTTGAAAACGCAACTATTTTATTTACTTTTTACCAAACCTAGTTTTTTCAGGCCTTCCAAAAACAGGTAATATGTAAAAATTGCTGCAAATAATGACCAAAAAGGTAAAAATACGCCGCTTGTTTTCATTTGTTTTTCCTTGGTATTTATGTGTTTATTTTAATACACAACTTTGTTTTGTCAAGGACTAATAAAACTTGAATTTTTTTGTGAATTTTTCGCTTTATTCCTTGACCGAAAGCGCTTTTTTTTGCTATGTTTTTACTATCGAAAAATAGGGGAAAAGTAATATGTCTGATATAATCGAAACAAATGAAGTTAATGAAGTAAAAGTTCCAACTTCACCTATCGAACATGAAATGCGAACATCGTTCCTTGATTATGCGATGTCTGTTATTGTTGATCGTGCGTTGCCTGATGTAAGGGATGGTTGTAAGCCTGTACATCGTCGTATTTTATATGTTATGAACGAAGTAGCACCAGCAACAAAAGCAACTGTGAAATCTGCGCGTATCGTCGGTGATGTTATGGGACGTTATCATCCACACGGGGATTCTTCAATTTATGAAGCGATGGCACGTATGGCACAAGATTTCTCTATGGGTGAAATGTTGGTTCAGGGTCAAGGTAACTTTGGTTCCCGCGACGGTGATAAACCTGCGGCTATGCGTTATACAGAAGCGCGCCTGTCCAAACTGGGGGCTTCGTTAATGGAAGATTTGGACAAAGATACTGTTGATTGGCAACCTAACTTTGACGGCACATTACAAGAACCAATTGTTTTGCCAACCAAGTTCCCTAATTTCTTGGTCAATGGTGGTTCTGGTATCGCGGTTGGTATGGCGACCAATGTCCCAACTTATAATTTGGGCGAAGTATGTAATGGTATTTTGGCGATATTGGACAACAAAGATATTACTGATGATGAATTGTTCGGAATTATTCCAGGACCTGATTTCCCAACAGGTGGAATTATTATGGGACATGCCGGTGCTTATAAAGCACACACAACAGGTCGTGGTTCTATAATCGTTCGTTCAAAAACTCATTTTGAAACTGTTCATGATCATCAGGCGATTGTTGTTGATGAATTGCCTTATCAGGTAAATAAATCTCAATTGATTATCAAAATTGCGGAATTGGTCAAAGATAAAAGAATCGAAGGTATTACTGATATTCGCGATGAATCATCCAAGGAAGGCTTGCGCGTTGTTATCGAATTGAAACGCGATACAATGCCAGAGGTTGTTCTGAATCATTTATTCCAAGATACAGAAATGCAATCTAATTTCCCGGTCAATATGATGGCGTTGAATCGTGGTCGCCCAATGTTGTTCACTGTAAGAACGGTTTTGGATGCCTTTATTGAATTCCGCGAAGAAGTTATTCGTCGCAGAACAATATTTGATTTGAACAAAGCACGTAATCGTGCACATACATTACTTGGTTTGTCTGTTGCGTGCGGTAATTTAGACGAAGTTATCAAATTGATTAAAGAATCTGCAAACCCTGATGATGCGCGTGCTGCTTTGCTTTCGCGCGGTTGGGCGGCATCTGATATCGAAAGTTATATCAATTTGATTGATGATCCAAATACAGAATACAAAGACGGTATGTTCTATATGAGCGAAGACCAAGCAAAAGCAATTCTTGAATTGCAATTGCATCGCTTGACTGGTTTGGAACGCGACAAGATTCATAATGATTTGACTGAATTGGGTGCACAGATTAAAGATTTGTTGGCTATTTTAAGCAGCCACGAACGCATTGTTCAAATTATTCGCGAAGAAACAATGGCTGTGCGTGATAATTGGTCGCAACCAAGACGCAGTGAAATATCTGATGCGGAAATCGATATCGATATCGAAGATTTGATTGCGCGCGAAGATATGGTTGTGACAGTATCTAATACTGGTTATATCAAACGTGTTGCGCTGGATACTTATCGTGCGCAAAAACGTGGTGGCAAAGGACGTAATGCGATGACAACAAAAGATGATGATTATGTTGTAAATGTCTTTGTTGCGAATACTCATACACCTTTGTTGTTCTTTTCTTCAAAAGGTTTGTGCTATAAATTAAAGACTTATAAATTGCCGGAAGCAAATGCGGCGGCCAAAGGGCGTCCGTTGGTGAATTTGTTGCCATTGACCGAAGGTGAAACAATCACTGCTATTTTGCCAGTGCCAGAAGATGAAGTTAAACGCGTTGCAGAATCTGGTAAAGAACACTTCCTTATGTTTGCAACTGCATCTGGAACAGTCCGCAGAAACCGTATGTCTGATTTTGATTCTATTCGTGCAAACGGAAAGATTGCAATGAAATTGGACGAAGGCGATTCTTTGATTTCTGTATTGCCATGTAATGAAGACCAAGATGTATTCTTGTCTACTTATCGTGGCCGCTGCATAAGATTTGCAGTTCCAGAAATTCGTATATTTGCAGGACGTAATTCTACCGGTGTTCGCGGTTTAACATTGCAAAAAGATGATTATATTATCGGTATGGCAATGTTGAATCATGGTGAATCTGATTCTGTGGTGCGTGCCGCATATGTAAAACAAAGCCGTGCGTTACGTCGTGCCCAAACAGGTATCGAAGAAGAAGCGGATGCCGAAGAAGAAAATACAACACTTGTTCTGTCTGATGAACAAATGGCGAAAATGGCATTGAGCGAAGAATTCATTTTAACAATTTCTGAAAATGGATTTGGAAAACGTACATCTTCGTATGAATATCGTTTGACTCATCGTGGCGGTAATGGATTTACCAATATTAAATTGGGTGGTAAAAATACAGCCGTTGCGGGTTCTTTCCCTGTAAACGATGACCAGGATATCATGATGGTGACAAACGGTGGTAAAATTATCAGAACACCAGTGCGTGATGTTCGTATCGCAGGTCGTTCAACAGCAGGTGTCACATTATTCAGAACCGCCGAAGGTGAAAAAGTTGTATCTGCAATCGCAATAGATCACGAAGAAGAAAACGAAGAAATTGTTGCGGAATCAGAAACAATAACAGAAACAGCAGAATAACACTGGATGCGCAGGACACAATGGAAAACAAAAACGAATTTTTTGTTCCGATAAATGAAGTCGCCAAAGAATTGGATGTCCCTGCGCATACTTTGCGTTATTGGGAAAAACAATTTGCGGGTGCAATTCGTCCTGTGACAGGTGCCGGTAATCGCCGTTATTATCGTCGTGAAACAATTGAAAAATTACGTTCTATAAAGTCGTTGCTTTATGGTAAAGGTATGACAATTGCCGGTGTAAAAAAGATTTTACATAATGGCACTTTTGATGCCGAAACAAAAGATGCGAAAACACCGGTAAATGCCGGGGTTAAAAAAGAAGAAATGCCATCAAAAATAAATATAAATACTGATGATATAGATATCGCAATAAATTTGTTGAAACAGGCAAAAATGTTTTTGGAATAAATAATAAAAAACACCGGCATTTGCCGGTGTTTTTTTATGAATTTTTAAACTTTTGAACACAATTGGCATCCACCTTCGCCGGTGCTTCATTTCGATGAATAAAAAATTTGGGGTTGATAAGGTTTTGTGCTTTGAACGTATTGGCTACGGCGCGATGCTCAAATTTCTTAATTGTGCGCCTTGCGCGCAATAACGAAATTTGGCACTCCCAATGGGAATTCGCTCGGCATAAATGCCTGTGCGGCATTCGTTAGCGCTCAAACTACATTATATTTGTTTTCGCTTACTCATGGTGAACCCATGGGTTCGATTCTTGTGATTGCAGATAAAAATAAAATCCGAATAAATCGGATTTAATTTTTATGGCACTCCCAATGGGAATCGAACCCATATTGTCAGAATGAGAATCTGGTGTCCTAACCGTTAGACGATGGGAGCATTTAAATGCATTATATACATATCTGGTATTTTTTCAAGTAATGCCTGTTTTTATTTAATGATTTTCAAGACAGGTATGCGTCCAAATACATATACTTTATAATATTTTGAATCTTTGGACAAGATGCGTAATAAACGAATACCAAAAAGTCTTAATTCATAGCAAATGCTGTAATTATCTTTTGCCAATTCGATATTGTGACGTTTCATGTGTGCCTGGATATGGGTCAATAATGTATCATCGTCCAAATGTGGGTAAAGGAAACAGAAATCGCATATTCCGGCCGCCGCTGTCTTTTTGATAAATGGAACACCCTGAATTAATGTATGGCGTGGGTTTGAATATATATCATTATCTTTGGCGTCCAATATAACCTTCATTTCAAATCCGTGACGCATAATCATAGCAGTCAATCCAGCCTCATATTTCAAACATAAATGCATTTTGTTTGGAATATGGGTTATTTTGCGCATAAAGTTATCAAAGAAATCACTGTTAAATACTTTCTTGGTAAAACCAACGAACCAAGATTGAACGTGCAGTGGTGTGTATTTATCGCAATTTGACGCCATGCCAACCAAATCTGCCCCAGATTTTTCAAGTTTTTCCAGTATAGGTTTCAAATCATTTAATGGGCCATATACAGAATCATTTACAAAATACACCCAATCATATTTTTTTAATAAATTATTTTTATCTGCCCATAAATAAGCACGTTTATAAGAACCAAAGTCATATTCATTGTGTCGTGTGGCGTTTGCGTGTAAAACATTTGGAATCTTTGATATTTTTTTGATTTCTTGACCTGGCAAATCATTGTCCATAACAAATATAATATCACCAAGTTTTGATAAAGCCTGGATATAATAAATCAGAGTATCATCAACAATATTGTCGCGATCGAAACCTGCAAATAAAAAAAGACGTTTGTTTGCCATGTAAATACCTTTGTGAAATTATGCTTACATTTTGTAATAAAAATATCATGAACACAAGGTTTAATTTTTTTGTTATTCGCAAAAATAAATTGGTGTAAGATGAAAACAAATAAAAAAGGTGAACATATGTCAAATATAGTTGAATCCAAGGGTTGGAACTGGCAGATGGTGTCTGATGATGTCGCAGATTATTGGAAAAATCCATCTGCTGAATCTTTTTATCTTTTGCATCGTTGGAAAGGTCAAAACAAGCAAAAGTTTTTAGATTTAGGATGTGGACTGGGACGTCATACAATTTTGTTTGCTTCTAATGGTTTTAATGTATCTGCGTTTGATATAAGTGAAAATTCCGTAGAACGCACCAGTAATTGGGCACAAGAATTGGGTTTGAAAATAGATATAAAACATGGTGATATGTTAAATACGCCTTTCCCAGATGAAAGTATGGATTGTATTTTGTGTTTTAATGTAATTTCGCATACTGATACAAATGGGATGTATAAGATAGCAGATGAGATAAAGCGCGTGTTAAAGAAAAATGGCGAGTGTTATCTTACGTTGGGTTCAAAGGAAACGTGGGGGTACAAACAGGATTGGCCTGTGGTTGATGCCAACACTAAATTGCGTGATGAGCCGGGGCCAGAATATATGGTTCCACATTTTTATGCTGATTATGATGTGATATATCAGATATTCAAAGATTTTGACATTATTGATGTAAAACATATTGGTACTTATTATACAAAAGATGATAAATCATATGAAAGTTATCATTGGCACGTATTGATAAGGAAAAAATAGTAATTATTCATAGTTTTTGTTGACAAATAAAAATTGTGTGCTATTCTGTTTTTAACAGAAGAGGTTGTAAATGAATAAAGAAATAGTAGAAATAGTAAAAAAAGAGGTTTTTTCCATTATACAAGAACAGTTATCAGATGAAGCTTTTGATGAAAATACTGTTTTAATGGAAGAAACTTCTTGTGATTCTCTGGATTTAGTAGAGTTGGTTATGAAGTTTGAAAGAGAATTTAGAATTGAAATACCAGACGAAGATTGTAAAAAGTTCAATGGTTGGCCTGTTAAAATGTGGGTTGAATATATTTATAAAGCAGGTGCCCAGCTTCCTGCTTACAAGCTTGCTGAAATTGATAGACACGAAACAGAAAAACCAAAAAAGCCTGTGGTTGAACCAACTAAAAAAACAACACAAAAACCTATAGCTGCCTCTGTTCAAACACCGGTACAGCCAAAATCTAAAGAAAAGCCTATAGAATTGGTTCAAAAAGACGATAAAACAATCGAATTTCGTCAAAATGGTAAGATTGTTAGCTTGAATCACCCTCAGGTATCTCCATTAATAAAAGAAATGAGTGAAAGATTGAAAGGTGTTACAAGATAATTAAAAACACCTGTGTAAACCTTGGTGATTTTATGATATAATTCCTTCCTGAAAACAGGAAGGAGTTTTTTATGCGTGAAATAATAGCCTTTGGTTTATTGTCTGTTGTAACAGTTTTGGAATTGTTTGCTTATTTGCCACAAATCGTTCAACTGATAAAAACCAAATCAGCAGATGATTTAAGTTTGGCCAGTTGGTTTACGTGGCTGTTTTCCGACGTGTGCTATTTGATTTATGTTTTAATGGAAAGTCCAGAATTCGGTGTGGTGTTTTTGGCAACATTAAGTTTATCGCTTGTGCTGTTGGTGTATGTTTTGACAATATATTACCAAAGACACGGTAAAAAGAAAAAGCATCGCAGATAATTTTATTGAAAATTTTTAGTTTAAATATATAATAAGGTCGTCATTGGAGCGTCGTCTAATGGTAGGACAAGAGATTTTGGTTCTCTTTATCATGGTTCGAATCCGTGCGCTCCAACCAAGAAATCTGCCGGGTTCCGCCCGGTTTTTGTTTTTTTATAATATGATTTTTTCGATTCGGATTTTAGCGCACGGATGCGCCAGAGCGCCAACGGCGCGCATGGCGTATACGCAGATGAACAATTAATAATCGCGCAAAAACGGATGTTTATAACAGAGTTTTTGCCATGCGATAATTTATTGTTTATCAAGGGTGGTGCGCTCCAACCAAGAAATCTGCCGGGTTCCGCCCGGTTTTTTGTTTTTATGGTTTGATTTTTTTCGATTCGGTTTTTGGCGCACGGATGCGCCAGAGCGCCAACGGCGCGCATGGCGTATACTTAGTCTGTTGAATCATCATGGGCCAAATATTCAATATCATTAAACATAATATGCAACGAACGATTGGCGCCGGCGGACATTTTTATATCATCTGTGCCGTTTTGTTTTTGGGTCAGATTTACCGAATATACAGTATCATTTACGCGAACATACAAACGGTGTTCTGTGGGATTGGCAGGTTGTTGGTGTAAATACATAATCTCGTCACCAACATGTAATTTACGTCCGCACTGTGATAAAAGCCATATACCAGCCGGTGCAAAAGGGTGCGCAGATGGACATTGGGTTATACCTTGGGCGGTTGTTTTATTGAATGTATATGTTCCGCCGGCGCAATAGTTATCATTCAAACATTTGGTGCATTCATCTGTATTCGCAGGAAGATAATAACCCTGTGCGCACGTGTGTTGATTTGGTTCATATAACGCGAATAAATCGCCCGGAAAATTATTTGCACATATATTATTCATAGTTGTTGTGGAAATATTATTTACGTCAAAATCTATCCCCTGAAATTCATCTTCGTTAAAATTAAATGTTTCGCCCGGACAAGTAAAACCAGTCGGACATGATACACAGCCCAAAGTGTTTGCCGGTAAATATTGCCCATAATTACAAGTATAAGAATCTATTTCATATAACGCATAATAACCATCAACATTGGTGTTGCACATAAAATCAGCGAACACAGATTGTGTTATAAATGCGAACAACCAAAATGCATGATTGATTTTCATTATTGTAATACTGGTCCTGCTATAAATTGACCTGTACCAGCATTGTAATAGAACTTGCCTTCAACTTTATCATACATACAAGGCACACCGTCTTTATCAAGAACTGGAATAAAGTCACGAACAAGAACATGGTTGTCGTATAGTTTACAATAATAAATTCGGCTTCTTCCCGTGCTATAAGACGCTCTATGAATAGCAAATAAATACATGCTATATGGAGAAACAAAACTTGAAGTTGGTAAATTTATCAATACATCATTATTATTTTGTATATAATGAAGTACGTTTTTTCTCCAATTTAATATGAAAGGTGTATTATCTGGTAATGCATTTGCTGTCACAGACGAATAAGTAAATTGCAATGTGCTACCCCATATATAAGATTCAAAAGATCTTACGAAAGCACTCTGGCCAGCACCAAAAAAATAATTTTCTGAATTACCTGCTAGGTTTTGTATTTTTATTTCTATGCCAGTATTGTTATCCGGAATAAATCCTGTATCAATCCATTGTCCGCCAGTACTTTCTAAATATTCAATTGGCGTAGCACTTATCCACTCTTTAAAATGATATCCGTATTTTGTTGGGGCGGTTGGTGGGGTGATAGATTCGCCAGAATCACAGGTTGTGGTTTGATATATATTACCATCAACGCGCCAATTTATAGTGTGTGCAGCAGCAATACCACATAGCAATAAAGCCGTGATTAATAATACAAATCTCTTCATGTTTTGACCCCCTGAATGTAAAAACAAAACCGCCAAAGGGCGGTCAGGGAGTTCCTAATCAGACTATTATTGATTCCATCACCTTACGGTATGACGGCTCCCTAACCATGATAGTCAGGGATGACAACGGTGCGAAAAAAGCACCGACAACATCAGATTACGATGCTTTCGCACCGAATAGTCTGGGCCTAGGACAGCCCCGAACCCAATCCCTTGGATTCGTTTCTATTATAAAAATTCCAGTAGTTGAAAGTCAAGAATTTAATATAAACAAATTATTAAATTTTTTAATATTTTGCCCTTGACTTTATTCCGGGTGGGAATATAATCGTTAAAGTTTTTAATGATTATAAGAGGGTGTTTATGACACATAACGAAGTGACAGAATTGATGGCGGAAAATATGCGTATTATGGGACGCCTTTCCAGCAGATTGCAGCCATTGTTAGAAGCAAACTCGAATTTTTCAAGACAGCAAATGTCTGTTTTGGTTCGTTTGTATTTGGCTGGCAAGATAAAGTTAAAAGATTTCGCCAGTCGCGAGGTTATATCTACGGCCAATCTTTGTGGGGTTTTTCGTAAATTGGAACAAGATAAATTGGTTGTTCGTTCTGTTGATGAAAATGACCGTCGTGATACTTGGTATGAAGTGACACGTTCAGGAAAGGCATTGGCAGAAAAATTGATAGATAAATTTATGAAAGGCCTGGAATCTTTGTGCAAGGTTTTACCAGAAGAAGACGAAGATAAATTGGCAAATACGGTTAAAACTATAAATGAAATTTTGAAAAAGATGGAGGTTTTAAATGCGTAAATTATTATATATGTTGTTTTGTGCTTTGATGGTTATTCCAAATGCGTTTGCTTTGGATTTGTCGTTAAATGAAGCGGTTGATAAAATCGTTGCAGAATCAAACGATGTGAAAAAGGCAGATGCCAATGTACAAAAAGCGCGCGCGCAATTAAAATCAGTTAATGCAAATCGTTGGATGTCTGTTGAAGGAACTGTTTCTTATATGAATTTGGTTGATCCAAAACATCCAACCAGTTCCAAGGGGGTTGAAATTCCGTCTGAAATCGGGGCGTTGTTAAATAAATCTTTGCCGGTTCCACTTGGTGAAATTCCTGATAATATTTTTGCAGCAGGTGTTCAGGTCACACAACCAATTTATACTTTTGGTAAAATAGGTAATGCAGTTGATGCAATGCATGATGCAATTGATATGTCTAAATCTGCAAAAGATTTAACTTTGCGTGAAGTTAAATATGCCGCGGCAGATCTTTATTGGACTGCAAAAATGACAGATGAAATTGTTGCGGCCAGTGAAAAAAATCTTAACAATGCGCGCGCAGCCAGAAAAAAATTGACTGCGGCGGGTCGTGCAAATCGCAGTAATTTGATTAAGATTGAATCTGATATTGCAACAAAAGAAATAGATTTATCCGATGCAAAATTTAATCGTGATGTTGCATACAGTATGTTGAAAATTATGGCTGGTATAGACGAAACAGAAGATGTGGTTTTAACTGATAGTTTCCCAAATGAATTTGAAGCATTGGATGTCAAAGAATTAAAATCAAATCCACAATGGGACATTTATCAAAAACAAATAAAAATGTATGAATCAAACGCATCATCTAAACGCGCAGGCGGTTATCCTACTTTGGCGGCGGTTGCAGCGTATGATTATTATTCTTTGGGAACAGGTATGGGAAATATTTTTGCCAAAGAAGGCAGCCAATCTGCATATTGGGGTGTGGCATTAAAAGTGCCTTTGTTCACGGGTGGTTTGCATTCTGCAAATGCAACAATAGAGGCAATGAATGCAGAAGCAGCACATCAAGAACTGGATAAATCTAAAAAACTGATACGCCATGAATATAATACCGCGGTAAATAAATATAAACACCTTTGCGATGATTTGGGGAAATTAAACGAAGCACACAGATTGGCACAAAAAGCCTATGATGTATCGGTTAATCGTTTTGCCGCAGGTCAAACATCTGCTATTGAATTATCTGATGTATCAAGTGCCTTGTATCGTATGGATATGGCTGTATTAAATGCAAAATACAATATTTTAATGGCAGGCGAATCTGTAAAAAAGTTGGGTGAATAAAATGAGAAAATTAACAAAGACAGAAATCATAGAAAATATTGTAAAAAAACTTAAAACACGTAAATCAAAATCTGTTATTTATGCAGTGATTTTGGTGTTGGTTGCCAGTGCTTTTGTATATCGTTTTTATGCTGTTGCAATGGAAAATAATTTCGAAGTTTTTAATATTATTCGTCATAATCAACAAAACGGTGTTCCTGTTAAAGTCTTGAATATGCATAACAGACAAGGTGTTTTGCTGGAACCTTTGACAATAAAAAATAATCGTGCGTTTGTTTCTGGTGCGCGCTTGTCTTTTTTCAAGGTCGGACAAAACATAGGAAATTGTAAAATCGTTTCTGTGTCAAATCGTATTGATTTGGATACCGGTATGCATGTGATAAAAACATCTGGATGCGCGGATGGATTGCAATATGTTGAAAATAAAAAATCTGGTTTCTATGTTCCTGTATCTGCACTGCACGGGAATGCTGTGTACGTTGTAAATAATGGTGTTGCACAATTACGTGAAGTTATTATTGAAAATCGAGATATGGAAAATGCTCTGATTAAATCAGGATTAAATGTTGGTGATATTGTTATATTATCAAATATCCAAAATGGCGAAAAAGTTAAAATAGAAAAATAAAAAAAGGAAGTTGAAGATGTTAAAATTTTTTATTCGCAAGCCTGTCACAACAATAATGTTTGTTTTGTTCTTTGTGATATTAGGTTTGGTTTCTTTTCCAAAAATGAATATCGAAAGAACGCCATCTGTTGACTTTCCGTATGTGACGGCTACATTTGTCTATCCTGGTGCAACACCAGAAGAACTGGAAAGCCAGGTTATTAAAAAAGCAGAAAATGCGATGTCAGAAGTATCGGGTGTAAAAAAGATTACTTCCCAAATTTACGAAAATTCTGCGTATGTAATTTCTGAATTTAATTTAGGTGTAAATGTTGATGACAAAGCAAACGAAGTAAAGGCAAAGATAGACGGACTTGCTAATGAATTTCCTGATGATTTGAAACAGCCTGTTATTGCAAAATTAAATCCATTGCAAACCTCTGTTTTGGATATTGTTATTCGTGGTGGCAATCCACGTGATGTTGAAAAGTATGTGTCTGATACGCTTTCTAACAAGATAACAGCGGTCAAGGGTGTTGCGTCTATAAATACTTTTGGGGGATTACAACGTGCGGTTCGTATCGCGATGGATCCTGATTTGATGGCTGCGCGTGGCGTGACAGTAAATGATATTGTAAGTGCTATCGCGACACATAATTTAAATGTTCCTGGGGGAAAGATAGAAACATCAATCAATTCTGAAAATGTGCGTTTTGTTGGTGAATTCCAAAGTGTGAAAGATATTTCAAATCTTGAAATTACAACAGTCGAAGGGGAAAATTTCAAATTATCAGATGTTGCATCTATTACGGATGCCGCACGTGATATAGAAAAAGGGGCGTTATATAATGGTGAAAATGTTGTGATTTTATCAGTTGTTAAATCTTCGGATGGTAATGCGATAAAAATATCAAATGCTTTGCACAAAAAATTGCCAGAATTTGAAGCGCAATTAAAAACACATTTTCCTGATGCTACTATGAAGGTTGTATCTGATTCTTCAATACATGTGTCCCAAGATACAACAGATACAATAAATGGTATTATTTTAGGTGTTATATTCACGGTTATTGTTTTGTTAGCATTCACGCGTAATTGGCGTTCAACAGTTGTTGCGGGTGTTGTGATACCTGCGTCGTTGATTGCTGGTTTCTTCCTTATGGATGAATCTGGTTTTACAATAAATGCTATGACTTTGTTAGCCTATGCAACGGCGCTTGGAACATTGGTATCAAATGCGATTATTTTGATTGAGTCTGCTTTGTCAGAATTGCGAGCAGGAAAAACACCAGAGGTTGCAGCAGAAGAAGGAACACGCAAAGTTGCAGTGCCTGTATTGGCAGGTGTTGGAACTAATGTTGTTGTGTTTTTGCCTTTGGCATTTATGGGTGGTATTGTCGGTCAATTTATGTTGCAGTTTGGTATGACAGTTGTGTATTTAACTTTGTTGTCTTTGTTGTTTTCTTTTACCTTAACGCCAATGATGATTGCAAAGTTATTAAGATTGCCGCGTAAAGTCCAAACCAAACGTGATGTAAAAGAACAACAACAACACAATAATGAATCACGTTTGCACAGTTGGTATCAATATCAGATACGTCATCCATTTGTTGTTATATTTGGTGCGTTTGCAGTATTAATAATGTCTGCACAATTGATGAAATTTGTTGGAAATGAATTTTCACCATCAACAGATGCTAATGAAATTACAATTACTGCGCGTGCGCCAATGGGCAGTGTATATGCTAAATCAGAAAACATTGCACGCGAAATTGATAAACGTGTTAAAGAATTCAAAGAAGTAGAATCAACCACAATTAAAATAGGGGATAAAGGTTTACAAAATATAAGTGTAAAGGTTGAATTGGTTGATATTGCAAAACGCGGTATCAGTGATAAAAAACTGGCGCAAAAAATGTTGCCTGTTTTATCTGATATTGTTGATGCAGAAATTCAAATACGTGCAGGTGAAAATATCAGTGGATCTGGTTTTAATTCGGATATGGTATTAAATATTTATGGTGAAGATGATGCCAAAAGAAATACCTATGCACAACAAATACTTGAAATAGTAAATAATATTGATGCAGTGCAGAGTGCAGTTTTGGCACAACAAACGCCGAACAATGAAATTCGTTTTATTCCAGATATTGAAAAAATGAATTTCTGGGGTGTTAAAAATGCCCAGGCTGGTTCTACTTTACGTACAGCATTGTTTGGAAACGACACTTATAAATACAAAGAAAAGGGTGATGAATATCCAATTATTTTGGAATTTGAAAAACAATTCAAAAAACAGTCTATGTTTGACAGTGTTTATATGAATTCACAAAAAGGTATGGTTGCGTTGTCTGAACTTGGGACAATAGAAAACGCCCCGGCAACTTCGAACATTTATCGTCTTGATAAAAATCGTGTGACAGAAATAGATATCAATATCGGTAAATCAACTGTCGGTCCTGTTCAGGCGCAAATACAAAAAGAATTGGATTCTATGAATTGGGAACCAGGTTACAAGGCCACTTTTGCCGGTATGTCTGAAATTCAAGAAGAATCAACATCTGAAATTGCCCAGGCGTTCTTGTTGGCAACAATATTGACATTTATGCTGTTGGCGGCAATTATGAATTCTTTCATACATCCGTTTACAATTGCAACGTCTATTATCACCAGTTTTGCAGGGGTATTCATTGCATTGTTCTTGTCCGGTGCTTCAATGAATGTTGGTGCGATGTTGGCGTTTATTATGTTGGTTGGTTTGGTGGTTAATAATAATATTTTGGTGTTGGAACCGACAGTTGTTCGTGTTCAAAACGGCGAAGATGCCCAAAAAGTATTGTGGGAAGAAATGATGGATAAAAAGCGTATGATTTGGATGACAACTATCGCGGTTGTTGCGGGTATGATTCCGCAATTGTGGTCGAACGATGGGTTAAAGGTTGCAATGGGTGCGGTTATGATTGGTGGTATGATGGCATCACTGGTTTGGACATTCAGTTTGACACCGTCTTTGTTCTTTGTTATGGAAAAATTGCGCAAAAGAATATACCATATTAAATAACAGTTGACAAAATTTATGTTTTGTATTATATTTATATGGTGATAAAAGGTGAAATATGAAAAGTGAAAAAATTATTTCTGGAATAAAGACTGCTGGCGTGGTTTTAACTGCTGCGCTTACCATGAATTCTTGTGGCCCTAGACAGTTGTCAGAAAAAGAACAACAAACTGTTCAACATAAAACAGACAGTGCGGTATATGTTCATCCTGAATATAGAATGGCCGTGGGATTGGTTGAATTGGGTGAAACAAAAATCAAAAGTTTTCGTGATGCTAATAAAGCGTTGCTTAAAATGGGTGCAAAAGATTTTATTAGAACCGGTGTAAAAGATGCCAAAATGGCAAGATTCATGTATCGTGCAATTGAAGATGAAAAATTTGTCTTTTCGTCAAATTCGGGAATTGATTCTGATGATGGGTTTGCAGAAAATGTTGATATAAATACTTTAAGCATGATGCAGCGTATACGTCGTGAACAAAGATGGTATAACGATTTGTTGTTATATTTATCTGATAAGTATACAGAACAACAATTGTTGAAAAGTAATTTTTTCAAAGTTATTAATAATAAAGACTTGAAAAAATCTTTCGAATATAATACACAACAGATAGAGTATTTACAATCGTGTATGGAATTCCCTTTGCAGCGCGAAAAAATAATTCGTGACGAACTGTGGAACAAATACGCATCAGAAGCAGTAAAACAAAGATAAAAGAAAATGTTAAAAAAAGTAAATGTTGTAGTATTTGATTTTGATGGAACATTATCTGCAAGCGATTCAAATTACGAATTTTTTAAGTATTGTTTTAAACACTCAATTCGTCCGTGGTTGTTTTTGCCATGTGTAATTGCAGGTTTGGTTGGTTCACGTTTGAATTATCGTGGGTTATGGTGGCGTGAACATATTCGTAATTTTATCACACCAAAAATGGTAAAGGATTTTTCTGCTGACGTAATAAAATTACATAAACAAAATCGTTTTGGTTGGGCGAAAGAAGTTGTCGCCAAAGAACGTTCCAAAGGTAATAAAGTTGTTTTGATTTCTGCTTCGCCAGATTATTTGGTGCCACATTTGGTAAGTGATATGAAATTTGATGCTGTTTTTTGTTCGCAAATGGATAAAGAAAAACCTTATAAATACAAATTTCTTTGCTGGAATAAAAACAAGGTGATTGCGTTGGATAAATGGGCGCTTGAAAATAAATATATCCCAAATGTTGTTCGCGCTTATTCAGACAGTATGTCAGATATGCCTATAATGGAAATTGCAAAAGAACAAGTTTGGATAAATCCAAAAACAGGTTTAAGAAAATAATAAAAACCACCGCCAATTGGCTATATTTTTTTTGCATATATACCCAAAATATGATATGATGCACAGTAAGAATGAAAGGAATCTTTGTTTTTTCGTTGGTGTTTTTTGTAGCTTCAAATGCCTGTTGCGCAGAAGCTCTGGATTTGAACACCGCATTACAAAATACTTACCGTGTATGTGCAGATATTGATGACAATCTTCATGAATTAAAGGTTTTGGCTGGGGTAAACACTGCTGTTACTGCGGTTGGAACTGGATTGGGGGTTGGTGCAACGGCGACAGGGTTTGTAAAACAAAAGACCGATAAAGAAATTGAAGAATTGGAAAGACTTTTGAAAGAAATGGAAGAACTTTCCAATCAATATACAGGCACAGAACCAGATGCCAATCAACGAAGTGCTTTTCTGACAGAATTTAATAATACCTATAATACAGCGGTTAAAGATAAATCGACCGCACAACAAAAGATTGACGATCTAACCAAGAAATCCAAGAATCTGGGGAATTGGCGAACTGGATTATTGGCTGGGAATACTGTGACCAATGTTGCGGGTGCGGTAATTGCAAGCAAGACAATAAATAAAGATGATATTCAGGGGCAAATTGATGCGTGTATATCCGCAACAAAAGATTTAAATAATGCAATATTGGCTGCGAAATTATCAGGTGAAGATATCAGTGAAGCACAAAATATATATAAAGCCTGTCGTGAATATGAATATGTTGATATAAGCCCAATCAACAAACGTGGAACGGGTGCAATGGTTGCATCATCGGTTGGGGCGGTTGTTGGTGGTGTCGGGACAATAACCAGTGGTGTTGCAAACAGTGATAAGATTAGAAACGACAACAGTGATAGTGGTAAAAAGAAAGAAAAAGATTTAAATACTGCATCTAATGTATTATCAATTGGTGCAACAGCAGCATCTGCAACGGCAACAGTATTTAACGCAACCCAAATCGCAGCAATAAAGAAAGTTGCCAAGGTATCAGAATCATGCACGGGGGTATTGAAATGATAAAGAAAATACTCTGTGCATTTTTAATGATAATGGTTTCAGGGATTGCAAATGCAAATATCCATATTGACGGCAAAACCGTCCGTAAAATAGTATTGGAACACATAGATAGTGAACATCAAGTTCCCGCATTACAAGAATACAATGTTCAGTTAAAAGCAACTGGTAATTTTACAATGTCAGCAGCTGGATTATACAAAGTATGCACAGCAGCAGGATGGGATATTGCAACACCAGACGGTAAAACAAAATGTGATAATTTTGTAAAAGCACTGGTTGCGGAATCAGACTATAAATATTATGAAATCTGTGGAAAGGACAAAGGCAAATCTGGTGGTACAGAATATTGTGTTGATAATGTGTTTTATTCATTAATTGGCGGTATCCAGGTCACAATGTTACAGGCAGACGGTTTATGTAAAGAATATGCACGTGTAAAATATAATGACGATATAGAATGTTCAACAAATACCCGCAAAGGCACGATAAATCCATTGAATGACTATGTAAAATGCACATCTAAATTAAAACCAATATATTACGAATTCAAATTTGATGATGTGGTTGAAAGTTCGGATAAAACTGTATTAAAAGGTGTGTTAAAAGGTGTTGGTAAATTATACAATGTTGATATATCTGACCCTGGATGCACTGTGGAAAGAATGATAAATAATACGGCATGTTCAATTGGATATAAAACAACGGATACAAATATATGCAATCAAATCAATAATTCACTTAAAACATTTGGATATACATCAAAGGTTGAAAATGTATCACGTGCAGGCTTAAATTCTGAAAAGTTATGTGGTGTGCATAATATAATAATGACCAGTTCAAATCTTAAAACCGCATATGGAATACCAAATGATGTTTTCTATGACGGAATAATCCAAATGCAAGGTTCCAAAGACATAAAAGAAGGTATAAAACAATATGTCACAGAAAAGATTAAACCAGAAGCATTAACCAGTTTTGAATGTATTTCTAATACTATCAAAATGCCATCAATCAAGGGCAAGAAAGATAATGATGATGTTTTGACGTGTTATGTAAATGGCAATCAAATAGACTTTGTCTTTGATGATTTAAGCGAAGCCAGCAAATTAAGACAACAAGGTGCAAAAGAAGCGTTTCAATGCACATATAATGGTGGATTAATGACAGGCAAAAGATGTTTAAATGTTGGCGAAGAAGCCTGTAAGAAAATTGCCCAATCAACATTTTTGGTTCAGGAATGTCCAGATTGCAGTAAATTGTATTGGGATGGCAATATGTGTACATTACCTGGTGCGGCTGTATCAAATGCATTGGACAAAGGATTAAATATAGCACTGATTGTTGGTGGTGCGGCATTAAATATATTTGTTGCGATTGGCACAGGAGGAACAAGTACGGCAGTTGGCGGTGGATTATTGTTTGTTGAAACGGTCGGTTCTGCAATTGAATTAGGCACAGAAATAAAAATGGATTTGGCAGCCGATAAATTCTTTGTTGAATCAAGCAAATGCCACGATAAAACCTGTGCAAATGATTTAATAAAGAAACATTTACAAAGATTATCTAATTTTTATACCAGATTGACATATGCAGAAGAAAAAGCCGTAGATCATGAAATGGCAAGATTGTTTAAATTAATCCCAGCGGAAGAATTATTTACAGTTGAAGCATTGGTAAAAGTTGACCAAGAAAATGGTGGTAAAAAACTTGCTTCTGTAAAAGACAATCAAAAAGGATTCTTTGATTCAAAATCATGGGAATCAGAGCAAATATGGCAAGCTGTTGGAATAACAATGCAAATGGCAAGTTTGTTCTATCAAATTGGTTCTTGGGCATTTGGTAAATCAGGTAAGACAGCAAAAGCCATGACAGAAGTTGCAGATGTATTGGATGATAAAGCAGATGATGGATTGAAACAACTTAGAGAAAAAGGATTGAATGTAGAACTTGATGACAAAGGAAGAATCGTATTTAAAGATCAATTAAATCACGATATTATGAGTAGTTTTTCTGATATATCAGACGAAGCAGGAAGAATGAGAATTCAAGCAATGAAAGAAAAATACGGTATCAAATTTCATGACGGTGGGACATCTTTGTATATACCGGATGGTATTGGTGATATTATGAGAAAGGAATTAGGTGATTCTAATGTAGAAAAAGAGTTTTATGAGGAAGTAAGGAACTTTATATATGAATATCATGGTTTGTTAGGTGATCCTGTAGATATCGGTGATTTCAGAAGAGTAGAAGAATTAACGCCTAGCACCCCTCTTTCTACTGAAAAAACTGCGGCTTTACGGGAAAAATTTGGGTTAGCTCCTAAAACAACAAATGCAACTAGTTCTGTTGACGATGCTATTACATCTGGAAGCAACTCTGCTACACAAAGACACTCTGGTTTTAATATGGGAGATAACACACATACAACTACAACAAAATCAGAACCACAAACTAGTTTTCGTGATAAAATAAAAGCTCTTAACGAAAAATATGCAGGTCAAACACCGGATCAAAGTGCTATACCTGTATCTTCAACACCTACACAAAAACGTTCTTGGGCAGAAATTCAGGCTGCGGCGGAAGATGCAGGAAGAGCAAGAATAGAAAAATTCAAAGAAAAGTATAATTTATCTATGGAAAACAGACGTAAATATACTAAAGAACAATGGGAACAGATATTAGACCAAGAACTTGGTTATTCCGACATAGAAGATGTATTCAGAAAAGATTTTAGAAATGGGATGAGTAATTTCTATTGGAATCAATAAAAACAGTTTTTACAAAAAATCTGTTTCTGTGTTATTCTCTAATCTTCGCCGAAATCCATATCACGTAGTTTTTCAGCCCTTGGGGTGATTTTTGATATAGATGTATTTATTTGTTCTATATCAGAAACAGTTTGTGAAAAATGTCGTTGTAAATTATCACTGCGGTCATTTAATCGTGACAGGTCGGTTAATAACAAATCCAATTCCCTTTTTATTTTGCCCGCCACGCGTTTGATTTTGATATCTGAAAGAACTGTGCGAATTGTATTCAATGTTGCCCACAATGTCGCAGGCGATACGATAAAGACTTTTTTATGTGCCGCGTATTCTATGGTATCAGGGAATTGAGTGTGCAATTCCATAAATATAGATTCCGAAGCGATAAACATCATTGCGCTTTCCGCAGTGATGCCTGGAATAATATATTTTTCAGCAATCGCGTCAATATGTTTGCGAACGTCCAGTTCGAATTGTTTGCGTGCCATACCGTCGTTTTTATTTTCCAGTATGCGATTATAACTTTCCAATGGGAATTTACTGTCGATAATCATATCGCCCGGTGGATAAGGCAATCTGATTATGCAATCTGGGCGAACACCGGTTGATAAAACACTTTGGAAAGCATAAGTTTCAGGTGGCATAATATCGGCAACCAAATCTTCCAGTTGTCTTTCGCCAAATGTTCCGCGCGCCTGTTTGTTTCCCATTAAAATATCTTTGAAGTTTGCTATGTCAGAACTGATGTTCTTTAATTCAATCGCATTTTGGGACAACATACCCAATCTTTCAGCCAATCTTTCACGTAATCTGGCGTTGTCTTCGCGCAGTGTTGATAAATCAACCGTATTTTTACGAAAAATCAGCACCAACAGCAGGGCTGTGATAATAATCAAAAGACCGAAAATATAAGTTGTCATTTGAAATTCCTTTGCTAATATTTATATAGAGATTATAAAGGTTTTAATAAATGTTGCAAATGAAACTTTGTGGAGATTTGGTTTTGCGCGAAAAATGCGCGCCTGTATCAAGTATCACGCCAGAATTGTTAAAAACCATGGACGAAATGGTAAAAATGATGGCGGATCAGAACGGGGTTGGCCTGGCCGCGCCCCAGGTTGGTATTACGCAAAGATTCCTGGTTATGATGGACCCTGATACAAATGAAATTTATCGTATGATAAACCCAAAGATTTTATCAAAAAGTGAAGAAACTTCCGTTATGGAAGAAGGCTGTTTGTCTGTTCTTGGTTCAGATGGCCTGCCAGTATATTCAAATGTTCGTCGTCCAGCATCTGTTGATGTGGAATGGATGGATGAAAATGGTGAAATTTTGCGCGCGAATATGTCTGGTGTTCCGGCGCGTATTGTGCAACACGAAACAGACCATTTGGACGGGGTGTTGTTTATTGACTATTTATCCGGCGTAAAGCGTGAAATGTTAATGCGCAAGGTCAATCGGGGGCATAAATAATGAAACTGATTTTAATGGGGACTAATAATTTTGTTGTTCCTGTATTTGACGATTTGGCAAATAAACACGATATTATCGCTGTGTTTACACGCGCGCCAAAGCCAATGGGTCGTAAACACATTTTAACGCCGTCGCCTGTACATACTTGGGCAGAACAACGCGGATTGCCAGTTCACACAAGCATTAAAGAATTTGACAATATATCTGAAAAACCAGATATGATAGTTGTGTTTTCTTATGGTGTTATTTTACGTGATAATGTTTTGAATGCGGCGCCTTGTGTAAATGTGCACCCAAGTTCGTTGCCAAAATATCGCGGTCCTTCACCAATAAGAACAGCGATATTAAACGGCGATACTGATATGGACGTGTGTTTGATGGCGATGACACCTGAAATGGATGCTGGCGATATTTATATGCGTGAAAATATTAAAATTGATATTAACGATACCAATGATGTTGTCGAAGGTAAGGTAAGTCAGGTTGCCATCGAAATGTTAAATAAATATATGGAAAATCCATTGACCTTTGTTGCGATGCCTCAGATTGGAGAACCTTCTTTTACACGTAAATTTATTGGGGATGATGAAATCATAGATTGGAATAATGAACCAATCAAGATTCATAATCAGATTCGTGCGCTGGGGTGTGGAAGAACAAAAATAAATGGAATGGATGTAAAAATTTTAGAAACCAAATTTGAAAATAACGAGATGAGAATTGTAAAAATTCAGCCATCTGGAAAAAATCCGATGGATTGGAAAAGTTTCGTTAATGGACTGCGTGGTGCAGATATCAAGTATGGAGAATAAAATGGCAAACGAAAGAATTTTTTGTGCACATGGAAATGCTTTTGTTATTCCAAATGCTTATAACAATTATGTTGAAGATACAGATAGATGCAGATATGTAAGTGACAGAACATTTTCTGTGTGTAAAAAATGCTGTATGGTTTTAAGATCTTCAAGAGTAAGATAAAGGGGTTAATCATGGTAAATTATACAGCGGAAAGCAAAAGCAAAGCAGTGCATCACGATAATTATATTCCGAATGTTTTGGAAAAAAATCAAACACATTGTGTGACTTGTTGGGCGTGTATTTTTTGTGGAAAAAATGTTAAAATACCTGTTTTAAAGGATAAAATGCTTTGTGCAAAATATATAGACGAAGTTGCAAATGTTAAAGGGGCCGGAACTTGTGACAGTGGCAGATCCCGTTTTAATAAATTGAATTTTGTTAACCCAATAAAAAAATGGTTGTTGGAAGAGACTGGTTTCAATTTCAAAGCAAGATAAATCTAATGGCTCGCTATAAAATAAATATTGAATACGATGGAACTGATTTAATTGGTTGGCAAGAAAACCAACAGGGGCCGTCTGTGCAATCGTTGTTGCAAGATTCAATATTTAAATTTTGTGGGGAAAAAGTTGATGTTTATGGCGCAGGTCGTACTGATGCTGGTGTTCATGCAATAAATATGGTTGCGCATTTCGATTTAGAAAAAGATCAAAATCCTGAAACAGTTATGCGTGCTATGAATTTTTATTTAGTGAACAGTCCTGTTGCGGTTTTGAATTGTGAAAAAGTTGATGATGATTTTCATGCGCGTTTTTCTTGTGTAAAAAGACATTATAAATATGTTGTATTAAATCGTTCTGCGCCGGTTGTTTTAAATAAAAATCGTGTTTGGTGGGTGCCACAAAAACTTGATTTAGAAAAAATGAAATTGGCCGCCCAAAAATTAATCGGACAACACGATTTTACTTCTTTTCGTTCTGTTCAATGTCAATCTAAAAGTCCTGTTAAGACTTTGGATGAATGCAAGATAACAAAAAACGGTGATGAAATAATTTTTGAATTTTCTGCGCGTTCTTTTTTGCATCACCAGGTTCGCAATATGGTTGGAACTTTGGTTGAAATTGGTATGGGTAAAGATTTAGATATAGATAAAATATTTGCTGCAAAAAACCGTAGTGCTGCGGGTGTCAATTCTCCTGCATCTGGTCTGTTTTTTGTAAAGGCTGATTATGCCACGGACGTTGATTGATAATTTCTGTTATTTTTCCGTTTTCATAAATCATCAATCCATTTTGTAATATTTTACCATGACAATTTGGTGATTGTGTTTCAAAAGTTGTGACAATATAATCGATGTCTTTGTCACCGCATACTTTTTCAATATTGTTTAACATAGCGGTAAATGTTTGCATATATGCTAAATTCCAATTTTTGGTTTTATATGTACAAAAGCCCTTGTTGCATTTGTACCTTTTGTTTTTAATTGGTTGTTGTTCGTTATTGTATTTATACCAAGAATTAAATGCGAAATAATGTTTTGATGCGCGGGCTTTGTTGAATTCTAATTTTCCGTTCACATTAAAAGCGACCAATTCATGATCTGTTGTTGCGTAAAACAAAGGTTTGCTGTGATTGGCATAAATTATGATTGCGCCAGATATAAATATGAAACACAAAACATAATTTATATTTTTGATAAAGAAATTTTTTGAAACTGGTTTTATTGTTAATATCAAAACCAAAAATCCGATGATGGTTAATAATAAAACCAGATTTGAAACATGTGGCACAGATATGTTTGAATACGGTAATTCAGATATATGTGTTGCGATTGATAAAGCAAAATCATAAATGTTATTTGTAATGTTTAAAATGTAATGATTTCCAAATAATGCTGTAATTGTTCCGATTATAACCATTGGCATAATTGCAAATGAAAATATCGGTAAAAGAATTATGTTGCCAATTAAACTGTAAAGTGGAATATAGCCAAAGTGGGCGACTATAAACGGCAAAGTAAATATTGTGGCAACAAGTGCAGACATCAAAGAAATATATATGTAATGAAGTATTCGTTCCATAAATGTTCTTTTTATATATTCTTTGTTATCTAAAAACCAAATCAATCCGAATATTGCAGCAAAAGATAATTGAAATCCTGCGTTCATTATTGAATAAGGATTTATCATAAATATTATTAAAAATGCCAGTGCGGCATTGCGTAAAGATAAAACTCCACGTCCAAGTATTGTTGCAATGAATATAAGTGTTGCCATTAAAAACGCACGCAATGTTGCAACGCTGATTCCTGATATACATAAATATAAAATCAATCCAAACCAGGCACAAATGATTGCCGGATATTTTGCCGGAATTCGTTTTGATATATAAGATATGGAACGAAATATTAAATAAAAGAACGCAAACAACCAGCCACCAATTAAAGTCATATGAAAACCACTGATTGACCAAACGTGCCCAACGCCAACAGATTTCCAAATTATGTTATCTTTTTCGGGTATAGCCTTTTTATAACCCAAAACCAAAGAATCGGTTAATACAGAATTTGCGTTGTCGTGAATAAAAGTTCTTGTGTTCCCAGACGAATTATGTTTTTCAATTTTATAATCTTTGAAAAAGCCTGTGCCAGATATTTTATTGAAATATGCCCAACGCGCAAAATCAAAGGATGAAGGTGTGTACTTTGCAGATGGATGAAAAACAAGCAAGTCGCCTTTTATAATATCGCCTATGTCTGGTATTTCTTTGTTTGAATCAACAGATACACGAATGTTCAAATTTTTATTTGGTAAATCTTTATCGATTTGTTGCGAATTTATTTTTAATAAAATGCGTGTTGAATCATTAGTAAAGTCGATATCTTTTACTGTTCCGTTGACAGCAACAAACCCGAAAGAATCTTTGATTTGAGGGGTGCCTGTTATTTGCGTAAAAGACATTGCATAAAAGAACCCGAACATAAATAAAGCAATTATGCGAACAAAAATACTTTTATATTTATAAATAATTACACCAAGCAAGATGGTTATAATAATTGGGAATTGAAAGTTTGGCTCAATACCCAACGAAAAATAAACCGCTGCACCAAACGCCATAATAAATGGCACCCAAAGAAACATATTTTTATATTGATATTGCAGGATTTCTTTCATATTTCAATTATAGGATTTTATTTACTTGACGCGCAACCAATAATTTTTGTATGTTTACTAAGCATAAGGAGAAAAGCTTATGCCAAGATATATTTTTGTTACTGGCGGGGTTGTATCAAGTTTAGGAAAGGGCGTTTCAGCGGCATCGTTGGGCGCCCTTCTTCAATCCCGTGGATATAGTGTTCATGTTCGTAAATTTGACCCGTATTTGAATATAGATCCGGGGACAATGTCGCCTTTGCAACATGGGGAAGTTTATGTCACAAATGATGGTTTTGAAACAGACCTGGATTTGGGTTATTACGAAAGATTCCTGGGAATAAAATTATCGCGTAATGATTCTTGTTCTGGTGGCCGTATTTATTGGGAAGTTTTAAATGCAGAACGTCGTGGTGATTATTTAGGGGCAACGGTTCAAATGATTCCGCATGTTTCAAATAAAATCAAAGAACATATTGCGATTCCATCAGATACTGATTTTGTAATTTGTGAAATCGGTGGAACCGTTGGGGATATAGAGCAAAAAATCTTTTTAGAATCAATACGTCAATTTGCAAATGATATAGGACGCAGAAATGTGATGTTTGTTCATTTGGCTTTGGCACCTTATTTGGAACAAAGTGGTGAATTAAAGACTAAGCCAACCCAAATGTCTGTGCGCAGATTATTGGAAAACGGAATTCAGGCGGATATGTTATTCGTGCGTTCGCCACGTATGTTGACCAATGAAGAGCGTGCTAAAATCGGTATGTTCTGTAATTTGCCGGCGAAAAATGTTATAACCAGTATGAATGTTGATAATATTTACAAGATACCTTTGGTTTATGACGAACAAGATGTGTTTTCTATAATGGCGGAACACTTTGGTTTGCCAAATGCGATTGGCGATATGTCTAAATTCAAAAAGATAGAACATCATTTAAATGCTGATTTGCCAGTATGTACTATTGGCGTTGTGGGCAAATATTTTGATGTTGCTGATGCTTATAAATCTTTGAACGAAGCATTGTTCCACGCCAGTGTTCAAAACAATGTGCATTTGAAAATCAAAAAAATAGATGCAGAACATTTTACACCGGAAGATTGTGCAGATGTTGATGGTATTTTAATACCTGGTGGTTTTGGAACACGTGGCGTTGATGGAAAAATAGCCGCTGCACAATATGCACGTGAAAATAATATTCCATTTATGGGTATATGTTTGGGAATGCAGGTCGCAGTTATTGAATTTATGCGTAATGTTGTTGGCGATAAAAACGCTAATTCAACAGAGTTCACTAAAAATTGTACACCTGTTATCGATATTATGTCCGAATGTGATAAAGAAAACATGGGCGGAACACTTCGTTTGGGCGCATATCCATGTGAAATCAAGCCGGGGACTTTGGCAGAAAAAATCTATGGCAAAACAGAGATTTCAGAACGTCATCGCCACAGATACGAAGTGAATATTGCCTATAAAGATGCTTTGGAAAAGGCGGGTATGATAATATCTGGAATTTCGCCAGATGGTAAATTGCCAGAAATGATTGAAATCCCATCACATCCTTTCTTTATTGCGGGACAATTCCATCCGGAATTTCAAAGCAGTCCTTTCACAGGGCATCCAATGTTCAATGCCTTTATTGCGGCATCAAAAAGAAAGTAAAATTATTTTCCGAAAATAAAATCAGGATTAGATGATATTGATATAATTGTATCGATATCATCGTTTTCTGATGTGTGCTGATTTATAGTTTTTCCACACTTTTCACATTTGTGAGTAATTATGTATCCGTCTTTATCTGGTTTGACAGATATTGGCCGCATCATTCCGCCGCAATCAGACATTCTGTCACCCGGGTTATTATCAACGTGACGTGACCATAAACATTTTGGACAATGATTTGTATAACCATTACCTAAAACGTCTGCGCCACAATGGGCGCAGGTAAAGTTTTCAATACGTTTTGTAAATTTCTTCATTACAGCCCCAATGCATCACGATACATTTTTGTTAATTCATCGGCTTCGTCTAATTCATCTGGGTCCAATTTACGCAAACGTATCATTTGGCGAATATATTTAGGATCATATCCAGCAGATTTCGCTTCGCTGTAGACTTCTTTGATGTCCGCAGCAATAGCAGCAGTGTCTTCGTTTAATTTTTCAATACGTTCGATGATACTTTTTAATTGGGCGTTATCAATTGCACCATGATTTGCGTTTTTCATATTATCCCTCTTGTTTTTTGTATAATCTATATGATATATTATCAATCAGAAAAATCAAATATTTTAATAAAGCAGGAGAGAACCTTGACCAGATATACGAAAATCACAGCATCTATTGGACCAAATTGCGAAACCCGTGAAGTTTTAACCAAGATGATAAAGGCGGGCGTTAATGTTTGTCGTCTTAATTTCAGCCATGATACAGGTGATGTCCAAGGTGCCAAGATAGATTTAATACGTAATATTTCTGATGAATTGAATATGCCTGTGGCAATTTTGATTGATATTCAAGGGCCAAAGCACAGAATTGGTAATTTCGAAACTGAAAATCATTATCCATTAAAAATAGGGCAAAAGTTTGTTCTTGATTCTGATCCAACGCCTGGTAATGAAAATCGTGTTCAATTACCAGATAATGATGTTATGAAATCACTTAATGTCGGCGACAGGGTTTTGTTAAATGATGGCAAGATAGAATTAAAAGTTGATGCAGTGTTTGATGATAAAATCGAAACAACTGTGGTTCGTGGCGATGAAATTTGGTCGCGTCGTGGATTTAATTTGCCTGATACAGATATTGACACAGAAATTTTAACTGCAAAAGACAAGGCTGATCTTGAATATGCCATAACTAAAAAGCCAGATTATGTTGCATTATCTTTTGTTCAACGCGCAGAAGATGTTGCCTTTGTTCGTGATTTTATAAGTGCGCGAACATCACATCCAATTAAAATTATCGCAAAAATTGAAAGACCAAACGCTGTGGAACGTATAATTGATATTGCCAATGCTGCGGATGGTATTATGATTGCGCGTGGTGATTTGGCGGTTGAATTACCTTTTGAAATGGTGCCGGCTGTATCGCGTCGTATTATTCGTGAATGTCGTAAATTAAATCGTCCGGTTATTATGGCAACGCAAATGTTATCAAGTATGGTACACAGTGAATTTCCAACGCGTGCAGAAATATCAGACGTTGCAAATGCTGCCTATTTAAGAACTGATTCAACAATGACATCCGAAGAAACTACAATCGGTGATAATCCGGTTAATGTTATTGAAACAATGAACAAGATTTTATCTTATTCAGATATGGATGCAATCGCGAATCCATTTGATTGGTCGCGCATAGATAATGTGCCAGAAAACGATTGGTCGCGTTCAGTATCTTCTATGGCTTATTTGAATAAAGCGGTTGCCATAGTCGTTTTTGCTCGTGATACTGAAATTGCAACACAAATTGCGTGTCGTCGTCCAGATATTCCAATTATCGCGGTATGTGGGGATAAAACGGTTGCAAATCAATTAAGTTTGATTCGTGGAATATTCCCGATTTGTGATGAATGTTTGTTCGGTCAAAGATTGGCATTTGAATCTGTTCGTAAATTCGGTATAGGAATTGGTAAATTGGTCATAGTTGACGATGACAAGATAAGTTTGCGAACATTAGATTAAAAATAAAAGGTTGAATTTTTATTCAACCTTTTATTTTTGTCTGTTTTTTAAATTTTTTATATATTGATCAAGCTTTCTGGCGCTTTGATAGCATTTGTATCCGCTGCCTAAGGCGATTGATGCTGTAAGCAAAATTAAAGCGGCCCTGAACCATTCTGGTGTAACAGATGTATCACAGATAGTTCCAGTTGTGCTGACCGATGATGCACCACATAACATAGACCACAAAGCAGGTTCCCATACGTTAGGTGTTTGTTTTAAAGTATTTTTCATATTTGTTTTTCCTTTTATCTTGTTGTTTTTATACTTTAAAACATTAAAGATGTCAAAATAATTATTGACCAAAATATAGTATTTTTACTATGATTTCCTATTATGAAGAGAGTTTTATCATTTATTTTATCATTGTGTTTGTTTGCTGGTGTTGCCAATGCGGCACAATACAAAGCGGTTTTGGTTGCGGATATTGATTCTGGCAAGGTTTTATATCAAGAAAATGCAAATGAATTGAATTATCCGGCGTCTTTAACCAAAATAATGACTTTGTATTTGACATTTGATGCGCTGGAACATAACAGATTACATTTGGATGATTATTTAATTGTATCGAATTATGCGGCGGCGGCCCAGCCTGTGAAATTAGGGCTTGCCGCGGGCAGCAAGATAAAAGTCGAAGATGCAATCAAAGCGGTCGCGGTTCATTCTGCAAATGATGTTGCGCGAGTATTGGCCGAAAATCTGAAAGGTGGTAAAGAGGGGAATTTTGCAAACCTGATGACACGTGTTGCAAATGAAATAGGGTTGCAACATACGAATTTTGAAAATTCGTCTGGTTTGCCTAATGATGATCATATGTCAACCGCGCGTGATATAGCGTTGCTTTCCATGGCTGTGTATAAGCATTTTCCACAGTATTGGAAATATTTTGGAATTAAATCGTGGACTTATGAAGGCAAAACTTATACCAATGGAAACAGGTTGTTGGGGGTGTATCCGGGCTGTGATGGTATGAAAACAGGTTTTACAAATAAATCAAAGTATTCATTGGTTGCGACTGCTGCGCGCGATGGACATCATTTGATAGCTGTTGTTTTGGGGGCTGAAAACAAAGATGTTCGCGCAAGTGTAGCTACTAAAATGTTAAACCTTGGTTTTTCAAAGGTTGGAATTTCGAATAATACTTATACCGTACCACAAACAACAAATACTGTTATGGCAACAAATGCAAACCCAATTGCAAAATATGCAACTGATAAAAAGCCTGTGCAAACAAGTAAGCCTGTTGTGTCTGTGGGTGGCGTTGGTGTTCAATTTGGTGCATTTTCAAGTTATGCATCCGCACAAAGTCAGGTAAAAAAAGTAAAGTCTGCAACAGGGTTAAATGCTGAAATTCAACAAAATGAAAGCGGTCTTTATCGTGTGCGCGTCAGTGGGTTGTCAGAAAGTGCTGCGCAAAATGCTAAAAATGCAGCGGTTGCAAATGGTATAGATTGTTATATATTTCATTAAAGACGTGTAAATATGAATATTAAAATAGAAAAACTTATAAAACAATTTGCAAAACTGCCACGTGTTGGAACACGTGCAGCTACGCGTATAGTCATCGGTTTATTACAGGATAAAACTGGTCGCGCTGAATCTTTGGCAAATGCTTTATTAGATGCGGCAACATCAATTCGTCCTTGCTCTGTTTGTGGTGTGCTGACAGATGGTGAAGTTTGTGAATATTGCGCAGATACAACCCGTAAAAATGGACAGTTGTGCATAGTGCGCGATTTATCTGATGTTTTGGTGCTTGAAAAATCAGGTGTTTTTCATGGGCGTTATCATGTGTTGGGTGCTATGTTGTCTGGTGTAAATGGAATTACACCCCAGGATTTGAATATCGCGAATTTATCAAATCGAATCAAAAATGAAAATATCGAAGAAATCATCTTTGCTTTGCCAAATACAGTCGAAGGAAAAACAACCCAGCAATATATAATTTCATCAATTGGTAATATGGGCGTATCTTTTTCTGAATTGGCATCAGGGGTGCCGCTCGGGGGCGATTTAGATTATATTGATGATGGAACTTTAACATTGGCATTTGGTGGACGTAAAAAATTATGACTGATAAAATTGCATCTTTGCCACCTGTATCAGAAATGATGCGCGAAAGTGGTTTAGAACCAAAGAAACAATTTGGACAGAATTTTTTATTTGATTTGAATTTAACAGGTCGGATTGCGCGTAATATTCCTGATATTGAAAATACCACAGTTGTTGAAGTTGGCCCTGGTCCAGGCGGTTTAACACGTGCAATATTAATGGCGGGTGCTAAAAAATTAATCGCAATTGAAAAAGATAAAACAACATCACCAATTTTATCACAAATTATTGATGCGGCAGATGGTCGTTTTGAAGTTATTTTTGGTGATGCATTAAAAACTGATTTATCAAATATAGACCAAGATGGTTTCGCGATTTGTTCTAATTTACCTTATAACGTTGGAACAGAATTGTTGATTGGTTGGATGCATAAAATTGCAAACGGTGAAAAAATAAAATCTTTGACATTGATGTTTCAACGTGAAGTTGCCCAGCGTATTGTCGCAAACACTGGTGATGCGCAATACGGCAGATTATCCGTGCTTTGTAATTTAATAGCAGATACAAAAATATTATTTGATGTGCCAAATACTGCGTTTGTTCCACGACCAAAGGTTCAATCTGCGGTTGTTCAAATTATTCCTAATGTTAATAAAATAAAACAGATTGATGATATATCCGTTATTGAAAAACTGACTGCTAAATTATTCGGGCAAAGGCGTAAAATGATACGCGGAATTATAAAAACAGATTGGACACAATATGGATTAAATGGAACAGAACGCGCGGAAGAAATTCCACCAGAATTATTCTTAAAAATAGCAAGAAATATTGATGTAAATTTGTTATAATACGTAAAACGGGAGAGAGAAAAAATGTCAATCGCAACACTTTTATTTTTTGTAATCGCTTTTGGCGCAGTGTTTTTTATGCGACTTTTCAGAATGGGAACTTTGTTGGCGTTTTTATTGACTGGGGTTTTAGCAGGTCAGCATGTTCTTGGTTTGTTTGAATTGTCTGGTACTTGGAATTTCCTGGGTGAATTGGGAATAATGTTTTTGTGGTTTAATATTGGATTGCAAATCAATATGCAACGTCTTTGGCAATTGCGCCGCACAATATTTGGCCTTGGTGCATCCCAGGTTTTAATGGTTGCGGTGATGTTATTCCCTATATTGGTTGGGGTGACAGCCTGGTCTTTGATGGGAACAATTATGATTTCTTTGATTTTAGCAATGTCCAGTACGTCAGAAGATTTACAAATATTGATTGACAGAAATCAATTACAAACAAATATGGGACGTCAGACTTTTTCAATTTTGTTATTCCAAGATTTATTGTCAATTCCTTTGTTGGCAATGTTGCCGATTATGGCGGGCAAATCTATCAATCTTGGCGCATCTGCAATTGATATTTTTGTGATGTCTGTTGGCTTGATACTTGGGGTCATTGTTGTGTCTAAATTCCTTATCAACCCATTAATGCGGGTTGTTGCACGTGTGCGCTCTGGTGAAGCATTTGTGTTGGCTATAATGGTAAATATCGCTGTATGGGCCGTTGTTTTAAGTTTGATGGGGTTGCCACCTGCATTGGGTGCTTTCTTGGCCGGTATGTTAATGTCTGAAACAGTGTACAGACATCAAGTCAATGCCGCTATTGAACCGTATGCTACGTTATTTTTGGCTTTCTTTTTCATAGTATTAGGTATGGGAATAAATTTACCATTTTTAATACAAAATTGGTCAATAGTTTTAATGGGCGTTGTTGGTTTGGTTGCAATAAAATTCTTTGCGCTTTATATTGTTGCACGTGTCCGTCATGTCCAAGGGCGCGAGGCTTCGCTGATGTCGCTTATATTGGCCCAAGGTGGTGAATTTGGTTTGTTGATTTTACAAACTATGAAAACGAATAATATAGAGGCTATTCCTGCGGAACATCAAGAAATTTTAACAGCGATAATCATAGTTTCTATAATGATGACACCGATATTATTGTTGCTGTATGACCAATTATTAAAATCTGGAAAAATATTCAAAAACGCACATAATAAAAAATTATCTGAAAAAATCAACGATGTAACACCAACTGTATTGATTTGTGGTTTTGGACGTATGGGGCAAATTATTGCGCAAATGTTAGATTCTGAACATATACCTTATGTTGCAATTGATTCTAATGTTGATGCAGTCGTTGTTGCACGTGAAGCGGGTTATAATGTTATCTATGGTGATTCTAAAAAGAAAACGATACTGCTTTCTGCGGGGCTTAAAGTGCGTAAAACAAAGGCGGTTGTTGTCTCTTTGAACGATGAAATTGTCGCGCGTGATATTGTTCAAACATTGCGTGGAATTTCGCCGCGTATAAAAATATTTGCACGTGCGCGCAATTTGAAATCTTCGCGTGATTTGTTGAAAATGGGTGTAAAATCAGCAACACCTGAAATCATAGAATCTTCACTTACTTTGGGTTCAGAAGTAATGACAGGATTGGGCTTTTCAAAGCCAAAGATAAATGATTTGATAAACAGTTTGCGTGAAAATGGCTATGAAAATGTTAAAAAGCCACTTGATTCAAAATAATCATTTATATTTGATTTTGCATTTACTAATTGCTATATTTTTGAAAACGGAGAAAATATGAAAAAGTTTTTGAAATATATAGCAATTATTTTTATTGTTTTTGCGGCTGATTTCTTTTCAAAACAATATATTTTGGATTTGTTAGCCGGTAAATATGGCGATATTATTTATGATCCAAATAAAATTTGTGCGAAATGCAATATAAACGGTGTGATTATTTCGTGGCCTGATTTAATCGGTGGTGATTATGGATTGTCTAATTTATTCAATATCCACTTTGTTTGGAATCGTGGTGTATCGTTTTCTGCTTTTAATTTCATAATGCCTGTCATTATAAGTGTTATAACAGGTTTAATCATTTTGTGGCTTATCTATTATATGGTTAAAAAAGCATGTGATTATGAACATTTGCCATTGGCATTGATTATTGGTGGTGCAATTGGTAATTTGGTGGACAGGGTGCGTTTTGGTGCGGTTGCAGACTTTATACAATGGCATATTGGTGGATTATGGACTTTTCCGGCGATATTCAATGTTGGTGATGTTTTTATTACTTTTGGTGTAATTTTGTATTTAATCAATGTTTTTATAAACAGAAAGAAGTGTTCTTGTAAATAAAAGGAAAATGTAAATGGTACAGTATATGGATAATCAATCTGGTTTTAATCAATGGAATAAAATGAACGCAAAAAAGCCATCGAGATTTTCAGGTTTTTTATGGTGGTTGTTTTTATTTGTTTTTGCTTGGTGGATAATGGGGGGGTGGTTCAAACCACAAAATACAGAAATTAAAGAAGTTGCCCCAATAACAATAGAACAATCAAATGTTGTAAAACGCAATATTGCAAATGATGATATTTCTTTTGAAGTCCAAGGATTACGTGTTTCAAATGTATCCCTTAATAAACATAAAAAAGAATCAAATTCAGATGAACATATTGCGCTTTTAAGTGATACCAATAATTTTGTTGAAATTGGTTTTGTGTCTTCGGATGTGTCTGTCCCAAATATAAATACACATTGGGAAATGAAATCTGGGGAAATGCATTGGGATAACCCAAGTGTACATTTTACGCGCAAGATATCGGTTAATGGTTATGTTGTAAGTATAACAGATATAATAAAAAATAAAACGAACCATGAAATCAATGTTGCACCGTATGTTTTAATTACTGAAAGTGCGAATAATAAATCTGTATCAGCAGTTGAAACAGGTGGTGTTGTTTATGCTAATTCAAATCTTGACTATGTAAATTGGAATAAGTTAAATAAAAAATCTTTTGCATATTCATCTGTTGATGCTTCGTTTGGGTTCGCAGAACAATATTGGGAAACAGTCGCATCAACCAGTGCCAAAGATCAAACAATCAGTTTGAAAAAAAGTGGTGATTTATATTTCGCACAAACAAATGCTGCGCCTGTTAAAATCGCATCAAAAGGGGAATATGAAATAAATACTTATTTGTTCGCTGGTCCGCGTCAAAGTGATGTTTTGAATGCCGCAGCACATAATATACCAGGAATTTCAAAAACGATGGATTATGGTTGGTTCTGGTTTTTTGCACAACCTATGTTATGGATGTTGAATTGGTTATACGCTTTGGTTGGTAATTATGGTGTCGCGATTATTTTAATGACTTTGATTTTAAGGTTATTGATATGGCCTTTGACACGAAAATCCTATGTTTCTACTATGGCAATGCAAAAGATGCAACCTGAAATGCAACGTGTTCAAAAATTATATGCTAATGATAAAGCGCGTTTGCAAATAGAAATGATGAAAATTTATCAAACACATAAAACATCACCTATGTCAGGATGTTTGCCAATGTTAATACAAATTCCAATCTTTTTCGCATTGTACAAGGCATTGATAATATCTGTGCCTATGCGCAGCGCTCACTTTTTATGGATATCTGATTTGGCGGTAATGGATCCTTATTTCATATTGCCAATATTGATGGGATTGACAATGTGGTTGCAACAATATTTACAATCACCAAAACAAACGTCCACAACAAATGATATTGCTGCATCGACACAACGCGCAATGAAGTGGATGCCAATATTATTTACTGTAATGTTTGCGTGGATGCCAGCAGGATTGGTGTTATATTGGACGGTATCTAATGTATTTGGCATTGTTCAGATGTATATAATCAAAAAAACGATAAAATAAAAAATGCTCGAAAGAGCATTTTTTATTTTTTATTCAAGTATTTAAATAAAGCCAAAGGTGTTTGTATTTTTATATTTTTTATACCACACATTGCCTTTGTAAATTGTACACATGTCAGGAAAGTTTTATTTTGTATATGTTCTGGGGCCGCAGGGTATTTTATAAATTTCCAGCCATGTTTTTTAAGAATCTTTAAATCCTTTTTTTGAATATGTATTTTTACGATTTTATTTATGTGTACAAATTGATAAATGATAACAGTATCTCCTTTTACAACAACTGGCGCACAGTGTTTATATGTATTGCAAAATATTTTCGCGTGAATTTTATTTGAATAATTTGAAAAACTAACATATAACATATTTTCACCCTTTGCTTTAATCAACCAACCAACCTTTTTTAGACGCATAAACATTTAAAATGTCCATCGCAGATTTCCAAAGTGCAGCCGCACGATTTTCGCTGTATATATATTGGTGTGGTGCGCGTTTTTTATCACCGAATTTTTTCATAATATTTAATTGTTCTTCACTTAATTTACCACAAAGGTAAAGTTTTGTAATAAGGCTTTCAACATCCAAAATTTCACATGGACGGCGTATAGAAGATTGGTGGTAATGAAAACCGTTTTGAACAGATTTTGAATACAAAAACCAAAACCATAATTGTTCTGCATTTTGAAATCTTTCTGTTGGGTTTGTTTCATATTTTTTTACAGTATTTAATAACATCGTCTTTTCTCCTTTATATTTGTTGAGTTATTAAAAAAAGTGCATTATTTCCTAATGCACTTTAAAATATAATAAAAATCGAATCGTGTAAAATTATACAACTATAAATAGAAATCGGAATCTAAAAACCGATTCGGAACAAGAATTATAGATGTATTTTACGAATCGATAAAATAAAAAACCGCGAAAGCGGTTTCTTATTTTACTTCTATCGGTGGGAAACAATCGCCGCCACCATCTGGACAACAATTGAAACCTGCTTCACCCATATCTGTATATGTTTCGCCAGCACAGCAACCGTTTGTATCTGGGGCACTGCCGTCGTCACATGTTAAAACTTCTTCGGCAACAGCATTATTAGGCGTTTCCCAAGGATTCAACATATTGCCTTCGTCATCATATTGTAATCCAAGGATATCTTGTGCATATGCCTTTGATTGTTCTTCGTTTCCTGTGTATACTAAACCGTCTTCTTGATTCCAAGTCATAGAACCATATGTTTCTTGTTTCTTTTGTGATTGAGCTTGAATATTAGCGTTATAAGCATTTTGCTTCGCCATATTTTTAGACTGATAGTTTTGTGATTCACAATACGCCAAAACAGTTCTGTAATCATAACCAGATTCGCCCCAATTTGCGTTTTTATCAATCGTGATTTTACCATTACTGTCCTGGGTACAATATTGATTCAAGTTAAATGAACGTATTTGTCCACGCCATGAAGGATCATCTGCGCCAACAAATTCTACTTTCTTTAAGTCAGACCATTTACGACGGTGTTCGGAAGCATAGGTTGTAAATGCACATTTTTTACCAGGATTTTCTTCTTCATCACATGTGACAATCAAATCCACAGGTGAATATACATTGATACGTGTTCCGGCGGCGATTGAAAACGGTGGAACTGTATTATCAATTGCATCTACTAATAATTTTTGTGTGATTTTATTCCATGTGTTGATAATATCTTGTTTTGCCATTTCAGATGAACGAATTGTTCCTGATTGAACAATTGTATTATTATCCAAATCAATTTGATTTATAACTGTATCTGTAATAGGCGCAATCATATTAACCGCCGCAGGAACAAGTGCCGTTAATATTGGCATAAACATCTGTTCTACATAGTCTGTGCTGCCATGTCCAGGAACCCCCATACGACCTTGGGCATCCGCAGAATATGGATCTTGGCCTTCGTCAAAATTGAATTCTACGCCATCTGGACGAATAAATTGATACCATTTTATATTCATACGACCGAATGCCTGATATGGCCCAGGTAATCTTCCGTCCAAATATCCCATTAATAATGTTCCAGTTGGCAATATTATTGTGCGTCCATCATCAGAAAAAACGTTTCTGTCCACTGTTGCACGAACAGGTATGCTATAATTTTTATCTGGATCACAGTTTTGTCCTGATTTATCACAGCCATAAACACTTGGGTCTGCGCGAACTTCGGATACAATAGTCGCAGGAATTGGTTTAAATTGACGTAATATAAATGTTCTGTCGAATGGACGTGAAGATGTGACAGATTCGCTGCCAAAACCAGAACCTTTCAAGGCTGCTTTATCAAAATCTTTTTGTTCGCCCCAAACAATGCCACCGTCAACACCATTACCACCTGCATCCCAATTTGCGTTTTCACCAAAAGTACCATTGCTGGCCGGTGCAACAAAAGATTTAGGAGTACCTAATTGAGGAACACTTAAACTGCGTGAACGAACATTTCTGTATCCGATATGATCTGAATCTGTACCGATTTTAGAACCGTCTTCTAATGAAGTTATAATGCCTGTTGTTATATCATAACGACCAGTTGGGTTAGAACAGTCTTTGTCAGAAAAAGGATGGAAATAGTTTGCACCACGTTCTGGTTTTATCCAACCAATTTGACGACCGGATTGATCGTATCCAGGAATTGCGAATTCAGAACATTTTTCAGGTGGCAAAACAAATTCTTTTTCTTCCTTTAACGGGTTTTTCACAGCAATAGTTTTTATTTCTTCCGCTGCTTTTTCAACGATTGGTTCTGGTTCGTATTCGATTTCGTCTTCTTCTTCTTTAACCTCTTCAACAACAGGTTTTGGTGCAGGAGCAACTTTTTTTTCAATGACAGGTTCTGCCTTTTTTTCTTCCTGTTTCCAAGAAGAATATTTTACTTCTACTTCCTGAGTCTTTACGATTTCAGATTGAGATTCAATAAACCAATTTATTTTCAGTATTGTATCAGATTCTTTTTGAACAACGCTTGGGCGATAGATAACATTGATAATACAAACATCGGTTAAATTATCGCAATTATCAGTTGTAGTTATGCCATCAACATCGATATCGATATCTTTGATAACAACAGGTGCATTGACAGCCACATTGATGCTTTTGCTGACTGATTTTCCAACCTCTGTCCCGGTTAAATCAATTGTTTCAGGATTGACAGTAAAAGAAACATTTTCATTCATATTATCGGCAGATGTTGTCCCGGATTTATGTCCCAACAACAAAACCAACAATATAATAACAACAACAAAAGCCGCGCCCAACAATATCCATTGGATATGTTTTGGAGTGTTTGTTTTAAATTCTTTAAATTGTTGTTTTAAACTTTTCATTTCTTTCTTTACTGTATTCTTACCACATGACAACTTGCGCCACTGAACTTTAACAATTGATCACACAATTTTTGTGCCGTATCAATATCTGATAAAGGTCCAATGCGTAAACGATATAAACGTGCAGTTACAGAATCAGAACCTAAATCACCAACGCCTTGTTCGTCAACTGCAAAGAATACGCTGTTTTTGTATGGGCTTAAAATACCTTCGCCATCGTCGCCACTGAATTTAGCCAACAAACTGGTCCAGTAATCATTTAATGCCTTTACAGATGTATCTGATTTCAATTCAATTGCAACACCTGTTTGATTGCTGGTTATCAATGGAATATTTGTTTGTGGCAGATAAGAACCCGCAGTCATACGTGCAGTTGGAATCATTGATGCGCCAGATGCACTTGGCATAACATCTGGTTGATTAGAAACATACATTGGTGTAGCACTGTAATCCATAATGCTTTGATCGATAGCATATTGTTCATCGCCATAGGCCATCGCGTTCAAAGATTGATTCGCCGCCATTGATTGTGCAACATTTGCTTCTGCCAAAGCCATAACAGATGCTGTATCTGCAATCAAGAAAGGTTTAGCGCGTTTTTTAATACATACAATTCTTTGCCCACTGCGCAATACCATATCACCAACCGCTTCGACAATCAGTAAACGACCATCTTCGCCGTCTGTACGGAAACCAACAGGGCTTTCGCCACCTTCGACCAACAAAGATACAACAGGACGTTGAGTCATAGAAATAACTTTGTCGCCGAAATCGATATAAGTGAATATGCGGTCGCGCCATACACGTTCAGGTGCGATAACATAATCATCTGGGTTTGGAACGAAAATATCCAAATCGAAACGGAATTCAGACGGATCAATTTTCATAGTTTTAATCCATCCATAATCTTCGCCATCAACACCAACTGTGGAAGTTGTTGGGGCGGCCTTTGTAAATATAGAACCCATAGAACCAGCAGTCGCGGCACTGTTCGCAGCAATTGCGTTTGAAGCACCCGCCAAAGAAACATCAACCTGGGAATAAGTGATTTCACTGGAATTCACAGGATATGCGCGTAAATAGAAAATGTAAGTATTACCAGATTGGCCAGTCACAATCATATTTGTATCATTACCCTGGTTCGCAGATGCTGGTGTAATATACATTGTGCGGCCACCTTTATCAGGTTTTACTTCAAATAAACCGTCATTACCAACAACCGCATCAGCAATCTTTTCGCCATTTGGTAATGTGACCAAAGTAGCCATACCTGCGCGGGTTTTGATTGGTAAAACCGTTCCTGTTGACCAAGTAAGGTTTGCATAACCTGGCTTAGTAGAACCGGCAGACATATTTGCGTTTGGGTTGTCCCAGGCCGCCTGAAAATCAGCCATTGCCGGGAAAGCACAGCATAACACAGCCAACAAAGAAATACTAAATTTAAAAGTCATATTTCACAATCCTTACCTTTTACAAATCTTTACCAAGATGCTGTATCTGAATCAAGTGGGTCGCCACGTCCATCCAAAACATCGTATTGAACAACCTGAATCCCCAGCGGATTATCGCGCAGTTTTTCCAGGTAATCCAACGTTCCAGATGTATTTTCATCCAGATCAGATTTTATCCTTATTTGTATCTTATAATTTTTTTGCGTGGTCTGTCCACCAATATTTTCACAAAGCCAGGTAAATTTTACATTATATGTGTCATTAGACATTCTTAATACCGGTTCGTCATTATTTGGACTGGAAAAATTGACACTGCAAGAAATGTTAGGCAATTGTTCGCCCAATGCGAATTCTTTATACAGTTTTGTTTGAACCAATTTTTCAAAAACTTTATTTGACGACCAAGGTTTTACAATACGCGACCAATTTTTGCGTGTGATTCCTGGTTGTGTAGAAAGTGTATTACGCGCGATTACATATTCACGTATAAAGCCAGCCTTGTACCGATTAAGGGCGTTTTTATTACTGTTGTCCGGGACCAATGGTTCAATAATAACATTTGCCGAACGGGTAGGGGTCTGTAAAAAGAAAACTTCCGGTCTTTCCAGCGGTATCATTTTCCACAAAGTGAACACCATTGCGCACATCACAACAATCGACGTAGCCAGTACAAACGTCAATATTCTGGACAGCAAAACAGGTGGTTCTACCGTTTTTACCACAAGAGACTCCTACATATTTACACAGATTGTAGACAATTTTATTCACATAGCGCAAGCAAAAAATGAAGTAATTTTTTACCGATTTGTTTCCATACTGTCATCAAAGACAGAATAAGTATTATTTTCAAAACTTACTTTTAATTTTCTTTCGGTTGAAATATTCATTGGTATATCGGCCAGGGTCATATTCGCAGAATAAATATTTCCATTTACATTTATATATAAACGATGCTCGCTTGGGTGCGCTGGCGTTTGATGTAAATAGATTATTTCGTTGCCAATATGTAAAATGCGACCACATTGTGTGGCGGTCCACATACCGGCCGGCGCGAAAGGATGTTCAACCGGGCAGGGTGTTATACCCTGAGTAGTTGTTTCGTTAAAAGTATAAGTTCCACCCGAACAATAATTATCGCTTTGGCATTTTGTACAATTATCAACACCGGCCGGTAAATAATACCCCGGGGTACAGGTATGAACATTTGGGGTGAATACAGGGCTTATATTTGCGGTATTATTTAATGATTTTGTAAAATCTGTTCTGCACCCATTTTTTATATCCGAGGTGATAAAAGTTTTGAATTTAGCGCCCTGGGTATCAGTTTCGTTAAAAGTAAAATTGCCACCATTACAATCATAATATTCAGGACATATAACACAACCATCATTATTTGCCGGAACATAATAACCGGAATTACATTGATATTGGTTTGGTGTAAATGTAGCCGATAAATAAGTGTCATTATTTAAACCAGACGAACAACCGTTTGGAACGTTGGATATAATCAAATCATCCGCAAATGCAGATATTGGTAATATTAAAAAGATAAATAATAAGTTTTTCATTTGTGTCTTTTTTTGATTCTCCCCTTGGGGGGAGAGGGCCCGCAGGGCGAGGGAGGTTAAGATTCCAGATAACTTATTATCAGTGAACCCTCCCCCCGGCTGCGCCGCACCCCCTCCAAAGGGGGATTCTGTTAATACTGGGCCCGCTATAAATTGTCCTGTGCCTTGGTTGTAATAAAATTTCCCTTCTACTTTGTCAAACATACATGGGACACCATCTTCATCAAGAACAGGAATAAAATCACGAACAAGAACGTCGTTTTCCCATATTTTTGCATAAAATATTTTTGCTGTTGAAATTTCACTCGGGCTATCTCCCCCACTATATTTATGGCCTGCAAACAAATATAATGAATGCGTTCGTTCAAATACACCAGACTGTGTATAGGTGTTTATTTGGTTTAATGTTTCGTTATTTTGAATTATTTGTGCAGATGTTGACATAACTTGTATTGAAGCGGTAATAACATCAGAATTCCTGCATTCCGCATTTGTAATATGATAACTGTTAAAATAGTATATACATTTGTTATTTTGTACAACTAAAGGTGCGAAATAACTATATTGTACATTTGATGCTCTTGTTGAAGTTAGACCAGCAAAATCCATCGTACCAGAAGACAACGATTGTACTCTTATTTTAAATTTTGTTCCTATTTTTGGAATATATTCTGTATCAATATATTGTGTTCCTGTGCTTTCAAGATATTCAATCGGTGTATAGTTTACTATTTCCCACCCAGTAAATGTATATCCATATTTTGTTGGTGGGGTGGTGGGTATATTTAAATCACTATCAACAGTGCAGGTTGAATTTTGATATGTTGAACCATCTTCATTTAACCAATGCAGGTTTATAGTATCGGCGTATGCCCCAAAACACAATATTGATAATAATACTAAAAACTTTTTCATCCTTTCCCCCATTGTTTGGTGTCGCCTTGTAGGGGTTTTTGTTTGATTGTCTTTTTATTCCCATGGCAATAAACAAAAACCGCGCTTATGATAAAGGCGGTTGGAGGTCAAAGACTATTTATTAGCAGAAAATAGCGTGCTTATTCTGCCCAAATGAAACAGATGGACATTATTCGCAACCCTCCAACCCAAATATTGGAGGAATTTTACGTCCCCGCGGACGCTGCTAATATACGAGGTCTTTGCTCCCCAACACATATTCTGTGTCAAACGAATTATAACATATAAATATAACTTTCTGCAATACTTTTTCGCTTGCGTAAAAAAGTGAAAACCTTTATAATATTTCCGCTTGATTTTTGATAATGGTGTGCTATGCTCTAAGCGATTATCAGTATAAAATGGCATAAATGCCGGGGTGTTGGTATGGATTGCAAAGCATAGACGAGTTATAGAGGGGCTTAGTTCAACGGTAGAATATCGGTCTCCAAAACCGCGGATGAGGGTTCGATTCCTTCAGCCCCTGCCAGAAAAAAACTGATAAAACGCGCGAAACCTAGGAAAAAATATGAAAAAAATAATAGACTTTATAAAATCAGTACGCAGCGAATGGTTCAAAATCGTTTGGCCAACGCGTGAAACTGTTATTCATACTACATTTATGATATTGTTATTTTCTGGTTTGGCCGCTTTGTTCTTTTTTGTTGTAGACAGCATTTTAAATGCTTTGGTGAACTGGATATTCTAAAAAGGGATGGAATATGGAAGAAAAAATGCAGTGGTTTGTCGTTAATGTTCATACTTCTTGCGAAGACAAAGTCGCACGTGAATTGCGTGAACAAATCGATAAACGTAAATTAAATGCTTATTTTGGTGAAATTTTGGTTCCTACGCGCGAAGTTTCTGAAATCAAAGCAGGTAAACGCGTTAAAACAGAAAAGAAATTTTTCCCAGGCTATATCGTTGTTCAAATGGTTATGAACAATGAAACATTTTCTTTGGTTAAATTGATGCCAAACGTTGTTATGTTCTTGGGTCAAAAAGTTAAAAACCAATCTAAACCTATTCCTATCAGTGAAGCAGAAGCACGCCGCCTGTTAAAGCAGGTCGAAGAAGGTTCTGTTATCACAGAAGATACTGTCTATGAAGATGGCCAAGAAGTTCATGTTATTGATGGGCCATTTGCGAACTTTAATGGTATCGCATCTAATGTTGATAATGTAAAACAAAAAATGACAGTGACGATTTTAGTATTTGGTCGTGAAACCAGTGTTGAATTGGATTTCGCCCAAGTCGAAAGAATTTAATCGCAAGATTAAATAAACCACGTGGTAGATGCGCCACATCGCACCACAACACTAACAAATAAAAATGGAGTGAATTATGGCAAAAAAAGAACTTAAAGGGATTGTTAAACTGGTTGTGCCAGCGAAACAAGCTAACCCAGCTCCTCCTATTGGACCAGCTTTGGGTGCTGCGGGTGTTAACATCGCAGAATTCTGTAAACAATTTAATGACAAAACAGCGGATAAAGAACCAGGAATGCCAATTCCTTGCATAATCACTGTTTATACAGATCGCAGTTTCGAATTTATTATGAAATTGCCACCTGTGTCATATTATATTAAAAAAGCTTTGGGATTGAAAATTGGTTCTCATAAACCAGGCCGCGATTTCGTTGGTAAAATCTCAAAAGCTCAAATCGAAGAAATTGCAAAGAACAAAATGCCTGACTTGAATTGCTCTACTGTTGAATCAGCATGCAATATCGTTGCTGGTCAATGCCGTTCTATGGGCGTAAAGGTGGAGGACTAAGTTATGAAAGTTACAAAAAGAAAACAAACTTGGGCCAACTTGGACACCAAAAAAGTTTATGCTTTGGACGAAGCAATCGAAGCTTTGCGTGGTTTTTGTTCTAAAAAATTCGACGAAAGTTTGGAAATCGCAATCAGATTGGGTATTGATGTAGCGAAAGCAGATCAAAATATCCGTGGTATGTTATCTTTGCCAAATGGCACTGGTAAAAAAGTCCGCGTTGCAGTATTTACAATCAATTCACAAGAAGAAGCTAAAAAGGCTGGCGCTGATGTTATCGGTGGCGAAGAATTGATTGACAAAGTTGCAAACGGATTCTTGGATTTCGATCGTGTTATTGCTACACCTGATATGATGCCAAAGATGTCAAAAGTTGCACGTGTTTTGGGACCAAAAGGCTTGATGCCAAATCCTAAATTAGGAACAGTCACAAACAACGTAGCAGAAGCAGTTGCCAGTGCAAAAGCAGGACAAATTGAATACCGTGCTGAAAAGAAAGGTATTATCCATGCTGGTATTGGTAAAATGTCTTTTGAAACATCCAAATTGGTCGAAAATGCAAATGCTTTGATCGAACAATTGAAAAAAGTTAAACCTGCATCCGCAAAAGGTCAATACATTTTGGGTTGCAGTGTTGCGACAACTCAAGGCCCAGGTCTGAAAGTTGAAGTAAAATAATTTTATGGTGGGACAATCCCACCATAAACCGAGATTTCTGTCCAAGACTGATGGTGTGAAGATAATCACTTAATTCCCATCATAGACAAAGAAAAATTCTTTGGGGCAGGAACAAAAGCCCCACCCGTGGGAGAACCCACAGATGGAAAGATTAACAAAAGAAGCTTAAAAGGATATATAAAGATGAGACGCGAAGAAAAATCAGATTTGATTTCAGCGTTGCAGTCGTCCTTGAAAGAAGCAGACGGTGTTTTCGTTATTGAAAACCATGGTTTGACTGTAAAAGAAATGGAATCTTTGCGTAATGAATTACGCCCATTGGTTTCTGTTTTCAAAGTTGTCAAAAACCGTTTGATGAAATTGGCGTTGAAAGACACTAATTTCGAAGCTGTATCTGATTTGATGAAACATCCAACAGCAGTTGCAGTTGCAACAGATGCTTTGGCTGTGACAAAAGTATTGGCTAAATTTGCCGAAGAACACCAAAATTTGACAATTTTGGGTGGTAAAATGGATGCAGAACTTCTGGATGTGAACGGCGTTGTGCAATTATCCAAGCTTCCATCCTTGCTGGAAATTCGTGGTACTATCGCACGTATATTGGTAGAACCAGCTTCACGTCTTGCACGTGTTTCAGCAGAGTATGGAAAAAAAGAAAATTAATAAAAACTCACAAGGAGTATTAAAATGGCAGATATTCAAAAAATCGTTGAAGAATTGTCAAAATTGACTGTTCAAGAAGCAGTTGAATTATCAAAAGCATTGGAAGAAACATGGGGCGTAAGCGCTGCTGCTGCTGCTGCAGTTGCTGCTGGTCCTGCTGCTGCTGGTGCTGCTGAAGAAAAAACAGAATTTGATGTTGTATTGGCTGACGCTGGTGCAAACAAATTGGCTGTTATCAAAGCTGTTAAAGACATCACAGGTTTGGGTTTAGGCGAAGCAAAAGCTTTGGTTGAATCTGCACCAAAAACAGTAAAAGAAGCAGTTGCTAAAGATGAAGCTGAAAAAATGAAAGCAACATTGGAAGCAGCTGGTGCAAAAGTAGAAATGAAATAATTTCTATTTTTAATCGAAATCGCAAGATTTCAAAATAATTGCAGAAATGCAATTTTCGCCGCCCGCCCTGATGTAAAAATCTACGGCGGGCACACAGGCGTAAAAAGGTTTTATACTTTTTTCGTTTGCAAAACACACAAAAAAGACAAATAAAAAGGATTCAGAAAATGGCAGTTATCCAGAAACTTAGAAAATCTTTTGGTAAAAGTTTTTTGCAAACTCCGCTTCCTGATTTGGTTGAAATTCAGTACAATTCTTACAGAGATTTCTTGCAGGCAGATGTAGCCCCAGAAAACAGAAAAAATATCGGGCTGCAAAATGTTTTCAAATCTATGTTCCCAATTAAAGACTATGCGGGAATCGCAGATTTGGAATTCATTGAATATACTTTGGATAAACCTGTATATAATGTTCAAGAATGTATGCTGCGTAATTTAACTTATTCCAGCAAACTGAAATTGAAGCTGAGATTGATTTTATGGGATATCGCAGAAGATGGTAAAAAATCTTTGCGTGATATCAAAGAACAAGAAATATTTATGGGCGATGTTCCATTAATGACAGAACGCGGCAGTTTTATCGCCGCGGGTGTGGAACGTGTTGTCGTTTCGCAAATGCACCGTGCCCAGGGTGTAGTTTTTGGTACAACAAAAGAAGCAAAAGTTGCTGGAAATCCAGAAACATATACTGGTCGTATTATCCCAGAACATGGTTCTTGGATTGATTTTGAAGAATCCAAAGGCATTATTTATGTCCGTATTGACCGCAGACGTAAAATCCCTGCAACAGTATTGTTGCGTTGTTTGCCTGCCGCAGCGGATGAAAAGAAATTTGCCGCAGATCCACACAAGGCTACTATCGCTGGAATGAGTGCCGAAGAAATTCTTGGTACATTCTATAAGCAAATTCCATTATCTTTTGATGGTAAATTGTGGGTCGGCGAAACAGCAAGTTTTGAAGGATTGGATAAATATCGTTTGAACTATGATTTAATCAATCCAAAAGACAAAAAAGCATTGGCGAACAAAGGCGATCGTTTGAATGCAAAACGTTTGGCAAAGATTATGTCTGCGTCTAAACAATTTGGTATTGAACGCGATGCTTTGATTGGTGAATATTTATTCAGCGCAGTTAAAAACGGCGAAGAAGTTTTGTTCCCAGAAGGTACAGAAATCACAGATGAAGTATTAAATGAAATTGAAAAATTGGGCGTTAAAAACATCTCGATAATTTCAATCGATAATACAACTATTTCTGCACATATGCGCAATACTTTGGTTGCAGATAAAACTTCTAATCGTGAAGAAGCGTTGATTGCTATCTATGATTTGGTTCGCCCAGGTGAACGTCCAACATTAGAAGCGGCTATCAATTTATTCTTGCGTCAAGGTTTTGACCCAGCATATTATGATTTGTCAGCGGTTGGTCGTTTCAAGATGAACAAACGTTTGAAAATCGATTCTGGCAAAAAACCAGAAGATGAACGTACATTGACCAAATCTGATTTCTTGGCTGTGTTAAAGACATTAACAAATATTATTGATCACAAAGATGTAATTGATGATATTGATAATTTGTCTAATCGTCGTGTTCGTGCGGTTGGCGAATTGTTTGAACAAACTTTCCGTTCTGGTATGTTGCGTATCGAAAGATTGGTTCGCGAAAGTTTGACTTCCCCAAATATTGCAACTATGCAACCACAAGATGTTATCAATGCAAAACCATTGATGTCTTTGGTTTCTGAATTCTTGGGAACATCTCAATTATCTCAATTTATGGATTCTTATAACCCATTGGCCGAAGTAGAACACAAACGTTTGATTTCTGCATTGGGTCCTGGTGGATTGAACCGTGAACGCGCCGGAATTGATGTCCGCGACGTGCATCCAACACACTATGGAAGATTATGCCCAATTCATACCCCAGAAGGTGCGAACATTGGGTTGATTTCACACTTGGCTTCTTATGCGCGTGTTAATCCATATGGGTTTATTGAAACACCTTACTATGTTGTAAAGAACAGTAAAATTACCGAAGAAATGGTATATTTGACTGCTGATGAAGAATTGGGTCATAAAATTGCCCAAGGAAACACACCTACTACATCAGCCGGTGTTTTGGCAGAAGATATGGTTACCGCACGTGTTGACGGCGAATTTACAATGGTTCCAAAGGACGAAATCGATTTAATCGACGTGGCACCTCGTCAGGTAGTATCTATCGCAACTGGCTTGATTCCATTTGTTGCGAACGACGACGCGAACCGTGCTTTGATGGGTTCGAACATGCAACGTCAGGGTGTTCCTTTGATGCGTGTAGAAGCACCATTGGTTGGAACAGGTATCGAACGCGAAGTTGCACGTGATTCACGTACAGGTAAGGTTGCAAAACACAGTGGTGTTGTAGAATCTGTTGATGCAAACCGTATCGTTGTTAAATGTATGAATTCACGTAATGTTGTGACTGGTGTTGATATTTACAACCTTGAAAAATTCCAACGTTCTAACGGTGAAACTTTGGTTCACCAAAAACCATTGGTTCATGTTGGCGACAGAATTTCCGCAGGTGATATCATCGCAGACGGTTCATCTATGAATTATGGTGAATTGGCGTTGGGACGCAACGTATTGGTTGCTTTCGTTCCATGGCGCGGATATAACTATGAAGACGCTATTGTGATTTCTGAACGTATTTCACGTGATGACGTTTATACATCAATTAAAATCGTTGAAAAAGAAATCAAATTGCGTGATACACAATTAGGCCCAGAAAGCTTTACACGTGATATTCCAAACGTCGGTGAAGAAGCACTGAAAAACTTGGACGAATCCGGTATTATCTATGTTGGTGCCCGTGTAAAACAAGGCGATATCTTGGTTGGTCGTGTTTCTCCTAAATCTGAAACATTATTGACCCCAGAAGAAGCATTGTTGCGTAACATCTTTGGTGAAAAGGCTTTGAATGTTAAAGACACTTCATTAAAGGTTGGACCAAATGAAGAAGGAACAGTTATTGGTGTTAACGTTTTGACACGTCACGGTGTTAAAAAAGACGACAGAACACAAATGATTGAATTGCAGAAAATCGAAAAAATCAACAAAGATCGCGATGAAGAAACAGCGATTATTGAAGATGGTTTCGCAGATCAAGTATTCCAATTGGCTGAAAACGCAACTATTTCTGCTGGCACTGGCAGTTTGAAACCTTTTGTTGGTAAAAAATTGACATCCGAAGTTTTCGAAGGTATCAGACCATCTGATATGAAAAAATTGGTTGTTTCTAACAAAGAAATTCAGGCCAAGATTGATGAATTGCGCGAACAACATTTGTTGAAATTGAAAGATTTGAACGAACGCGCAGATGCTGAAATTGCAAAAGCAACAGAAAGCACATCACTTGGTGCCGGTGTTTTGAAAGAAGTTAAAGTTTACATCGCACACAAAATGAAATTACAGCCTGGTGATAAAATGGCTGGACGTCACGGAAACAAGGGTATCGTATCCCGCGTTGTTCCAATCGAAGATATGCCACATATGGAAGATGGAACACCTGTCGATATCGTTTTGAATCCTTTGGGCGTGCCAAGCCGTATGAATATCGGTCAGATATTTGAAACTCACCTTGGTATGGCAGCAAGAGCATTGGGTCAGCAAATTGGCGAAGTTTTGGATGAAGTAAAACAAAAACGCGCTGTGACCGATGATTTGCGCAATATTATGGGCAAGATTTACGGTAAATCTGTTGCAGAAAAATTAGAAAAAATGACTGATACAGATGTTCGTGCCGAAGCAGCCTTGTTGCGTAACGGTGTCCCAATGGCTACACCTACATTCGATGGTGCAACACCAGAAGAAATTAAAGCAATGTTGAAATTGGCTAAATTACCAGAATCTGGACAATTCACATTGTATGATGGTGTCACAGGTGAAAAATTTGCCCGTCCTGTCACAGTTGGTGTAATGTACATGATGAAATTGCATCACTTGGTTGATGAAAAGATTCATGCTCGTTCAACTGGAAACTATTCTTTGGTCACACAACAACCTTTGTCTGGAAAGGCTCATATGGGTGGTCAGAGACTTGGAGAAATGGAAGTTTGGGCATTGGAAGCACACGGTGCTGCACACCTGTTGCGCGAAATGTTAACTGTTAAATCTGACGATATCGTCGGCAGAAATAAAATGTATGAAGCAATTATTTCTGGAAACAACGATATTCAAACAGGTACCCCAGAAGCGTTTAACGTTTTGGTACGTGAATTGAGAGGTTTGGGTTTAGCTTTAACACCAAAGAAAATTGATTAGTGGCCGGGCCACGGGTGGTTCCCCCACCCGCCGGCCACAAGGCACTTTTAGTGACTTAAAAGGAGCAAAAAAACATGACAAATATGTTGCAAAAGATATTTGGACAAATAGAAACCAAGGAACAGTTTGATGCTTTGCGTATTTCTATTGCGTCCCCAGAAGAAATTCTGTCTTGGTCGCATGGTGAAGTTAAAAAGCCTGAAACAATCAACTATCATTCCTTGAAACCAGAAGCAGAAGGTTTGTTCTGTCAACAAATTTTCGGTCCGGTGAAAGATTACGAATGTGCGTGCGGAAAATATAAACGTATTAAATTCCGCGGTGTTGTTTGTGAACGTTGTGGCGTAGAAGTTGGTTCATCTGCTGTTCGTCGTGAACGTATGGGACACATTAAATTGGCGATTCCTGTTGCGCATACTTGGTTTTTGCGTGAAGGCAAAATTGCTACATTATTGAACAATTTGCCACAAAAGAAATTGGAACAAGTTATTTCTTATGATGCTTATATTGTGACAGAACCTGGCCTTACCAGTTTGAAACAATATGATGTTATCAGTGAAGATGAATACCAAGCAGCAGTTGAAGAATTCGGTGAAGATTCTTTCCATGTTGGCATTGGTGCCGAAGGTATTCGTTCCATCATCGCAAACCTTGATATGGGTGATGAAAGAACACGTTTGCGTGCTGAATTGGCTGAAACAAAATCAGAAGCAAAACGTAAATCTATTATCAAACAATTAAAATTGGTTGAATCATTCCTTGATTCCAAGACTGAACCAGCATGGATGTTGCCGGATATTATCCCTGTTATCCCACCTGATATGCGTCCTTTGGTCACTTTGGATGCAGGACACGTTGCAACATCTGATTTGAACGATTTGTATCGTCGTGTGATTATTCGTAACAATCGTTTGAAAAGATTTATTGAAATGCACGCACCTGAAATCATCGTTCGTAACGAAAAACGTATGTTGCAGGAAGCAGTTGATTCATTGTTCGATAACGGACATAAAGCACGTCCAATGGTTTCACAAAACCGTCGTCCTTTGAAATCATTGTCTGATTCATTGCGTGGTAAACAAGGTCGTTTCCGTATGAATATGTTGGGTAAACGTGTAGATTATTCTGGACGTAGCGTTATTACACCTGGACCAACACTTCGTATGCACCAGGTTGGTTTGCCAAAAACAATGGCATTGGAATTATTCAAACCATTTGTTTATGCTAAATTGTTGGCTGGTGATTATGCTAATACTTTGAAGACAGCACGCAAGATGGTTGAAGCGGGCGAAGATATCGTATGGGAAATTTTGGAAAAAGTTATTTACCAACATCCTGTATTGTTGAACCGTGCGCCATCACTTCACAGATTGTCTTTGATTGCGTTTGAACCAGTCTTGATTGAAGGTAAAGCAATCCGTTTGCACCCATTGGTATGTAAAGGATTCAATGCGGACTTTGACGGTGACCAGATGTCTGTACACGTTCCAATTTCATTAGAAGCACAATTGGAAGCACGTACATTGATGTTGTCAACCAATAACGTATTGTCACCTGCTAATGGTGAACCTATGACTGTTCCATCCCAGGACATGGTTTTGGGTGTTTACTATATCTCTTTGATTAACGGTGAACACGATGAAAAGAAATCTCCAAGATTTTCTGGTATGGATGAAGTTCAATTGGCATTGGAAAACAAGACAATCACATTACATACACCTATCTATGCACGTGTAAATGGTAAAACTTACGCTACAACAGCAGGTCGTATGATTTTGGGTGAATTATTGCCAAAGTCTGAAAATATGCCATTTGATTTGGTTAATAAAGTTATGCCAGTGAAAGAAATCAAAAAATTGTTAGCAACAACATACGAACGTTGTGGCGACAAGGCGATGATTTTGTTGGCTGATGCTTTGAAAGATACAGGTTTCGAACAGGCTGTACGCAGTGGTATTTCAATCGGATTTGATGATATCGTTGTTCCTGCTGAAAAAGAAGCAATGATTGCAAAATCTGAAAAAGCAGCGGCAGAAATCGAAAATCAATATCAAAACGGTTTGTTGTCCAGTGGTGAACGTCACAATAAATTGATTGACTTGTGGCAACATACAACTGACGAATTGGGTGATAAAGCGTATGCTTCTTTGGGTAATACCGAAGGCGACAAATGGAATTCAATCCACATGATGGCTTTGTCTGGTGCTCGTGGTTCCAAAGGTCAGATTCAGCAGTTGGCAGGTATGCGTGGTATGATGCAGAAACCAGACGGTTCTATTATTGAAGTTCCTATTATTTCGAACTTTAAAGAAGGTTTGACCATGTCTGAATACTTTACATCAACCCACGGTGCACGTAAAGGTATGTCGGATACTGCTTTGAAAACCGCGTCTGCTGGTTATTTGACACGTCGTTTGGTCGATTTGGCAATCAACACAGTTATCACAGAACACGATTGTGGAACACATGAATTCATTACTGCTAAACCAGTATATCAAGGTTCTACATTGACTGTTGCTTTGGGTGATGTAGTGTTGGGTCGTACAGCGGCACACGATGTTGTTCATCCTTTGACCAAAGAAGTTATCGTAAAAGCTGGTGATTTAATTACAAAGGCAGCCGCACGTCAAATCAATGAATCTGGATTACCATCTGTTGATGTACGCAGCGTTTTGACATGTCAAAGCGACGGTTTGTGTGCAAAATGTTATGGTATGGATTTGTCCAGAAATGCATTGGTTCACGTTGGCGAAGCAGTTGGTTTGATTGCTGGTCAATCAATTGGTGAACCTGGAACCCAGTTGACTTTGCGTACCTTCCACATTGGTGGTATTGCAGAAGGTGGTTCTGAATCTCACTTTATTGAAATGCCAGTTGCTGGAAAAATCAAATTGGATAACGTTAACACAATTACAAACTCTAATGGCCGTGTAGTTGTATTGTCACGTACTGGTAAAATAGGCGTTGTAAACGAAGAAGGTAAAGAATTGTTCACAGTTGCATTGCCTTATGCGTCTATGTTGTTGGTAAATGACGGTGATACAGTTGAAAAAGGTCAGAAAGTTGCAGAATGGGATCCATATTCCAATACAATTATTGCTGAAAAAGACGGTATTGTATCGTTTAACGATTTGATTGAAAACGTTTCTTATCAAGAAGAAGTCGATTCAATGACAGGTATCGTTTCCCGCAAAGTTATCAACTGGAAAGCAAATACCAAGAAAGCATTAAGCCCATCTATCAGATTGGTTGATGAAAAAGGTAATATGATTTCATTGGGTGGCAAAAAAGTCGCAGAATATCTGTTGCCAACATATTCAACCCTGAATGTGTCAAATGGTGATGCGATACATGCGGGCGACATTTTGGCACGTATCCCTGTTCAATCTAAGAAAACAGGTGATATTACTGGTGGATTGCCACGTGTTGAAGAATTGTTGGAAATCCGCCGTCCTGCTAACCCAGCATTGTTGGCCGAAATTGACGGTACAGTCGAATTAGAAGATGCGAAATCAAAGATTATAATTCGTATTGAACCAACAGACGGCACAGCACCTGTTGAATACGCTGTACCAAAGGGAACTAATTTATTGGTTCGCAGCGGTGATACAGTTCACAAGGCTGATAAATTGGTCGATGGTGATCCTGTTCCACAAGATATTTTGCGCATCTTGGGTCAAAAAGCATTGGCACAATTTATGGTTGAACAGGTCCAACAAGTTTATCGCTTGCAGGGTGTGTCCATCAATGACAAACATATTGAAATTTTGATACGTGAAATGACACGTCGTGTAGAAGTCAGCAACCCAGGTGATACTGCGTTCCTTAGTGGACAAGTTATTGACCGTGTTGATTTCGAAGAAGAAAACGCACGTGTTGCAAAAGACGGTGGCCGTGTTGCAGAAGCCTCTCAAGTTTTGGTCGGTTTGACACGCGCATCTTTGACTTCACGTTCATTTATATCCAATGCATCGTTCCAACAAACAACGAAAGTGTTGGTTGACGCGGCAATCAGTGGTTCTACCGATAAATTGGTCGGTGTGAACGAAAACTTGATTGTTGGTCGTTTGATACCAATTGGAACTGGTGCCTATGTTCGTCGTGTTCGTGAAATCGCGAAAGAAGAAGAAAAGGCTGAAAAATTGGCCCGTGAAGGTGGCGAACAACAACAGTTGTTGGATATTTAATAAAATAACTGAATACCCGGTGTTATCGCATTTGTGAAATGCCGGGTATTTTATGGATAAAAAGAAATGAAAGAAATACCTGCGATTTTTTGTGATATAGATGGTGTGGTGACGCATAAGTTTGCTGTGCCTAACTATGATCATTTTGGTGAACCAAACGAAACAATGCTTCCTGTGTTGGAATGTTTGGGTCGCGAATTTACTTTGGTCTTTATCACAGGACGTTGGGCGATGGGACAAGAAAAAGTTGAAAAACTTTTGAACAGTTTATTGCCAAATGCTAAAAAATTAGTGTTTTGTAAATCGCATGAATACCCTGGGACAACGGCTGAATATAAATTGGAAACAATTAAAAATTTGGAAAAGCAGGGCTATAAATTTCATTTTGGCATTGATGACCACAGCGCAGTTGTTGGTTTAATGCATAACCATGGTATGTTTATTGCCCAGGCACTAAGTGATTAAGAAAGTATTTTTTGCTTGCAAATAACGAATAATTGAATAGAATTAACAAAGTCAAATAAAAGGATTGTAAAATGGCAACTCCAAAAAGTAAAACAAGTAAAGCACGTTCAGCACAACGTCGTTCTCATGATGCATTGTCTGTAATGCCAGTGAGCGTTTGCAAAAAATGTGGCGAAAAGAAACGCCCACATCATGTTTGCCCTGCGTGTGGTTCAAAATAATACTTGAAAAAAGGAATTAAAGGGCAGCGGTGTTTTGTCCAGTTGCCCTTTTTTTATACAAAAATGTCAGAAACTAAAAAAATTATTTCAGTTGATGCAATGGGCGGCGATCATGCTCCGATTGCTGTGTTGGGTGGAATGAATCAATTCCTTTATCAATATGGCGAAGATTCTGTGTTTTTTCGTGTTTTTGGTAATGAAAGAATATTGCGTACCCTGTTAAAGAAATATCCACGTGTTGCGCGTAATTGTGAAATTATTCATGCGAACGAGGTTATTTCTGGAACTGATAAAGTGCGCGATGTTATTCGTCATGCCCAAGATACATCGATGTATATGGCGGTCAAGGATGTAAGGGATGGGAATTCGTCTGCGGTTGTGTCTGCTGGGAATACTGGTGTTTTGATGGCATTGTCTAAATTGGCGTTGAAAACAGTTGATGGTATTTCTCGTCCTGCGATTACAACAATGTTGCCATCTGGTAATGGTGATACACGTGTTGTGGGGTTAGATTTGGGCGCAAACGTTCAATGCGATGAAGAAATTTTGTTCGACTTTTCAATATTGGGCAGTGTTTATGCTGAAATTATTGGCGGTATGACACGTCCACGTGTTGGCATTTTGAATATTGGTGAAGAAGAAACCAAGGGTAATGAAACATTACAACGCTTGAATAAAATACTGATGGAACATATCGACGAATTGCCTTACGAATATATTGGTTTCGTAGAAGGTAATGATGTGACCGCTGGACGTGTTCAGGTTGTTGTCACAGATGGCTTTACAGGCAACGTTATGTTAAAAACGGTAGAAGGTACCGCAAAAATGATTTCGCGCATTGTAAAGGCAAATTACAAGCGTTCTTGGTTGGCAATTTTGGGTACATTCTTCCTTATCCATTTGTTCAAAAGATTAAAGAATAAAATTGACCCACGTTCTTATGCTGGGGCGGTGTTCTTGGGGCTTAATGGCTTTTCAATAAAAACACATGGAAATTCTGATGCGCTGGCTTGGGCTCATGCGTTGGAATATGCGGTGAATTTATCTAAATCAGATTTTTATGGAAAGATTCGCGAAAGAACAGAAGCACTTTCTAATATCAAAGAAGAAATAAAAACTTTGGATAAAGCTGAATAATAAAAAAGTGCGCAGATTAAATTCTGCGTCTTTTTATATCAATAAAAAAACCGCCATTTCGGCGGTTTAATTTTAGTCAGAATTCTTTAAGCATTTCAGATTATCTAATGTTGTTTCATTACCTGTTAAGTAATAATCTGAATATCCTTCTGGGCAAGAACATGTTGTTGCCTGGCCACCAGCAGATACTGTTTGAATTGTGCTGCCAGTCACCGCGGTATAAGAGCATGTATCGCCAGTGCATTGTTTCTTGTATTCTTGTGCCATAGGACAATATTTACATTCTGTTTTTCCTTTGCCATCTGCATTATCTTTTAAGTAATAATTAGCAGAGCAGTTTATCAACATACTTGAAACCCAATCGTTCATTGCGCGCAATGTCAATTTTGTTCCGTCTTTTGGTGTGTATCCGCCAACAGACATACATGTTGTGATTTCAGAAGAACATGCATTGACCGCGGTTCTTGATACTGTTGATGCTGTGTTAGATTCATCGTATCCATTTGTGGACAAGCAAGATTGAACGTCAGCACGACATCCTTCGGCATAATCTGCCAAAATTGCATCTTGTTGAACTTTGATTTTTGCCAATGTGTTTGTTAAATACATACGAACAACTTCATTAGCAGGGATATATTTCTTGGTCGATTTTTGACTGTTGAATGTGTAATCTTGACATTGTTTCATCACAGATGCGCACATACCATGAACTTTGTCTTCGCCGTCAATATAACCGATTTTTTGCAACAAGTACAATGCCATGTTATCTGTTTTTGTCGAATCTTTATAAGATGTATAGTTGCTTTTCCAATCTGTTAAAGCATCATCAATATATCCACCAAGGTTTTCTTTGGCACCAATACTCCATGCATTCAAACCTGAACCATAATTCCAAGTGGAATACAAATCATACATACCACCACTTGTCCATTCTGTGCTTGATGGGTCATAGTCGTTTTCATTTTTGTTTTGACCGCCAGAAACGCCTGGTGTTCCACCCTTTACAATTTCGCCGTTGGCCAAATATTTACCAGTTGGATCAAGGCATAATTCGTAATCAGAACCGCAAACATATTCGTCTTGCATACAAGAATCAATTGCCGCGACACAACCACGTAAATCATAAGAATTTTTGTTTTGTGTCAATAACAAACGTGCCTGTTGCAAGATGTTGGTAGCATTTACAACATTGTTTTTCATTTCTGTATTTGCTTCGTTCAAACTGCGTTCGTAAGCAATACATTGTTTATCAATTTCCAAATCATAAGAATTGGTGATAACATTCGCATCAATACCTTGTGCTGTGCAAGAATTCAAAACAGTAGCCTTGCAACGATTTGTTGCGGTCTTGTACAATTGTTCGCCACGTTGATTAGAAACACTGTTTGTAGCGTTGTTATTTGTTCCAAGGAATGAATTCAAATCAAAACTGGACGAAAAATCAGCACTTAATAAACCAGAAACATCCAAAGAAATACCATTGGTCACATCAGTTGCTGCTGCGTTTGGAGAAGATACATCAACAACTTTCTTTTTGATTGCATCCAAACTTGTTTTCAAACGTGAAGAATCAGAATTCGATTTCATTGCCAATTCTGCTTCCGTTTCAGCAAATAATGCTTCAATTTGAGAACCTGTTAAACCGATGTATTTAATTTTTTGAACGGCTTCTTGGAATTGTTCTGTTGCCGCTGCTAATGCTGCTTCTGTTTTTGCATAATTTTTCAAATTCTTTGAACAAGAACAACGACCTTGATTGTCATCCAAGACATTACAATAATTATCCATACATGCCGCATATTGCGCCTTGCAGTAATCTGTCAATTCGGCAATGGCTGTCAAATTTTCTGTTGTTTCTTTGACTTCTGCTTCTGTGACGGTAGGTATAGAAGATGTCAAAGATGAAGAGCTGGCACGTGCAGTTGCACGACGATTGCCAACACCAACACGTGCTGCATTTGGATTGTATAAAGCATTACCAGAATCATTTAATGTTTGTTGTGAAGAATATGAAATATTACGGTTGCCAGTCATAACTGAATTATTAGATGTTCCAACGCGCGCAGTCACTGGTTTAGCAGACGTTGCACCACGTGCGGTCACTGTTGCGCGTGAAGATGCAGCCCTGCTGACCACGCCAGATGGACGTGCGGCGCGCGATACTGTTCCGCGGGATGTCACAGACGCAGAACGTGGGGATGCCGCCATTGCGCGTGAAGATGTATTAGCGCGAGATGCTGTATTCGCAGACGATATAGCGCGAGATGCAGTTGTTGAACGATTGATTGTATTACGTTGCGCAACGCTTTTTGCCACAGGTGCATTTTGTGTTGTTTCGCTGGCGATTTCTTCGTCATCAAGCATTTCGTCTGTGTATTCGACAATTTCATCGTAATATACCGGCGCGACCTCTGCAAATGCAGGCAAAACCAACAAACTACTTAATACAGTTATAAATCTTTTCATGTCTAGACATCCTTCCTTATAGGGATAATTTTATCATAAAGGTGATATCTTTACAAGTATAAAAAACAAATTTATTCGCTGATTTTTGGCAAAGATGAAAATTTTTTAAATAATTTTTATTTTTATGCTTGACCTGCGAATCGGTTTTGTTCTAAGATGTTTGTATAGACAAGGGGAAAGTTAATAAAAACCTTAGAAATCTGGAAAAAACTAGAAATCTGGGGAAAAATAAAAAATAACAAAAAGTAAAAATAAAAATTTGTAAATACACTGGTAAATACAAAAATTTTTACTTTTTTACAAAAACAATATGAAAGGGGGGAAACCACATGCCAAAAAATATCAAAGAAATAATGATTGCCCTTAACAAAGTTTTGACCACAACAGTATGGGTCAATGCAGATCGTCAAATCGTATCTTTAAGCGATGAATTGCATATCGGTAAAAACAATTCACCACGTTCTATCGAAGATTTGTCACGTGCCGCATTGATTGGGGCCTATGTTTCATTACAAATCAGAACAGACAATTTTGATGTTGCTGCTGAATCTTTAGAAACAGCAGATTTAGCATTGCGTGTAAAAGAAATGGTTTTCGCAGAAGCCAAAAAAATTATGGATTCTGGCGAAGTTGAAGCAGGTCAACGCAAAGCAGCATAACACAGTTTCCGTTTATCGGAAGGAAGGGAGTCCCGCCACAGTTCATACTGTGGCGGACTTTTTTTTTATCGTCCACTGTTTAACATGCGGACATCATCAAATTCAGGATGTTCGGTAAATATTTTCGAAATATATGGACATATAGACATAACTTTGCGGTGCTGTTCGCGTGCGATGTTTATTATTTCTGTGACCAGGTATAATTCAATATCTTTTGTTTGGTATTCTGGATCTATTTCGGCTTCACTTATCATTATTTTGTCGGCACCGACGCGGACAAAGAATATATTGCCAATTTTCTTTCCTTTGCATATTGCATACATACGGCATCCGTTATCACCAATTTGAAAAGTTATATCATTTCTGTTCATAAAAAAATCCCGTGCCTTTTGATATAAAATATAACACGGGATAAATTAAAGACTATAAGATTGATTTCTTTAAATTGAATCAAAGTTTTTGCGTATGATTTTTGCACTTTGACGCAGGGCGGCAGATTCTGATTTACTTAATTTTGTGCGCAAACTTGCCACTATACCATTTTCACCAACAATGCGTGGCATGGACATAGCAACCGCATTTTTTCCAATGCCTTCGACAATGGATGTGGTAAGTATGCGTTTTTCGTCGTTGATTATTGCGTGTAATAAATCTGCGACTGCCGCGCCAATGCCGTCCCAGGTTGCGCCACGGCCACGAATTATTTCGTATGCAGCACTGCGAACGCGATGTTCAATGGTTTTACGAGTTGTTTGTGGCAGAGATATTTTTGTTTGCTTGCAAAAATCATCCAATGCGATTGCGCCAATGCTGGCAGATTCCCAATTTATCACCGAAGAATCACCATGTTCGCCCAATACATACGCATTGATAGAACGCGTTGATACGCCAAGGTGTCGCGATAATATAACGCGCAAACGTGCTGAATCTAACATGGTCCCGGTGCCTATGACACGACCCGCAGGCAATTTAGATAATTTTTGTGCCAACATAACCATTACATCCAATGGATTCGTGACAACTATGATTTTTACTTTCTTGGCGTCAACATTAGCCATAACGCGTGGGATAATATCTTCGATAACTGCTGCGTTTTTATTCAATAAATCAGTGCGAGTTTCGCCTGGTTTTTGATTTGCGCCGGCAGCAATTATAACTATTTCACTGCCACGGATTACGCGATAAGAACTGGCGGCTGTGATTTTAATGTCGTAAGAAAATGCGCCGGCGTGACCTAAATCTTCTGCTGCGGCACGTGCGCGAACGCCGTCCCTGTCAAATAAAACTATTTCGTGGGCAAGTCCAGTATTTTGGACTGCTGTTGCAACTGCTGAACCAACCGAACCAACACCTATGATTGCTATTTTCATAAAACTCTCCCATAATTACAAACATAATTATATCATATTTTTTAGATAAAAAAAACGGGCTTTTATACCCGTTTATTTTGTTTCCATATATTTATCAGAAATTATTTTGTGTAATTTGTCTGAAATTTGTTTTCTGTCCATACCAGATAAATCAGGTACAGGTAAAATTTCAATTTCAACCAAAAATCCGCCCAATACCATTACATGAAAAACCTGCATAAAAGCACTGCGTTCTATTTTGCAATATGGGCCGCAATCCATTTTTTTGTTGTCAAAGTAAGCAAAATGATTTGCCAAATCTTCATCGTTTATTTTTGTTCCGTCGTGCAGGCGATAATGGACAACAACAGGTTGCACGGTTGCGCCTGTTTTTTCGATAACATCAAACATAGAACTTTTGAATTGTTTTACATAGGCCCCATTTGTAGAAGTTCCTTCTGGAAAAATAAACAAAGGATAATCAACAGATTCCAATTCTTTTTGTATGGCATTTAATGCTTCTGTGGCATGAGAAGGGCGACGGTCAATAAATACCACACCAAACTTTTTTGCCATCCAACCAATCAATGGCCAAGATTCAATGTCTTTTTTGCCAAAGAAAGAACCACCCAACGCGGCCGCCATAGTTGATATTTCAAAAACAGATATATGGTTGCATACACAAAGTAGGGGACGTTTTGAAGAAAGTTTTCCTTTGATTTTATATCGAACACCCATAAACCAATTAAATTGGTGCATAAAGAACTGCATATATTTAACAGAAAATTTCCCCTTTGGAATAAAGCACAAGACAATCGCGTTCAACAACACGTAAATCCATGCAATAACAAACTTTACAATTGCCCAAAGTGTGTTAAATATATTTTGTTTGCGGATTTTCATTTTTTATTTTTTTTCTGTTTCTTGTTCTTCATTTTCTTTGTCAATATATTCAACATCTGCGGCATCTTCGCGCATGAATAATTCCGCGAAAGCCTTGATTGCTTTGGCCGTACCAGTAATAGGCGACATAATTATTTTACCAAGCATATGTAATGGGCCTTCTTTTACTTCGAATTCATCAAATGCGTTTTCAGAACCAGTGAAATGTTTTTGATATGTTTTATCGATATCTTTTGTTTGCAACATTACAAATACATCATATGTTCCAAAGCCTTTATCAATAAATACGCCACGACCAAATGTTGCACCAAGGCGTAAATAACCTTTGATTAAAGGTGTCATTTGTTTTTTTGCTTCTTCTTCATCAACAAAAACGCGTGGTAAAATATTCATTTGTGTCATACGTGGATCAATACTTGGATCCAAATTTTCTTTTAATACAGTCGCACGCAAATGAAGTGGTGATAAGCAGTTGTAATAAAGATATGATATCGCCTGGGCGGATTGTGCAGGCTTGCTGCCAACCCAAGAAGGAACACCAAACAAAATTACAACCTTGCGTTTAACAACGTATTCGCACAATCCGGCCCAAAGCAAACGCATAACCAAACCGTTATCACGATATTCTGCGTTCACACATGCACGCGACATTTCTGCTATATTGCCTTTGATACGTTTGATTTTGGACAAATTGTATTCGCGCTCTGTATAAAAACCACCCATTTTTTCAGCCGCTTCACGATCGATAATACGATATGTCCCAACAATTTTTCCATTATGAAATACCGCCATATAATCAGCATAAGTATCATAAGAATCGTATTCTTCGCCAAGATTTTTTTGTTCTTCTGTTGCATAAGCATCTTCTTCCAAACAAAATACTTCATAACGCAATTGACGCACCTGTTTACGTTCTTCTTTTGTGCGGGTTAGACGAACTTCGTAATCGCGAACTTTTATAGCCATAATATATTTCCTTTATAATGTTATAAACTAAATAGTACCAAATAAAAGCATCATAAGCAATGTTTTTTATTTTTACTGGATTTTTATATTTTTTTATGTAAAGGAAATTTTGCTATTTTAATTTTCTGGATAATTCGCCAATTGCGATTGCATACCATGATGAATTATTCCATCTTTTTATTCTGTAAAAATTAGGATATGTTAAATACGCTTTTATCACAGGTGCAGGTGCAACATCTGTATCAAGTAATTGTGATTCGTCATCGCGTTGTGGTTGATATAAATCGCGTTTGGCGATTTCTTTTGTGTCTGCAATTAAACCAACAACAAATTCTGAATTTTTAAGTGGTGTTCCGTCAATGTTTGTGACACCCATATTTGCCCATTCTGTAAAGCTTTTTTTAACGTCGCCGTTTAATACTGTCCTATCAAAATCAGCCGGCAAAATGACAGGTTTTATAATAGGTTCGTTTTTATTCCACCCAAGTTTATTCAGGTAATTACCAGCACTCATCATCGCATCGCCAACACTGTTGATTATATCAATACGACCATCGTTGTTTCCGTCTGTGCCATATTGGGTAAGTGTTGTTGGGATAAATTGAAAATGTCCCATTGCGCCAGCCCAAGAACCATGAATAGAATTAACAGGTAATTTATTTTTATCTGCGATTTTCATCAAAGCAATCAATTGTTTTGTAAAAAATTCTTCGCGACGTCCGTCATAAATTAACGTTAAAAATGCGTTTGTTAATTGATATCTTGATTTTATTGCACCATAGTTAGATTCCATACCCCAAAATGCCAATATAACATTTCTTGGTATGCCGTATTTATTTTCAACACGTGATAAAAGTGTTGGGTATTCACGGGCTTTCTGTCGACCGATTTTTACGCGTTCTGCACTTACTGTGCGGTCAAGATATTCATCCAAAGTCAATGTAAATTCAGATTGATTTTTATCTGATTTTATTATTCGTGGAATAACAGATGCTGATTTTAATGTGTCGTCTATGACAGATTGTTTGATTTTTTGTTCGTTTGCCTTTATTCGTATGCCTTCGATAACATTGTCCCAACGTTCAATATCAAAAGCGCCCCTGTCGGCAAACACAGGGTTTGCTGTAATACAAAACATCCCAAAAAATATAGGCAATCTATATTTCATATTTGTCCGTTGTATCAATTAAAAAGAATATTTTAAACCGATGTGCAAACCGAAAGATTGCCACGTGGCTTCTTTCAAAGATTCAGACACTTGTTCGGTATAGGCAGGTGTTTTTTCAATGATAAAATTACCTGGGTTATTTGGATCTTCAACGTATGCAACGGATTCTGCAACATACAATTCGCCAGGTATCTTGCCAATATGGAAATAATTTGTGTCTGCTTTTAATGACAACTGCATACGATCAGACAGTTTATACGTGTATTCCATTTCTGCTTCGTAAGAAAATGCGCCATTTGTTCCTTCGTCCAAGAAACTTGGGTTTTGTTGCCAGTCATCACGATTTGGCCATGTTCCTTCGGATGAATACTTTGGCATACTTACTTGGACATAGAAACGTAATTTGTCCGCCAAAGTCATTTGTTTTTCCATTTCTAAACCAAGATAAAACCCAGACCAAGTTGTGTTATAAATATGCGTTGTTCCATCAACACGAATAATTCCATCACCACCGATAACGATACAGTCGCCCTGGACCACGCCCCATGGCAAATCGCCCATACTTGTGTCATATTCAGTTGTTGTTAATGCAGTACCAATATAAGAAATTCCACCACCAAGATCTTGTCCACCGGCAGTAGTTGCCACAACCTTGATATCTTCTGGACCCATACAGATTTGATATAAATCAACGCTTTCTGTGACATTTACATCCTGTGGAACGGAATAATAATTTCCAGACGTATCACCAAATACATATTCGCCAGTAGAGGTCATCAATGGTAAATACACACCAGGATTAGGATATATATGATCCCCCATTTTCAAATCGTGCTTGAAAATTTGATAACCGATATGTGGTGTCAATTTCCAACCCGCAACATCCCAAATATTATGGGCGGCCAAACCAAATTTTAATTTGTTTAATTTGCCACTTTGATTACCCATGGATATTGTAAATATACCTTCTGATGGATAGGCGTAATCATACGGTTCCAAATCATAATCCATAGACATTCCGCCAGATGATAATTTGCCGTATGTATATCCTCCGTATACTGCCAAATCAAATCCGCGAACATCAAACACATGTTTAGCACCAACATTGATTTCGTTGAAAATCATATCGTCCCATTCAAGAACAGAATTTACACCTGTTGTAAATTCAAAATCTGCGAAACGACGCGAATAACTGGCATAAACAGTTGTTTTATTATCAGATGGCTGTGCAATTCCATTTGCTGTCATTGCCCCATTATATGTTGGTATTTGAGGGCGTGGAACCTGGTAAGAATAACTTTTGGAAGAAATAATTTGCTTGCGGCCAGAATTGCCAACATATTTTGTATAACCGTAATCTTGGTATTTGCTGTAAGCGGCACGGTTTGCGTTAACTTTTGTGTTTTTTGAATAATATGATGGCACCCCTTCGTTTGACGCAAAGCACGCAGACGAAGCCGCAACGGAGCATAAAAAAGCCAAAAATGTATTTTTCATCTTCCTTTTGTAGTTCCATTATATCATAAAAAAGAATTTAAGGAAAGCGTTTGTTTATGTTGAATTTTATTTTTCTTGATTTATCATAATTTCATTATGAATAAAGCCCACAATTTATATATTCATGTCCCTTTTTGTATGTCAAAGTGCAATTATTGTGCGTTTTTTTCTGTTGCCTGCGCCAATCCTGATTGGCAAAAGTACGCAGATAGTATATGTCAAGAATTGCGTTTTTGGTCGCAAAAGTTAGGGAAAATAAAGATTCCAACAATATTTTTTGGTGGTGGAACACCATCATTGATGCCGGTAAGTATTTTTGAACAGATAGTAAATTGTATAAATCAGTGTTTTGATATAACGGACGATTGTGAAATAACTTTGGAATCAAACCCTGGAACTTTGGACGGTGATAAATTGTCTGGGTTTATACAAAATAGTGTAAATCGTTTATCTGTTGGTGTGCAATCGTTAAAAGATGAAGAATTAAAATTCTTGGGACGTCGGCATGATGTTAGAACAGCGGTGAATTTATTGGAAACTGCGTTGGAAAAGGGATTGCGTGTAAATGCTGATTTTATATATGGTTTGCCAAATCAAACAGTTAAAGATGTCATAGATTTGTGTAATGGTATAAACAAAATTGGTTTAACGCATGTATCCATGTATGAATTGACTGTTGAAAAAAATACTCCATTTGGAAAAATGAATTTGGATATGCCAAGTAATGAAGAAATGGCACAAATGTATAACGCAATTCCGCAATATTTATCTTTGTCTCGTTACGAGGTTTCTAATTATGCTGTGCCTGGGCAAGAGTGTCGTCATAATATGAATATTTGGATGGGTGAACCTTATATTGGTATTGGTAACGGCGCAGCAGGAAGAGTGTTTTATAATAATGTTTGGTATGAACAACGCGGAAATGGTGAAGCCTTTGAACAAATGTCAACAGAATCACGCGCAACAGAAAAAGTTTTGACAGGTATGCGAACAATGCGTGGTGTAAATTTAAGTACGGATGTAAAAAATATAATTGATTTTGATTGGGTAAATTCTCATAAAGATTTAGTTGAAATAGATGGTGAATATTTGCATACTACACACAGCGGTTTGTTGATATTGGATGATATAGTTGCGGATTTAATAAAATGAAAAATAAATATTTGAACATCTTGGGATTTTTGGCCGTATGTATTGCGGTTGTTTTTGCGTTTTTTTTAACAAAGGGGAAAATAATGAATGCTGGAATAAAAATTGAAAATATGGATTTAAGTGTTAATCCTGGAACAGATTTTTATGATTTTGCTACATCTGGTTGGGCAAAAAATAATCCTATTCCTGATGATTATACACGCTATGGTTCTTTTGATTTTTTAATAGAAGAAAACAACAAACGCGTTCGTGAAATTGTTGAAAATGATAATGGCAAGATAGGTTTGCTTTATAAAGTAGCAATGGACAGTGAAAAATTAAATGCCGAAAAAACAAATCCTGTGAAACCATATCTTGGTGAAATTAATGCAATAAATTCCAAAGAAGATTTAATGGCATATCTTGGAAAAATGCACAAATTTGCATCTGCATTTTGGGATACAGGTGTTTTGCAAGATGATAAAGACAGTACGCATTATATCTTTGTGGTTGCCCAGGGTGGAACGGGTTTATCACGTGATTATTATTTCGATAATGATGAAAAATCAAAACAGGTACGTCAAAAATATAAAGAATACATCAAAAAGCAAATGGATAATTTTGGTGAAAAGGTTGATGTCGAAAAATTGTATGCGCTGGAAGAACGTATGGCTAAATCTTTCTATACGAAAGAAAAATTACGCGACCCTTTAATCAATTATCATAAGAAATCAGTCGATGAATTGAAAAAAGAATTATCTGGCTTTGATTGGGATACTTATTTCAAAGCGCGTGGTGCAAATGTTGAATATGTAAATATTGAACAGGTTGAACCAATCATGGAATCAATCGCGATAATGAACGATACAGATTTAGAATTGATAAAGACTTATTTGAAATATCGTATTATAAACGGTTCTTCTTCATTTTTAGATGATAAAACATACGATATTGCTTTTGATTTTTATAATCGTGTTTTGTCCGATCAGAAAGAACAAAAACCACGTTGGAAAAGGGCTGTTGCGATGATAGACGGTTCACTTGGTGAAATGGTTGGACAATTGTATGTTAAAAAGTATTTTTCAAGTGATGCCAAAGAACGTATGGAAACTTTGGTAAAGAATTTATTGCGTGCATACGAAAACCGTGTCAAAGATTTAACTTGGATGAGTGATGATACAAAAAAACGCGCAATTGAAAAATTACATACATTTAATGCTAAAATCGGATATCCAGACAAATGGCGTGATTATTCTGCACTGGAAATAAAAGACGATTCTTTGTATGCGAATATGATGCGCGTTTCGGCTTTTGAAGATGCGTTTTGGTTAAATAAAATTGGGAAAGAAAAAGATTCCAGTGTTTGGTATATGAACGCACACGAAGTCAATGCGTATTATGATCCGTCTAATAATGAAATCTGTTTCCCTGCGGGAATATTACAATATCCTTTCTTTGATATGGCGGCAGATGATGCGTTTAATTATGGTGCGATTGGTTCTGTGATTGGACATGAAATGACACACGGGTTTGATGACAGCGGACGTCATTTTGACAAAGACGGTAATATGAAAGATTGGTGGACAGAAAAAGATGCAGAATTATTCACAACAAAAACCAATCTGATGAAAGAACATTTTAATAATATCATTGTTGCACCAAATACTCATGCAAACGGAGAATTTACATTGGGTGAAAATTTGGCGGATTATGGTGGTGTGACAATAGCATTTGAAGCATATAAAAAATATGGTAAAAAATCTGAAAATGCACTTGGTATGACGCCGGAACAAAGATTCTTTGTTGCGTTTGCTATGACCGAAGCGGGTAATATTCGTGATGCTGAAATTTTACGCAGAACGAAAATGGATGAACATTCATTGTCGCGTTGGCGTGTGAACGGTATTTTGCCACATGTTGAAACTTGGTATGATGTGTTTAATATCAATGAAGATGATGCTTTATACCTGAATCCGGAAAAGCGAGTAAAATTATGGTAATAAAAAAACCGCCCAAATGGCGGTTTTTTATTTTGTTTTTGATTTTATTGATTCTATTTCTTGGTTATATTGACGTTCCAGTCTTATTATTTCATTACGCAAATCGTTGATTTCGTTTCTGTCTTCGACCGATGATAATCCAGAATCGTAATCGCTTGAAGAACCTTCCAATGCTTTGATTTGTAATTCCAGATTTTTACGTACGGTATTAAAGGCGGCTGTTTTTTCATCTATTTCCAGTTGGACAAACATATCGCCCATGCCGGAATATTTATCAGATTTTTTTGCCATTTATATATCCTTTCTATTTACCAGAAACTGTTTTTCTGAAATCTGTACTTGGATGGAAAGTCGCAACACGACGCGCAGATATTACCGCAGGAACGCCTGTTCTTGGGTTGCGTCCAATGCGCGCAGATTTTGTTAAGATTTTGAAAGTTCCAAATCCTGCGATTTTTACATCTTCGCCATTAACCAAAGATTGTTCAATTTCATCAAAAATAATATCTATCATTCGATAAGAATCTGCCGCGGTCAATCCGAAACGGCTGCGTAATGTGTTTGCTAAGTCTATACGTGTTATTGTTGCCATAATTTTTCCGTCTTTTTTTCCTATATTCAATATTATACAGGCTCTTTTAAGGAAAGCAATCACTAAATATTGATTTATTTTTTTATTAGTGTAAAATCAAATCCGTTCGTCCCCATAGTTCAATTGGATAGAACAAATCCCTCCTAAGGATTAGATGCAGATTCGAATTCTGCTGGGGACGCCACGAATTTTCGTTATCGCGCGCAATAAAGGATAAAGATATGAAAAACAAGGCTGTTAAAATAGGGATTGTTGCATCAATTTTGCCACATTTATTTTGTTGTGTTTTACCAATAGTTTTATCTTTGGTTGGTTTATTTGCACCAGAGGTTGCACATTCTTCTTTTATTCCAGAATGGATAGAACCGTGGCTGTTTGTTTTTTCATCTTTGATGTTGGGCTTGTCTTGGATTTTGGTATTACAAGATTGTCCTTGTGCGGAATGTGAATCAGAAAAATCACACAAAACGCAAAAAATTATTTTGTCTGTGATAACAACTTTGTTTGTGATAAGTGTTGTTTTACATATATTTGCGCATGGGCATTAAATTATTTTAACACATATTTTTCTGTTTCTTTTTTTATGGCTTTATCACGCAGTTTTTTGATATAACCTTTGTGTTTTACCTGCCAGATAGCCATATAAGTCGGTGTCATTATTTGTTCACAATTATTTGCTAATGAATATTTCTTAGACGCTTGTATATTACTGTATAATTGTTTTATTTCATTTAATTTAAAACCGTTCTTTTTAACGATATTGTAATCATGAATAATTTTTTTATAAATAATTGTCGCCTGGTGTTCCAGTTTTTTCAATTCGTCTTTTGACAGGGCGATAGGTTTTAAAACCCACTCTTTGTTCAATAAAGAATATATAGGGCCACGTCTGTATCGTCCATTATATTCTGGTGTTTTTTCGTTTTGAAAATTCAAATCAATTTTATGACCATAGATTTTACAAACATGTACCATTGCCCAATCGTAAAAGTAAAGTTTTAATTGCTTTTCGATATCAAGATTTGGAAACTGTTGTTTTGCATAATCAATATCTAAAACAATACATATATCCATATCTGATTTTCTATCATGAAAAAGTTGTGTTGTTGAACCAAAAACAAAAATATCTTTGATATCACAATTGCGTATTGGCATATCGTATTCATTTCGAACATAATCTATATAAGCCCAAGCAATAGACAACAGCATATCAGAAACCTTGGGATTCATTTGTTCGTTTTTATCCCATATTTTTCCGTCAAGATTTTTATGCAGTTTTATTTTCATTTATTTATTCGTTTTTTTCAGTATATAACACATTATTCTGTATCGCAAAGGTATAAATTGCAATGGTATTGTTTTGCAGAATTTTATAAAAGATTTTTTATCATCGGTCTGTATTGAATTCTTTATAATTTGTGGGGTTATGTTCTGAAAATATTTTTTCCAAAATATATCTGATAATTTAGTGCGGTTATTATTATAATTATCGATTATATCATCAACAGAAACATTATGTATCGTTTGTTTAATAATATATGTTCTATTGGTAAAAGTTAAATCTTTTGCATTTGATAAAATGTTAACCAAGAAAGTATGTTCATTATTTGTTGATGTTTTAATAATATTTTTTTTGAAACAAAATTCGGACAAATTATTAAATACGTATTCCATCAAAGAATCTTTGTTGAATACATACTTGAAATGGCATTTTTTGTCAGATGACTCTGGCACTGTATCAGATATAACACCAGAATTAAATTTTATAATATCTGCATTTGTAAATTCAATCATATGTAAAATATTATCAATCGCATCGGCAATCAGTATATCATTTGAATCAACCAATAAAATATATTCGCCATGTGCAGATTGTATTGCGGTCCCCAGGTCATTAAAAATGAAAAATCTGTTATCATTGATTATATATTGTTCGATATTTTTGACGGTATTATTAACAACAAAACATTCCCAAGAATTATTGTTTTGCTGTAACAAAGAAGCAACAGCGGATATATCGTAATTAGATTTAATGATAATGCTTATTTTTCTTTCGTTCATAATTTACTTGTTATAATAAAGATAAGAACCCTTTACATTTGTAGAATAATAACAGAGCATACCTTCGTTTGTGTTTGATGAACTTTCTGTTCTGTCGTCAACATAAACATAGGTTCCGCTATCATCATTGAATTCCTGCATATAACAATCTGCAATAGTATGAACGTTCCACGAATCCCATAATATTTTACCGCTGTCATAAGAATCTTTTTGAACAGTAGATTCTGCAACCATTGCATTATTAGGACATGTATTACATACTATATCTGCAACGTCACCATTTGAATTTGTGCAAAAATTAGATAATATTTGATTTCTGTATTTTACATATTCGTTTGCAGATACATGTGTTGCAGAATATGAAGTGGAACTGCCAGAGCCAACTTTTTTTGTGTATTCTATATTTCCTTTGCCACTAAAAAATTTGCGTAAATTATCCATATGAATTGAATCAGAAGAGGATTCTTTATACGAATAAAAATCAGGTGTTGTCACAGATTTTCCGTCTGTTGTTTTTTTATCAAGTCCCCTTAACCAATTTGTGCCCAGTGGCGCACTGGAACCACATTTTGCCAAATATTCGCCAGAACGACAAAGACGGATAGTAGCGGTTTGAGGACGGGCATCATCAGAAGACCGGAAAAATTCAGATGTCAATTTTGGATCGTCGGCTATATATTTTACAGGCGTTGTTGTGTTTTCAGAATCTTCTGCAATTGCATATTCAGGCCCCATGTGACATAAAAAAACCATAGTCACACTGAAAATTTTCCATAAAAAATTCCCGAATTTTTCCATATTCCTTGCCTTGTAAAATATTCTATATACTTTGCCATTTTTTCGCAAGGGAAAAATAAAAAGTGCTTGCTTTTGTTTTTGTGTTTTTTTTATAATCTTCTTACTAAGGCAAAAGGAGAAATATCATGAAATTATCAAAATTATTGTTCGCGGTTTTGGGGTGTTTTGGTCTGTACAGTGCGAACGCCGCAGATATAACTATTTTTTATTCGCCAACATGTCCGCATTGTCATCATGCGCGTGATTTTATCGAAAACACATTGATATATGAATATAACGATTTAAAGGTATTGACTGTAAATGTTATGGAAATGGATAATCGTCAGGCTTTTGTTGATGCGCTTTACAAATGCGAATACAAAAGTGGTGGTGTTCCAGTATTGGTAATTGGTGAAAAATGTTTCCAGGGTTATTCTGATAAAATGCAATCTGATTTACGGGCTGCAGTCGAAGCAGATTTAAGCGCGGAACAGAAAAAATCTGCCGCCATGAACAAGGCAGAAATGGAAAAAGATAAAGAAGCCTTTGTAAAATCTCATTCAGAAAGACAAAATGCGGTATCTGAAAAAGATATCAAAAAAAAAATAACTGATAAATCTGGCAAAACATCAAATATTATTTTGTATGTTTTGCTGGGGCTGTTGTTTGGCGGATTGGGTGCAATTTTATTCAAAAAACAAAAATAGAGAAAACAGATGTTTGATTTAACTTTTCTTGATTATATTTATGTTGTTATTATCTTAGCGTCCACAGTATGGGCGACAATTCGTGGGGGCGTGTACGAAACAATCGCAACCTTGTCTTGGGTAGTGGCGGCTATATCAGCACGTTTTGCGTCTCCTTTCTTGGATGGACTTTTGCAGAAATGGTTTAATTTGCCAGATTCGACAGTCGTCACTTTGGTTGCATCTTATTTCATAGTATTCTTTGTGATATTGGTAATTGTTGGATTTATCAATGCAAAGATTCGCGAAAGAATCCAAGACAGTTTCCTGTCTGTGACTGACAGAACGTTGGGCGTTGTTTTTGGTATCGTCCGCAGTGTTGTTATAATGGGATTCGTATATTGGGGAATGTTGTGGTATTATTCAGATATGCCACGTGGGTTGCCGCATTGGATATTGGATGCGCGCACACGTCCTGTTATGCAATTGACAGCGGTTAAAATGGACGATTGGTTCTTTTTTGGAAACAGTAAATTATTAAAACAAGATTTAGAAAAAGACAGAAATCAACATGCGAATTTAATAAACCCTGTGGTTGAAAAAAAGAAAACAGAATCGGTCACAGAAGATACACAAAAAGAAACTGGTTATAAATCTTCGGAAAGGGCGGCATTGGAAAATCAATTGTTGCAAATAGAATCTGTGGCAAACGCAATACAAGAAAGCAAATAAAATCAGAATAGAGTCCTGTTGAAAAACAGGGCTTTCTTTTTTTATAATTTTTGTATGCGAAAATTCAAAATATTCACAACCTTTTTTGTTTTGTATGAATTTGTGATGATAACGATATTACAAATTCACAGTTTTTGTATTGGTGTATTTAACCAGAATTTTTGTGAAACAAATTATAAATATTTTCTGTTTTGTGTGATGATACCGATATTGATTGGATTTATATATTGGTGGATACCAAAAACAAAAATTGCGCAACAGCAAGACAAAACTTTCAAAGAAATTTTATTGGATACAATTCCAAAACAATATTTACAGCGCTTTATTATTGCGATGATAATAGTAATGGTTCGTAAATTTATAATGTCTTACCCGCGTGCAAAAGAATTTTTTGATAATATTAATGATATTTTGAAGAAACAAAAATAATATTTGCACAGATGATAATTTGTCTATATAATTTACTATGAATCATAAAAACAATGGTTCTGGGCTTAGAAATCCCATACAAAACCGTCTGCGCAGACGTTAAATGCTCCAACCCTCCATGGTTGGATGGTGGTGAATATATTGAATAATCCACGCAATTCGTTTTGTATTGTTTCTAACATCCAACCGCCTGTTTCTATGATTTGGCGGTATTTTTGTTGCCAAAAAAGGAAGGGAAACAACATGAAACGAATAATATTGATATTGGTTGCGTTTACAACAATAAATGCACATTCACAAACAGAAACATTAAATTGGTATATTGACGGACAAACCTATGCAACAACAACCTGTGAAAGCGGTGGCGATGTCCTTTTGCCAACCAGCCCAACCAAACGCGGTTATACATTTATGGGGTGGAGTCTTTACACTCCGATAGAGTATTTGGAGAGTACCGGGACACAGTGGATTGATACGGGATATATTCCAAATTTAAATACAAAAATAAAATTATCCGTAGTTTCCAATAATATATCAAGCAATGCAATTTCCGGAGAAGCTTGGAATTATAGAACAACTTTATTAATGTTTGAAAATGCCACTGTTAAATGGCATTTATGTAGCAACGGCTCAGTAACAAGTTCACTTATAAGTTCAAATACTGTTTGTAATATAGAAGCGGAAAATGGGGTACTGATATTAAATAACCAGATATATTCTTGTTATAAATTAACATCCTTTTCTGCTTATACAAATATGCGCATATTTTTTAACGGAAATAGCTCTAGTAAAATCAAATTATATTATTTTAAAATCTACGATAACAACACTCTCGTTCGTGATTTTATTCCTGTTCTTGACAAAGATGGTGCCCCATGTATGTATGACAAAGTGGAAAATAAATTTTATTACAACGCCGGCACCGGTCAATTTATCGCCGGGCCAATCATAGGGGCAGAACAATGAAACGTATATCTTTATTATTTGCCTTTATCACACAACCAGTATTCGCATATTATACCGAAACCATACCCAACCAATGTGGGGTTATTGGTAATAATTTATTTGCGGTGTTTGAAATAAATACTTATACATGCGAAAGTGGTTATTTTTTACCTGCGGATACATTGGGATGTGTACAATGCCCAAAAGGATATACATGTAATGGTGGAACATACAGTTATAACCCAACAATATCACAGGGAATAACATACAAAACACAATTTAATGAAAGTATATCAAACGCGTGTTCGTCTAATTTTGGACATGAATTGATTGCGATATTCGAACCAAATACGATAACAATAAACTGGGACGACGGAACGAATACGACACAAAACGCATGTGTATATGGTGGCGCAATAACATTACCACCAGAACCAGTCCGGCCAGGTTATGTATTCGGTGGGTGGCGGATAAAACAATAAAAAAACGCACCGTTTGGTGCGTTTTGATTTCTGGTGCCGGTTGTCGGACTTGAACCAACGACCCTCTGATTACAAATCAGATGCTCTACCAACTGAGCTAAACCGGCAGGCATCGCATATATTATAGGTATTTAAATCTTTTTGCAAGTAAAAAATATAAAAATATGATTATTTTTAATAAATTTCAAAATTGCGCATACATTCAACCACTGTTTGAGCCATATAGTAATCTTTGGTCCTTTTGTAAAGCGATGCATAATCAGGTTTTCTGCTTTCTGGTATGCCACAGACGGTATAAAGCGTTTTTATCAACATATAGTTTGTTAAATCGTATTTGCCTGTTTTTGGATTGAATCCGATTGAGTATCCTGGTGTTCCGTGGTTGGTAACCATATATGTTTCAAAATCGCCACGTGTGTGATATAAAATATCTGAATCAATCAATACATCTTTGTAAAGTGTATTAAAATCTTTTTGTGCGCGTAATACGGTTTGTTGGGTTTTGTATGCAAAAGCAACTGTTTCAAAAACCATTTTGTGGTCAGGCACTGCATCAGCAGGCAACCCGTATTTCTTGTATTCGTTTTGAAGAAAATTGCTTTTCCCAAGGGTGTAAGAATTTCTGGTTTTATTAAAAGTTATACTGAACACAATACCGGCGTTGTTGTACACAACGTATGCTTCGCCAGTTGGTTTGTTAGCATATTGAATACCAGAATATGTCAAAATATCACTGAATAATGCTGAAAATTTATCGTGTTCGCTTTGTGTCATATTTATTTTCTCTTTTGTGAATTGCTTTTTAAAAACTGTGACAATAAAAATTGTTTTTTATTCATAGTCGTTCTTACAAGACCATGTTGTTCCGCATTTTTTAAAAACATTCTGTTCGCAATCACAGAAATATCATAATTGTTGGTGAATTGTTTTTCTGTTCTTGCAAAGTGGTTTATGCTGCCAACGTGTTCGCCATTTATATAAATACTGATACGTGGCATAATGCCGTCATAGCAATCTACGACCATCAGTTCTTTGTCGTTCTTGCCATACAGTGTGTATGTATAATGCGAACCGTCCAAGTATGTTATGCGGACAGTATTGTTTTTTATTGCATTTAAAATGTTTCTTTTGAATTCTTTGTTCATACCTGATATTGTTGCACAAAAATACAGATTGTCAATATGTAATCAACAATGCCTTGAATTTTGGTTTTTATCTGGTAAAATCGCGACAAAAGGATAAATATATGGCAAAAATACCTGAACTTTTGGCGCCAGCCGGCACATTAGATGCTTTCAAGACTGCGATTTTATATGGGGCAGATGCAATTTATGCTGGATTGCCTGGTTTTTCTATGCGTGCGCGTGCTAAAATTACTGTTGATGAAGTAAAGCAGGGTATAGATTTTGCACACGAACATGGGAAAAAGGTTTATTTGGCCTTTAATTTGTTCGCGCATGATCGTGATTATGAAAATATGGACCGTGTATCCGAAGTTTTAAATTATCTGCGTCCAGATGCGCTTATTATATCAGATGCGGGTGTTTTAATGTGGGTTCGTGAACATCATCCTGATATTCCAATTCATATATCAACCCAGGCGAATATTTGCAGTGCCTCAACCGTTAAATTCTGGCAAAATGCCGGCGCTGTGCAATGTGTTTTGGCGCGCGAAGTTTCGCACAAAGAATTTGAATCTATACGTGAACAATGCCCTGATATAGGTTTGGAAATATTTATTCATGGCGCAATGTGTATGTCTTATTCTGGGCGTTGTTTGTTGTCAAATTATATAACGGGCCGTCCATCTAATCGTGGGGCGTGTGCGCAGTTGTGTCGTTGGAAATATGATGTGATTTTGCGTGAAAAAGAATCTGGTGTTGAAATGCCAATCGAAGAAGACGAACGCGGTGCATATATTATGAATTCAAAAGACTTATGTTTGATGCCACGTTTGAAAGAGGTTATAGAATCGCACCCTGATACCCTTAAAATCGAAGGTCGCAACCGCAGTGAATATTATGTTGGTATGGTGACACGTGCTTATCGTAATGCGATTGATGCTTATGCGCGCGACCCGGAACATTTTGACCCAACACCATTTATGAACGATTTAAATTTGCTGGAAACACGTGGTTATACAACGGCTTTCTTTGATGGACCATTGCCACCAGATGCGCATGATTATGAACAAACACATTCTAATTCAGATTATTGTGTTGCGGGTGTTATAACGAAAGTCGACGATAAAAATATAACATTTGAATTACGTAACGAAATAAAGCAGGGCGACACAATCAATTTTGTTTTGCCTTATATTCAAGACAAGGTTTCGGTGACTTTGGACAAGATTATAAATGCCAAGGACGGTATGGAATTAGCAAAAATGTCTGCGGGTCAGGGTAATTCACTGGTTATATCAATGGATAAAATTCCAGAACAATATCGTGAAAAAATGGTTCCGCTGATATTGGCATATAAACATAAATAATAGTAGGTGTAATAGTGTTTGTTTTTGAAAATTTGCCAGCATATATAATCAGTAATGAACATCAACGTTGGGCAACGCAAGCGGTTCCAAATGTGAAGTCTGTTTTAACTGTTGCTGGTTCTGGGGATCAGGCTTTGTTTTATAAATTGTCTGGTGCAAAGATTGTTGATACTTTTGATATAACTTGTAATGCGCGTGTAATACAGGATATAAAATATGCTGCAATAAAAAATTTAAATCTTGAAGAATATAGAGATATGTTAATTAAATTACATCATGTCAAAGGTGATATAATGTCTTTGCCAGAAATGCAATTTTTGGGACAATTTTTGCCATCAGAAACGTTGAGAATAATAGAAAATAATAAATCTTTGATGTTTGGTTACGGGCTTGATGCAAGCTTTTATCCAGAAAATATACCCTCAGAACCAGAATATGCAAAATTAAGAGATGCATTAGATAAGCCTTTTAATTTTATTTGGGCTGATTTGGGATCTCTTAGTACAGCAATAACTGGAAAATACGATTTGATAAATATTTCTAATATTTTTGATTATGTACACAGTGGTGCTAAACAAATTATAATTTTAATTAAATTATCAAAATATCTTAATAAAAATGGGCATATTGTTTGTTTGCCACAGGTCCCGAGATATAAGTATGATAAAGTAAAATTGTCACATTTAGCATATGAAAGAACAGAATATGACGAAAAGCATGCTAAAGTAATTGTGTTCCAAAGAACAAAATAAAAAACGCCATAACGGCGTTTTTTTATTGTTCAGGATCTTTTAACGTAGGTATGTCAACATAATCGTTGTATTTACTTAAATAACGGGTTCCGGTCATACATACAAAATTAGATAAAGAATCTTCGTATTCACGAACAGCCGCCGTCCAACGATCTGTGATTTCAGATTTTGCGCCCTGGTATCCGGCAAATCCACCCATCGCACCGCCCGCAGCAGTTCCAACCAAAGTTCCCTTGGTTCGTGCCTGGTTGGATAAATCAACCAATCCGCCATCTTCGGCACTGCCTGATGTTGGGGTGAAATCTGCTTTTTCTGGTTTTATTGTTATTTGTTCACCAACGCTGCCGTTGCTGTTGCGTTTAACATATACAAAAGAATGTTTGTTTTTCAAACCTTCTAATTCAGATGTTTTATAACCACCAAATTTTGTTCCAATTTTATCTGCGAAAACAATGTATGCGTGTTGTGGGTTTTTAACAGTCAAAGCATCGGATATTTTGAAATAAGCATTGTCTTCAACTGTGGCATTTTCAGATTTTACGAATTTGGAAAGGTCTCCATCAACAGGAACATAACGTTCTAAATCAGGTATTTCTGTATCTTTTACTTTTGTGCCAAAAATTTCTTTAAACGCTTTATCGCCACCATCTTTTTTTGCGATTTTTACATCTGCCAATTTTTCTTCATCGCTGCAATTGGTGTGTATTGTTTTACCACTTGCTTCTTGTGTGGCTGTGCATTTTTTTACAGACCCGTTTTTATTTATCAAGTAAAAACTTGTATCATCAACTGTTATCGGGTCGCCTTTTTCTCTGAAATTTCCAACGATACAATCGTGTTCGCCCGATGTAATTTCAGGATAGTAAGAAGTCCCACCGGCTTTGTATGCTTCGATGTTTTTTTCAATATTACAACTTTTTACAACCAATATACCGCCTTCGCTAGACGCACCGGCCAACATATTTCCAACAATCATACCAGATGCCGCATTGACAGCGGTTGATTTAATTGTATCACCGGCAACCTTGCCAGAATAAGAACTGGCCGCCATAATGCCTGCACCGGTTGCTACACCGGCAGCGGTTCCAATTAATTGATCTTTGCCTGTGCCGAACAGTTTGCTGTCCCCGGCTTCTTTTGGTGCCAAAATATTTCCTGCGACACCCGCGATAATAGCGCCCGCTGCGATTTTGAAACCTGCATTTTGTTTTTGTTCTTCGTTCATAACCTTTTCGACATCTTCCATTGTAGGTGCCATATCTGCAGGCAATTCTGTTTTAGAAAGTGCGACCGCATTCATACCAGATTCTGGGAAAGAATCGATATTACATTTCATTGCGTCCCCAGCCGCCAGAGTTGTTGTTGCCAAAACTTCATTAGTATTTGCATTAATCAATGATACCACTGCAACACATTGATTTGATTGGTTGCGACGAATTCCTGATTCTGGGATTTCCCATCTGAAAACACCGTTTGGATAAACCATCGCACAGTTTTCCAAATGTCCGATTGTTGTTTCAGAAGTATTATTTAATATCGCAGATGCTAATTTTTCATCAGCTACCATAACTGGTAATTGTGCAGTAGCAGATGCAGTTGTTGCATTTGCGGCGTTTGCGTTCAGATATTCTTGCTGATAACGCATGGCGTTAACTTGGTTATAGGCTTCTGCATAAGATCGGTTGGAATTATTTGTGCGTACCGCGGCATCCACCGGCAGAGCAGAAATACTTGCCAAAATTGCTGAAAACAAAGATATTTTACATATTCTATTTGTCATCTATGTTAAAATTCCAATCTTAATCTTACGCCTACGTCTAAACTGGTCAAGGTTCCGCTTTCGAACCAATTTGTATAGTGGAATACGCTGTCATAAGGTGCTTCGTATTCGCCGTCGCTGGCGCCACTGCCGTCACTTAACCATTCTGTTTGTGAAACAACGATAGAGCCAGATGTTTTTACCTTACCTAAATTGGCATAGCGAATAAAGAAATCAAGTTTTAATCCATCGTTCATGGATGTTGTCACACCACCTTCCAATTGGAAAGCCAATTGTTCCATTGTTCCGCCATTATGATAAGCGTAAATATCAGAAATACCAGTCAAACCACCTGCTGGAACGCTGCCTGGGCCCAATCCGTTTGTTTCATCATAAAAACTTTTATCGTATACGACATAGTCGGCGATAGTGTTTAATGATAAACCAATACCAGCACCAATATAAGGACGCAAAGAACCGCCGGCAACATAGCCTGTAAAGGAATCAATGTTGTAATAAACATTCAACATTGTTGAATTAGATGTTATTGCACCGCCTGATACACTGGCATCAACAAAACCGTCACCGGTTGAAGTTTGGACGTTGCCGGCATAAGATATTCCGGAATAGCGCAAATAAGAGAAGTCTACGCGGATATCACTGTTAATTGCGGCACCGACAGAAATCTGTAAAGGTATGACAGAATCTGAATTAAAATCAGATGCACGGAAAGAACCAGGTGCAAAGAACGCCTTGTCTTGGCCAGAATAATCTGCGGACATATTGCCACTTATCATTGTGCTGTATCCTGCGGAAAGACCAATGTACAGACCGCTGTCTGCCAATCTGTCGTAATCAGACGCCTGATAATATTGACGACCCGCATTTGTGGCAGAAGAACCAACGCGTGGCAAAGAACCTGTTATGCGATTAGGGCTGGTTGCACGAACGTTTGTTCCCATTGGACGGCCGTTTGTTGCAGATGCCGCAACCAATTGTTGTGTTGTGATGTTTGTGCGACCAACCATTTGAGGTTGTTGGTAATATTGCGCATTACCAGAATAGCGACCATTTTGTTGAGGATAGTTATTTATAACATAACCCTGACGCGCCAATTGTTGTGGATTATACACAGGATACGCGGCACGCGCCCCAAACGGGATGATTGCCATAATGCCGGTTAAAACCGCAAGAATCTTGGTGTTTTTCATCTTTCCTTATAATTTCCTTTGTGTATATTATATCATAAATTGCCCCCTAAAAAAAGCCTTAAAATATATTTGTTTAATAAAAAAATACACCCAGAAAATTCTGGGTGTAAATTGTCCAATATAAGTTATTTTCAGATTGTTTGTTTAGAAACGTGCCGCCATACGGACGCCCAATTCCATTTTGCAATCTGTTGCATTTTGAGATTGTGCATGTGCTTCATCCAAAGTGTATTCAAAGAATACTGAAAATTGAACATCGTCAGTATATTGATATGCAACATTGGTTTTGATTACATATTCATCCCAACCATCATCCATATCTGCAGTTGCGTCTAACAAACCGTTAACAACCGCTTGTTGCAAGGCTTGGTCTATTGCAGCAGATCCTGTGACGTTTGGTTTATTCAATTGTGTGTGAATGCCTTTTACGCCATTGTCATAGTGTTCAATGTATTCAAAACCAGCACCCAAAGACCATTTTTTGCTCATTTGATACATTGCATCAAATCCAGCAACCGTTTCATGTGTTGATTTCAAATCAACTGATATTTCAGCAGGGAACCCTAATTGTGTAATTGTTGTACCCCATAAAGCTGGATCAACCTCTACATTACCGTATAAAGGTCTTAAGCTTGGATCAATCGCAATTTTGTTATTGTGATTGCCGAATGTTTGCAAGTATTCTACGTGTGCAGCCAATGTGAAATCGTTCCATGTTTTTCCGAAACGTGTTCCAATAATTGCGCCCCAACGACCATTAGAATAGTTAGCAAAATCAAATGCAGTCTCTGTGCCATATCTTTTGTATGTTCCCTTCATTGGTGAAATACCAGACAAATAAGCATCACCATACAAATCCAGTACAAATGGGTCGTTATCTGTTAAAAAACGATACATTAAACCAATACGTCCGCGGTGCATACCTTGGCGGTTGATTTCGTTGTCGCGTGTATATCCGAAATGTCCGTGAACATCCAATCTGTCTGTGATACCATAACCAATATCACCAAAGAAACGCCATACAGGGAATTCTGTTTGACCGCTGGTTCCTTTTTTATCTGTTGATTGTGTTCCTTCTACTGTTTTGTACATACCTGCCACAGCCGTTTTCAAATAGACTTCACGATTTTGTGGCATGTAAAGTGGATTTTCCATGTTTGAAGTTGCCATAGCACCAGAAGTCATAACAGATGCTGTCAATGCAACCAAACTTATCAAAGGTTTTTTCATCCTTGTTTCTCCTTTCTGAGTTCTTTTTATAACCAACCCCCATTATTGGCAAGATTGGCCGTTATATCCACACCGCCCATTATTGGCAACAGTATGTTTTGTGATATAACAGGAACATTTTTAAACATTATTTTATCGATGTCAAAATATAAATTATCTTGACATAATTAAAGAAATATGACAAAGGTCCTTTTACAATAAAAAAAACCGCCTTTTTGGCGGTTTTTATTTTTAATGTTTTACAATTTCCAGTAATTTTTTTGCAACGTCTTCGGTTTTAATACGTTCTTGTTCCATTGTGTCGCGATAACGTATTGTGACGGTGCCGTCTTCCAATGTTTGGTGATCAACTGTTATGCAAACAGGTGTTCCAATTTCATCGTGACGACGATAGTTTTTACCAATATTACCAGAATTTTCCAGTTCAATTTTACCAATTGCCAAACCGCGCAATTCATCAACTATTTTGTTCGATAAATCTATGATTTCAGGAACATTGCGAACCAAAGGAATAACAGCGGCCTTGACCGGTGATAACCAAGGTTTCAATTTCAACACTGTGCGTGATTTACCGTCGCCCAGGTCTTCTTCATCATATGCTTCTATCATAACCGCCAACATAGCACGATTTACACCCATTGCGGTTTCAATTACATAAGGGATAAAGTTTTCGCCTGTTTGTGCATCACTGTAAGATAATTTAGTTGTGGAATCTTTGTTTTCCATAACGTGCGCGGCCAATTTGAATTCATTTTGAGCCTTAGTATGAGAACCCAAATCAAAATCTTGACGATTGTGAACGCCTTCGACTTCATCAAATCCGTCTGGGAAAGCGTATTCAATATCTACCGCTGCCTTGGCATAGTGGGCCAATTTTACGTGTGGCAAGAAACGAAGTTTTTCGGATGGAATACCCAAAACATTTGTCCACCATGCCAGACGTGTTGCCTTCCAATATTCAAAATATTTTTCATCATCCGCTGGATTTACAAAATATTGCATTTCAGCCTGTTCGAATTCGCGCATACGGAAAACAAATCCGCGTGGTGAAATTTCATTACGGAAAGCCTTTCCAATTTGCGCAATTCCAAATGGCAATTTGTGAGGTTTTGAATCTAATACGTTTTTGAAATTTACATAAGTTGTTGTTGCTGTTTCTGGACGCAAATATGCGTTGATTGCACCGTCTGCCATTGCACCAATAGATAATCCCATCATCAATTGATATGCGCGTGGTTCTGTTATGTCAGTACTGCCACAATTATCACATTTTGTAGGGTCTTTCATTTTATCTTGGCGCATGCGGGCACCACATTTTTTGCATTCGACAAGTGGGTCAGAAAAACTGCTTTCGTGGCCAGAATATTTCCACATTAAACGATTAGATATCAAAGCAGCATCAAGCCCTTCGATATCATTACGGGCATAAATCATTGCGTTCCACCAAGCGTTGCGGATGTTGCGCATTAATTCAACACCGTATGGACCATAATCATAGGCACCACCCAATCCACCATAGATTTCAGAACCTGTGAAAATAAAACCACGTCTTTTGCAAAGTGCTACTATGTCATTAACTGATTTTGCTGGCATTTTTTTAACCTCTATTATATTTTTATCGCCAATATATTAAATCTTTTTTATTAGTTTTCAACTTATAAATCAGGTTCGATTGCATTAACTGGGCAAACTGCAGCGCAAGTGCCACAACCCATACATTTATTTTTATCGATTGCGCATTTACCATTAGCGGCGTCTATAATCGCCATCGCAGGGCATACGCCCATACAAGTATGACAACCGATACATTTATTTGGATCTATTTTATAAGCCATTTTGTTTTCCTTTGTTTTTTTTATTAATTAATCTCTGCTGTTTAACAGGCCCAGTATGTATTCAAACATTGCTACGAATGAAATGTACATGTGCAATGCACCCAGGACTGCCAATTGGTCTTTTTGTTCGCCGTTACCCAATGTGTAATAAGCGTTCTTTAAGGTTTGCATATCGTATGCCGCGAATAAAGCAAACACCAATACACCAATCAAACATACGATTTGATTGAATACTACACCCATTGGGCCTGTGAATATAGAAACGATTCCAACCAACAATAAACCAATCATACCAAGGAACAAGAATATACCAAGGAAAGATAAATCTTTTGCGGTTTTATAACCGAATAAAGCCATACAAGCAAACATTACTGCCGCCAAAACAAGGGCGATGATAACTGTTGAAAAACTTGAAACCAAAATCATAGGTGTCAGGGCGATTCCCATCAAAACTGAATACAAAAATAATAAAATTTTTGCTGTTGATGGTTTCATATAAAATGCGCGTGCCTGGGCCCAAAGCGATAAACCCAAACCACCAAATGCAATAATATAATATGTTATTGATAATCCGTTTGCACTGAATAAAGCAGTGTATGCGCCAGAAATCATCATAATAAATGTGGTCAGGGCAGTAATTCCAACCGCGCCAGTCATCAGACCGAAAATCTTGCGCAGATATAATTCAATTCCGCCAGTTGTATGCGATACAGATTTTTTTGTTGCCATATTTGTTCTCCTTTGTATGGGAAAAATATAATACACAACCGATAACAATTCAAGGCATTAAAAATTTAATTTTAACAAAAGCCTTGACAAATAATATTTTGTCAATTATATTAAGCGTGTCAAAAACAACCAAAAGGGATAAAAATGGCTTTTGTTAGTAATTACAGTGATCGTGTAAATCGTGCGAAATTATGCAGTAAAGGTGATATGGATATATTGGGTTCTGTTGGGGCTGCTTCTGAATTTGTAGTAAACGCGAACAAGCGTATTGAAACAATTCAGGGCAAAATGACAGCAGAACAAGCACTCAAATATCCTGATGCGGGTTATATCGCACGTTGTGAGCAAAAAATTGCTGAAATTCGTGCTAATATAGCTTTGTACAATCTTCAAAGACGCAAATAAGAAAAGTGTGAAAAAATGAAAGAAGAAAGAATGCCTTATGAATTGCGTTTGGATCCTGTTTCTGAACCGCGCAAAGCGCCAGAACCAGTTTCAAAACCTGCGTTTGACGAAAATGCAGCGTATCGCGAAATTGACGAATTAAAGCGCAAATATATGTTGGAAACGCACGCCAATGGTGAAACTGCGCAGGCATCCAGGTATATGCACGAAATAGTTGTCCTTAGACAGCAGATAATTCAACATCAGATGCAAAAATAATCAGGTCGCCAAATGGTGGCCTTAATTTTTGGTTGAAAATATTGTGGGATTGATAATAAAATAAACCAAAAGGAATTATTATTATGGCGATTATCATCAACCCAATTGACCCTGTTGCATTTGAAGTATTTGGTTTGCCGATTCGTTGGTATGCGCTGGCGTATATCGTTGCGTTTGTTTCTGGTTTTTATGCGATGAAATATTTTACTTCGCGCAAGGATGCAGAGATGCCTTTGACCAAGAAACAAATGGATGATTTTTTAAGTTATTTTGTTTTGGGAACTATACTCGGTGGACGCTTAGGCTATGTGTTATTTTATAATCTGCCGTTCTTTTTACATCATCCGTTGGAAATATTTGCACTTTGGCATGGTGGGATGAGTTTCCATGGTGGATTCTTGGGCGCAATAGCAACCACATTTTTATTTGTTAAGAACCAGCATTTCAAAAACGGTTCAATATTGCGCAATTCATTTAAGATACTTGATATCTTGGCGGTATTATCACCAATAGGTTTGGCATTGGGGCGAATTGCTAACTTTATAAATATGGAAATAATGGGACGTGCGACCGATTCGAAACTTGGGGTTGTTTTTATCGGGCAAACAGATATTCCACGTCATCCAAGTCCTTTGTACGAATTTGCATTGGAAGGTGTGGCATTATTGATAATAATGTTGATACTTTATCGTAAAACAAATTTAAGAAAATATACCGGCGCATTATCAGGAATCTTTTGCATTTTGTACGGCGTGTTCAGAATATTCTGTGAACAATTTCGTCAACCAGACGCCCAAATAGGATTTTTGACCGATTGGGGTTTAACAATGGGTATGGCACTGTCATGTGGGGTTATAGTATTAGGAATAACCGTTTTGACTTGCGCTTTGCGAAAAAATAAATTATAATTTGAATACAGAGAAAAAGGAGTTCGCCATGAAAATCAAAACAGAAGTAGATGAAATTGTTAAAAATGATAACGAAGATTAATCTTTAATCAAAAGGATGTGATATGCGTATAATTTTTGATGATAATCAAGATTAAAGGACTCGATATGAGAATCAAAAAAGACGACACAGAAGGTTAAATAGAAAACGCCCAATCGGGCGTTTTTTTTATAATCTGGCGGATGGTGAGGGATTCCCTCGCCAACTTTGTGCCTGCGTTGCAACCGTGACGATTTTGGTGCGTTGACACTTCCAAAATCTACTTGTTGTCGAACCCAATAACTTTGTTATAGTGCCTAACCCCAGGCCACAATCACGATAAAAATAAAATGCCCAAGCGGGCATTTAATTTTTATGGCGGATGGTGAGGGATTCGAACCCCCGGACGAGTTGCCCCGTCAGCGGTTTTCAAGACCGTCGCATTCGACCGCTCTGCCAACCATCCGAAACGTTTAAGCAAGCATAGTTTATATTTTGTCGCGCAAAATGTCAAATTGTTTTTATTTATGCCTGTATTTCCGGCAAAAACATAATTTTTGAAAAAAAATTAAAAAACGATTTGGTTTTAACCCTTTTTTGTGATATCATATTGGACAAAGGAAGTGAGGATGAAATCCAATATGAGATTTTTATCAAGTGTTATGGTGCTCTGTGTGTTTGGCATTGCGGGCGCAAATGCGGCACCAAGTGTTCGTATGCTGGGAACGAATACAGCGCGCGTTGGAACAAATGCTGCGGTTGTAAAATCTGATTCCAAGGCGACGACATCTACACCACAAAGATTGGGCAGTATTCGTGCAAAAAATATCGGAACTGCTGCACCTGTGACAATAAACAAGGTTTCAAGTGCGACATTGTCGTCTGGTTCCAATGACGAATCGCGTTTGGGATTGGGAAAGTATATTCATGCAAGCGTTTTGCCATCTGGCAGTGTGAAACCAGCAAAGGCACCGGCTGAAAATCCTGCACAAACATCAGATTTAGCAGCTTTGACAGATCGTGTGTCTGATTTGGAAATTGGTATCGAAGGCAAACAAGATGCTGTATCTGTGGGTGCTGGCTTGGTATTGGATTCAAATACTATTTCGTTGAACGAAGAAATGGCGGGTTTGCCGGGTCAGTTTGATACATTATCCGAAGATGTTGCGGCATTGGCAGATGAAATGGATGGTAAACTGACATCTGGTGACTTAAATAATTATTACACCAAACAAGAAGTTGATAGCAAGGTCACAAACATTGTTGTTGGCGATATGGATGAAGCGTTATCTGGCAAACAAGATGCGATTACAGATTTGGCAAGTATTCGTTCTGGTGCGGCCGCGGGTGCTACTGCGGTTCAGCCTGCTGCATTAAGCAATTATGCAACAAAAGAAGAATTGCAAAATGTTGCTGCGCCGGATTTAAGTGGTTATTTGACAGAAGTAAATGCACAACAAACATATCAGCCAATTGGAACATATATTTCGAATCCGAATTTGCCGGCAGAATCTGGTGATTTTATGTTGGTGGTTAATCGCGATGAAAACGGTGCGTATGTTTATTCGTGGCAAAGTGTTCCAACCAGTGGCGGTTCCGGCGGTGGTACTTCTGGTGGTTCCGGTGGAGATTGGGAATTTGATGATTCTAACTGGTAAAGATAAAATTTGTTAAAAGGTTTTTGTGTAAAAGTGTAAAAAACAGAGAAGGAAAAATGTTGAACAAAAAGGGCTTTTTATTTGTATCTTTGATCGCGATGATGGCGACATGTCCTGCTTTGTCTGATACGCCGGCGACACAAGAATGGGTAAAAGCAAATGTTTATTCCAAGGCAAAAAGTCAGGCTTTAAGGGATGACCTTGACAGACAAGGTAATGCGTTAAATACAATAAACAATCGTTTGGCAACAGATGTTCGTGATAAAATATATAATTACGATAAAAATACGAAATCTGTGACAAACCCATTACGTACCGAAGGCCAAAATGCTTTCGATGGAATTAACGAAGTTTTACAGAAAGTTGACGGTAATAATGGCACCTCTGGTTCTGCGGTTCAATTGGAAACAGTGTCCCAGAACGCGTATGGTGCAATTAATGAATTAAATGACAAAGTTGGTAATTTACAGACATCGGTCAACAGCAAAGTTTCAAATTGGGATTTAATCAGCAATTATTATACCAAAGATCAAATCAATGGCATAATGATTGATGGTAAATTGGTATATACTGCGACGGAAAATGGTGGTGTTGCGATTGATAACGAAACACGCCAAATTAAATTGGATGTAGATTCGTCGAATCCTAACGTCACATACGTATATCGGGATGGGCGTTGGGTTGCATTGGATTATGTTTCTACATGGGACGGTCCTGCATCAAACTAAGATTTAAACAAACAAAACAAAAAAAGGGAGAAAACTTATGAAAAAATTACTTGGAATATCTTTGGTTGCAGTTTTGGCTGCTACACCTTTGATGGCAGGTGCGGCTGACTTGACACCTGAACAATTGGCGCATGGTGCTATTGTTCAGGCGAACGGGGATAACCCTGGCGATACTGCTAAAATGGCAACAGTATCTTATGTAAAAGGTGCTTATACCGAATTAGGTAATGCAATCAATACAAAAGCGGATAAAAGTGCTTTGACAGCTGAAGAAACTCGTGCAAAAGGTATTGAATCTGGTTTACAGAGTGCAATTAATACATTGAATGGTGATGAAAATACTGAAGGTTCTGTTGACAAGAAAATTGCAGATGCAATTTCAGAAGTTAACACTGCTGCTGCAGATTTGGAAGATCGTGTAGAAGCAAACGAAGGTGCAATCACTAAATTGAATGGTAATGATCAAACCGTAGGCTCTGTTGCTTATGCAGTAGCGCAAGAAGCCTCTGCTCGTGCAACAGCAGTTTCTAACGAAGCAACTACACGTTCAACAGAAGATACAAGATTGGAAGGTTTGATTGATGCTGAAGAAGCTGCACGTATTGCTGCTGATGGTGTTTTGACAACTTTGAATGAAGGTTTGAGCCAAACTAACTTAGTATCTGCTATCAATTCTGAAAACACTCGTGCAAAACAAGCAGAAAGCAATTTGCAAACAGCTATCAATAATTTAAATACTGGTGCAAATACAACTTATGCTAAGAAAGTTGGTGTAACACAGACTATCACAGATTCTACAATTTCTGGTACAGTTCCTGTTGTTACAGATTGGGCAAGCCAAACAGAAGGCACAGTTGCTATCAATGCACGTATCACTGGTGCAGCATATAACGAACCAACAGAATAATCTGTTAAAATTTGAAATGGGTGGGGGACAGGCCCCATCCATTTCGGATGAAACAGGAAATATTTTGAAATAAAAATATTTCTCGTTTTATTCAAAAGCGAAGTCGAGTACAAAATACAAGGATAAAAAATAATGAAAAAATTATTGGGTATATCTTTGCTGGCGGTTTTTGCGGTTTCTCCGTTGATGGCGCGCGCAGATAGTATTAATTTGTTCACTGCGCCGATTGGGGTCACAACAGATGTCGCAACAACTTCCTATGTCAAGGGCGCATACAACGAATTGGGAACCGTTGTTAATACCAAGGCTGATAAAATCGATTTAGATAAAGTCTTGACCGAAATCGGTGATGTGGATTATGTCGGTGATTCTTTAAGTGCGGCTATCTCTGCTTTGCAAAATGCACAGAGCACCAGCGACACAAATTTCAACACCGCATTGACAGACGAAGTAAATCGTGCAACGGCTGCTGAATTGACTTTGCAAAATGCTGTCACGACCGAGGCTTCGACCGCACGTGCCGCAGAACAGGCAAACGCAAACGCGATTTCTGCCGAAGCAACAACACGTGCCACCGCTGATACTGCTTTGTCTAGCCGAATCGATGCAATCGAAGCAGGGGTTCAGGGCGATTATGCGACCAAGACAGGTGTTGCACAAACAGTTAATGCAGCAACTGCAACTGGAACTGTTCAAATCGCGCAAACTTGGGGATCTGATGAAACAATCCCACATACTATAACTTCTGATGTTGCGGTTAATGGTTATGTTGCCGGTACTGCCGCTCAACCAACAGCACCAACAACACCAACAACAACAGAAGAACCTGAAGGAATTTAATCTTTTTGCTTTGGCGGGTGATTAAAAATACGCCCGCCAAAGCCGGATGAAACAGGAAATGTTTTTGATTGTTATGAAATATTTCTCGTTTTATCAAAGGGAATTGATAAAAAACATTTGGAACCAATGCCCAATTTATGATATAATCTAAATCAGGTAAAGGTATCAAACAAAATAAAAAAACATCACCCGTCGCCAAGGCTATGGGTGACAAGCAAAAAAGGAAGGAAAACATGAAAAAATTACTTGGAATATCTTTGGTTGCTGTCTTGGCAGTATCACCATTGATGGCTAACGCTGCTATTCCTGCAGGGGAAACAGGTTTGGCTGCTGGTGCGACAGGTGTTAATGTTGCTGCTGGTGGTGCATATTATGCCGGTAAATCAATTACAGATGCTGATAGAGCGGCCACCGCTTCTGCAGCATACGTAAAAGGTGCCTATAATGATGCTATTTCAGCAGTTAATAAAGTTGCTGAACAGACTTCAAATATTGCTTCAAATACCTATTCAAAAGACCAAGTAGATGCGGCTTTGAATGGTAAACAAGATCTTGCAAATTCTAATATTACACAAGAAGTTGCAGATGCACATAGTTCTTTGACTGCTGGTGCCAATGTTGCAGGAAACTTGGCCAGCGTAGCTGGAGTTGCAGAAGGTGCAGCGGCAGCAATCGCAACATATGGCAATATAGTTACACATAATGTTTCTGAATTTGCAACAGCTGAACAAGGTGCAAAAGCGAATTCGGCGGTTCAATCTGTTACAACAGGTGATGCGCAATCTGGAAACGGTACAATCAAAGTTGACGGTAATGCGGTTTCTGTTTATGGTTTAGGTTCCGCAGCATATACAGATTCAACTGCTTATGATGCAGCAGGTGCAGCGGCGGCAGCACAAACAGCAGCTATTACAGCAGCTGCAACAGACGCTACAACCAAAGCAAATGCAGCACAAGCAGCAGCAGAAGCAACAGCTGCAGCAGATGCTACAACCAAAGCGAATGCAGCAGAACAAAATGCAAAAGATTATGCAGATACTGCTATCACAAATTTGAATATAGGAGATTATGCAACAAAAGCAGGTGTTTTGGCTACTGTTGAAGCAGCAACTGTAACAGCCACTGTTCCTTCTCAATCTGTATCTGGTACTGTTCCTATGATGATAGAATGGGGTGCTATAAATGCGGATACAGCAAGTGTGACTGGCTCAACAGCTGGTGGTTCAATCACTAATGGTGAAGTTGTTGCTCCTGCGACATACCAACAAGGTGCTTAATAAAAAAATCGCTTGAAATGATTGCACGTTTTGTGCAATCATTTGGGCGAAGGGAAAAAATTAATACAATAAAAAATATTTCGTAAATCTATGAAAAAAATATTTTGTATTTTATCAATTTTGGCAATTGTTTCACCGGTATTCGCAGACCCTGTGACTGGCGATGCGGTTAATACTGATCCGGGTGCAACAAATGCAAATGGCCCAACCGCGACAAATAACCCTAAATATTCTACTGTTGCTGATATCGCTGCGGACGCAACCAGTGCGGCTTCGGCTAAATACGTAAAGGGTGCGTATAATGCGACTATCAAGGCGGTAAATACAGTGGCCAGTGTTAAACAAGATACTCTCAGCAGTGCAAATGGCGGAAATGTGACGACTTCTGGTTCTGGTCCGGTTGTCACGGGACTGACTGCATCTGCGGGAACGGTCACGGTTGCCATGGGTGAAGTCACTATCCCAGTAGGCAGCGTTGCCAGCCCAACCAGCCACGCGGCAATTTGGGTTCAATAACAGTTTCTTTTCTTTCCTGTTGTACAACGGCCCCGCGCCGTTGTTTTTTATTCCCCTCCCGCGGAGGGGAGGGCCCACAGGGCGGGGAGGGGTCAAATAAAAATTAATATATAAATATAATCGGTCCCCTCCCTGTCTTGCTTACGCAATCCACCCCTCCCATGGAGGGGAATTAGCATCGTTCCCAGGTGAAATTATCACAATAAATCGATATTATGTTTTATCCAAATCAGCACATTATTCATATCTTGTTTTACATCTTTATCAGATATGCGCAAAACATGTATTCCCAAAGATTTCATATATTCGTCGCGTTCTTTATCGTATTCGTATTTATTATCATGCGACCAACCGTCTATTTCGATAACCATATTTTTTTCTGGACAATAAAAATCAGCAATATAATCACCTATTATTTTTTGTTTAGTAAAACGAACACCGATTTTACTCTGTTTTAATTCGTGCCAGAGCAGGGCTTCTGATAAGTTGCCAGAACGCCGATTTGCACGTGCTAGTGATTTAAGTTTTTTATTATTCGGATTTATCATACTTCCATTTTATTTGTAAATAATAATTTGTTCAAGGTAAATCATAAAAAAACGCCCGTATGGGCGTTTTTTGTTAAATTGATATCTTTCCTTAGAAAGAATATTTTATCGCACCACCGGCGATGTATGATGCCGCTATGCCATAATGTTCACGTGTAGGCAACAACCAACGTACTGTTGCAGATAATGTCAGGCTTTTTGTTAATTCAAAATCAAGGCCTGTTTTGAATGCAAATGCAGTTGACCATATTGTGTCATCAATATTGTCTTTTTCATAATGGTAATTCATTGCACCAAGTCCTGCCCCCAATACAAGGTCAATACGTTTTGCCTTGTCACCACTGATACGGATGTAGTTATCGTATGTCGCAGTCATAGAAGTTGTTTTGATTTTTGCGACCTGTTCATTTGTGAATTTTTGGCTTTCTTTTTCAGTGTCTGTTGTATCGATGTTTACTGAAAATCCACCATTGTAAATCTTGTTATAATCGCCAAAGCGTGCACCACCCTCGATTCCAAATGCGATAAAATCTTTTGGTGCATAAGAATTAGGGTTGTCTTCGATTACATTGTCATAGATAACACCTTGGATTCCCATACCTATACCAACAAATGGTTTTAATTCTGTTGCATTTGCACCCGCCACAGATAATATAACTGCGGACGCACCAAATAATAATGTTGTTGATTTCATAATCGTTTCTCCTTTTATATGCCTTTGGCACGGTGTAATTATAAACATTAAAAACGATATAAACAAGGACTTTATTTTTATTTATGTTTGTTTAATAATATTTATGTGGAAAGCGAAATTTTACATCTTGTATTAAAACATAACTGGTTCGAAAAAATTAAATCTGGTCAAAAGCGCGCGGAATATCGTGAATGCAAAGATTACTGGAATAAAAAATTCGAACCAATCGTGCGTGGTGAAAAAGATATATGGAAATATGTCGTTTTTCACGATGGGTATACTGATAAAACTTTGAAGTTCAAATTGGTTTCGATAAAAATAACAAACGCGGCAAACGATTTGAATTTGCCGCGCGCTTGGGAACTAAGATTTATTTAATATTGCTTTGACCATTTTATGTTCGAAAATTCATGACGCTGATAATCCAAATATTTTTGATAATGTTGCGCGATGTATTTTCCACGTTCTGTGTTAAAGAATTTTTCATCAAACCCATATTGCCACGCCATACGAACGCGATCTGCATCCCAAAGACACGCAGAAATATAATCTGGCGCAAATTTACCATCTGTGTGATTCATTATCGCGGATAAAATTTTCAATCGTGTTTCTTTGTCGATTAAATCTGGGAATTGTTTCATAACCTTTATCGCAATTGGAACCGCGTTTTTTCCGTGTTCTGTATCAAAATTATCATTTTTGCGTGCTGCATCGTGCAATGCGCATGCAAATACAACCGGCATCGGTTCGCAACCCAAATGTAATGCACAATCAATCCCACGAAACACAACTGATGTCGTATGTGTGTCAAGACCATGCATACCGGTAAGACCATAAGAATAAGATTCTCTTAATAATGGGTTCAACTCTTCAAGATAAAAATCAAATACCGGTTTAAGACGAAACAAAGTTGGTGCCCATTCTGGCTTTAATGGTTTATATGTGCTTTTTGTTATGACTAAATTTTTCATAATGCTTTTATCCTTGATATTTTTAGGGTAAGGGAAATTCACTGTATAACATTTTTTATGAAATACAAGTTTTTTATGATATAATTTTCATATTATGAAAAAAATCAAAAGGAGATATAAATGGCAATGATTTACTGTCGTGAATGTGGCGCACGTCATTCTGACAAGGCAAAGGCTTGCCCAAAATGCGGATATGTTGAATATGATTTAACAAAATCAACAGTTATATACTTTTTATTATTGTGGTTCTTTGGGTTGTTTGGTGCACACAGATTTTATGCTGGAAAAACAGGTTCTGGGTTGGCAATGCTGATTTTAACTTGCACAATATACGGAATTTTAATTACAAGTGTTTGGTGGTTAATCGATTTGATTTACGCAGTATGTAATTTAGGAAAACCTGAAAATATCTTTGTAAAGAAATAAATCCTGGGAAAACACCCCTGTACCAAATTTTTTATGTCGGTATATGATATATATTGGTTGGAGAAAATACTTAACGGGTTTTTGCCAATCAGAAAATTCTTTCTGACACACAAAAAAGGTCGCGTTTGCGACCTTTTTTTTATTTTTCTTCTTCTTTCGTTTTGAATTGCATATCATACAATGTTTTATATGCACCACATTCAACCTTTAACAATTCTTCGTGTGAACCAGATTCTACGATTTGTCCATCATTCACAACAATAATCTTTGTGGCGTTGCGAATTGTTGATAATCTGTGTGCGATAACAAACACCGTTTTATCGTGCATAAGGTTTTCAATCGCTTTTTGAACGACTGCTTCTGATTTATTGTCTAATGCAGATGTTGCTTCGTCCAAAACCAATATAGGCGCATTTTTCAAGAACGCACGTGCAATTGCAACACGTTGACGTTGTCCGCCTGATAACATTATTCCACGTTCGCCGATTTTTGTATCAAGGCCATTTTTTAATGTTTTCAAGAATTCATCCAAATAAGCCAACTTGGTCGCACGTTTTACTTCTTCTGGGGTTGCGTTTTCATTCCCCAGCATAATGTTTTCACGAATTGTTCCTTCGAATAAAAAGTTATCTTGGAAAACAACTGCTATATTTTGACGTAATGATGTTAATGTGAAATCACGGATATCTGTACCATCAACGGTGATTGCACCACCAGTCACATCGTAAAAGCGTGGCAACAAATTGACCAATGTTGTTTTACCACCACCAGAATTACCAACAATAGCAATCGTTTCGCCTTTGTTGACTGTTAAATTGATATGTTTCAATACTGGCACGTCAGGCAGATAGTTAAATGACACGTTATCAAATTTAATTTGTTTATGAGTCTTTGGCATTTCGACCGCATTCGCAGAATTTTGAATTGCAGGTTTTGCATCCAATACATCAAACACTTGGTCTACTGCCCAAAAAGAACGTAAAACGCCGTTATAATCATTTCCAAGTGCTTTGATAGGAGTATATAACAATATCAAAGATGTTAAAAATGATACAAATCCACCAGTTGTTAAATGTCCATGGCTGATTAAATAAGAACCAAACCACAGTGCCAATGCGATTCCAAAAGATAACACTATGTGAATAACAGGTGTTAACCATTGGGTTCTTTTGAATAATTTCATTCCTAAATTAAAAGTTTCATTTAACACACTTAAATATCTGTTGTTTTGATATTCTTCCAAATTATAAGAAATGATGGTTTTATTACCTGCATAGGTTTCATTATATTTGGTCGTCAAAGAAGCGCCAATTTGCATTGATTTATTCAATACTGGTGTCACGCGTTTTTTCAAAGATAACATCGGTAAAAATGCGCATAACAATATTGATACACATACCAAAGCCAATTGCCAAGAGTTATAGAATAATACAAATATCAAAGATACTGATGTAAAGAATTTTTGAACAAATGATTTTATATTGCTTAACAAACCCGCACAGGCAGTATCTGCATTACCACTGAATTTTACCAAAATATCACCAGAATTTTTAGATGTGAAAAATTCAGTTTCAAATGTCAGTAATTTTTTGAACAAATCTGCCTTTAATAAATTAGTGATTTTTCCACCAACCCATGTATTCAAATATCCAACAGTATATGTCAATCCACCCTGGACAGTCGTAAATGCGACAATCACAACCGGCAATAACCACGCAGGAAATATAGGATTATCTGTCATAATTCCATCTGTAAAAGGTTTGATGGCCCACGCAATAACCGCATCCAGCATACCAACAGGTATCGCCAAAACCAAAGTCAATACCGCGCGAACCCAGAATGGCTTTATATACGGCCACATACGTTTATAGTTTTTAATAAACATATTTTCAGTTATCATTTTCATTTTTTTTTCACCCATGATTTTTATAACCAAGGACAGATTACCCAATTTATAGCAAATTGTCAATATCTGTATTTTTATGAAAAAATATGATTTTGTGCTTGCTTTTGTGAATATTTTTTTTCAGAATACGCCCGTTCTTATATAAACACATAAAGGAGAAACCATGGCAAATAAATGGGTTTATACATTTGGAAATGGTGCCGCAGAAGGCCGTGCAGATATGCGTAATCTGTTGGGCGGAAAGGGCGCTAATTTGGCAGAAATGAATTTGGTTGGATTGCCAGTGCCTGCGGGCTTTACAGTCACAACTGATGTTTGTACATATTATTATGAAAATGGCCAAACTTATCCTTCTGATTTGATGGATCAGGTAAAGGCCGGTGTTGCACATATTGAATCTATTATGGGCAAAAAATTCGCAGATAACGAAAATCCATTATTGGTGTCTGTTCGTTCTGGCGCACGTGTTTCTATGCCAGGTATGATGGATACAGTTTTGAATTTGGGTTTGAACGATGAAACAGTAAAGGCTTTGGCCAAGGCTGCAAATAACGAAAGATTTGCATACGATTCTTATCGTCGTTTCATTATGATGTTCTCTGACGTTGTATTGGGTGCAGACATTGATTTGTTCGAACACACTTTGGAACGCATGAAGGAAGACAAAGGTTATAAAGTCGATACAGAATTGACAGCTGACGATTTGAAAGAATTGGTTGAAAAATTCAAAGAAATCGGTGTTAAAATCGGTAAGGTTTTCCCACAAGATCCATGGGAACAATTGAAATTGGGTATTGGTGCTGTATTTGGTTCTTGGATGTCCAAGAAAGCAATCACTTATCGTAAATTGAATAACATCCCAGGTGATTGGGGAACCGCTGTGAATGTCCAAGCGATGGTATTTGGAAATTCTGGTGATGATTCTGCAACTGGTGTATGTTTCTCTCGTGACCCAGCAACTGGTGAAAACAAATTCTATGGTGAATATTTGATTAACGCCCAAGGTGAAGACGTTGTGGCTGGTATCAGAACACCACAGCCTATGGCAAAAGATGGTTCTGGCCGTATCTCTTTGGAAGAAGCAATGCCAGAAGTGTATGCACAATTGGTTGATGTTCGTGATAAATTGGAAAAACACTATAAAGACATGCAAGATATGGAATTCACAATTGAACATAAAAAATTGTGGATGTTGCAATGCCGTAATGGTAAAAGAACTGCTGCTGCTGCTGTCCGTATGGCGGTAGAAATGGTCGAAGAAGGCTTGTTGACCAAAGAAGAAGCAATCTTGCGCGTTGGCGCAGACCAATTGAATCACCTTTTGCACCCAATGTTGGATCCAAAGGCTGAAAAGAAAGTTATCGCAACTGGTTTGCCTGCATCCCCAGGTGCCGCAGTTGGTCAGGCTGTATTTAACGCAGAAGATGCAGAAGCCTGGAAAAAAGAAGGCAAAAAAGTTATGCTTATCCGCGTTGAAACTTCCCCAGAAGATATTGCGGGTATGAACGCAGCCCAAGGTGTTATTACTGCACGTGGTGGTATGACTTCACACGCAGCGGTGGTTGCACGTGGTATGGGAACACCATGCGTATCTGGATCACCAGACATTAAAATCGATTATGAAACAAAAACAATGAAAACAACTTCTGGCGCGGTTATCCACGAAGGTGATTGGGTTTCCATTGATGGTGCCAAAGGTGAAATTATCGAAGGTGCTGTTCCAACTGTATCCGTCGAATTGACAGGTAATTTCGGAACATTGATGAAATGGGTTGATGAAATCAAATCTTTGACAGTCAAAGCAAATGCTGAAACACCAAAAGATGCAAAACAAGCACGTGATTTCGGTGCCGAAGGTATTGGTTTGGCGCGTACAGAACATATGTTCTTTGACCCAAGCCGTATCCAAGATATGCGTGAAATGATTTTGGCTGATGATGAAGCGGGCAGACGCGCTGCGCTGGATAAATTGTTGCCTTATCAACGTGCAGACTTTGTAGAATTGTTCAAAATTATGGACGGTCTGCCAGTGACAATTCGTTTAATCGATCCACCTTTACATGAATTCTTGCCTCATACCGAAGAAGATATGGCAGAATTGGCAAAACACATTGGCAAATCTGTTGAATTCGTAAAGGCGCGCAGTGAAGCATTAAAAGAACAAAATCCTATGTTGGGACATCGTGGTTGCCGTTTGGCGATAACATATCCTGAAATTTGCGAAATGCAAACACGTGCGATTTTGTCTGCGGCTATTGAATGCAAGAAAGCAGGTGTTCGCGTATTCCCAGAAATCGAAGTTCCATTGGTTGGTTCCAAGAAGGAAGTGGATATCGTGAAATCTGTTATCGATGCAACTGCAAGCGCATTATTCGCAGAAACAGGCGACAGTGTTGAATACAAAGTTGGTTCAATGATTGAATTGCCACGTGCCGCATTGTTGGCAAATGAAATCGCAGAAAGTTGTGAATTCTTTGAATTCGGAACAAACGATTTGACACAAACAACATTGGGAATGAGCCGTGACGATACAGGTAAAATCCTTGATGAATATCGTGCACGCGGTGTATACGTCGCAGATCCATTTGCATCCGTAGATCAATTGGGTGTTGGTCTGTTGATTAAAGACGCTGTTGCGAAAGCACGCAGCACCAAAGGCGAAGAAATTCACCTGGGTGTATGTGGTGAACACGGTGGTGATCCTGAATCAATTCAGTTCTTCCACCAGGTTGGATTTAATTCAGTATCTTGTTCGCCTTTCCGTGTGCCAATCGCACGTTTGGCGGCCGCACAAGCAGCTGTTAAATTCCCACGTAAAAAATAATGTGGAAACAATAACCCCGCGATTGCGGGGTTTGTTTTTTATGAATTGACTTTTGTCGTTATGCGCTCTAACATAAGGATATAGATTAAAAGGAAGCGTATGAAAAAATTACTTTTATTTATTATTCCATTATTGGTTTTGACCGCGTGTGATAACCAAAAAAAATACATCGTCGGTGAAACTGCTTTTTGTAAAGGTCTGGAAGAAACCAGCCTGGAAAAAGTATATTGTGTTGATTCTTTGGATGCCCCAATTAATGGTAAGGTTATTGAATATTACACCAACGGTAATAAATTGCGTGAAATGACAATACGTGGTGGGTATGAAAATGGTATTGAACGTGAATATTATGAAAACGGAAATTTGCGTGTGGAAACAAATGTTGTTGACGGAAACGCAGATGGTTTAAGTAAGCTTTACAATGAAAACGGAAAGTTGTATATGGAAATGACATGGGTTAATGGTGACGCCACAAATATCAAAGTGTACAATGAAAAAGGTAAAGTTATCACCAGCGTAGAATAAAATATGAAATTGAAAAATAAAGACCGGCAAAAGCCGGTTTTTTATTTTTCACTTTTCTTAAAAAATAATATCTGTTAGAATACCTTTGTCAGTAAGAGTTTTACTGATGAGGTTTGATAGCCTCTGCAACTTACAGCATCAGAGATTGATGTAAAATATCTCCTACTTACTTATAGGGTAGGAGGGTGTGGAAATAATCAATACCGCACACTATTTTCTGTAAGTAATAGCTATCAACCTCCTGCCACCATCTTGTTTGGTGGTTTTTTGTTTGATACAAAAAGGAGGAAGTAGTGAAAAAACTTTTATTATTTATAACCGCAATATTTATATGTGGTGCGGCAATCGCCCAAACAATACGTTGGCATATCGGCGATACAGTATATCAAACCACAACATGTAATGCCGGCGAATCTATCACCCCACCAACCGCCCCAGACCGATTCGGGTATACGTTTCAAGAGTGGGCAGAATATATCCCAATTGAATACCTTGAAAGTACAGGAACACAGTATATTGATACGGGTTTTATGTTTACAGATAACTCTGGTCAAGTTGATTTAGAATATGAACAAACAAGAGCAACGGGTAACTTTAGATTATTTGGTTATTGGGTAAGTGCATCAAGCAATTCTTTAACTTTGCGTTTGGATAATTCATATTATTTAACATGGACAGGTTCAACAGAAATATTCAAAGGAGATGAAGTTTATTCTTCTGCAAACATAAAACATAAAGTTGTTAATATATTTAACAATGGTACCTATACAATAACTTTTGATAATCAAACCTACGAAGGTTCTTATACCCGTTCGATTTCAGAAAATGGTCAAGTATGTTATTTGTTTGCTATGAAATACTCTGGTGCATATGGTATAGCATATGCGAAAATATATTCTGCCAAAATCTACGATAACAATATTCTCGTCCGTGACTTTATCCCTGTTCTTGACGGCAACGGCACACCATGTATGTATGACAAAGTAGAAAAGAAATTCTATTACAACGCTGGTACCGGTCAATTCATCGCGGGTCCAGTTGTTGGGGAATAATTTTGTGTTCCCCCTTTGGAGGGGGTGCGGCGCAGCCGGGGGGAGGGTTCACTGATAATAAGTTATCTGGAATCTTAACCTCCCTCGCCCTGCGGGCCCTCTCCCCCCCCCGAGGGGAGAATAAGGAGATAGATATGAAAAAAATATTGTTATTATCTTTATTATTCACACAACCATCATTTGCAGAAATGATGTGTGAAGATGCCACAGATTATTATGCGATATATGAGATAAATACATATACTTGTAATGCCGGACAATATTTACCCGCAAATACTTTGGGATGTGTTCAATGTCCAAATGGTTGGACGTGTAGTGGTGGAACTTATGATTTTAACCCAAGTGAATATCAAGGTGCCGAATTAAATACAATAACAACAAATACAATGAACAATATATGTGCCGATAATTTCCCAATTGATTTATATGCTGTATATGAACCAAACACAATAACGATAAATTGGGACGACGGAACGAACAATAGTCAGAGTCAATGTATATTTGGCACAAAGTTAGTATTGCCACCAGAACCTGTACGCCCAGGATATAAGTTCGGCGGGTGGAGAGTGAAGAAAAACTGAAAAAAATCGATGATTTCATTCCTGCGGAATTATATATTGTGTTGCGATATAATGGTTGTGTCTTGAAAGACTAACACTAATAACCACAGGAGAAAAAAATGGGTGCATTTACACACTATGTTTTAAAACCTTTGTCACTTATCGGGGCGTTGAACTGGGGATTGGTCGGATTTTTCAAATTCGATTTAGTTGCATGGATTTTTGGTCCAATGACAATATTATCCCGCTTGGTTTATGCTGTTATCGGCTTGGCAGCTCTGATTTGGTTGTTCGTTTGGATTTTTGGCGATAAACCAACATGCGAATACGAACACAGACATCATAATTAAAAAAGTTGCCCCAATCGGGGCAATTTTTTTTGGCAAAAAAATTTTTTTATGTTAAAATCAATATATGCGAAAGCAGAGAAGAGAGAATATAAACAACATGGGATGGTGGCTTTCGCAACGAATCTGTACAGTTTTGTTTGGGTCGTCCCATCATCCCATTTATAAAATCCCCTTTTTTCAATATGATACACGAACAAAATCAATATCTTGATTCGAATCGGTAAAATTTTATCTATATTTTGATTTTTTTACTAATACGAATCGTTTTTTTATGCTTTTTTTTATGATTTTTGACACAAATTGATATTTGGTATATAAAAACACTCCGAATCGATAGGATAAAAAACGCCCCAAACCCACAGTCAGTGGGCAATACAAAAATGCAAGCATAAAAATACAAAAAAAATTTTTTTTTAGGATGAGAATCAGTAATAAATACTGTATATTGTGTTAAAAGGATCGCAAAAAACACTATATATAGTATTTTTGTCAATTTAAGGGGTAAAACGATGGCATCTGATAAAAACGAAACAAAGATTCAAGTTGTATCGACATTGACTTGTGAATTGGAATCTGTTCAAAAACGTTCTGGGGAAACAGTTCCTTTTGATGCGAAAAAGATTTTTGACGCGATTAAATCTGCGGTTGCGGTTACTCGTGAAGTCTCTGATGCTGACATTGTTAAAATTACCCAAGATGTTTTGAAAAGATTGGATAAAAAATATGCTGGTCAAATTCCAACTGTCGAAGATATCCAGGAAATAGTTATTCAAACACTTATGGATTCGCATGCGTATAAAACAGCGGAATCTTATATTGTATATCGTCAAAAAAGAACTGAAATTCGTAATTCTTTGGTTGATGCTGTTGAAATTATTGATGGCTATGTCACCGAAGCAGATTGGCGTGTAAAAGAAAATGCTAATGTGGGATATTCTATTGGTGGTTTGATTTTGCGTTCTTCTGAACGTATGACGGCCGAATACTGGTTGAATTTATATCCAAAAGACATCGCAGATGCGCATAAATCCGCGGCTTTCCATATTCACGATTTGGGTTGGTTGACGGGTTATTGTGCCGGTTGGTCTTTGCGTGAATTGTTATACGAAGGATTTAACGGTGTTCCTGGTTATTTACAATGTGCGCCTGCGAAACATATGGCAACTGCGGTTTCGCATATGGTGAATTTCCTTGGCACATTACAGAACGAATTTGCAGGGGCCCAGGCTTTCTCGTCTGTTGATACTTATTTGGCACCTTATGTTCGTTTGGACAATTTGTCTTATGCAGATGTTAAAAACGCAATGCAGACATTGGTATTCAATTGTTCTGTGCCTTGTCGTTGGGGAACACAAACGCCATTTATCAACTTTACTTTCGATTGGACTTGCCCAAAAGATTTGCGTGAACAACGTCCTTTCGTTGGCAAAAAGATGGTCGATTTCACTTATGGTGATTTGCAACCTGAAATGGATATGATTAATAAAGCCTTTATCGAAGTTATGACCGAAGGCGATTCTTTGGGACAACCATTTACTTTCCCAATTCCAACTTATAACATCACAGACGATTTTCCTTGGGAACATCCAAATGTGAAACCTTTGTTCGAATTGGCTGCGAAATACGGTATTCCAAATTTCCAGAACTTTTTGAATTCTGATTTGAACCCAAGTGATGTTCGTTCTATGTGTTGCAGATTGCGTTTGGACGTTCGTGAATTATTAAAGCGCGGCGGCGGTTTGTTTGGCTCTGCGGAAAAGACAGGTTCTATTGGTGTTGTGACAATCAACTTGGCACGCCTTGGTTATACTCATAAGGGTGACCGCGAAGGGCTTTTCCGTGAATTAAAAAGATTGCTGGATTTGGCACGCGATTCTTTGGAAATCAAACGTAAAATTATTTCCAAGAATTTGGAACGTGGTCTGTATCCATTTACTAAACGTTATTTGGGCAACTGGAATCACCACTTTTCGACAATTGGTGTTAACGGTGCAAATGAAATGGTTATGAACTTTACAAACGGCACAGATAACATCGCAACAGTATTTGGTAAAAACCTTGTTTTGGAAGTAATGGATTTCATCAGAACTAACCTGGCCGATTACCAAGAAACAACAGGAAACTTGTATAATTTGGAGGCAACACCAGCCGAAGGATGCGCTTATCGTTTTGCTAAAACAGATAAAAAGAATTTCCCAGATATTATAACTGCGGGAACAGAGGATGCACCTTATTATACAAATTCAACTCAATTGCCTGTGTATTTCACAGATGACCCATTTGTCGCCTTGGAACACCAGGAAGAATTACAACGCAAATATACAGGCGGAACAATGTTGCACCTTTATATGGGCGAACCAGTTTCATCTGGCGAAGCAGCCGAAAAAATTATTCGCACAATTTTTGAAAATTACAAAGTGCCATATATGACTTTGACACCTACATTTTCAATTTGTCCGAAACATGGCTATTTACCAGGTAAACACGATTTCTGTCCAAAATGCGACGCAGAAATCGCGGCAAATAATAACGATTGCCATTGTCATTGTGGCGACCACGAATAATAAAAAAAATAAAAAGGAAAGGAGGAAAATATGAACCCAGAAACACAAAGAACACCATGCGAAACATTTTCACGCGCAATGGGATATATCAGACGCGTCAGCAACTTTAACACTGGTAAGTATGCTGAATTTCTTGAAAGAAGAACTTTCACAGAAGCAAATGCCCTTTCAACAGGTGCTCGTCACGAAGATTTGATGAAAAAGGCTGCATAAGGGTTCGTTTTTCATGAAAGAATTACAAATCGGCGGCTTGGTTTCCTTTACGACTATCGATTATCCTGGGAAATTGGCCGCCGTATTATTTTTGAAAGGATGCCCGCTGAATTGCGAATATTGTTCTAATTCGCATCTGATTGCTGTAGAAGAGGGCGAATATGATCCAACAAAAGTCTTTGATTGGTTGCGTGCACGTGTTGGTAAATTGGAAGGCGTTGTTTTTTCAGGTGGCGAAGCATTGATGCAATCAGACGCCACAATCGATTATATGAAACGCGTGAAAGAACTTGGGTTTGCAATCGGTTTGCACACAAACGGTTTTTATCCAGATTTGCTGAAAAAGGTTTCGAATATTGTCGATTGGGTTGGGCTTGATTTCAAAGCCACCAAAGAACATTATAAAGATTTAACAAAGATTGATATAGCCTATGATCGAATGATTGAATCTTTGAAATATTGGGTTTCAACCGGTCGTGGAATGGAAGTGCGCACAACATGCGATCCACGTTTTGTAAGTAAAGAAGATTTGTTGGAAATTGCAAAAATTGCATCTGGTTTTGGTGTTAAAAATTTCGCAGTGCAAAAATATACGCCATATCACGAAGAAGAGGCACACCAAACAACCCCCGCACAACGTGAACAATTTTTCAATGATGACGAATTGAAACAAAAAATAGAATCATTGTTTGAAAGTGTAATTTGGCGGAACGCCTAATCTCGCTGTAGCGTTAGCGAAAGCGGATGGCGGAATAATTAAAAACACCCCGCGCGGGGTGTTTTTTTATTATCTGCTTAAAGCTTGTTTTAATTGTGCTAATCTGTATTGTATGCGCACAGATAAAGGTGGTTCTACCCCAATGTAATAATACGGACCAAAATATTGTAAATCTAATGGTTTTTCTATTATTTGTATAGGTGCCGGGGTATATTTAACACTATTATTATATGTGTGTTTGTCTGTATGAAATTTAGCAATACGTTGTTTAACAATCAGGTTACATAAATCGTTAACAGTCTTAATATTGTATGGAAGTTCAGAAATAACAATATTATATTTTTTTTCGATTGCTTCTAAAACACTTAAATCTGTCTCTATCGGATTAAAATCTAGTAGAGAATTCAATGTTGGTGTTTGGTCGTTTAACATAAAAGAAGATTCTAACATGTCTTTTATTTCTTTAAATACTTGTTCTTTTTGTTTTTGAAACATTCTGTCTTTTGGACTGATGATTTGTTCTGGGATTTTTTTGTTAGCAGATTTTTCAGCATGTAAAACATCAACAACAAAACATAAATCTTTGACTGTTACAATATCATCGACAAAAGCATGTGAATCGATTTTAAAGATGTCATCAATCGTAAAAACGAGTCTTCTTAATTCAACATAATCTAATATTTCACGTAAATTAGTATCGCCGTTGATAGTTGGCAATGGTTTGTTTATTGTTTTGAAGAAATCTGTAATAGTTTTTCTGATTATATTGAATTCTTTGTTAAAGACCAATGCAGATACGATATTATATACATCTTCAATTGTTTCTGCCTGTTCTATAACAGCATGTGAATTTATTTTAAAACTGTCGTCTAACATGAAAAACAGTTTTCTGATTTCAATATAATCTAATATATCTTTCAATTTTGTGTTATTTGTAAAAGATGGTACTTTTTTGCCTTTTGTGCGAAATATTTTTACTATTATTGCGCCAGTTCGTTTTGCTATTTCTTTGTTTGGGAATGGTGACTGCAATTTTTTACTTTCTTTTTCAGCAACCAAACAATTTACAACAGAATATAAATCTTTTAATGTTGCCACTGTGTCTATCATTGCATGAGAATCAATTTTAAATTTGTCATCGATTTCAAAAGAAACACGTCTTATTTCGACATAATCTAAAATATCTTTTATCTTAGTATTTTGATTGAATTCAGGTACATTTTTGTTTTTGCTTTTCAATAAATTTATAATAATGTCTTTTACTTCATTATCAAAATTTTTATTTATTTGTGGCATTTTGCCCTCCTTATATTTGTTTGATAAACAAAATATAACACAAAAAAAACATTTGTCAAGTATTTTTTAGAGAAAGTTTTATTTTTATATAATGTGTTCAATTTTCTTAATCTCACACACTCTGGTGTGTTCGATAACGAAAATTGGCAGGCTCTGATCGGAAAGTAAAAAACATAAATGTTTTTTACACTCCGCTTCGCTACGTTACGAACCTTCGGTTCGCTTCCGTCATATCCAAACATAAATAANNNNCGTTACGAACCTTCGGTTCGCTTCCGTCATATCCAAACATAAATAAAAAAATCACCCCGCGAGGGGGCAATTTTTTATTTCTGGTGGCTCTGATCGGAATCGAACCGATACTCTTATTCAGAACTTGATTTTGAGTCAAGCGCGTCTACCAGTTCCGCCACAGAGCCAGAACCATTTACAACCACATTATTTTGCGGCTGCTTTTTTCGCTTCTACCTTTTTGACAAGGCGTGCACTGCGGGTTGGTTTATGAACCGGTTTTTTTGCAGGTGCAGTTGCTTTGCCGTTTTTCTTTTCAATGGCTTTTTTGATAGCAGCCATTTCAGGTGTCAAACGAGAAACAGGTTTTGCCATTACATAGGCATCCAATCCACCGTGTTTTGTCAATGTACGCAATCCAGCAGTAGAAATACGAAGGCTGAAATCGCGTCCCAAAATATCACTGTGGAACGATAATTTTTGTAAGTTTGGCAAGAATGTACGTTTTGTATGACGCATAGAATGCGATACGTTCATACCTACCATTGTCTTTTTTCCAGTTACTTTACATACACGTGGCATATTAAATCCTTTAATTACTGGGCAATAATTTATAATATAATTTATCAAAAGTCAAGTAATGTTTTTATTTTTATGACATTTTTTATTTATATAGGTCTTTATGCCCAGCATCTTGAATTTTATTTTCATCGCGACTATATAGATTTAGAAATAAAAAAGAGGTAATTCGATGAATCCAGATGAAGTTCAAGAAACACCGCAACAGGCGATTGAAAAATATACCACCGATTTTACTAAATTGGCGGCTGAGGGTAAATTAGACCCCGTTATTGGACGCGAAGAAGAAGTTCGCAGAACAATACAAGTTCTTTCGCGCAGAACCAAAAATAACCCTGTTTTAATAGGTAATCCTGGGGTTGGTAAGACTGCTATTGTGGAAGGCTTGGCACAAAGAATTGTTTCTGGCGATATGCCTGAAAATTTATTGAATAAGAAATTATTATCGCTTGATATGGGGGCGCTGATGGCGGGTGCTATGTTCCGCGGTCAATTCGAAGGCCGCCTTAAAGCGATTTTGAAAGCCGTAAAAGAAGCCAATGGCGAAATAATTTTGTTTATTGATGAATTACATACTATGGTCGGCGCCGGAAAAGGCGAAGGTTCAATGGATGCGGGTAATTTATTAAAGCCAATGTTGGCACGTGGTGAATTACACTGTGTTGGTGCGACCACACTGGATGAATATCGTCAATATATTGAAAAAGATCCAGCCCTGGCGCGTCGTTTTCAACCTGTATATGTAGATGAACCAACAGTTGATGATACTATTTCAATTTTGCGTGGATTAAAAGATAAATACGAAGGACACCATGGTGTGCGTATTTCAGATTCTGCCTTGGTCGCGGCGGTAAAATTATCTAATCGTTATATCACAGATAGATTTTTACCAGATAAAGCAATTGATTTAATCGATGAAGCGGCCGCACGAGTTCGTATTGAAATCGCGTCAAAACCTGAAAAACTGGACGAATTGGACAGGCACTTAATGCAATTGAAAATCGAACAACAGGCATTGAAAAAAGAAAAAGACGAAGAATCTAAAAAACGTTTGAAAGATTTGGAGGCCTTGATTGAAAAAATGCAGGCGGAATCTGATGCTATGACCAAACAATGGTTGGACGAACAAAAGAAAATGAAGGGTTTGTCTGATTCTATGGCGGCATTAGATGCAGCGCGTGCAGAGGTTGCAATTGCAATGCGTAATGGCGATTATGAAAAAGCGTCCGCACTGCAATATGGCAAGATTCCACAGTTAGAAGAAGAAATAAAAAAGCAAAATACTGAATCCAAAGAATATAAAACTGTATTGCCAGAACATATTGCAGCGGTTGTTTCAAAGTGGACAGGTGTTCCTGCGGACAGATTGTCAATGGAAGAACAATCAAAGTTATTAAATATCGAAGATGAATTACGTAAACGTGTTGTTGGTCAAGATCATGCGCTGTCTGTTGTTGCGCGTGCTATACGTCGTTCGCGTGCAGGTTTAAGCGACCCACGCAGACCATCTGGTTCATTTATGTTCTTGGGGCCGACAGGTGTTGGTAAAACAGAAGTTGCAAAAGCATTGGCAGAATATTTATTTAATGATGATACTGCGATGACACGTATTGATATGAGTGAATATATGGAACCTCATTCAGTTGCGCGTTTAATCGGTGCACCTCCGGGATATGTGGGCTATGAACAAGGTGGTGAATTGACCGAATCTGTGCGCCGTCGTCCTTATCAAGTTTTGTTGTTCGATGAAATTGAAAAGGCAAACCCTGATGTATTCAATGTATTTTTACAGATACTTGATGACGGTCGTCTTACAGACGGGCAGGGACGTATAGTTAACTTTACAAATACCATAATTATTATGACAAGTAATTTGCCAAGTATGGATGCGGTAAAGAAACAATTCAGACCTGAATTCATAAACCGTATTGATGAAATTGTATTCTTTAATGCGCTGGGCAAAGATGTGATGGGCGATATTGTAAAGATTCAATTAAAGATTCTTGAAAAACGCCTTGGCGAACGCCAAATATCTTTGCGCGTGACAGACAAAGCAATACAATGGTTGGCAGATAATGGATATGATGCAGTGTTTGGTGCGCGTCCATTGAAACGACTTATCACCACAGCAGTCGAAGATAAAATCGCAGATTTGATTTTGTCCGGTTCCGTTGGCGAAGGTTCAACCGTTAATGTTGATGTTCATGGTAAAGAATTATTGATACAATAAAAAAACGCCCAAACGGGCGTTTTTTATTTTTGTCTTATCAATCTTTGTTTTATACGTTGTAAGAAATTTGTTTGTTGTGTTTTAATGGTTTCTTTAACCAATGGTGCATTGATTTGTTCATAAATTGCCTGACAAAATTCACCAAGGTTTCCTGTTTTTCTTTTCATAATTTCACTATCATTGATTTGTATGTTTAATTGTTTTTCTATACCCATAATCAATTGTAATTTATCCAGGCTGTCCATACCTAAATCACGAGATAAAGAAGCAGTTGGAACAACGTCTTGTTTGTTTAAATACAATTCAGGGTCGCTTACCAAAAATTCTTGAGCGGCTTTTAATATTTTATTATAAGTCATTTTTGTTTGTGTCATTTTATCTTGCTCTTTTTTACTGTTTTTTTGTGAAAAATTTTGACGCATTTTTGTAATTCCGCCTGTAAATACAATATAAGCATCGTTAATGCTGTCTATTTCAGTTATATCAACAAAAATAGGCAAATGGTATCTTCTTTCAAGGGCGCCAAATAAATGTGCAATATCTGTGAAGTTTATTTTGTTTTCCTTGAAAGATACAGAAGGTTCAATTGCGTCTTGTTTGATATACATCTGACGCAAGCCATCTGGGGCAAAAAAGCTTCTGTAGTAATCAGGTTTCAAAACCTTGCTTGCATAGGCGCTAAAATACTTTTGAGAAAAATTATGTACGCACATTTTATACGTCCTTAACTATCTTATTTGTCCTAATAAATTTGATATTACAATTTGACCAAAGTTTTCACGTTGCTCTTCTGTCATAGTGCTTATATCTACTTCTTGTTGAAGGTGTAAAAGTTGTTTGTATGATTTTTCTGGATATTTTTCTTTTACAACAATATGTGTATCCTGCAGATATTCAGGACATTCAGAAATGTTTGTTAAATATCCATGTGACAACACAAAAATAGGCATAAATGCTTTCTTGTTAGAGTTATCAATTACAATAGCTACATCTTCTAATGTTAAAAGTTGGGGTAATCTGGCATGGTTTTGGGCATATCTTTCCATGATAACGTTTGTTGGTACATCGTGACCGCCATGTTCAACGCGGTGATGAACACGAGCAATACTTAATTCAGGATTTTGTAAGTTGATATGTAATCCATAGACACTGAAATTATTCTGTTTGGCTTGTCTTGAAATTTGTTTTATACCTGCGCCTGTGGTTTCAAAAATAATATTTCTTTTTTGTGTAAAAGCTGTGTTTATTTTATAGCGCATTTTCATCAAAGCATGTCTGCGAAGATTTTCTTCATCAGTATTTTCAGATGTATTTTGTTTTAAACTTGCAAACTCTTTATCATAATTTATGAATTCAGAATCAGCCAAAAAAGGATTCTGTAACAGAATTCTGTTATGAAAAGTTGATTTACCGGCACCGTTAGGGCCAGATATTACAATAACCCAATTTTTATTTGCCATTATATTCGCCTATGATTGTTTCTTGTTTGTTTTCGTCAAACTTTACAATATATTTTTTGCCATCTTTGTTTTCACGAATAAGTTTGTCGTTAATCATATAATACAGCGGATATTCAGTTATTTCTGTGCCCGTTGCATTCAAAACGTTTTTTAATAGTTCTTTTTCTGCTTTTTGTGTCATTTCTTCCACCATTTTTGTCAATTGTTATTTATTATAGACATATTTTTTGTTTTGTCAACTATTTTATTGACTTTTTGTTTTATTATGGTACTTATACTAATTATGACAGAAAAAATAGATTTTGGTAGTATTGGAATGGCTTTTTCTTGTACTTTGTTTTTGGAAGCGGCCTTGAAAAAGTATTCAAGGTATGCGACAGCCATTGATAAAGACAAGTTATCTTTGATTCATGAATGGAATCTGGTGCTGATTTCTTTATTGAAAGATCCAAGATACAAAACAATGCTTGGTGATGTTGGTAACAAATTGGTTAAATATACCAATAGACACCATGACTTTTCGCAAAAATGCGTAGATGATGCCCCTGATGTAAATGTGCAATCTTTGCATTATGCGTTGCGTTTTCAGGAAAATATCAGATTTATCGATAAAAAATATGAACAAGATATAAATATTGTCCCTTGTGATATGGGGTGTGGTTTGTCGCCTTTGACAATTATTTTACAAAACCAATATAATTTAAAAGATGTATATTGTGTAGATATTGTGCCAGAAATCGCAGATTTATATACAAATGCTTCATATCAATTAACTGGCAATATACCAACATTTATTGATTGGAATTCGGCAAAGGGTATGTCTGAAAAAATAAATACGATTAGTTCAGTGGGCTGTTTTCCGCATATGTCATTAGAAGTCCAAAAAGAATATTTGAAGACTATAAACAAAAAATTTGAAAATTTCTTTCTGGAAATAAAATATAAAAAACAAGATGGCATAGCAAATTCTGAAAATGCTTTCTCTTTGATGGATTTGCAAAAATTGCGTATAGATGTAGATAATGTTACAGATATAGAAACAGCGATGATAAAAAATAGTTTAATTTATTTATCTAAATTTGTTCATGCAAAACCAGAAAGAAAAGATTTTCTGATAAATCAAAGCAGAAGTTTGTTTTTAAGTAGATAGTTTGATTTTTCCATTTGACATTTGATAAATAAATGTATAAAATGTGTGGGCTTTCAAAAGAAAGTCGCAAAGTTCTGGGGTTGTAGCTCAGTTGGTAGAGGTAAGTTGCTTTACATCGCAGCGGGGCGTCAAAAACAGAATTTGTGAAAAATGCAAAGTTCTGGGGTTGTAGCTCAGTTGGTAGAGCACCTGCTTTGCAAGCAGGGGGTCGTCAGTTCGAGCCTGATCAGCTCCACCAGAATAACAAAGGGGGATGAAAATCCCCTTTTTCAAAAGAAACAGATACAAATTCGCCAAAGGGGGTGAATACATAATGGTTAAAGTTTTGGTCCGTGATAACAACGTTGAACAAGCATTGCGTGTTGCAAAACGTAAATCACAAAAAGAAGGCCTTTATCGTGAAATGAAGGAACGTCAACGTTACGAAAAACCAACTACTAAACGTAAACGCTTGAAAGAAGAAGCGGTTCGTAACGAAAAGAAACGTCAATCAAAACAACGTATGGTTTTCGGATTCTAATCACAAAGAATTTGATAAAAACCGTCCGAAAGGGCGGTTTTTTTCTTGTTTTATTTTTTGAAATGTTTTATTCTTTGGCTGATAAAAACGGAAAGAAAATATGAGAAAAGTCGAAAATACAACTGAAAATATATCTGGACAACAATTATCAGATGCACTGTCTGAGCGCTATTTGTCTTATGCGGTATCTACGATTGTGGCGCGCGCTTTGCCTGATGTAAGGGATGGATTAAAGCCTGTGCATCGTCGCATTTTATATTCTATGTTGCGTCAGAAATTGTCGCCGTCGGCTGCGTTTCGTAAATGCGCAACGGTTGTTGGTGATGTGTTGGGTCATTATCATCCACATGGTGATTCTTCGGTTTATGATGCGATGGTAAGGTTGGCCCAGGACTTTTCTGTGCGTTATCCATTAATTGATGGTCAGGGAAACTTTGGTAATATTGACGGTGACCCCCAAGCGGCATATCGTTATACAGAATCAAAAATGACACCTGCGGCAATGCTGATTATGGAAGGTATTGATGAAGACAGTGTTGATATGATGCCAAACTTTGATGGGACAACGGTTGAACCAACTGTTATGCCGGGTGCATTTCCGAATTTATTGGCAAATGGCGGTATGGGAATTGCTGTGGGTATGGCGACTAATATTCCAACACATAATGTATCTGAAATTATGGATGCGCTGAATTTGGTTGTTGATAAACCAGATGCGACCACTGAACAAATTATGAAAAAATTGGTTGGGCCAGATTTTCCAACAGGTGGTGTTTTAATTGATGATTTTGCGACGATTTGTAAAAACTATGATACAGGTCGCGGTGCATTTCGTGTTCGTGCAAAATGGGGTGTGGAAAAACTGGAACGTGGGGCAGAACAGGTCGTTATTACTGAAATCCCATACGGCATAATTAAATCTAAATTGGTTGAACAGATTGCTGATTTAATTGATAACAAAAAATTGCCTTTGGTCGAAGATATTGTTGATGAATCTACGACAGACGTGCGCATTGTTATTACTCCGAAAAGCCGTAATATTCCAATTGATAAAATGATGGCGCATTTGTTTGCGACAACTGATTTGGAATATAAATTCAATATGAATTTCAATGTCGTTGATTCTAATGGTGCACCACGCGTTATGCCTATTGGTGATGTATTGCGCGAATTTATTGCGCACCAGAAAAATGTCTTGTTGCGTCGCACACATTGGCGTTTGGGCAATATAGAACGCAGATTGGAAATATTGGGCGGGTTGTTAATTGTTTATTTGAATTTGGACAGGGTAATCGAAATCATCAGAAATGAAGATGATCCAAAGGCTGTCTTGATGTCCGAATTCAAACTGACGGAAGTCCAGGTTGAATCTATATTAAATACACGCTTGCGCAGTTTGCGCAAATTGGAAGAAATGGAAATCAAACGCGAAGACAAAGAATTGCGCGCTGAACGCGATAAATTACAGGCCTTGTTAGACAGCGAAGAAATTCAAAATGCACAATTGCACGCTTGGTTTGATGATATTAAAAAACAATATGCAAAAACAAGCGCATTGGGCCGTCGTCGCACGCAATGGGCGCCAGTTGGTGAAGAAATCGTTGTAAACGCTGACGATTTCATTGAAAAAGAACCTATTACCGTCGTGTTGTCAACTATGGGTTGGATACGCGCGGCCAAAGGACATCTGGATTTGAATAATATAGATATGAAATTCAAAGAAGGTGACGAATTGCAATTTGCTTTCCATGCACAAACAACAGATAAAATAAACCTGTTTGCCAGTGGTGGGAAAATGTTCACATTATCTGGAAACGATTTGCCGTCTGCACGCGGTTTTGGTGAATCTGTGCGTATGATGGCGGATATCAGTGCCGAAGAAACAATCGTAAAAGCATTTGTTTTGGATACAAATGCGAAATATTTGGTTGTCGGTCGTCATGGAACAGGCTTTATCGTCGCGGGTGAAAATTGCGTTGCACAAACCAAGAACGGAAAACAAATTATGAATACAGACGAACATAATCCGGCGGTATTATGTGTTCCTGTTGATGGTGATATGGTTGCATTGTCTGGTTCTAATGATAAATTGTTGATATTTGAAGCAAACCAAATCCCAGAAATGTCCAGGGGCAAGGGCGTAATCTTGCAGAAATATAATGCCGAACGCACATATACAATTGATGCAATGTTCTTTAATATGGCGGACGGTTTTGGTTGGACAACTGGTCGTGGAACGACTAAGTTAGATGATATAAAACCATGGTTGGCCAAACGTGCGTCCCAGGGTCACACAATCCCAGTTGGTTTCCCACGCAGTGGTAAATTTGGAAAATAAAAACACCGCCCATTTGGGCGGTTTTTTGTGATAAATAAACCCCGCGATTGCGGGGTTTATCAAAACTTAGTATAACAAAAATCCTTAGTGGGACATTTTTGCTTCTGTAAATACAACGTGTTTGCGTAATTTTGGATCGTATTTACGGAATTTCATTTTACCCTGAGTGTTTTCAGATTTTGTATTTTTAGTTGTTGTGTAATAAAAACCGGTTTCTTTGTTTTCCAGTTTTACAACTTCTTTGCTGCCTTTTTTAGATGCCATTTTTTATTACCTTTTTTAATTACTTCGGGCATTGTATGTTATATTTTGTATAAAATCAAGTTTTTTTTATTGTTTGCTATATTAATATTTTTATTGTATAATTTTCGGTGAATCCAAGGGATTGGGTTCGGGGCTTTAGCAGGCCTATCTTGTACGGTGCGAAAGCATCGTAATTCTGGTGTTGTCGGTGTTTTTTGCACCGTTGTCATCCCTGACTATATATGGTCGGGGAGCCGTCGTACCGTAAGGCGATGGAATCAATTACAAGATGATTTGCTAACTCCCCGACCGCCATTTTCTTGGCGGTGTTTTGTTGAAAGAAAACGGGAGGAAGTATGAAAAAGATTTTAATAACATTATTGATGCTGTTTTGTGGCACAGTATTTGCACAAACAGAAACATTAAATTGGTATATGGACGGCAACATTTATACAACCACACAATGCGAAAGTGGTACTGATATATTATTACCAACCACCCCAACCAAACGCGGATATACCTTTAAGGGCTGGGCAAGTTATACCCCGATTGAATACCTGAAATCGACAGGAACACAGTGGATAGATACGGGGATTAGATTATCTAGCAACATAAAGTTTTACACCACCGTAGCACCCAGTGTATCTAATATATGCAGTTTTAAGAGTGGTGATCATTGCCTTGTTATATGGCAAGATAGTCGCATTATTACTTTCAGACCCGGAATTCCAGAGGTATCATCTGGTGTGCCTTATTCGGTTGGTACTTTTTATAACATTGGGTTTAATATTGATAAAAGATTATTTATTGTCAATAACAGAGAGATTCTTTTTTCACAAACTATCCCTAATTTAAATTCAGTAATAATTACAGGTACTACAGATAAAATAAAACTATTACAAATCTGGGATAACGACGTCCTTGTTCGTGATTTTATCCCTGTTCTTGATCCGTACGGTGTTCCATGTATGTATGACAAAGTAGAAAAGAAATTCTATTACAACGCCGGTACAGGTCAATTTATCGCCGGACCAGTGTTAAATGAGTGAGTGGTGGATTCCCCTCCGCCGGAGGGGAGGGCCGGAACGGCGGGGAGGGGTCAAATAAAAATATTTAATATTAAATTTAATCGGACCCCTCCCTGTCTTGCTGACGCAATCCACCCCTCCAATGGAGGGGAATCAAACCCTCTGGAATAAGGAGATATAGATATGAAAAAAATTTTATTATTATCTTTACTGTTCGTTCAACCGGTATTCGCATATTATACCGAAACAATACCCAACCAATGTGGGGTTATAGGTAATAATTTATTTGCGGTGTTTGAAATAAATACTTATACATGCGAAAGTGGTTATTTTTTACCTGCGGATACATTGGGATGTGTACAATGTCCAAATGGTTGGACATGTAATGGTGGAACGTTCAGTTATAATGCAACAGAATCGCAGGGAATAAAATATAAAACACAATTTAATGAAAATATATCAAATGCATGTTCGTCTAACTTTGGACATGAATTGATTGCGGTATTTGAACCAAACACAATAACTATAAATTGGGACGATGGAACGAATACGGTACAAAATACCTGCACATACGGTCAGTCAATAACATTACCCCCGACACCAGTTCGACCAGGTTATGTGTTCGGAGGGTGGCGGGTAAAAAACCAAAATTAGTTCTCCTCCAATATGGTGGGGGTAAAGAGAATCGAACTCTTACGGGTTGCCCCACTGGAACCTAAATCCAGCGCGTCTACCAGTTCCGCCATACCCCCGAATTTTAATATACCGGATAATTACGTGGATAGCCTTCGTCGTGTGCCAATTCAGATCTTACGCCACATCCGCCCAGGACTATCGCACAAAGTAAAATCATACAAATCAATATAAATATCTTTTTCATATTTTTATTATAAACCAAGTTTATTGTAATTGTCAATTTGCGAAATAAAAAACCGACATTGTGTCGGCTTTCTTTTATCGTGTATAGATTTTCCATTGTTCTGCTATCGCACGATTTATTTCTGGGGTCACGTTAAACGCCATTGGCAAGTCGTGCAAGTTTAAATACAGGATAGGATCTTTCTGGGTTTGTAAATCTGGTATCATGTACATCTTTTGCCCGTTGTTTAATGTAATGATGGAAATAGTACGCATTTTTGGGGCGTCCGTAATTTCTGACGGCGCATTGTATAAATCAACCAAATATTTTGCAAACACAGATGCTGGCAATAATATTGTTGAATGAAAAGCCTCTTTTCTGGAACGTTCTTCATAGGCAACCGGAATACGATTGCGATTAAAAAACAATTCGTAATTTATCATCAATTTTTTCGGGTCAACCAATGTGTACTGTTTAACAAAATTTGGTTTGTGTTGTTCTTGCATATTTTTATCCTCTGTTTTTATGTTTTACAGAAAACATAACACAAAAAAATAAATTGTCAATATTTTAATAAAAAAATATGTTTGTGAAAAAAATACTTGATTTTTGTGTATATGTATTATAATATATGCCTTGCTCTGGGGTGTTAGCTCAGCTGGTTTAGAGCGTCTGCCTGTCACGCAGAAGGTCGAGGGTTCGAGCCCCTTACATCCCGCCAGAGATTTTACCGCCGACAAAACGGCGGTTTTAAGAGTCTTTGGCCCCATCGTCTAATGGTTAGGACACCGCCCTTTCAAGGCGAGAATCCCGGTTCAAATCCGAGTGGGGCTGCCAGAAATCAAAAATGCCACCTTGTGTGGCATTTTTAATTTCTCTAAAAGCCCCACGAAGGATAGGCCAGAGCGAAGCGCATGGCCAAATCGCAGATGAACAATTAGCAATCGTGCAAAAACGGATGTTTTTAATAGAGTTTTTGCGTTTACGATTGGTTATTGTTTATCAAGCACGAGTGGGGCTGCCCCTGTGATTAGCAGAGCGCAGCGCATGGCGAATACGAGAATACACAATTAGAAAAATCATAAAAACGGAGTTTTTAAATACGAGTTTTTATAGATTTTTATTATTGCGTATCGAGAAGGCGAGTGGGGCGGTTTTCCAATACTTTTACGAGTTCGTAAATTGGGTGGTAAAAACATAGCCCATTTTACCAATTTACGAACTTTTTATGGCATTTCATATATGATTTTGATATAATAATCTTCAGATATAAAAAGGTATTGGTATGTACAATTATATTGGAAAAAAAGATCTTGAAAACGGTGGGTTTTCCTTTGATGCTTATTGGGTATTACATGGAACTCCACGTGGAGAAATAATAAATGCCGAACCCAATGATCATTTTAGGGGATATGCATCTTGGCATACTGGTGATCTCAAATATATAAATCCATGGCCTTCTGTGCCTGGTGAAAAATTTATAAAGGAAGAAGTACCTGGTAATCCGGGTTGTTTTGCTTATTCTTTCCTTCGTACAGGAATAAAAGAATCGACTTCTGATAGACCTGGCAGTAACTATGGCGCGATAACAATTATTATGGACAATATTGATGAAGAACGCACAAAGAAATTTGAACAAGAATTAAAAAACTGGTTTGAAAAAAATATATTAAGTAAATTTACTGTACAGGGTGTAACTGACGGGTGGAATAAATGGCAGGATGATGCAGTAGATTTATTTGAAGGCAGGTACGATAAAGAATTAAAAGATTCAATACAGGTTCTTTTGGCACCGTATTTGTCGATTCAAAAATCGGCAGAAGCATCAAATAAAACAGAACGTATTAATTCAGGGACACAAAAATTACGTGAAGAAATTGCAAAACTGGAGCAACAAAAACAAGAAATAGAAAGACAGTTAGCAGAAAAACGTGCACAATTACAGGGGTTATAAGTTATTATATTCATTGGTGAATGCTTTAATATCTTTCCCAAACACCAACAATTCGCGCATAAACTCAGTTCGTGAATTGCACAGATGGCCCTGCCAAAAATTCAAACACCGCGCGAAGCGGTGTTTTTTATTAGATTTTCAATGCTTTCACAAGTTCGTAAGTTGGATGTTGAAAACAGACATCGTTTTACCGATTTGTGAACTATTTTTATCTTTTATTTGTTGTTTTTGCGTTTTGTGCAATTTTTCTTATCATTATTTTATATCCGTTTAATTCAACCGTCTTTCCAACAAGTTCAGATAAATCTATGTTTTGCAGTCTTTGTTTTAAATCTGTAATTGATGTATCGTTTTCGGATAAATTTGTTTTTTGTGGTTGGTCTATCTTTTTGCTATCTGTGTTTGCAGCATTTAAAAGAGCAGATACAAATTCTGGTTTATTAAAATCTTTTAAAGCAAAATGTCCACCATAAAGTACAGCATCCCATACATCAATCGAATCACGGTATAATACCCAAGGGTTATTTGTCGCATCTTTACCATTCAGCTTTATACGACACCATACAGTTTTTCCAAGTTTTCCAGAAGGCTGCCCTATTTGGTAGCGTTCTCCTTTGGTATCAAATGCACCATAATGTATTTCTTCAAGCGTTGGAATTTTTTTTCTAGCATATTCAAACCAAGAATCGAAGTCGTCGCCAAAAGCATCCATAGCCCTAATTTCGTGTCCATGAAACTTTGTTGGTTTAAGTTTTTCTACATTGTTGTAGCCTATAACCTTTTTCCCACCAATAAAAAAACCATTTTTATTTATCGTGATGTATTCTGTATCTGGAATATATTCCATGATTTAGCCTTTTGTTTGTGTATGTATAAAGTCTATAGTTTTGTTCACAAACTAGCATTATTTTGCATAATGTCAATATAAATTGTCCAAAAACACCTTAATATCTTTCCCGAATCTCAACAAATCACGCATAAAATCAGCTCGTGAATTGTACAGTAAAAAACATTATCTTTTTGGTTTATAAACTGTGTGTCCTTGGGATACATAATCTTTTAAAACTTTTTCACCTGCATCTGTTTCAATTTGACCATAAACGGTTATACCGCGTTTTTTAAATTCTTTAAACCAATCTGGTTTAAAACCTTCGTCAAAGCCGGTTATCTTTGTGACACGACTGGACGGAACACCGTAATAAACCGCCTTTATCCCGGACCACATAATTCCACCCAAACACATCATACATGGTTCAGATGTCACATATATACTCAAATTATATGGTGATAAATCATAAGTGCCCAGTTTCTTTTCTGCCATTTTTATCGCGTTCATTTCGGCATGATTATGACTGCAAGTTTTGTTCACAACGCTGTTTGCGGCTTTGGCAATTAAATTTCCATCGTCATCATAAATAGCCGCTAAAAACGGGCCATGACCTTTGTTGATGTATTTTTTTAATTCTTGCTGTAAATCCAGTATGATTTTACTGGCCTTAATCATTTTTGAATTATCAATTTTTTTGTTGGCAATCACAGATGTTTTGCTGGTTTGCATTTAATTCCCCTTTTTTTTAGTATTATATAATTTATATAAAATTGCAAACCATACCTAAAAACACCTTAACTTCTTTTACGAAACATAATAAATAACGTATATGCTGGTGTGTTTCTATTTACAAACTGCCGTATATGGTGAATCTGATTTTTCGGTATCTATGATACTTTCGCCACAATCCATACAATTAAACATTCTGTTTTGGCTGTGTTCGCGATCCAGTGAAACAGTTTTGTTTTGAAGTTTTTGTATGCCATCAATACGCGATTTTGTTGAAAAACCGAAATATATTCCACGATGCGGTCCAACGCATTCATTGATATCGCCGTCATAGCAACGCGGGTCTGTCAATTTATTGACATCAGGGATACAATAGGTTTCACAAGTTTCTTCGTCTATTACTGCCATTTCACAATCTGTACATGATACAGAACGTACGCGCAGGGTTGCGCCGATTGCACCGTGGACTTTTGGTAACAGTGCGATATTGTCGCATTTTTTCACATTTTTGGACGCGTTTGGATCTTCGACACATTCCCATGTTAATGTTGAATAATTAAGGCGCGCAATCATATTAGTCGGACAATTTTGATCAGAAAAAGGATCCACGCATTCCCAAATATCGTCAACCATAACCGCAGTTTGGTTATTAGAACACAATGGTTTTCGATTTTCATCTGCCACACATTCCATCAAATCTGAATCCCAGATTGTGTCGCCGGTACAAGATACTTTATAATTATATTCTATGCATTGCCAACGACCAAAACGGAAGGTTTTCATCGTTCCTGATGGACATATAATATTTGAACCGTCAACCAATGGATAATCTATCGTTTTTTCAGGGATTTTATATTGCATAAGATACATCAATTGACCAGTTTGCAAGTTGGCCGCTTCGATTATTTTATTTGGAATAGTGCGATTTGATACAGAACCTGCGGACATTAAATCTGGATTAACGAATACGCCCAGTGTTCCCGCGTCTGGATAATATTTTTCCAATATTTCCAACATATTGTTGTATTCAGAATCAGGTAATTCAAAAGATGTTGTTATAATAAAATTAAATGTCGGTGCCTTGGAATTTTCCGAATCGCAAGAAACAATATTGTATTTATCGTTCATACAGATATACTGGCTGACTATATCATATTTTTCAATGCATATATCGTTGAATTCTTCCCCGTACATAGCGGCATTTTGAGCGGATACGAGACATTCTGCGATTGAACGCAAATCAGACTGTTTAATGGCATATTCTGTTTCGTGTTCGATTATTCGTTGGGAAGGGGACGATATAACATAATACCCCGCCATAATTATTACGGACAAAAGAATTAAAAAAATATTCAAGATTCCCCCTTGCGATTTGTTAAAAGTGTAGCTAATATTAGTATAAACTTCAACAGGAAAAAGACATGAAGAAATTAATTTTACTTTTAACATTAGCCGCGTGCAGTTTCAGACCTGTTTTTTCAGGTGATAAAACAGACGTTTATGTTGCACCAATAAGTGGCATCAACGGTATTGAATTGCGGAATTCTTTGAATGCTAAATTTGGTGGTATTCATGAACAGAATTCTAGATATAATTTGACGGTGAAATTAAGCGAACCTGAAACACAGTACAAGGCGTTTGAACGTGCGGGCGATGCAGTATGGCAGGAAGTAAAATTGACCGCATCTTATGTGTTAAAGCAGGGCGATAAAGAAATTGCTGCTTCGACTGAATCTGCGGCAGAAAGTTATACTTTTGTGCGTTATTTGGTTGCATCTAATGCTTCATATAATAATGCGGTTACGAATACTATTTATCAATTGTCTGAAAAAATTAGTATGCGTGTAATTGCAGAAATTCAAAAACAAGAAAGTAAATAATGAAGTGGAAGGAATCAGATTTTAATTCTGGGATTACTGATATCAACGCTGTGTTGATATATGGCCCTGATGCCGGTCTGGTTGATGAATTGTGTGACAAAGCAGTTGAAAAACTGGAAATCGAAAAAGATAATTTGTTGGTTTTGGATGCTAATGAATTGCGCGATAAACAAGATGCAGTATTCGCGGAAAGTTGCAGTCCTTCTATGTTCGGTGGTCGCAAGGCGGTTATAATATCTGGTGCCGGCGACAGCGACAGCAAAATAATATCTGACCTGGTGACTTCTTCATCTTTGTGTGCAACTGTTATTGTGACGGCGGGTGATTTGCGGCCGGCTTCGTTGCGTAAGTTATTTGAAGATGGTTCTAATATCGCGGCGGTTGCGTGTTATTCCGATGATACTAAAACTTTGGAAGCATTAATTCATAAGGAATTATCGGCGGCTTCTGGCATACGTCAAGTGACCCCAGATGCAATGTCTTATATGTTGTCGCATATGGGGGGCGATCGTGGTATTACACGCAGTTTCTTACAAAAAATAGCAATTTATGTTTCTGATAAACACGTTGTCGATTTGGAAGATGTCGAAAAATGTTTGCCTGATACTTCGGCCAGCAGTGCTGACGATTACATGTATTCTTTGACCGCAGGACATATAAATCAAACTATGGTTGCGCTGGACAGATTGCTTTATGGTGGTGCAGATGCGAATATGTTGGTTCGTATGTTATACAATCATTTTACGCGCTTATTGACTGCGGTTGTTGATGGGCAATTACCAAAACTGTTTTGGAAGGTTGCTGATAAATTTAATATGGCCATGAAAATTTGGCCAGAAAGTGAAATAGTAAATGTTTTATCTAAATTGAACGATTTGGAAAAAATGTGCAGAACCAGTGGTATGCAACCAGAAATTTTAATACGTGATTTTTCGTTAAAGTTGTCTGTGCGCGCTGCTAAGTTGGCTTTAAAAAGAAGGAAGTAAAAATGTTATCGTCTGTATATGCGCCAAAAGATTTTAAAAGATTGCGTGCTTCGGGTGATTTGGTCGCGCGCTGTTTTGATTTTATAACACCGCATATTGTTGCGGGGGTATCAACCGGTGAAATTGACAGACTGGTTGCAGATTTTTTAAAGGAAAATGGTGCGCGTTCTTCTGATTTAGGATATATGGGATATCCAAAAAGTATTTGTACTTCGATAAACGATGTTGTTTGTCATGGTATCCCAAATGATAATGTTATATTAAAAGATGGTGATATTATAAATGTTGATTTGACTGCTGAATATCATGGTTTTCATGGTGATGCTTCGCGTATGTTTATGATTGGTAATGTGTCAAATAAAGCGCGCGAATTGGTTCAGACTTGTCAAGATGCTCTTAATGCGGCAATTTCTATTTGTGCGCCGGGTGTACCGCTTTCCGAAATTGGTAAAGTGATAGAAAGTGTTGCAAAACCTCATGGTTTTTCAATTGTGCGCGATTATTGTGGACATGGTATTGGTAAAGTTATGCACGATAATCCAAATATTTTACATTTCTATGACAAAGCATATGATAAATTGATAATGCAGCCTGGTTTCGTATTCACTATTGAACCAATGATAAATACTGGCACTTACAGATGCACGACAGATGAAAAAGACGGTTGGACCGTACGGACAGAAGATGGCGGTTTGTCTGCGCAGTGGGAACACACATTGGGTATAACCGAAGATGGTGTAATAATTTTCACAGAAAAAATGACACATGATTAAAAAAGAAGATTTGCAATCTTTACAGTCTGGACACAGAGCGCGCCTGCGTCAAAAGTTTCTGGATGGTCAATTAAAAGATTATGAATTGCTGGAATTATTATTGACATATGCAATACCGCGACGTGATGTTCGTGCTTTATCAAGGCAATTATATAAAAAATATGGCAGTATACATCATATCTTGATTGCACCATTTGAATCTTTGATGGAAAATGATGGTGTCAAAGAGAATACTGCCGCATTTTTCAAACTGATTCATAAAATAATGGAATTGGAATATAAACAAGTATTGGATGAATCGCCTATTTTTCACAATTATGAAAAATTGGAAAATTATTGCAAAATATTATTGGGTGGCAAACCAATAGAAGAATTTCATGTCTTTTATCTGGATAATAAATACAGGTTAATCAAAGATGAATTACATAGTACTGGTACGATAGATTGGACCGCGGTGTATGTGCGTGAAATTGTTAAGAAAGCATTGGACTTAAATGCGTACAGTGTTGTTTTATTACATAATCATCCTGGATCTACAGAAGTTTTTTCAACACAAGATATAGAAATTACATCAGAATTAGAAACTGCGTTGAATAATCTTGGTATACAATTATATGATCATTTCTTGTTGGCAAATGATATATTATATTCTGCACGTAATATGCATTTATTGAATAAAAGTTCAATAAAATAATTCTTTGACATCACAAACTTTGCGTAATTTTTTTGTGTCGACAATATTAAATTTATCATCAGATAATTTGAAAACTTCTTTCTTTGCCAATGTTGGTGTGTTCCAAGTTTCGCCAAGTTCACGAGAAATTAAAACAACTTTGAATTGTGGTTTGAATACGAATTGTATTTGCTGTAAATCGCAGTTTTCACCATTAGTAGTTTTGAAATTGTTTGGTGTTATATCGACAAATTTTCCATTTTTATTTAATTCGACTTTATATTCGTAATAAGAATGAGCATTCCCTGTTTCAATCAGAGTTTTTGTAATTCTGTCCCGGTTTTTATCGTTATTGATATCGATGTAATAAACAGTTTTTTTGGCGACCCCCATACCATATTCGTCCAAAGGATATGTTGTGACAGAATCAGGATTGTTTAAGCCATCAGAAAAATCTTGATTTGTTTCAACGAATTCATCGCTGAATATTGGGGTTGTATCTTGCATTGGTGTTTGCGTGTTTGTTTTATTGTAAAGGATGAAAGCCAACGCGCATAATATTGCGATTGATAAAATCCAAACTAAGTTTTTTATTTTATTCATATTAAACCTTTACATTTTTTGTTCTGTTCCGACACCCCATCCTTCGACAGTTTGAATAGCACGTGCAATTTTCATTAAATCGTTATCACTTAGAGTATTCAATCGTGCATCAGCAGACAATCCAGTCATATTTGATACACGACGGGAATAGTTTTCAGGGTTATTCCCGTCACTGAAAGGTGCCCATCTGTGAATTGCTTCTTTGACAGATAAATTGTTATAGTTTTTTGTGCGTAATAATTTTGTTATTGCACGCAGACCTGTTTCTTCGTCAGGAAATACAGCCCATTTATCTGTTTCACCAACCGCACCATTTGCATATGCGAATTTAGATTTACGGATATTTCCTGGGTTATTATTACGCCATGCAACTGTTCCACCAATGCGTTTAATTTTTGTACCATTTTTTGCAATATAAATAGTTGTTCTGTTTTCGTATTGAACAGCGACGATATCAGAAACTTTGAACCCAGAAGATGTTGATTGTTGATTTATTGTTTCGATTTCCGATTCTTGTAAAACATCGTTGCTTTCATAAGAATCATCAGAATATATTGGCCCCGAATCAACGATATTAAAAGTTTCATATAACAAATATTCATCAGATTTACCGAATTTTTTATTACGCAGTTCCAATAATTCTTTGACAGATGCCATCGATACCTGTTTAATTTCGCATTGTTGTCCGAATAAATTATCGCCGTATATAATATTGACAATCGGCTTTACCACCGCCAGAGTTCCAAGAACCAAAATCAAAGTTTTTACATTATTGAAAACTGTATTTATTTTTATCCCGTTTTTGATATACAGTACGCCCCAACCAAACATTATTATTGCCAGCATTACTATAATCGCCAGCCAAGCGTATTCCAGCACAGTATCAAACGCAGGAAAAATACAAGATGGATCCTGGAAATAAACAAAATCAGAATCAATAAAGACTTTTTCAAATCCTGAATTGGTTAGTAAATTGATAATTGTTATTTCGTTCATTTTTATTTTTTAGATGCCGCATTTGTGAAAAATCCAGGGACAGAAAAATCTTCGTCATTTGCAGCAATTCCGGCCCATCCGAATAAATCGCCCAGGCCTTGGTCTTTGTGTTTTGATTGTTTAAAAGGCAATATGTTGCGCAATTTGCCAATTTTACTGCGCGAAGAAGATTTGTTTTCTGTCGCGATTTTATCTTGTGTTTCTGCGAATTCAGTTGCCAATTGTTCCAATGTAGCATCGACGGAAATATCGTCGTCTTCTTCAACGATTGGTTCGGCAACTGGTTCATTATGTTTTTCCAAAATATCTTCCTGTAAAGGTGTCATCGCAGATAATAATTTTTCCAGGTCTGCTTCGTCTTCGATTTCTTCTGGTTCTTCGGCGACATCTTCGACCGGTTCATCAACAGGTTCGTCAATAATAGTTTCTTCTATAACTTTTTCATCGTGTATTTCTGGAATTATATCGATTTCTTGTGTGGAAGGTTCGTCGTTGGTTGAAAGGACAGATAATATCGGAACAATTTTTTCATCCGCAGAATCAATAATTTCTGATTCGGTTTCTTCGACAACTGGTTCAGATTCTTCGACTACAACTTCTTCTTTGCGTGGACGACCACGTCGTTTTGGTTGTTCAATAACAACAGGTTCTTCAACGATTGTTTCTGTGATTGGTTCAGAGATTTCTTCTGATTCGTCTGTATCTTTGATAACTTCTTCGATAACAGGTTTTTGAATTTCTGGGGTGATTTCTGTATTTTCAGGTTTTTGTTTTGACATTAATCCTGCATCATCTTCATCCACAGGAACGCCAAACAATACAGTATTTTTATCCAAGTTTAATGCAACGCGAACTTCTTCAAAAGCGGCACGAATATCGTTCATATCAAAAACTTCGTTGCCAGAAATATAGATAATTTTGGTTTTCATGAAACAATTCCCCCATTTAATATGCCTTATTATATCACATTTTAAGGTTGAACGCATATAAAAAATGTCTTAATATGTAAATATGGCAAATATCAAAGAACAAATTTTTCAAGAATTGGATTCGTTGGAATCAATGACGTTGCACTTGCGCGCAGATGCTAATGATGCCAGCAAGCAAACAGACCTGGAAGTTGCAATATTAACTAAACAGGTTAAAACTTTGCGTGAAAAGAACGAAACGGCAAAACAATTGATTGAAAAATCTGTATCTATATTGGAAAAATTGAAAAAATGAGCGTAGTATCGATACCTATTGTTAATCGCAATTACCCGATGGGCTGTGAAGATGGCCAGGAAGGGCGCCTGATTGAATTGGGGCGTATTGTTGATGCGCGCGCGCGTCAAATATTGGATAAAATAGGGCCATTACAGGAAAATGCTTTGCTGGCAACGTTGTGTATAGTTTTGGTTGATGAAATACAAAATAAAAACCAGGCACCGGCGGTAAGTGATGAAGATTTGCGTGAAATCTTGGCACGAATCAAAGAAATCAAACACAAAATTTCATAGTTTATTTATAATTAATTATTACGCATATAATTATATAGAGTACTTTTATTCACGCGCATAATACGTGCAATTTCGTTTTTGCTGATACCCTTGTTGACCAGGCGATTTATCCGCTTTTTATTTTTGCTTAATTTCAAAGACTTTGATTTTGCGCCAATTGGTCGCCCAAGTTTTTTACCGTTTGCTTTTAATCGTGCCAAACTTTCGCGGACGCGTTCTTGTAATAAAGATTTAGACAATTCCGCAGATAACCCAAATGCAAAAGCCAATACTTTTGATTGTATATCAGACCCAAGGCGGAAATTTTCTTTTAATGTCCATATTTGGCAATTTTTTTCAAGGCAATTTTGTAAAATTCCCATAACTTCCAATAAACTGCGCCCCAGTCTGGAAATTTCAGTTGTTATTAAAATATCGCCAGATTGAAGGTTGTTTAATAATTTCCCCAGTTTTCGGTCTTGTAATTTTTTACTGCTGGAAATTTTTTCTTCGACCCAGACATCAATTTGTAAATTGTTTTGTTTTGCGAAATTTTCAATAACAAAGTGTTGATTTTCTTCGTGTTGATGTGCAGTAGAAACACGACAATATCCATAAACCATAAAATCTCCTTTTTTTTCTTTTTTACAATAAAAAAACAGGCGCGATGCCTGTCGATTATGTTAATGATATAATTTATTTTTTCCATATTTCAAGTGGTCTAAAAAAAACCAAGGTTAAAAGTCAACCATTTTTTTCAAAATATAAAAAAACATTTTTTTCGCAAAAAACCGGGAAAAACGCTTTCTCCAAATAGGTCGTGACACAGGCGGTTAAAAAACCTTGGTTTTTGTACCATCTGACTACGTAATCCCAAAGATTACAGTTTTTAATATTAAAAATAACTAAAAAAAGGGAAAACAAAATGAAAAAACATTTGATTTTGACTTCTTTGGCTGCAATTGTAGCAACTACTGGTGCTGCTAGTGCGGTTACAATTGAAGAAGTTGTGGCTAATGCAAAAATGGATGCTGCAGTAATGCCAGAAACATCTGCTGAACCACAATATAGTTCTTATAGCTATGATTCTAATGGTGATGGTACAGCTGACGCTTACTTGACAAATGGAAGCGGAACAGATGTAATCGATACAAATTCAGAAGCTTTTACTTATCAAAACCGTAAAGGCAACTGGGCAGATTTGACCTTGGATACAGCAACAGGAACAGCCCAGGCCGATCAAGCAATAGACGCTGCTGATTATTACTATTACAGTACTGTCGCTGATACAACATATCATGGTGACGATGAACACATTAATAAATCTTTGTATAAATACAATGTAACAGATAACAACGGTGATGTATCTGAAACAAATTTGGCTGATACAACAGCAATATCCCAGGGTTCTTATACATATGGCGTTAGTGCAGAATTTACACAAAGAACAACACCACAAACTATTGAACATGAACCAGTATTTTCTGACTATGTAGGATTGGATGCTACATTGGCAGGTAAAACATTGGCTGATTATATGTTGGCAGATGGTTCTGGTATTGACAGCACAAAAATTGCTGGTTTAGATTCTGCTGCTCAAACAAGTATACAAAATGCCTTTGCTGCATACACAACTGATCACAATGCATATGAAACAGCAAAAGGTTATTATGATGCTTCTGTTGCTGAATTTAATACAATTTCAGCTAAAGCAAACGCTGATGAAACTGTTGTTGCAGGTATGAACAGTGTATTTGTAGCAGATAGTGCAGATTATAGTGCAAAAAAGAAGGCTTTGGATGATGCACAACAATCTTTATTAGATGCACAAGGTGATTATACAACAGATACAAACAATTATAACACTGCTGTTGCTAATGCTACTGATTATAATGCTTCTTTGAGTAAAGTTATCAAAGATGCTGATCAAGTCACATTAGATTCTGCAAAACAATATACTAACAATGCTGTGGCCGGTAAAGCAGATGCAGAAGCTGTTGACAATGCTTTGTCTTTGAAAGCAGATGCAGCAACTGTTAATACTGAACTGTCTTTGAAAGCAAATACAGCAGATGTTAACGACGCATTGGATGGTAAAGCAGATAAAGCAACAACTTTGGCTGGTTATGGTATCACAGATGCTTATACAACTGGCGAAGTTGATAACTTGGTCAATGGCGCAAAAGATTTTGCAAAAGGTTACACAGACGGTATTGCAAATGGTTTGCGTAATGAATTCGCTGCGGCTGACGCTTTGACATTGCGCAGTGCAAATGCTTACACAGATTCTAAAGTTAAATCTTTGGAAAAGAATATGTCCGGTGGTGTTGCAGCCGCTACTGCTTTGTCTGCAGTTTCTGTTGGCAATGTTAATCGTGGTGAAGTTTCCGTTGGTGGTGGCTATGGCTATTTCAATGGACAATCTGCGATGGCATTCGGTGCAGCAATGGGATTAAGCGACAGCTGGTCTATTAATGCCGGTGCCGGTATTGCAAGCGGAGATTCTACTCAATTCTCTATCCGCGCAGGTACAAACTATAAATTCAAAATGTTTTAATAATATTTGAATTTTATAGATTTTTTTGGGGGGATTTCTTTCCCCCCAAAGTAATTAAAAAGGATTGTTTCGTGAAAAAATTATTATTATTGGGCAGTGCTTTATTTATGTTTTCTTGTGCTAATCAAGCAGTGGTTTACAAATACACAGGTGCGATAAAAACCATTACTGGCGATGGTGGCTTTTATGATAAAACCGTCTTTGCAAAAGATGTGGGTTTAAGTTCTTCGTATAAACATGAAAAAGTATCTTTTTATCTGTCTGGTTTGCCATACGGTCAAGATTGTGCATTTGTAGGATTTATACAAGATACAGATACAAATAAAATTATAAAAAAGACATTGGAATTTGGTGGAAATGTTGTCACGCATTCTATGGTGTCATTCCCAACACAATTTCATAATAACAAGGGTTTCTTAGATGTATCAATGACTGGTGGAAATACTATTCTTAGTAAAAAAGAAATTTTGCACCAATACAATATGTTCGATTGTGTAGATCAATCAGAATTACATTAAGATACATCACAAAGGATTGGTTGGTTTATCCGTTCAACCAATAACCACTTTGCAAAAAGCATTGTGGAAAAAATCCTCTATAAAGCTCTCGGATAGGGGATTTTTTATATCTTTATTTTTTGTGTTATGAAAATACCCAGGGTTTTTCCTGGGCGTTTTTTATCGTTATAAAGTTTTTCCAATCGCAACGGCTGTATCGCACATACGGTTTGAAAAGCCCCATTCGTTATCGTACCATGCGGTGACATGTATTAAATGTTCGTCGATAACGCGTGTTTGTGTTGCATCAAAAATTGAACTGTGTTTGTCATTGGTAAAATCTATGGATACCAAAGGTTTGTCGTTATAGCCCAAGATTTCAGATTCATTTGCCAACATTACTTTGTTCACAGTTTCAATTGTTGCACGTTTGTTCACGTTTAATGTCAATTCTACAACCGATACATCTGGGGTTGGAACGCGAATTGCGATTCCATCCATTTTGCCCGCCAGTTTTGGTAATACCAATCCAATTGCTTTGGCGGCGCCTGTGCTGGTTGGAATCATAGATAAATTCGCAGCACGCGCACGACGAAAATCTTTGTGATTTTTATCCAACAGCATTTGGTCGCCGGTATAAGCGTGAACGGTTGTCATCCATCCGTTTATAATTCCAAACTTTTTATCCAATACATTTAATACTGGCGCCAAACAATTCGTAGTACATGAAGCATTTGAAACAATCAAATCTTTTTTGGTCAATTTGTTATCGTTGACACCAAAGACTATTGTTTTGTCAGCCCCCGCAGACGGTGCAGATACTAATACACGCTTTGCACCATTTTCAATGTGAACGCGTGCTTTATCTGCTGCGGTGAAAAGGCCTGTACATTCCATAACTACGTCAATTTTTAATTGCTTCCATGGTAATTTACTTGGGTCGCGTTCGGACAGGCATTTAATTTTTTGATTACCAACAATTATATATTCCCCGTCCATTTTTACATCCATTGGTAATTTGCCATGTACAGAATCATATTCCAGTAAATAAGCATTTTCTGCGGCAGGTGCCAAATCATTGACAGCCACAAATTCTATATCTTTGCGCCCTGATTCCAACGCAGCACGCAAAACCAATCGGCCAATTCGACCAAAACCATTTATTGCAACGCGAATTTTTTTCATAATTTTTTCCTTTCTTATATATATGCGAATATTTTATCACAAAATGTTGAAAAATACAGCCTGATTTTTTTCGTGGACTTTTCTTGCAAACGGGACAGCGTGCTTTATAATAGTAATATGAAATATAATTCAATCATTATCGCAGGACCAACAGCATCTGGTAAATCTGATTTTGCGCATAAACTGGCAAAACAGATAAATGGTGCAATCATAAACGCGGACAGTGTGCAAATCTATCGCGGTATTGAAAATATATCTGCATCGCCTTTTGCCGGGTTGAATAATGGCTTTGATGAAATAGACGGTGTTCCGTATAAATTGTTTTCTGTGTTTGATTTGAACGAACATATAAGCGTTGCAGATTATTTAACATTGGCAAAGAAAGCGTATGATGAAGTTGTCGCGATGGGTAAAACACCAATCTTTGTTGGTGGAACAGGGTATTATATAAATGTGTTGGTGAACGGTATTTCTAATATCCCAGAGGTTTGCGAAGAAAACAGAATTCGCGCACGCGAAATGGTTGAAAAAGATATAGTTGCAGCCAAACAAATGTTGCCGTTGGATTTTACCGCCACAGACCCACAAAGAATCGCGCGTGCTTTGGAAGTGTTCTTTGAAACAGGGACGCATTTAACAGATTGGCAAAAACAGCCCCGCATTGGCGCAATTGTTCCAGATGCGTTGCGTATTTTGATTATGCCAGAACGCGAAGTTTTATTGGAAAGAATTGCAGCGCGTATTCCAGATATGTTGCAGGGCGGCGCAATTGATGAAGGCCGCAATATTATTGATAATAATTTGGATGCTTCGCGTGCAATCGGTGCAGTGCAAGTATGTGATATGTTGCGTTATAAACTTTCTGAATATGCGGCGATTCAAGGTTGGATTACAAAAACTAATCAGTATGCCAAACGTCAGCGCACTTGGTTCAAGCGTCAATATGATGCGAATATAGAAATAAAAAACGTCCCAAATGCAGAAGATTTGGAACGTGTGGTTGAAATGTTAAAATAATTATTTCTCGTTTATTTTAATGGAAACACTAAGCATAAATAAATGTGAGTTTTTACTTTTTTTGTATGCTTCTCTTAATCTTGCATTAACAGATTTTGTTTCCAGATTTCTTTTTTCTTGTTTGGATATATGAACAGGTTCTGCTTTTATTTGGCCAATTCGACGACGTTCTCTTGGCTGGGTTTCTTTTGGTTGTGTTTGTAAAACGCCTTGTTTCCCACAGAAAACATCTTGTTTATGCTTGATAAAGGAATTATTATTATGTAATTCTTGGTATAATTGGTCGGCGATTGTGACACGGTCTGAATTTTCGTCTTTGCGTGCGATATATCTTGCAAGATAGTTGCTGATTTGGCGGGTCAATATACGCAAAAAGCGAGGATGTGTATAAAGTTCATTGTCAATAGGCAACATACGTAAAAAAGTTCGTGTTTTGAATTTCAAGAAATCTTCGCATTTTGGGTTATATGCAACAATATCGCGCCAAGAATCTTGGAATTCTTGAATGGTTTTGTATGATACGCCAAATTCGGAAAAGAATAATTCTTTGGTAATATATTCTTTGTATTTTGGATATGTTTGGTTTGCCAGAATCAATGCTTGTGCATTTCTTTGTTTTGCTTGTTCGGTTTTCGCCATTTTGTTAACCTTTTGATTTTGTTGTATATAATATAATACAAAAAATTAAATTGTCAACAATTATGTTTTAGTTTTTCGTATTCTTTGCGTATAATTTGGTCAATGTCAGACTTTCGCAGTTTACTGGAAAATCGCGTGCAATTGATGAATTCTGTTTCCAGATAATCCCATCCTGCATATTCCCAATCGATTATGCCGATTATATTCATTGTTTTTGTGTCTACGATAATATTATTGCAAATATCATTATGGCCCCAACTGTCGCCTTTTGTTGTTATTAAATCGTCGATTTTGTCTGGAAAAGTATTGTGCATATCATAGATAAACTTAGCAATTTGTTGTGCCCATTTTTCGCGGTGTTTCATAATTATATGTAAAGGAAAAGTATTAAGATTATGTCCAGGTATAAATTTGTATTTATAAAAAATATAACCATCAGATTCTATTATTTGTATATGTGGGATTTGCAAAGAAATATGATTACGAAACGCGTCAGTCATACGTTTTTCTTTGATAATATTTTGCGCATAATTTGAATCGAATCTTTTTTTGATTTTATAAACGAATTCATCGTTTATGATAAATCCTATGTTCCAGCCACCTTTTATCATTTTGATTTTTTTTATTTTTATATTGGAACACATATTGCGCAAAACATTTAATTTTTTTCGATAATCGTAAAGTTTATTGACACGAAAGTTTTGTCTTTTTTCTTTGTTGAATATAAAAAAGGACAAGGCATATCGCAAATCAAAAATAAGTTTCCACATAATAAATCAACCTTTGGTTTTTTGTTAAAAAAACCTCCAATTTGATTTGGAGGCAGGAGGTTGATTGCTATTATCGTTAGTAAATAGTGTGTGGTATTGAATATTCCCACACCCTCCTGCCATGAAAAAAGACAGGAGATGTTTTACATCTTCGCGGATGCTAACGATCAAGAGGCAATCACACCCCGGCACAGAAACCCTCTGTGTTATGAATAATTATAATCTAAAACATATAATCCGCAATAAAATAAAATACATTTTATAAATGTTTATTGAAAAAGAATAAAAAAATGGCTAATTTAAGAATATGTTTAAGTCTGGCGATATTGTAAAAGTTTTAATTCCGAATGTAATCAATCATGGATATGATTATCGGCTTTGTTGTGATGCGGAAATTGGGGCTTTTGTACGTGTGACAGTAATGAATCGCCAATATATTGGTGTGATAGTTGGCGCGGGTGACAGTAATCTGGATGAATCAAAGATTAAATCTGTTTTGGGTATTTGTGATATGGGAAAGATGTCGCGTTCAGACCTGGATTGGGTATACAAGATGTCTGAATGGACACTTATGGCGCCTGGTGCGGTTTTGCGATTGATTATAAATGTGCCAGATGCGTTTGATGCGCCAAAGACAGAACAACTTTACGCATTTAATTTTAATTCAACCGCAAAAATGACAGACGCACGCCAGGCCGTCGCAGACGCATTTGAATCTAATGATAACGAAGCGATGTCTGTTAGTGATATAATGAACATCGCGCATGTAAGTAATGCGGTTGTGAAAACTATGATAAAGAACGGAATTTTGGTTGTGACAAATTCCCGTGAAATAATTGATACCCGTTTCCAGTATAAATATTTTGATACTGGTTCGGTTAAATTAAACACAGAACAACAAGTCGCGGCGGACACAATTGCAAAATCTTTGAATAACGGCGCTTTTTCAGTACATTTATTGGATGGAATAACCGGTTCGGGCAAGACCCAGGTTTATTTTGATTCTGTATTGCGGGCGTATGAAAATGGGAAATCTGTCCTTTTGATGATGCCAGAAATCGCACTGACGGCGCAATTTATGGACAGGTTTGAAAAGCGTTTTGGTGCACCGCCTGTTGTATGGCACAGTAATTTAACGTCTGCACGTCGTCGTGATATTTGGCGTGGTGTTGCGCGTGGTGATATTCGCATAGTTGTTGGCACACGCAGTGCATTGTTTTTACCGTGGCAGAATTTAGGTTTGATAGTCATAGACGAAGAACACGATACATCATATAAACAGGAAGATATGGGAAATTACCACGCGCGCGATATGGCGATTTTGCGTGCGAAAATAGGGGAGTTTCCTGTGGTTTTGGCATCTGCGACACCGTCGGTTGAAACGTTGCATAATGTTGCACTGGGGAAATACAGTCGGTTGCGTTTGACATCGCGATTTGGTGGGGCGCAAATGCCGACGATTGAAACGATAGATATGCGCGCCACACGCCCAGAAAGTTATATAATAAATGATACAGAAAAGACAGGGAATTTGTCCCCGGCTTTGTGTACTGCGATATCAGAAACATTGGCGGATAAAAAACAGGTAATGTTGTTTATAAATCGTCGTGGATTTGCGCCGATTGTTCAATGCAAGAAATGTGGTTGGGTTGCCGGATGTCCAGATTGTTCGACGTCTTTGCATTATCACAAGCATATAAATAAATTGGTGTGCCATATGTGCGGTCGAACGGAAAGTGTTCCAAATGTTTGTCCACAATGCGGGAACAGTGTTTCGATGCGTGGGGCGGGTTTGGAAAAGATAGAAGAAGAAGTTATGATTAAATTCCCAAATGCGCGCACTGCATTGGTATCCAGTGATACGATTATGTCTCGCGAAGCATTACAGCGATTGGTTCATAAAATGGAAACTGGCGAAATAGACATAATCATCGGCACGCAAATTTTGGCCAAGGGTCATCATTTCCCGAACCTGACATTGGTTGGGGTTGTTGATGCAGATATGGGATTGTTTGGCACAGATTTTCGTGCGGGGGAACATACTTTCCAACAATTGTTCCAGGTTGCAGGTCGTGCGGGCCGTGGTGAATTTCCTGGGCGTGTCCTTTTACAGACTTACCAGCCGGAACATCCGGTCATACGTGCGATTTGTGCGGGCGACAGGGATGAATTTATGGCGTCAGATATGGAATCGCGACGTGCGGCGCAAATGCCACCGTTTGGCCAATTGATAGCGGTGATAGTTGAATCAGATAAAGAAAGCACATTAAAAAGATATTGTGATGAATTGGCGACTGTGGCACCGGCATTAAACGGGGGCAAGATAATGGGACCGATTGCGGCCCAGATATACCAGATACGTAATTGGTATCGTATGCGTTTTTTGGTTGCAGGCAATGCGCGCGCGAATTTACAGCCGATTGTGCGGTCTTGGATTGATAAAGTGAAACAGCCGGCGAACACACGAATAAAAATTGATGTGAATCCACAAAATTTTAGTTAATTGAATATTTTTCCATTGCATTGAATAAAACATATTTGCTATGATATTTTTGTCAGCAAGAGTTTGCTGATGGGGTGTCGAAACCCGAAATGAAGAGCGTCAATGGTGTATTGACGAAGAACTCCAACCGAACGGGGGTTGGAGGGTCGCTTGAATATATTGAATAAAGCGCACAATTTCTCTTCAAATTGTTTCGAACCTCCAACCGCCAAAATTGGTGGTTTTGAAAGGAAAAGAGAAACGAAGGAAGCGTTCGATGCAATCAAAATATTTTGCATCCATTTTGGGGGGATTTTTCATATTTTGTAATGCTGCATTTGGTGCGGCATCTTGCCCAGACGGTTTTTCAAAAATAGATTATGTTAATGCGGGAACATTTATGGCGCCAAATGACGGTGTATGTCAAATTGGTGGGTATTCATTGATTGTGATACCTGATGAATTCAGTCCTATTTATAACGGTTTTACATTGGGGTCGGAAACAAGTCTTTGTGATAACGGACAACCGTCGGGAAACAATTGTAATACATTTACCCAGGGTTCTTGTGCGGACGATAATTATAATACGTTGTCTAATTCTGCGACATTTATGGCACCGGTTGACGGTATATGTCAGGTTGGGGGCTATTCAATCAAAGAAATTCCAGAAGATTTAACACCGGTATATAACGGATTCACATTGGGGGCAGAGGTTGCACTTTGTGACAATGGTCATTGGTCTGGGAATACGTGTGTTTCGAATACGGCGGGTGATTGCATTGAAAATTATTATGATTTGGGAATAAATGCGAACACATTTGCAGAATTAACGAACGGAAATTGTTCGAATCCGTATGCTAAATTCACAGGAACGACGCGTTGCGACCGAAATCCAGGCGACACATGCGTTGATTTGCCGACGCCACAATATACATTGACATGGGATGACAAGGTTAATGAACCGACAACATCGACCTGTTATTACGAAGAACAGATTGTTTTACCACCAACACCGGTCCGACCAGGATATATATTTGGTGGATGGAAAGTTAAAACGAATAATTAAGTAAAAGGAAAGCGAAATGAAAAAAATCTTTACATTATTTATATTTGGAACATTGATAGTTGGGCCGGTATTTGGCATAACGATTTGTGCGAAAAATAATACCTATGTTGGTGTGTTAAAGAAAAATGTGGCGGGCCAATCCAGTGAATATAACAACACTGGTAAAATATGGAAAATAGATTATGGGTATAAAGTGGTGACTGGTATCGCGGCATGTAATGAAATAACTGGAACGCGTGGGGTTGCGAAAACGAATTTATTCACATCTGCGACCGATGCAGGTGAACAGTGTTGGTGCAAAATGGAACCTGTGACGGCGTATGGATATGAAGCAGGCATAACATCATATTGGGTATTTTTTAATACATACGCAGACGCATCGACATGCGCATCATCTTGTACAGAAGCATGTATGAACGCGATGAAATCGGATACATCATTCCGCAGTGCTGTATTCGAAGCAGTGTGGTAAGAACTGGGAATGGCGGTAATTCCCCTCCCGCGGAGGGGAGGGCCGGAACGGCGGGGAGGGTAATCTGGTTCATTCGTATAACGGATGAATGGAAAGAAAAACCATCCGTTCGGACGAACGGATACACCGGAATACCCCCCTCCTGCTACGCGAACTCCCCCATGGGGGGAGAACCCAGACCGCGATAGAGATAAATAAAGATAAACAAAACAAAGGAAAGAAAAATGAAAAAGGTAATGGCAATATTGATGATGGTGATGACGGTCCCGGCATTTGCGACGACAATGTGCGCGGTGGACGATTCTGTCGCGGTTGTATTGGACCCAACCATTGGTGGTTCTGGATATACCTATGATAACACCGCGGGAACGTGGAAAACGACGTTTTCATACGGCTATGTATCGGGTATCAGTGCGTGCCTGAACAGCAATAAAGGCAAAGGAATGGGCGGTTGGGTTGCTAATTTGACCGATGTTAACCCGGACGGCGAAGAAAAAACCGTTGTAGGTTCTGAAAAATATGGTCGTTATTGTTGGTGCAAGGCTACACATCCCGTGGCTTCGCGTTGGGTGTTCAACTACGACAACGGGTCCGCGTCCTTTGCGCTTCGAATTGCACGGACTACTGTGGCTACTTCGTCCGGGACTCCGAAGCGATGCGCGTGGGGTTGTTTGGCTCGGTTTCGCAATGATGTGCCCGCAAAGTGTCGTGGGGCGGAAAGACGTGGCACGAAAGTGGCGTGAAACGATTGGGCCAATTTTCACCGAAGCATAGCGAGGGATGAAAATTGAGCCCGCGCCGCCGACCAAAAATCGGTCTCTACACCCAAGGTCGTGGAACGACGCAGGTTCTCCCCCCAAGATGGGTGAGAACCCAGACCGCGGCGGGAAAGACGGTAATTCCCCTCCCATGGAGGGGAGGGCCGGAACGGCGGGGAGGGTAATCTGGTTCATTCGTATAACGGATGACTGGAAAGAAAAGCCATTCGTTCGGGTGAACGGATACACCGGAATACCCCCTTCACCCTGCGGGTTCCCCTCCCCATGGGGGCGGAATTAAAAAAAAGATCTTTTGATTATGCGCCGAAACGCATAATCAAAAGATTGCCGTAAAAAAGTAATCTTTTGGGGTCTATTGCCGTATCGGTTGTGCGATGGCTGTTGTGTGGCGTGGGATTTTTCCCGTGGCTTCGCGTTGGGTGTTCAACAACGACAACGGGTCCGCGTCCAATTGCGCTTCGAATTGCACGAACAACTGTGGCAACAACGTCCAGAACAACGAAGCGATGCGCGTGGGGTTGTTTGGCTCGGTTTCGCTCCTTTGGAAAGGTGATGAATTTTGAATCCAAGGAATCAAAGTTTGGCCAACCTGCAGGGACAAAGTGTTTTAACACTTTTCGGATGTCGATGAAAAGATATCTGGTTTTAATACCTTTACACATCAAAGGTGGGGCAATATGACCTGTCGCATTACGACGAATACAATACGCAGGGGATATCTGGACCAGTAGTTAGTTGTGTATCGTGGCGAACGTCCTGGATATCCAATTAAAAAAATAACAAAAAAAGAGATGTACTTATGACCATCGATGAAATAAACCAGATTGTCCAAGAATCTTGTCCTAAATTTTCAAGTTTTGCAAAAAATCAATTGCCAATGCCGGGAAATAAAAAACACTTGGACGAAATTATCAATCGTGAAATTACTGTGTTGGATCACCGGATTCGTCGTTCCACGCAACGCGATGGAACCGAATGTTTGCAATTGCAATTCTTGTTAAATGGCGAAGTGTGCGTTCTTTTCTCTGGCAGCAGTGTCTTGATAAACCAAATCAAAGATTGTGCTGATAAAATTCCATTTACGACCACAATCGTAAAAATCGACAGATATTATTCTTTTTCGTAATTTTTCGAATAATACGATGAAAACATATAAACATCTTTGGGAAAAGTTTATTTCACCTGAAAATTTCGATTTGGCTGCGCGCAAGGCTATTCGCAGTAAAAAATCAAAGCGGTCTGTGAAAAAATTCTTGGCCCATCGTGAAGAGTATCTTGAAAAATTGCGCCACGATTTAATTATGGGGACTTACAAGACTTCGCCGTATAAAACTTTTACTATTTTCGAACCAAAAAAACGTATTATTTACAAATTGCCTCTTTACCCAGACCATGTTTTACACCATGCCTTGATAAATATTTTGGGGCCTATTTGGCGAAATTCTTTTATAAATGATTCTTATGCTTGTATCCCTGGGCGCGGTTTGTTGGGCGCATCACAACGAACTATGCGTTTTATGAAACGAAATAAATATGTCTTGCAATGTGATATAAGGAAATTTTTCCCGTCTATCAATCACACGGTTATGATGGATGTTTTACAGCACAAGATTCACGACCGTCGTTTATTGCGTGTCTTGGACGAAATTGTTTGGTCTGTGGGCGGCGATACTAATTTGCCAATTGGTAATTTAACCAGTCAATGGATGGGTAATGTTTATCTGAATGAACTGGACCATTTTGTAAAGGAAAAGTTGCGCTGGCGCGATTATATTCGATATTGTGATGATTTCTGTTTGTATGGAAATGATAAATCAGAACTGCATCGCGCCGCCAAAGAAATCGAAAATTTTATTCATGAAAAACTGAATATGGTTTTTTCAAAAGCAGTTGTGCGCAGAACACGCGATGGGGTTTCTTTTATCGGGTATCGACATTTCAAAGATTTTATTCTTATTCGAAAAAAGACTTCTTTCCGTTTAAAGAAAAGAATCCTTAATATCGCAAAACATCACGATTTTAATTCTAAATCAATCGGACAATTGGCCGCCGCCTTTGGTTGGACAAAATGGTGCAACTGTTATCATTATAAACAAGATATCTATCGCCAGAGTATTAAATATGGTGCCGGCGCGTTTATGAAAAAGAATTTCATAGATTTGGGAAACTAGACAACTTCTGTGACTGCACGCAAAGAACCATCGCGCGATAATTGAACAACGCGAATTTTCTTTTTCATTTCTGCGATTAAATCTGTTCTGTCGTATGCAGGTTGAGTGTGTAATATTCTGTCTGCAAATGCAGCGTATGCGGCCTCTGCACTTTCGGCGTGGATTGTTGTATAGAAATGGTCGTGTCCAGTTCCCAACATTTCCCATAATACGCCGGCGTTGTCTGTGGATATTTCGCCGCCAATTATTACGTCTGGGGTCATACGGACGACCAAGTCAAGCAATCGCGCATAATTAAAATCGTTTGTTTGTTCTGTTCTTGATAACACAAAGTGAACGCGATTTTTTTGAGGAACGCGGATTTCACGCGCGTCTTCGACAGTAATAACGCGGCTGTTTTGGTCTATCAATGTCAACATGTGATTCAGGAAAGTAGTCTTACCAGTCGACGTTGCACCGGAAATCAAAATAGGACTGCCATCATTTATCGCAGACATCAATCTTTCGTATGGGTCGTCTGGGCGTACGCTTTCGCGTGGTTTGACCTTTAATAATTTTTCCCCGCGTTTAAGGTGATAGTTTTCAAAACTAGTCTCACTGACCCCGCCACCACGAATATTTAATGCAACGCCACCGGTGACATCCCTTTCGTCATATTGGACGTTTGGACCTGCGATTGCTGAAAAACGATGATTCCCAGGCAAGGTAGCATACACAACCGGCATACCATGAATCGGATCAAACGGTCTTTCGTAAATATTCGCAACGGTATGAATCAAATCAATCAAGTATTGTTTCGATAAAACTTCTGCATTATACGAAACCCATGGAACCCGCCCGCCGTTCAGGCGCATCCATACTTCGCCGGCGTGATTTATCGCAATCTCTTCAACAAACGAAGGACGATAAAATTCTTCCAATGGTTTTAATAAAGATTCAAGGACTACATTACTCATTATTTTTTTATTTTATCATAAATCGCGGCTTGAATCAAAACTGTTTATTTGCTAAAATGAAAAAAAGTAAAGAGAGAAAAAATATGAAAAAATCTGTTTTATTTGTGTTGGGCTTGGCGGCAAGTGTCGCCGCGTGTAATTTCGGTAATGATGGATATTACAGCAAAGACGGCGATGTTTATGATGAACAAACCACGGAAATCATAACTGAAAAAAATGAATTCGCACAAATCGATTCGTATAAACCACGTTCTATGAAGGAACGCGAAGCATCGGCGAATCGTTGGAACACTGCGCGCAAGGAAACACGCTGGCAAGAATACAAAGGGACTATGGTTCGTATTGAAATCTTGCTGGGCGACAGCAATGTTCGCGAAATGCGCTTGCGCTTGATGCAAAATGCAGATGGTGCAGATATTGATGCCGATGCAAGAACTGTATTGTCGCGCGTCGCAGACTTTGAAATGAAAAAAGTTTGTGGCCGTAATGCAGAAAGTGTCGTGATTGTTTATGATAAACCTGCGTTCGAAGTAATGCGTCCAACTTCGTTCTTTGATTATCGTGTCGAAGCCGAAGGTGATACTATGCGCGAATACGGTTTCAGATGCGTTTATAACAAATAAAAGGAATTTCAATGAAAAAAGTTGTGGGGGTATTGGCTATGTGTGCTGCGTTGATGGGTTGCGATAAAGTTGCAAAAAATGGTGATACTGTGGTTATTGATTTCGCCGGCTTTTTAGGCGAAGAACAATTCCAAGGTGGAACCGCACAAAATTATCCTTTGAAATTGGGCAGTGGTACTTTCGTTCCTGGATTCGAAGAACAATTGGTCGGGATGAAAGTTGGCGAAAGTCGCGATGTAAATATTACTTTCCCAACAAATTATTATCCTGAATTGGCCGGAAAAGATGTGGTCTTTAAAGTGACAATAAAAGATATTAAATAATTAAACCGCCAAATGGCGGTTTTTTTAATCTCGCTGTAGTACTGCGAAAGCGGATTATATCGCTTTGATAAATATTTTTGCCTTGTTGGCCGCGGCAATTACGGCCGGTTTGTCAATCACAAAGCAAGTTTTTGCGTTAACGATAATTCCATGTAATTTCGCCGCAGATACAGCACGCACAGTATCAATTCCAATCGCAGGAATGTCTATTCTTAAATCTTGGCCAGGTTTGGTCATTTTCGCAAAGACGCCACCGCTTTTTCTTTTGTTTTTGCGCATTTCGACAACGCGATCCAGCATACGTGCAGTGCCTTCGGCGGCTTCTACTGCGACAACTTGTTTGTCCACAACCACAGAAGCACCAATATCTTCAACACCAATGGTATGCGATACCTGAATCGCGCGTTCTATGTCGTGTTCGTCAGATTTAGATGGTTTTACCTTGGTCTGAATTCCAGGTTTTTCAAAAGTCAATTCTGGTGCCAAATCTTGCGCCGCCACAATTTCATAGCCGCGCTTTTCCAATGCTTTATTAAATGCAACCGCCATAGAATCATACCCCCGTTGATGTTTTAATACGCTTAATAATACACCGACAGACCATAAATCTGGTCGAATATCAGATAAATTGATGTGTCCCAAAGCCCCCACAAATACCAGTTTGTGTATGCCACGCTTTTTACATTCGCGCGCTGCACGTCCGCCATTTCCAAGGCGTATCACCAAATCTGGTTCAAGGGCAGGGTCATAAAAATTCTTTAAGCCGACTACAAAAACTTCCCATCCATTTTTGCGCAATGTATCGCGTGTCAAAAACGGTAATGATAATGCGCCGGCAAAAAGCGCTACTTTTTTGTTTTCTTTTTTCATAATGCTATTATGATAGTTTCAAAACACATTGGAATCAAGACAGAAATTATGTTATGATGAAATTATGGAAATAAAAAAGTGTCCTTTCTTTGGTATATGCGGCGGCTGTAAATTCGATTTTGCGGCATCTGAATACAAGGCGCAAAAGTTGGCGTGCCTGCCACAAATAAAATTTACAGGCGATGCAATATGGGGAACACCGGGGGCGCGTCGGCGTGGGGATTTTGCTTTTACAGACGGGCATTTCGGTTTTTTTAAGCCTGGGACCAAGGATATTGTTGATATAAATAACTGTCCAAATATGGTTGCGGAAATAAATGAAGTTTTGAAAAATATAGCGAAACTTCCATGGCGTGGGGCAGGTTCTGTCCTGATTACAAAATGTGAAAATGGGGTGGATGTTTGTGTGAACAGCGATGTCCCTTACTTTGGAACAGAATTCCGCGCGGCGGTGGAAAAATTGCCGCCCCAGGTAATTCGATTCGTATGGAACGATACTGTTGTTCGTAAATACTTTGAACCTGAAATTAAATTCAACGATAAAATTGTCCGATATCCATCAAATGCTTTTTTACAGCCAACCATTGAGACCGAACAAATATTGCGTGATATGGTTGTTGAATATGTTGGCGATTCAAAACATGTCGCAGACCTGTTTTGTGGTTTGGGTAATTTTACTTTCGCAACCAATGCGACAGGATTTGATATCGTTGGAAATGGAATAAAACGCGATTTGTTTAAAAAGCCTTTGACAGCGCAAAACCTGAATCAATATGAAGTTGTTATAATGGATCCACCGCGTGCCGGTGCAGAAAAACAGAGCAAAGAATTATCAAAATCAAATGTGAAACGAATAATTTATGTTTCGTGTAATCCAAATACTTTTGTGCGTGATGCGAAAATGTTGGAAAATGGCGGATATAAAATGACCGTTTCAATCCCAGTAGATCAATTCGTCGGTGCGAATCATTGGGAAATATTTTCTGTATTTGAAAAATAAGATTTAATTTTGGTTCTTTACCCGCCATCCCCCAAACACATAACCCGGTCGGACAGGTGTCGGTGGTAATGTTATTGATTGTCCGTATAAACAAGTATTTTGTGTTATATTTGTCCCGTCGTCCCAGTTTATTGTTATCGTATGTGGACGAAATACCGCACGTAAAGCAATTGGTGCATTTGATGCACATATATTATTCATATTATTTGTTATTGGGGTTGTGTATTCTGCGCCCTGGAACATATCGGGATTATAACTGTACGTTCCACCATTACATACATAACCATTTGGGCATAATTCACAAGATAAAGCATTGGCGGGTAAATAATAACCGGATGAACAATTTATTTGTTTTGGAACCAATACCGCACGATATGCATACATATCATCACAGCCTGATACAATATCATTGGTAATATATTCCGCATATACCGGTTGGGTAAATAATAAAGATAATAATAAAATTTTTTTCATATCTATCTCCTTATTCCAGAGTGAAGGTTCTCCCCCTGTGGGGGAGTTCGCGTAGCAGGAGGGGTGTGTGAATACACCTGATTACCCCCTCCACCCTGTGGGTTCCCATCCCCATGGGGGCGGAACCTGGGCTATTCCTCAATAACAGGCCCCGCGATGAAATCACCAGTCCCAGCATTGTAATAAAATTTACCTTCCACTTTGTCATACAAGCACGGTGTGCCGTTTTTATCAAGGACCGGGATAAAATCACGGACAAGAGTGTCGTTGTTGTAGATTTTGCAGGAATAGATAGATTTTGTTTTGTAAAGACTAACACTTCCGCCATTATTTAAAGCACTCAAATACAAATTATAATTAGAAGAAAATGTTCTTTCTGCTGATGTATTAGTTGCCAACGTGTCACCTGTATCAAAATCTATGATTTCAGTTACATTTTTATTTTTATCAACTGTTAATTTTTTATTATAAATACGATTTGTTATATTATTTCTTTGGTCATTATAATCAGTTTGAATAACTGCTGGAGCATTATCATAAAAAACTCCAAAAGAAGACACACCTATGGAGTTTCTTGAACCAAATAACCACCCAATATCATCATTGCCAGATTGTTTCAAATACGTCATTATTACGCGTGTATCTTGATTTGGTTTAAAACCTGTATCTATCCATTGAGTTCCTGTGGATTCTAAATATTCGATTCGGACATATGGTAATTGTTCCCAACCGATAAAGTCATATCCATATTTAGTTGGGGGTGTTGGTAATATTATATCACTGCCGGTGGTGCAAGATGTTTGTATTGGTGTGTTATCTTCGATATACCAATATTGATTAAATGTTGCACCGTAACACACAACACACACAAATAATGTGATTATAAATAATGCGATTCGTTTCATATTTTTCCTCCAACTTTTCATAAACGAAATAACCGCCAGAAAATTGGGCGGTTGGAGGTTAACGACTATATTCTGAGAAATAGTGGGTTTATTTATGTATATCACCGCCCTCCAACCAAAGTTGGAGCTTTTTATGTCATCATGGACACTCAGAATCTCAGGTTATTTTATACAACATAAAAAAAACCACCCGCGGGGGTGGTTTTTTCCGGATGCCCTGAAAGGAAGGAAAGGAGAAAAAGAAATGGGCATCCTAAACTCTGTTTGGGCCCAAAGTCCAGAGGAGAGAGAATGTAGGAGGGAGTCTGAAAACTCTGGGCCCGCTATGGTCAAATGATTTTCATCCTTTGACGAATCGAAATGTAATACACAAAATGCTATTTGTCAAGTATTTTGTCAAAAAAATTTTTTAGTGTATGTTTTTTTACCTTTTGAATAGGAATATTAACTGGATGAATTTATTCTGTATATCAATTACAATTAGATTGTTGAATTGGAAAACCAACGAAAGATAGGAGAATTATCATGACACATGAAGACGTGTGGCGTGCCATCGAAAAGTTCGCAACAGAACATAATATGTCTTGTTCTGGGCTGGCAAAATGCAGCGGTTTAGACCCAACAACATTTAATAAAAGCAAACGTTGGTCCAAAGAAGGTCAACCAAGATGGCCATCTACCAACAGTATTTCTAAGATTTTGGCTTCGACTGGTGCTTCGTTGGAAGATTTTACTAAATTCATCCCGTCCAATGATCAACACACAATGTAAGAATAAAATGTTGCACAATCTTCCGTATTTCGGTATTGTGTGATTATGTTGAGTAACATAAAGATTTATACGTCAGATAAATACTGGAATCGTATATTGACCGATTTGGGTGCTAATGTTGTCGATTCTGCGGATGTCGCAGATGTGATATTTGACGATATCGAAATAAATGCCCCAATTTCGGTCGATGATTTACAAGGTCTTATTTTATCCCAATTTAACAATAACGATATTATTTCTGATGTTTTTGGGCGCGATGTTGTTTTGCCTGAATTACAGCGAAAGATTGTTGTTGCTTTGTATAAAAATCCAAATATTCAAATGCGTGAATTAAAGTTGGCGGTTGGTTTGTCGCCTGATATAACTACGCACAGCGTGGAAAATGCGATTTATCAATTACGTAAAACTTTCGGACACGATTTCATTTTGAACGAAAATGGGGGATATAAAATTGGACGCGTATAAATTGATTTCTTTTGATAAAATTCCATCTACCCAAGATTATGCGCACGATTTAATTGCCAACGGAAAAGCATCTGATAAAACTGTTGTTGTGGCCCAGGCACAGAGTGCGGGTCGTGGACGCTATAAAAGAACCTGGGTTTCGCATCATGGGAATTTATATGCTTCTTTTATTTATAAAATATATGAACGTGATCCAAAATTATCTTATGCGGTTGCGGTTGCTATCGCAGAAACTTTAATTTCTTTTGGTTTAACGCCTCAAATAAAATGGCCTAATGATGTTTTAATTGATGGCAAAAAAATCAGTGGTGTTTTAATTGAATATGCGCGCAACTTTGTAATTGTTGGTATCGGTATAAATATAAAAACTTGTCCAACTGTCAAAGAATACAAAACAACAAAAGTTGAAGATTATGCTGATGCAACTGTTGAACAAGTTTTGTCTGTGCTGATGAAAAAGTTAGATAAATGGCGTGGGACACATTTTTCAATCGTTCGTGAAAGATGGATGGAATTAGCAATCTGTATAAATAAAATGATTAAATATCAGGGCAAAGATGCCGAATTAATCGGCCTGAACGAAGACGGTGCATTGGTGTTGCGCTTTGATACACGCTATGTTTTAACATACGGTGATGAAATCAGTATTTAAATAGTCTTGACTTTTATGTCAATTTGTGATATTATGTAAAACATCAAGAATAGAAATAATGCCCGCAAGATTTGCGGCTTTTTTTATTCTTGTTTTTTGCCTGCACTTGTTTGTGCGGGCTTTTTTTAACCCAAAAACAGGTCAACGAAAATGCAATTAACTCTGATAACGAATGATGATGATACTTTAATCGTATCATATAAATTGGCACGCATAATATTTGCAGAAACAGATGCTAAATCTTTACAAATTGTGGAAGCAATGGCGTCAATGATGAATAATATTCATATTAAATATGGACGCTCTTTTGAATCAATCGCACAGGATAAAGATTTGTTTCAATGTTTGAACGAAAAATCACCGCGCAACAAAAATTTAGATGTGCCGGCAAACGACAGAAAATTTCAGATGTGTTTACGGACAGTTAAAACTATGATGCGTGGTAATTTGCCTGATTCTGTTTTTGGGGCAACAAAATTTCATCATGCAAATGTTATTCCACAATGGGCGATGGCGCGTGGATATATATCTGAATGCGAAGATGTTTTGTTTTACTTATAAACCAAAGGATATTCTATGAATAAATTTATAAAAGGCGGATATTTACAAGACAAGAAAACTTATGTTGTGTCTGGTGTTGGTATTATATCTGCCATTGGTGCGTATTTAATTGGCGACGAAGATATTTTTACCATGATGCAAACTATATTTACACTTGGTGGTATATATTTTCTTAAACAAGAATCTTCAACAAAAGGAAAAACAAATGGAAAACGTTCCTGAAAAATTTCTTGATGAAAATGGTGAATTAAATACTTCTGCATTGGTGAAGTCTTATTGTGAATTGGAAAAAAAGATGAGTAGTATGATTTCAATTCCTAATGAAGAAAGTGATGAAGGTGCAAAACAAAAATTTAATCATGCAATTGGTGTCCCTGATAAAGCAGATGAATATCCAACTAATGATTTGTTTGATGACGAATCGGTGCGTGAAAAATTTCATCAAATAGGTTTAACTTCTAAACAAGTTGAAGAAATTTATTCAATCGCAGAAGAATTTTTACAACCAACATTAAAAAATTTATTTGAATTACAAAATCAAACAAATGCAATAAATGAATTAAAAAATTTTTTTGGTGGAACTGAAAAAATGAATACTGCATTGCGTGAAATAAACGCATTTGGTGAAAAGTATTTACCACAATCTGCATTTGAAGAATTGTGCGCTACACCCCAGGGAATACAAGGCGTGTACAAGATGATGCAATCTTTTGAACCAGATGTTTTAACCGATAAAAATGCGACGGAAAATTTATCAGATGATATGTTGCGTGATATGATGCGCGATCCAAAATATTGGCGTGATCAAGATCCAGAATATGTTCGAAAAATTGAAAATGGTTTTAAAAAATTATATTCAAAATAATTTTTATTCTTTACTATTTGTTTTGATTCATATAAAATATGATTAAGAACAAAATAAATTTTGTTCTATCCAAAACTTAATAAGGAGAGAATTATGTTCTTTAGTTCAAAGAAAAAATGCGCATGTGCAAAACCTGCTGCCAAACCAGCTGCTAAAAAAGCACCTGCAAAAAAAGTTGCTGTTAAAAAACCTGCTGCTAAACCAGCTGCAAAAAAAGCATCTGTTAAAAAAGTTGCTGCAAAAAAACCAGTTGCAAAAAAAGTAGTTGCAAAAAAAGCACCTGCAAAAAAAGTTGCTGCTAAAAAACCAGTTGCTAAAAAAGCACCTGTTAAAAAAGTTGCTGCAAAAAAACCAGTTGCAAAAAAAGTAGTTGCAAAAAAAGCACCTGCAAAAAAAGTTGCTGCTAAAAAACCAGCTGCTAAAAAAGTAGTTAAGAAAAAATAAGATTTTGCGCAAATATTTTGCGTGATTTTTTATATTTGTCCTCAAAACCTTAGTTTTGGGGACTTTTTTAATGATAAATTTTTCAGTTAGATATTAAAAGTCTAACTGAATTTTTTATTGGATAATCCATTTTTTTGGACCCTTTTTTGTGTTTTGTATTTATGGCGCGAAATTTCGCATAACCATTTATCAAAATTTTTCAAATTGCGCGTAATGCGTTTTTTTAATTTAAACAAAAAGGATTTCTTATGTCTATGTCTGTAGATCAAGTGTTTGTAAAACAATTTGAAGCAGATGTTCATTTGGCTTATCAGCAAATGGGCACAAAATTACGCTCTACAATTCGCAGTAAATCTGGCGTCGTTGGGGCTTCTACTACTTTTCAAAAAGTTGGCAAAGGTATTGCCAGCACAAAATCTCGTCATGGGATTGTTCCTGTGATGAATTTGAATCACACACCTGTTGAATGTGTTTTGCAAGATTACTATGCGGGTGATTGGGTTGATTCTTTGGATGAATTGAAAACTAATGTTGATGAACGTCGTGTGGTTGCATCTGCTGGTGCGTATGCACTGGGTCGCAAAACAGATGAATTGATTATCAATGCGATGAATTCTGCAACACAATATGTTGGTGATTATTCAACAGGTTTAACAAAAGCCTTGATTATGGCGGCTTTGGAAAAATTAAATGCTAATGACGTGCCAGATGATGGTCGCAGATTTGCAGTTGTTGGTGTTCATCAATGGAATGAATTATTGGCAATGGATGAATTTGTTTCTGCTGATTATGTTGGTAATGCAACACCATTGATTGACGGTTGTGAATCACGTAAATGGTTGGGTGTGAATTGGATTTTGTGCAATTCGTTGCCATTGACCAGCGATGATCGTGATTGCTTTATCTATCATGCTTCCAGTATCGGTCATGCATGCGGTCAAGAAGTAAAAACAGATATCACATGGCATGGCGAACGTGCTGCCCACTTTATCAGCAACAGTATGTCCCAAGGTGCTGTTTTGATTGATGACGAAGGTATTGTTCGTATCAAATGTGATGATGATGCAGCTTAATAATTTATAACTAAAAGGAAAAAAGATGGCTTTTCAAAATAAAAATTTGTCTGTGATTGCGTATGCAAACGGTTTTACTTTGTGGCACTATAAAGAAAATGCAACATTGGCGACAATAACTGCATCTGGATATTTTTCCAGTTTGAAAAATCTTATGAATACAGGCGATATCATTTTAATCAATGGTTCAAATGGTTCATCAATAAAAGTTATAACAGTTGCAGAAGGTGTTGTAACCGTTGGTGCGTTATCTTAATATTTTTTATTGGGGGATAAAATGTCCCCCATTTTTTAATCTAATAAATAGGTGCGAATATGTTTACTAAAATAGATTTATGTTCAATGGCATTGTTAAAACTGGGTGAAAAGCCAATACAATCATGGCGTGAAGACAGTGCAGCGGCACAATTATCGCGTACTTTGTTTGAACCAACAGTTGATACTTTGTTATCTTTATTTCCATGGCGATTTGCGACAAAAACTTTGGTGTTAAACAAAACTGCAAACGGTGATTTCTTAATTCCAAGTGAGGTTTTGCGTATTTTGAAATGTAATGGTCAAATCACTGGCAATAAAATAAATGCCGCAGAAAATACTATAACAATATTGGCTGTTGTAAAAACAGAACCTGAAATGTTTCCGGGATATTTTGCGACATTGGTTGCAACTAAATTGGCAATGGAATTTTGTGTTCCTTTGATAGGGGACAGTAATGTTTTCAAAATGATGACTGCATTATATGAATCAGAATTTCAATCTGCGAAATTCATAGACAGCACAACTTCAAATCAGTCAAATATTGGAAATTTTTCTTTGATAGATTCCAGATTTTAAAAGTATAAGGAGTTTTTATATGGGAAATTTTCTTAAAACACAAAATACTTTTTCTTTTGGCGAAATAGCACCAGAATTTTACGCAATAAATAATATAAATGGTCTGTCATCACTTGAAAATATGGATGTTTTACAATCTGGTGGATTAAAGCGCAGGGCAGGTTTGAAAACAATATCACAAATACCAGATGATGCGATATTAATCCCTTTTATTATAAGTGAAACAGAAAAGTATCTGTTGGTTATGTATGGCAGAATAATAGATGTTTATGAAAATGATATTAAAATAGATTCTTTGTTTGCGCCATGGACAGATATCAATCTGAAAAAACTGCAATTTGCCCAAAGATTTAATAAAATCTTTTTTGTTCATCCTGATTTTTGTCCACAGATATTTACAAAGGATGCAAATGGTTTCAGTATAAAATATTTTTCTTTTCATCTTAATACAGATGCCAGTGCGAATATTCCTTTTATGCGATTTGATGATATGGAAGGCGTTGCAATCACTATTTCCAGCAGTGCTATTGATAATAATCATGCAACTTTTACATCAGATAAAGATATATGGTCAAATGATTGGGTTAATGAAAGAATTTTAATCAATAATAAACAATGGATTGTGGAATCTGTCCAAAGTGCAACTGTTGCGACGGTTTATACAAATGGTGATTTTTCATTTCCAGGTCATCCTATCAATGATTGGTATGTGGCTGTGTTCAGTGATAAACGCGGTTGGCCGATGTCTGTATCTTTCCATCAAAATAGATTGGTTTTTGGTGGAACAAAGACTGTGCCAAATAATATATGGATGTCAAAAGTTGGTGATTATAATAATTTTGATGTTGGAACAGGTTTGGACGATGACGCGATATTTACAACATTATTATCATCACAGCATCATCAAATATCTACGATAGTCAGCAGTGATAATTTACAAATATTGACTTCTGTTGGTGAATGGGCAATTTCAAATTCTCCGCTGACACCATCAAATGTGAATATTAAACAGCATACATCTGTGGGCAGTCCGATAAGTGTTTATTTGCCACCACAGCAAATAGAAGGTTCTACGGTATTTATATCGCAATCTGGGAAAGATGTGCGCGAATTAGATTTAGATGATTTAAGTCAACATTACAACGCAAATGATTTGTGTTCTTTTTCTAAACATTTGATGAATAACCCAGTAAGTGTCGCTTTTAATCAATCAACACATCAGTTATTTATTGTTATGGATGATGGTTATATGGCGGTTCTTAATAAACATCCAAACACAGAAATCAATGCGTGGGGAAAATATATAACAGAAGGTGATTTCAAATATGTTTGCGTTGCTGATAATGATACGTATGTAGTTGTTAAACGTGAAAATAAATTTTATTTAGAAAAATTTGATAAAACATATTTAACAGATGCAGAAACTTACAATTTCTCGTATAAAATATCTGCTTTTCCTTTGATTGTTAATAATCATAATCCAAAGAAAATTCGTGTGCGCAAGATATCTTTGCGTGTGATAGATACAAAGACAGTATTTATAAATAACTATCGCGTTGAAATTCCAAATTCTGTATACGAAGCAAACAAACCTGGCTATTGTGGTGATTTATCAATCAATTTATTAGGCACTCAAACTAACACTATGGAACCGTTATGGACAATTTCAAGTGATGAACAATTAAACGCAACAATATTATCCGTCACAGTTGACGGTTGGTATTTAATTTAACCAAGGAGATAAAATATGGGACAATTAGTATCAGATGTGACCAAAGTTTTAGATTATAAAGATTCAAAAAAAGAAGCCGAAACCCAACGCCAAAAAGTATTAGCGCAAATGGCAGAAGATGAAGCCATAAAAACAAATTTAATAAAGAAAGTATTGGCAAGTCAGCGTGCCAAGTACGGTGCATCAGGAAATGCTGGAAACGGTATGTCTGAAAACGCAGTGCTGAAACGTTTGCGCGCGGAAACTTCTGAACCTTATGATTCTAAATATAAAGATAATCTTGATAAAATAAGTAAATTAAAAGCAAAAAAACCAAACATTATTAAATCATGGTTGGCTAATATTGATAAAATCGCAGGCTAAAAAAAGGAGATAAATATGTATAAAATCTCTTATATAGGGGATGGAGAAAAAACTGAATTTTCATTTTCTTTCCCGTTTTTCCAAGAAGCCGATATTAAAGTTAGTATTGATAACGAAATATTGAATAATACACAATATGATGTTAATCCTAATGATGATTTTAGTGGCGGCTTGGTCGTTTTTGCCACGGCACCATCAAATGGTAAAAACATAGATATCTTTCGTCAGGTAGATTTATCGCGCGTAATCGATTATCAAACAACCTCAAAAATAGATCCAGAAGATTTGAATTCTGATTTTAATTTCTTGGTTGCTGCGTTGCAAGATATACAAACAATAGATATTGATTTGGCAAATTGGTCGAATGTTCATAATACACTTTTGACCAAAATAGATTATGTGCTGTCTACCATAGAAGACAAGATGTCTGGGGGTGGTGTGTTAGGGCTGTATTATAATTTGGTGTCGGTATTAGATGGCGCTTTGCCAAAACTGATAAATGATTATGGTTCGGTGACTGAACCCGCGGGCAGTGAAAACAATGACGATTACGGAAGCATTTAATTTCTTGGATGCGTGGAACAAAGTTTTGGGTCTGCAAACCCCAAATCATCATAAACAGATAATTGGTTTCCTGGTCGATGTTTTTAATAATAATCCGCATCGTGGTTTATTAAACGCATTCAGGCATTCTGGTAAATCAACAGTAGTTGGTGTTTTTGCGGCGTGTGTGTTGTATTATAAACCACAAACCAGAATACTGATATTATCTGCGGAATCAGGATTGGCTTCGCGTATGGTTTCTCATATAAAAAATATTTTGGAAAATCATCCATGGTGTGAAGGTCTGGTTCCTGATGTAAAAAAAGAGTGGGGCGCACATAAAATAACAATAAATCGTCCAATTGGTATTCGTGAACCATCTGTTATTTGTCAGGGAATTACCGGTAACATAACAGGTATGCGTTCAGATTTAATCATTTGTGATGACGTAGAAGTTCCGAATACTTGCAATACAGGGCAAAAAAGAATTAATTTACGCGAAAGGTTACGCGAACTGGATTTTATTTTGTCACCAAATGGGTCGATGATATTTATTGGCACACCACATACACAAGATACGATTTATAAAACAGAATAGCTTATGAAAGCGATGACATAAATGTACGCAATTTCGCCAACATTTCTTTGCCGGCATCGCCAAACATAGGTAAATATGTTTCGTATTCTGGCATATCGGCCTGGATACGGGCACGATGGCGTTCTGTTAATGTTTCAGATAACAGTTCTTTGGCACTGTCCCAAATGCGATATGCTGTGTCCGTTTGGATAACAGTTTTCCATTTTGCGGACATATCGCGGTTGAAAGCAAGTGCAGCCTTGATATCTTCAATCCAATCATTACCGAATTTTTGAATAAAAGGTAATTCTTTTATATCGTTCAAACTTTCAAGTGTTGGTTGGAAATTATCAAGTGCGACTTTTAATTGATTGATTTCATCTTCTGACAATGAAACATTAATAGTTGTCCCAGACATCAATCCGCCATATGGCAATAAATCTTTATCTATGGAATCCATTGGGGTTTTGCCACTGCGCAAATTATTTATATGTGCAACCAGTTTTTTGCCAGTCGGCATATTTTCCAGTTCGGTAATAACCTGGGCATCATTAGATTCGGCGATAAAAACTTTGTTAACAGCAGCCCATCCGCCATCAATAACGTGCGCTTGGCGATAAAGGTTTAACAATCGTTGTGCGATAGTATGTGCTTGTTGTTGCATTTTATCCCTCCCTTCCTTGTGATATGATGCGCGCTATTGCATTACAATCATAACAACCTTGTGAAATGTTTTGCCAGAAATTTTTTCATCAGGGTTTGATACATGGCCAAAGATTTTGCCATGGCTGTCTTTGCGAACAACAACGATTTGTGCTTCGACCGTTTCTTCTGATGATAATTTTGCAAAATCTGCGTTTATACAAACCGCCAAATCACCAACCTTGGCATCTGTATTAGAATCTACGAATACATACGAAGATTCTGGTATAAAACCACCCAATCTTTTTGAATTAGGGACAACAGCATAAATTCCGGTGTGTCCTTCCAATGCGGTTGGGGCGACAATCATCGTTTCGTCAGATTTCTTTAATTGGATAGATTTGCCCGCAGGTTTCCCAAAAACAGGAACTAATTTTTTACGTGCATTATCGTATAATTGGGCGCCATATAAACCACCGTGAACGTCCAACCCAGACATAGGATTTACAGGTTCCAAAACAGATTTAACACGTTCTTTTACTTTGTTGATTTGTTTTGTTAATTCGCCAGCCTTGTAAAGTTTTGCGATTTCATCAAATAATTCAGATGCGCTGTATCCGAAAGCCTTGGCTAAGATATCAATTTCATTTTCATAAACTTCGCGTTGTCCGACTTCGATTTTATGATAAACAGATAATGTCATCTTGGCATCTTTTGCAGCCTGGGCAATAGTTTTTTCACTGCGTTGACGAATTTTACGTAAACCAGAACCAAAGATTTTTAATCCGCTGTCTTCGTTATCGTTTAAGCGGCGTTTGATTTCATTTTGCCAATTTTGTGCAACAGAATCAGATTCATGAATAAATATGTCTGATAATTTGCAACCCAATATTGTGCATACGTTTAACAACTGTTTTTGGTTAAGGCGACGAACACCTTTTTCAATCTTTGAAACTGCGGATAATGACAAATTTGCACGACGTGCCAATTCTGTCATTTTCATACCCTTAGATGCACGAATATTGCGGATATTATTAGGAAAAATGATTTCTTCTTGTGCCATGGTCGGACTCCTTGGTGTATTTGTTGACAAAATATTAGTCAATTTTTAGAAGTTTGGCAAGCAAAAATTAAATCAAATCGTCAGGAATATCGTTGATATCAGAAACAGTTTGCACTTTTGTGTCTGACGCAGTTGCATAATTGTTTTCAAAACCGTTATCTGGCACAGGTTGTGGGCCATACTGATTCAGATTGTCGAACAGATAGTATTCGCCGGTGAAACTTAAATGAACAGTTTCTGGTTTACCATGACGGTTCTTTGCGATGATAACATCGGCCTTGTTGCGAACACTGTCCAAACGTTTTTGCCAATTCTGCATTGATGTTTCAGATGCTGTTCCGGAAAGTTTTTTATCTGGGGAACGTCCTTCAAGATAATATTCTTCGCGGTATGTGAACATAACAATATCCGCGTCTTGTTCAATAGAACCAGATTCACGCAGGTCAGACAATACAGGGCGTTTATCATCACGTTGTTCAACGCTTCGTGATAATTGGGACAAAGCGATAACAGGAACATCCATTTCTTTGGCCAATATTTTAAGACCACGGGTGATTTCAGACAATTCTTGGACGCGGTTATCACTGTGTTTGCCACCAGGTGAAGTCATCAACTGTAAATAGTCGATAACAATCAATGCCAATCCGCCAAATTGACGTGCAATACGACGTGCGCGTGTTTTTATGGCTGCAACAGACATATTGGCAGTATCGTCAATAACAACCGGGACTTTGGCCAAGGCATCGCTGTATTGGGACATTTTCATAAAGTCTTCATCGCTTAAATTACCTTCGCGCATATGTGATGCCGGTATTTTTGATTGGGAAGACAACACGCGTGCCGCCAATTGTGAAAAAGACATTTCAAGACTGAAAAATGCAACCGCGCCTTTGTATTGAGTGTTTGCACGTCCGTTTAATATAGCATTGGCCGCATTAAACGCAATATTCATCGCCAATGTTGTTTTACCCATACCAGGACGTCCCGCAATAATAATCAAATCAGAATGATGCAGACCACTGATAGATTTATCTAAATCATCCAGGCCTGTTGTCAGACCAGACAATTTACCATCTGCTTTGTAAGCGATTTCGGCCTCTTGTAATGCGCTTTTTAATGCGTCGGCCAAAGACACTACATTGTGTTCACTTTGACCCGTTGATGCCAAATTAAACAGTTTTTGTTCCGCAGATTCAATCTGGGTATTAACAGATTTATCTAAATCTTCGGTATAAGCATCATCGATAATGCTTTGTCCCAACTGAATTAAATCACGACGACGTGCATTATCAAAAACTATACGGCCATAATGTTCAACATTAACAACAGTCGAACCCGCAGATGCCAATTTAGATAAATATTCAACACCACCAACACTTTCCAGTGTTCCTTGTTGTTCAAGGTATGTTTTCGCGGTGATTATATCAAATGGAACGCCGACAGCAAATTGACGCATTGCTAATCTGTAAATTTCTTGATGCGCAGGATGTGAAAAATGTTCTGGCAATAAAAAGTCAGACACAGATTCCAATGCACGGTTATTCATCAACACCGCGGCCAAGACTGCCTGTTCGGCTTCCAAATTAGTAGGTAAAGTTTTCGGAGTAAAGTCCATGTCCATTAGATTAAACGAAAATTTTCAGAATTCAATACCTTTTTTAAGGGGGTATAAACAATTAAAGATACCTATCATAGATAGTGCCGGAAATCCGGCCTGGCCAGAGATGTTCCCTGTTGAAAAAATATATGAATTGAAAGACATTGTGGGGCCACGACATTTTTCTGCGCAAATGATGTTGGAATATGTGTCCGAAGAACGTGCGCAACTGGATCCGGGGGCTGTGCATTTTTATTCTGATGAATTTGATGCCCAAACCGCACGAATCGGGGATAACAATATCACAGGCGTCGCGTTTTATTGGGATCCATCAAGTGGGCGTCAAAACAGGGACGGCAGTGTTTGTGCGCTGATTTATCGTGATGATAAAAACAGAAATGTTTTTGTCCACGATGTTTTATATATGCTTGTTGACGATGATGATATTCACCCGTTAAGCAACCAATGTGATGCAGTCCTTGATTTTATGGCAAAGCATCACTTAACCAGAATAGGTATTGAAACAAATGGAATAGGTAATGCATTACCTGAAATTATGCGAGATAAAGCAATAAAACATCAAATAAATTTAAATATTGCGCAAATTTCAAACCACATAAAAAAAGAAACAAGAATTTTGAATACTTTAGAGCCTTTGCTGTCGACAGGGCATTTGTTTATTCATGAAAAGATTAAACAAACAATGTTGTTGTCAGAAATGTTGGCTTTTACGCCAATAGGTTCCAAAGAACACGATGACGGATTGGATGCGGTTGCGGGGGCGATATCTTTGATGCCAACACCCGTAAGGGCATTTGGTAAAACAACCAGACCAATTCGTGCCAATACAGAATTTCAAATATAACCAAACAAAAGGAATAACAAATGACAAAAAACCTTATGCAATTATATAAACGTGCGCTGGATGAAAGGGAGGTATGGTTGCCGCGTTGGAAAAACGCAATGCGTTATACCATCCCAAGCGACGACACAGAAGCGGCAACTTTGTTTGATGCAACCGCCGCAGATGCAGTCGATAATTTGGCGGCATCAATGTATTCTTTGTTGACGCCACCTGAATCTTTGTGGATAAATTTAGTTCGTGAAAGTGATTTGTCGCCGGATGCAGAAACTGCAACTTTGATGTTGCGTGCGCATTTGAACGATTCTAATTTTTACACAACTGTTCATCAATGCTATATTGACTTGGTTGTTTTAGGAACAGCGTGTTTATTTATGGCTGAAAATCCAATTGGTTCAGATTCTGCATTTTCCTTCACTGCGATTCCAATGAAAGATATTGCAATATTGCCAGGTATGGTATTTCATACTACATCTATACCAGCATGTGATTTGATGGAAAAATATCCACAATTTACATTTCCTGCAAATATGCGCGACACAATAAAAAATAATCCGCAAACCCCGATAAGATTGGTGCAAGCATTGGTAGGTAAAGACTTTACGGCCTGGGTTGATGTAGGTGGCGATTTCGAAAATAATATTGTTGCACGTGGAACTTTTGAAACAAATCCTTATATCATATTCCGTTGGTCTTTGGTCAGTGGTGAATTATACGGACGTGGCCCTGTATTGCGTGCATTGCCTGATATTAAAACTGCAAATAAAGTTGTTGAACTGGTATTAAAAAATGCGACTATCGCGGTCAGTGGTATATGGCAGGCCGATGATGATGGTGTTATCAATTTATCAAATATCAATCTGACACCGGGGGCAATTATTCCAAAGGCTGTTGGCAGTTCTGGTTTAACACCTTTGCGCAGTGGTTCTGATTTTGATGTATCTCAAATTGTATTGCGTGATTTGCGTGATCGTATTCGTCATACAATGTTGGCAGACAGATTAGGCTTGTTGTCGGACAAAGAAATGACGGCAACTGAAATATTAGCACGTAATTCTGATATGGTTCGAATTTTGGGTGCAACATATGGTCGTTTATTGCATGAATTTATTAAACCTTTGTGTGAACGTGGATTGCAAATATTATCGCGTCGTGGATTGATAGATAAAATATCGCTGCACAGCGATGCAGAATTAAAATATATTGCACCAATCGCACAAATGGCACGCGAAGAAATGTCTATATAAAGGATAAACTGATGAACGAAATTGAAAAACATTATGCGCGTATTTTTAATACGCCATCTGGGAAACAAGTCCTTAATCATTTACGCAGTATTACCAAAGAAAGAGTTATGGGACAAAATGCGTCTGATGATGAATTGCGTTGGTGGGCTGCACAGATTGCTTTTGTTCATCAAATAGAAAATCTTATTAAAAGGGGGAATAATCCAACATAATAAATATTGTGGTAAATTATTGAAATATTATGACAAAACAACAAAACATATTTAATTTATTAGATACTCTGCGCGACAGTTGGTTTTTAATTGTCTTTATCGCGGGTATGATATATTGGGTTGCCCGTCAAGATTCTTCTTTGTCAGAAATAGAACGTATGGAACAAAGAATAACATCGCTGGAAAATCGAACGACAATATTGGAATCAGGAATAGGGCAATTACAATTAAAAATAGATGGAATCAAGGAAGATGTCACTTTGATTAAAAGCGCGGTTATTAAAAACTAGATAGCATTTTTTGCCCAATATATTTTATGTCCGCAAACAACAATTACATCAAAACGTGCATCGCCTTTCCATCGCTTGTTTATTAAATAAGTTTCTGCGGCACGACGCAGGCGCGCCGATTGTATCGGGGTTATGGCCTCCCATGCCGCAGAAATACTTTTTCTGCATTTTACTTCTATGAAAACGATAGTTTTTTTATGTTGTGCGATAACATCTATTTCTGCCCGATTAGTGTTTTTTCCAGTGATATATCTGCTTTTCAAAATACGATACCCGTGCAGTCGTAAATACATACGTGCTAAAAATTCAGAATATAAACCGGTTGTATAAGATGTTTTATTAAAAAGCATACGGTTTTGCCTGGAAATTTTCACGTGCTTTCTGGATGTTTTCCGAAGAATCTGTCGCATTTAACCCATTATCAATCAAAACCAGTTGACCATAAAAAGCCTGCATCATTGGATCATAAGCGTTTTCAGATGATATCCATTTGTCTTCGCCAGAATTAGGTGTCCCATATTTATCAACAATCCCTTGCCAGAAAGCGAGTATTTTCTTTTCACGTTGATTTTCAAATTTTTCACTTTCTCCATCTAATTTATTCACATCATTATTATAAACAATTTTCCATACCACATTATCTGTTGCGTTGCTGGTAAAATAAATATCAACTGTTTCGCCAGTAAAAGCGCGTTCCAAATGGATTTCTGATACATATAACAGCCCACGATTTTTTGCCAAAGAATTTATACACTTTTCCAATTGATCTGGAACGAATATATTATTTTGGCGGCATTCATAATCAAGGTTATATTTCCACTCTTTATTTATGGTGTAAATAACGCTGTCCTTTTGGCGTGGGGCATAAAGTCCTGAACCGTTAAAGAATAAATTATTTACTTCGTCATAATTCATTCCCAACATAACACCCGCGATATCAAATTGTTTTACATTGACAGCACCCGTACCAGGATTTAATGAAACATCTTCCATTGTCATATCGCTGTCTGTATCATCAACAATTGCAAAAGCATCAAAAGATAAATCGTCAAAATCATCCGCCAAGGATACGTTTGATGTAAACAGCAATCCGAATAAAGATAATAAAAAGAATATTTTCTTTGTCATTATATTTCCTTGTTACCGATATTAGTCACTTCAAATCTAAACAATTCTACCGGATTTTTTCCTTGTTGTAAATGTTTTTGAATATCTATATTTTCCCTTATGCCAGTTTGGAAAATTGCTTCGATATAAAGGGTTCCCTGTTCCAATGTTGGTTCCGTTCCCATTTTGTTTGGTTCTTTCCACGTTTCTGTATAATAACGTACAGAGTAATATACTTTCTTGTAAACAGTATCATTATAACTGTAATCTGATGGTCTGTTCAGTGTTGCAATTCCATTGTCGTGAACACGAACCATACGGAACATATTTTGTGCAGACATTTGTGCGATATTTTTTGCTTCGCCATTTTGCCATTGTTTGTATGCAGTTGAACTGGACATTTGACGCAAAACAGGTCTGTTTTCAATGCTTGTTTCGCCAGGTATAACCTTGAAATATTCAGATACATATTTTTTTATCAGTTTATTGCGCAAATCTTCGGCAGATATATCATTTATATCTTGTAATTCGCCGACACGTTGGCTGGCAAAATTATTGGTTTGAAAAATGTAAGATTTTATTGATGATCTTTCATTGGCGCGATAAAGCAACGCAACCAAAACAATGATAATAAATGTTATTACCAATAAAACGAAACCCATTAAAAAAGACTTTATCTTATTCATTTGTTATTCTGTATGAATTAAAACTTTTTATGTAATATCCTAATGTTGCAGGGTATGTATCCTGGTCTTGTTCAATTGTAATGAATGTCAGTACATTAAATGCAGTGTTCATATTGGTGTATATGGTTGCCACAACCTGCCATGTGCCAGATGTTTGATTAACCATTGTTGGGGTAATCAACATACGTCCAACCGTCCATTTGCCGTTCGCATTTGCATAAGCAGTATATTCAGGTAATACATTTTCACTGAATTCTTCAAACACCGCAGAATCAGAACGACAAAATAATGCGCATTTTATATTATCTGGATTAAATTGGTCGCTTTCTGCGCATTGTTCGATATCGCACTTTTCCCAGCGTGCATTATTCCTTTGCGCATCGTTTGAGATAGTAAACCAATCTGTGACAAAATCACGAACCAATTTTTCCTGGACGATTTGGTATTGATGTACAGATTCTTTTTGATTCTTGCCTGGGTATGTAATAACACTCCATTCTTCTGTGAAAGGGTCAATAGATATCAAAAATGGATAATTGGTTTTAAAGTGCAAACCTAACAACATAAATCCACACATCGCCACAATCAAAAAGAAAACAATAGAAATCCAAACAGAAACACTGCGGGAAAATGCGATAGTTTTGCCCGCAGGAAATGATTTTATATCAAAATCATTTGGATAATCCAATTATCTCCCCCCCTTGGAATAAAATTTTTTAAGCGCGATATACCAATATGCAAGCGCATGGACTTAATTTCAATTCGTTGTTGTCATATCCAATGCTGACCGGTTCTGCGTCATAAATTTGACCACATCCAGCCATAGAAAATCCAACAACTACTAATACTAATATTGCCAGAAATTTTTTCATGCTTTCTCCTTTCTTTTCTAAAAGTATAAGAAAAATCTATCCCCCACGTCAAGTCAAAACGATATCAGAATTGCGTTGCAAACGATAACAAAAAGCGACGTTCATCATCATATTCGTTAAGATGTAATGGCCAACCCCAAGAGAAATTCATTGGTCCCATTGGTGTATTCCAATAAATACCGAACCCAACAGATGTGCGCCAATCTTGATCTATCAAATTATCTTTTGTTATACCAAACACATTAGTATATACGTATTCTTGCTTTGGTGGACGGCCCAAAACACCATAATCTGCAAATACAAATCCTTTGATTTGATATTCGTCTGGGATAAAGATAGGGAAATTCACCTGGGTTGAACCATTAAGTTTCCAAAGTCCACCCAAAGAATATGTACGATAGAACCAATTTCGTGAACCTACACCAGCAACATCAAAACCACGCAAAGATTCGCCGCCCAAGAAATAACGATAAACACGTGGAATATAATCATCACTTTCCAAAGATTGTAAATATCCAAATTCCCATCCTGTGCGGAATTGCCATCTGTCATCAAAGAATTTAAGCAATGCGGTAATATCAGCATTATATCGCATAAATGTATTTGTGCTGCCAAATCCTGTATATGCGGCACCAACATTACCAACAATACCAGTATGTGTATTTTGTTGGAAGTTTGTATTCAAATTATAATAACGCAAATTTGTCCCAAGCGTATAAAGGTTTGCTTTCTGCCATCCGCCCATATTCAAATCATAGTTTTGGTCAAACGTAGCAGACAAACGCATTGTTTGTGTCCAGTGGTCTGTTAAACGCCACCCCAATCTGCCAGAAACCATGAAAGAATCACGATCATATCCATATCCACCCAATTTGGAATATTGATATTGAGTATAAGAAACATCAAAACCACCAGATAATTCACGATTAAAAAGGAATGGTTCTGTGAAACTGAACATGGCCTGACGTTGATATTCTGCAATAGAACCCTTTAATTGAACAATTTGCCCGCGTCCCATAAAGTTATTTTCGGTAATACCGGCATCAATCATCCAGCCATTGATTGTTGAAAACCCGACGCCACCAGATAATTCGCCGGTTGGTTGTTCTTCGACCTTGACGTCTAAATTCATCATATTAGCATCGGCCAACCTTGTCGGAATCATTTGTACATCTTTGAAATAACGAGTATGCATCAAATTCTGACGGCCGGTTTCAATGGTTTGTAATGAAAAAGGATCGCCTTCGCGCATAGGCAGATGGTGTTCGATAACACTGTCAAAAGTACGAACATTGCCAAGTAAATTTATATTGTTTATATATATACGATTTGTTTTTTGTATTTTGAAATTTATGTCGACAGTGCGAGTATCATCATGTTTTGTTGGAACAGGTTCCACACTTATGAAAGCGTATCCATGGTCTGCAACCTTGCCGCGCAGTGCATTTATGGTTGCATCAATTTCATCAATGTTATAAACATCATTTTTTGATATTGTTAATTCTTTATACAATTCTTTTGTTGGGACATCTGGGAAAGGGTTATCTATTGTGACATCGGCGATTTTATATTGATTACCTTCGTCAACAGTATATTTCACAGAATAATATTCGCGGTCTTCGGTAAATTCGCCCTTTACATCAGTAATACGGAAATCAAGGAATCCGTTGCGCATATAAAATTGATGCAATAATTGTTGGTCGTATTGAATACGGTCTTCGTCATACACATCAAATTGAGTCATAAAACGCCACCAGGCATGTTCGCGTGAAAGCATCTCTTTACGTAATACACCAGAACGGAATTTTTTATTGTTTTCAAAATCTATGCGACGAATATAAGTTGGATGGCCTTCTTTGATTTCAAAAACAACATTTACGCGATTGTTATCTAAATCAATTTTCTTTGGATTGATTTTTGTTCCAAAAAAACCTTTGCGTTGATAAAGAGTCAAAAGTCTTTGCACATCGCCACCAATCAAAGATTTATCATAAGAAGAACGTTCTTTGGTTTTAATTTCTTTTTTCAAATCATCTGTGTCGATTTCATCATTTCCTTCGACAGTCACCATATTTACAACAGGCGATTCTACTACGGTAATTTTTAAAACATCGCCGTTTAATTTTACATCAACTTTTTCAAAATAACCACTGGATTGCAGACCTTTGGCAATATTGTTCACACGTTCAGAACCTATATTATCGCCTGTTTTTACATTAGCCAAAATACGAACAGATTCTGCGTCCATACGTTGATTACCACTGACATCTATGCGTGAAATAACTGCCGCATCCGCAGTTCCAACAAACGCAATTATTGATAAAAAGTTTAATGTTTTAATTTTCATCTTTGTATTTTTCTCATTTGTTCTGAATGTAATTTGTCTAATTTTTGGTGATATTCTGCAAGCGCTTGTTAAATATCGGTGTTTCTGTTTACTTCTATCTTTATGTCATTTATATCTGCAAGCACAGGTTGATTTGATGTTGTGGCAAGGTTGCGCGCCCTTATCAAAGCCTGTTCTACTGTCAAACCTGCAACAAAATTCATAGTTTGCATTTGTTATCTCTTTTTTTGTTTTAATTGTTGTTGGGTTTCAAACATTTTTCTTTTTACTTCCAAATATGAATCAATCGCATCTTGAAGTTTTGTATCAGCATTGACGCAAAAGCGTGCTTCATTCATTTCAATGAATATATCTTTACCTGTCGCACGTGCCATTTTGATAGCATTTTCAACCGCGATTCTGATATTTGTTCCAGGTGTTGGTTTATAAATATAGTTAGAAGTACTCATTTATGCCTCGCTTGTTTTATTGCTGTAATTTCTGTTAAAAACTTTACTTTGTCGTCATATTCTTGTTTCGCGTGTTGTAATACATCTGTGTTTTTATCGATAATCATACATATACAACCAATACCCGCCACAACAGTTGTATCTGTATCCTTGGCAAATTGACGTGCATTTATCATTTCTATTGACGGCACAATTGCATGAAAGTTTAATTGATGAACTTTATTTGTCATTTGTTTCTCTTTTAATTCAATCCAAACACGCGTGCTATATCGTTCCACATTGTAAATGCAAACAACAACAGGATTAAAATCCATCCGCATACAATAGTGTATTCCATTGCTTTCCCACCCAGTTTTCTGCGGGTGATGGCTTCTATTATCAAAATCAGTAAATAGCCACCGTCCAATACAGGTAATGGTAATAAATTAACGACGGCCAAATTTACAGAAATCAAGGCGATTATGGAAAGGAATACAAAAAATCCTGTTTCCAATGCGTGGGCTGAAACCTGGGCGATAGTAATAAATGACCCAAGTTGTTTAGATGAACGTTCCCCAGTCACGATTTGTTTCAATACTACCAACAAAGTTTTTGATTGATGATATGTTTCGCGCAAACCCGAATAAAGCGAACCAAAGAATCCTTTCTTGCGAAACATAGTCTTGCTGCCGTCCGCGATAAGCCCCCAACGTTCCGCCGGTGCCAGGGTTGCTTTTACCAACTTATCTTTGCGGGCAATTAAAACATTAGCATTGTGTTTATCAGCCAATTCTTTTGCGATAATCAATTCACCCCAATTTTCAATATTGGCACCATCAATTTTCATAATAATATCACCTGGTTTAATGCCGGCCTTGAAAGCAACGCTGTCGCGGACAACCTGACCCACGACAGGTAATTGTATATTTCTTGGGCGGAACATAAAGTCTGCGGAATAAATAAACCAAGCTAACATAAAATTCATAAATACGCCCGCGGCAATAATTATGAACTGTTTCCACGCAGGCACAGACAGATAATGTCCAACTTTTTTAGCCTTTGGCAATTCGTTATATTTTTTGCGGTCGAACATATCTTCTTGGCCGTAAATAGAAACATAACCACCCAAAGGCAAACAGCACAATTTCCAAACTGTGTTATGTTTGTCTTTCCATTTTATCAGGGCAGGGCCAAAACCAATTGAAAACGCATCAACGCGAACACCAGCCCAACGTGCAGCCATAAAATGGCCGGCTTCGTGAACAAATACTACAACGCCTAATACAATCAATAATGCAACAATCGTTAAAATGGTATGCATACCAGCGCCCCCTTTATGCTATGAATAACCAAATCAAAGGCAAGATGTAAATCCATCCGTCAAATCTGTCCAATATTCCACCATGTCCAGGTATTAAATTTCCAAAATCTTTGATACCCAAACATCTTTTGATATAACTGGCGGTTAAATCGCCATATTGAGATAACAAAGACATACTGATACCCATCAATATTGCGAAAACGATATCATTACCAAACGGTTTGATATACATAAAGAATAATATCGACATAACGGTCCCGCATAAAATACCGCCGATTTGGCCAGCCCAAGTTTTGTGTCCTGATATTCTTTCCCACATTTTATCGCCACCAAAAATTTTGCCGAACAACCATCCGCCAACATCAGCGCCGACAATAATCATCAGCAACCACAGCATAATCCAAGGGCGTGCGCCGACAAAATATACAGAAACCAACATCAAAATCAACCAAGCAAAAAAAGCGATGAAATAAAAAGAGTGTTTGTTGAAAGTGTCGCTGTCTGCGCTTTTGAAGTTTTTCAAAGTTTCATACATTGCACCAATTACAACTAAAACACCCAACCAACGCACAGCGTGAATTTGTGGAAAATAATATTCCAAAGCAATAATCACACCCAACACTGCCAACATTGCAGATGCTGATATAACGCGCAAGGTTGTATTAGATAATTCAGATAATTTCATTTTATTTTTTCCCCGAATAATTTTTCTTTTTACCACCGCCAAAACGACGATCGCGTTTAGAGTATTCTTCCAAAACATGTTGCCATAATTTTTCAGATTTAACTAAATCAGGCCAATGTTCTGGGATGAAAAGCAATTCTGCATAGGCCAATTTCCAAAGCAAGAAATTAGAAATGCGATTTTCATTACTGGTTCGAACCATCAAATCTACTGGTAATAAATCGCCAGTATCCATAAATGTTTCAAAAGAGTCTTTATCAACCGTTTCGCCATTTTCAATTGCGGCATTTACTGCGCGAATAATTTCGTCTTGTCCGCCGTAATTCAGTGCAAATACAACAGTTCCGCCGGTGTTTTCAGCAGAAACTTCTTCCAATTTATCGCACAATTTAGCCAATTTCTTAGGCAATTTTTCACGCGAACCAACAACACGATAGCGCAGATTTTTTTCAATCGCGTGTTTCATATTTTTGTTCAGTTCTGTGTAAAAAAGATTCATTAAAAAATCGACTTCTTCTTTACTGCGATTCCAGTTTTCTGTTGAAAAGATATAGAAAGTAATCGTTGAAACACCGCGTGCCATAAACCAATCAACCAAGTTTTCAAAGTTGGAAATACCTGCTTGGTGTCCCATCAAAGGTGGTAATCCCCGCATTTCAGCCCAACGACGATTACCATCGCAAATAAATGCGATGTGTTGTGGAATTTTAACAGGCGCGTCAGATTTAACGGCTTTTTTCTTGAAAATATTAAACATTATGTTTCCTTTTACTTAGACAGACATAATATCAGTTTCTTTTTGTTTAGCCATTGCGTCGACTTCATTTCCGCGTGCATCAAAAACTTTTTGAATATCTTCTTCGTATTTGCGTTGATCGTCTTCGGAAATTTCTTTATCTGTGACCGCGCGTTTGATTTTAGACATCGCATCTTGGCGAATGTTGCGCATAGAAATTTTTGCTTCTTCAGCGTATTTGCCGGCAACCTTGGTCAATTCACGACGGCGTTCTTCGGTAAGTGGTGGCAAATTCAAACGGATAACGCCACCCGCAGTCATAGGATTCAATCCCAAACCAGAATCACGAATCGCTTTTTCCACGGCCGGTGCATTTGACACATCCCAAACCGTCACAGATAAAGTCTGTGTATCTGGTGTTGATACTGTTGCGACCTGATTCAATGGCATTTCAGAGCCATATACAGGAACCTTGACACCGTCCAATAAGTGGATAGAAGCGCGGCCTGTGCGCAATCCTGCGTATTCGTTTTGTAATACTTCCAGTGTTTGGGCTGTTTTTTGTTCTACTTCGGTTTTAAGTGCTGAATAATCCATAATATTTACTCCTTAAATTATTCTTTTATAAAAGGTTAGCAAAATGATTTGACTTTTGGCAAGAAGAAATATAGAATAAGTTTCCGCATGGGGTTGTAGCTCAGTTGGTAGAGCACTTGCATGGCATGCAAGGGGTCGTCAGTTCGAGTCTGATCAGCTCCACCACCGATTTTCGTTATTGCGCGCGGAACGCACAATTAAGAAAATCGAGTGTCCACCGAAGCCTTGGCGAAGGCGGACTTAAATTAAAAAGTTATGGCGGGTGTAGCTCAGTTGGTTAGAGCGTCGGTTTGTGGTACCGAATGTCGCCAGTTCGAATCTGGTCACCCGCCCCATTAAATTAAAAAATGGACCGAAAGGCCCATTTTTTTATTTCGTTAATTCGTATGAGTTTTCTATCAAATTTTGAATGTTTTTCATCGGTAATGTGCCATCCAGCAATATAGTTATCCAATGATTTTTGTTCATATGATATGCCGGCAAAATACCTTTGACGCCATGAAAAAAATCTGCATCATCTGTTTTAAGGTTTATAATATCAATATTCCCATCGCCGGTCAGTTTCAAAATACTGCGTGGCACAGTACCAACAAGGGCGAACCATTTATTATTGTTTTTGTGTCTGAATATGCAATATGTTGGATAACGTTTCCACAGATATTCTGGGGAAACGTTATATTTTTTATTTATAGATTTTATGATTTCATTTTTCATTATTTCAAATTTGTTTTAAAGAATTGTTCCAATTTGTTAAATGGTATTTTTTCCATATTGTCGTATAAATCAACATGGTTTGCACCTGGGATAATCATCAATTCTTTATTATCGCCCTTCAGTTTTTCAAAGGCACCTTCGCTGAAATAACGGCTGTGTGCTTTTTCGCCATGTACCAATAATACAGGTGTGCGTATTTCATCAGCGCGTTGTAAAATTGGCATATTAATAAATGATAAAGAACTTGTTTTGTTCCAGCCACCATTAGAATTTAATGAACGCTTATGATATCCACGTGGTGTTTTGTAATAAGCATAATAATCTTTTACAAATTGTGGCGCATCTTCTGGTAATGGGTCAACAACACCGCCGGCCAAATCGTATTTACCATTTTTATAATCGATTGTGCGCTGTTCGTTTAACGCCTTTTTAGTCGCAAAACGGGCATCAGCATTGTCATCAGCATCATAATATCCATTTGCAGAAATACGTGTCATATCATACATGGTTGATGCAACTGTTGCTTTGATACGAGTATCCATAGCGGCCGCATTTATTGCCATACCGCCCCAACCACAAATACCAATTATACCGATTTTTTCTGCATCTACATCTTTGCGTGTGCTCAGGTAATCAACGGCCGCAGAAAAATCTTCGGTGTTTATATCAGGGGATGCAACATAACGAACATTACCGCCACTTTCGCCAGTGAAAGATGGGTCAAATGCCAACGTGATAAAACCACGTGATGCCATTTCTTGGGCATATAGGCCCGACGATTGTTCTTTGACCGCACCAAATGGACCAGATACTGCGATTGCAGGCATTTTCCCGGCGGATTTGTTTTTTGGAATATATAAATCGCCAGTAAGTTTTATTCCATAACGATTATGAAAGTGTACCTTTTGAGTGATAACATCAGGGTTCTTTGGGAACACATTATCCCATTTATTACATTGGAAAATAAAATATCCAAAAATCCCGAAAATTACGATAAATGCTAATAAGATTGTCCATTTCATTTTTAACTCCTTTCTGTGCGTAATGTACAAAATACACAAAATTTTTGCAAGAAACAATTTTCAATATTATGGGAAAAAATTGTCAGTTCAATCTTAATTCCCCCCATCCAAAGGGCAGGGGAATTACCGTTGTTTACGCGCGGTCTGGGTTCTCCCCCCATGGGGGAGTTCGCGTAGCAGGAGGGGGGTATTCCGGTGTATACCTTCATCCGAACTGTTGGAACAGATTTTTCAACCCCCCTCGCCCTGCGGGCCCTCTCCCCCAGCATGGGGGAGAACCGTTTTAGTTATTTGTTGTGACGACTTTCCATCCACCGAATACGTATCCTGGACGTGTTGGTGTTGCTGGTAATGTCACAGAACCACCGTATGTACACTGGTTTGTTGTGTGGGCTTCGCCATTCGCCGGGTTCCAATCGATTGTAATTGTGTTCGCCTCACACATCGCCGGACCAGATTCGACAGAACTAAACATCGCAGTACGGAACGAAAGTGAACCAGATGTATTTTGTCTCATAAGGTTAGCACATGCTCCTGCACAGTCTTCGTAGCACCCAGGATAAGATTGGTCGTTTGCATCAGTTATCAACCAAGGTGCAGATAAAGCAACAGAAGTGCCGTTTTTTGGTGTGTAGCTATCTAACCGACAATAGCAATAATATTCTTCAGAATTTTCATCACCAAAAGATGATATTGTCTTTGCACTGTCCGTTTGCAATACATACGTCCCGCCTTCACCAGCCCATGGATCTGTCGGGCTATTTATTAGGGTTACACAATCACCGTATCCGTGTATTTTTCCTTTATCACCATAATCTACAAGAAATTCGCTATAACTAGTTAAATTATGTTTATTTGTGTTATAAGTTTCGCCCCCAGCACCATAATATCCATAATCTGTTCCGGCAGTTGTTCCAATTATTGTATTAAGGTCTGGTGCCGTCACTGCTGCCTTCACATGATAACCTGCATCACATCCGGTTGGGGCACAGGTATCTGTGCCATTACCATAGTAATCATTTCCGGTCACCCCGGTTGCGTGCGCTATTGTCACATTACCACTGCATGCGCGATAACATTGTTCATTACTGGATGCGCCGGCCGCAGAATTAGTATATCCGGTTGGACATGTTTGTAATCCCATACTGGCATCCGCAAAAGTCTGATTCGTAAATCCTGGACAAAATGATCCTGCTGGACATGTTTGGTGTTGTGATACTGTATTATTTGAAAATAATAAATACTGTCCTGCTGGTTCTGTATATTGGGCCGCTGTCCAAAGGGCTTCAAGATCCGTATTGTTTTCTGTCGCGCCGATTGTGGTGCTGTCACAGGTCGCACTTGACGCGTCACTGGCGATATCTGCGTATGATGGCATTGCCACAATCATACATATTGCAGATGTTAAAAATATTTTTTTCATTGTTCCTTTCCTTTTCTTCCTGTTGTTAAAAAACAGAACCGCACTTATAATCAAGGGCGGTTGGAGGTTCGAAACAATTAAGATAGAAATTGCGCCAATATTTTACCAAATGGTATTATTTTTGGACCCTCCAACCCTTCTTTGTTGATTGGAGTATTTTACATTCAAATATAAATATATACCTGAACGCTATCTTATGGGGTTTCGAATCCCCATCAACAAAACACTTGCCGACAAAATGATTTTAACAAATATTAAAAATCAAAGTAAAGTGAAAAATAATCTTGTTTTTATAACTTGACTTTTTAAGCAGTTGTTTTTAATATATAACGCGAAAGATAACAAGGGGGAAAATATGAAAATTTCTGAAAAATTGAAAAATTTACCAACACTGTGGGTTGCAATTATGGCGTTTGGTGTCGCGTTGGGCGGGTTCTTTATTGGTAATGGTGTGTATAATTCTTTGGCGGCGCGCACGGTCACAGTCAAAGGATTGGCCGAAATGGATGTGGTTGCAGATACTGCTGTTTGGAATATTAAATTCAGTCGTGTCGGGGGCGATTTGGTACGCGTGCAATCTGATATTGATAATGATATCGCAAAAACACGTAAATTTTTGACTGATAATGGTTTCGAAGAAAGCGAATTACAAAACATGCGTATAACGGTGCGTGATAAATTCGCTGGTTATTCCGAATTACAACGCAAAGCCGAAGAACAAAACGACAGATATGTTATCGAAACCGGTGTTATGGTGCGTTCAAATTCTGTGAATTTGGTTGATGCTGTATCACGTAAAATGGGCGAATTAGTGCGTCAAGGCGTAACCGTAACAGAAGATTATGCGGGGCCTATTTATGTATTTAACGGCCTTAATAATATCAAAATCAAAATGATAGAATTGGCAACCAAAAATGCTACATCAGCCGGCGAACAATTTGCAAAAGATGCCGGTGCAACATTGGGTAAAATTAAAACTGCGAACCAGGGAACTTTCAGTATATCTTCCCGTGATCAAGTTGACGCGTGGTCTGATAATGAAAAGCAGTCTATAAATAAACGTGTTCGTGTGGTTTCAACAATAACGTTCTTTTTAAGATAATCTTTTTTAATTCCCCTCCTGTGGAGGGGAGGGCCTGCAAGGCGAGGAGGGTGGCATTAAAGCCAGCCTTTCTTTTTTCAAATATACCAGAATACCCCCCTCCGGCTGCGCCGCACTCCCCCATGGAGGGAGAATTTATATCTTGCACTGTTTTTTATGATTTTCTATAATGCAAGCATGGCAAAAACAGCAGACCTTTTTATTCGCGCAGAACACGCTGATTTAATGAAAAAATTAAACGCGTGGGATATCGCTTATCATCAAAATGATGAACCTATTGTTGATGATGCAACCTATGACGATGCGAAATCGCGCGTGTTGGCTATCGAAGCAGAATACCCAGAATTGGCGGTCAATGGTTTTTCATCGCATGTTGGGGCGGCTGTTTCTGAAAAATTCAAATCTTATCCGCACACTGTGCCGATGCTTTCAATTTCTGATGTTTTTAATGAAAGTGAGGTTCGCGATTGGTTCGATAAACTGGAAAGCAAAGATTTGTTCGTTGAATTAAAGGTTGATGGACTGTCTTTTGCGGCGCGTTATGAAAACGGTATTTTTGTCCGCGGACTGACCCGTGGCAGTGGCGTTGCCGGTGAAGATATTACCGCGAATTTGCTGACTATACCTGATATTCCAAAGAAATTATCTGGCACATATCCAGATGTTATCGAAGTTCGTGGTGAAGTATATATGGCGCGCGCTGATTTTATCGCGCTGAACGAGGTTTCTGATAAAAAGTTTGCGAATCCACGTAATGCGGCGGCGGGTTCTTTGCGTCAATTAAATCCTGCGATAACTGCATCGCGAAAACTTAGTGCGTTTGGTTATACCTATGGTGATTTATCGGCGCGCGATTGGAATTCGCAATCTGAATATTTTGAAAGGTTGGAATCGTGGGGATTTAAGACTACGCGTCAATGGGCACATCGTGCGCAAAGTGTTGCGGATGTCCAAGATATTTATAATGATGTTATGCTGCACAGGGATGAAATACCTTTCGATATCGATGGGTTGGTTATTAAAGTGAATTCCATCGCGGTTCAGGAAAAAATGGGTTCGCGTGCGAACAGTCCACGTTGGGAAATCGCTTATAAATTCCCGGCCGCGCGTGGTATTACAAAATTAAACGATATTACTGTCCAGGTTGGACGAACCGGGGTGTTGACGCCTGTGGCGGAATTGGAACCAATCAATATTGGTGGCGTTATTGTTTCGCGTGCCACTTTACATAATGCAGATGAAATCGCGCGTCTGGGTGTGAAAATCGGCGACAAAGTCATTGTTCAGCGTGCCGGCGATGTTATTCCACAGATTGTATCGGTCGCAGAAACTTTTGATAATTCGATTCCTTTCGCATTTCCAACTGTTTGTCCGGTATGTGGTGGCGCGGTTGTTCAAGAAAGCGGCGCGGTCGCACGCAGATGTGTAAATTCTTTGGCGTGTCCGGCGCAAATTCGTGGCGAACTGGAACATTTTGTATCGCGTCATGCTTTTGATATAGAAGGTATTGGTGCGCGCCAAATTGAATTGTTCACTAATCTTGGCTGGATAAAGCAGGCGGCCGATATATTTACGCTGATTGAAAATCACAGCGCGGAATTAAAGGATATGGATGGGTTTGGTGAAAAGTCTGTGTCTAATTTGAAAACTTCTATAGACAATGCGCGAAATGTAGATTTACATCGTCTGATTTATGCGATAGGAATTCCAGATGTTGGGGAAGTGACTGCGAAATTATTGGCGCGTGAATTTAAGTCTTTGGACGCTTTGCGCGGTGCAACAGAAGCGCGATTGATGGAAATCGATGGTATTGGCGAAATCATGGCGCATGAAATAGTTTCTTTCTTTATGGACGAACATGCGATGCGTGCGCTGGATAATCTGTTGCAATATATAAATGTTAAAAATCCTGAAAATACAGTCGTTGAAAACACCGCACTTAACGGTAAACGTGTTGTTTTGACGGGAACGCTTTCTAAATACACGCGTGACGCGGCCAAAGAAATATTGGAACAGCATGGTGCAAAGGTCAGTGGCAGTGTTTCTGCGAAAACCGACATTGTTATTGCTGGGGTTGCTGCGGGGTCTAAGTTGACTGATGCGCAAAAGTTAGGCATAACCGTATGGGATGAATCTGATTTTGAAAATGCGATAAAATAGGGGGGCGTCGTGATAAGAAATTCACGTGATAAAAAGTCTGAACAAAAGCGTTCGTGGAAGGCGCGATTGATTGGTTTTATTGCTAATGTATTTTTGATTTGTGTCGCGATTGCAGGATTGTATGTTTTGTTTGTATTTTTACAAATGCCATCACTTGATTCTGTATTACATGAAACGCGCGAACCGGCAATAGTCTTTTTGGACAGAAATGGTCGTGAAATAAGGTCTGATGGTCGAATAATGGGTGCCGCGGTTTCTGTGAATAATTTACCCCCACATGTCTGGCAGGCAATCGTTGCAATCGAAGACAAAAGATTCTTTGAACACGGGGCGATATCTTATCGTGGAACAGCGCGCGCGGTCTTTTTGAATATGTTTCGTGGACATTTTGCGGCCGGCGGTTCTACTATAACACAACAGACGGCTAAAAATATATTTTTGTCGCGCGAAAAGAAATTGTCACGCAAAATTCAAGAACTGATATTGTCGATGTGGCTGGAAAGCCGGTTTGACAAGAATCAAATTCTTGATTTGTATATGAACAGAATTTCTTTGGTCGGCGGAATGCGTGGTATAGATGCGGCATCTAACGCGTTATTCGGACATGGTGCGCGCGAAATGAGTGTCGCAGAATCTGCACAAATTGCCGCGATGTTAAAAGCGCCAAGTGCTTACAGCCCTGTAAAGAATCCTGAACGTAATATAAAACGTGCCAAGGTTGTGTTGGCCGAAATGGTGCGACAAAATTACATCAGTTTGGAAACTGCGCGAAAGGCAGCGTCTGAATTAAAGCAGTCTGTAATTCCCCAGGATAAAAATTTATATCGCTATTGGACAGATTTTGTTCGTGATGAAATTGAATCGCGTATGGGTGAAATAAATCAGGATTTGTATGTTTATACTACACTAGATAGTAAAATCCAGAAACGAGTTGCCACAACTTTGGCGGATAATATTGGTGAATATCAGGGTGCAATTGTTGCAATAGAACGCGATGGTGCTATTATTTCTATGGTTGGTGGTGATGATTACAGTGTCAGCCAATTCAATCGTGTCTTGGCTTTGCGTCAACCGGGTTCAGCGTTCAAACCAGTTGTATATCTGGTTGCACTGGAAAATGGTATGACGCCAGAATCTTATGTAAATGATTCCCCATTTGCGATTGGTGATTATAACCCAAAGAATTATGATGAAAGATATTATGGTGGTATAACTTTGGCAACGGCGTTTGCGAAAAGTGTAAATTCTGTGCCATTAAAACTGACCAAGGAATATGGTATAGATTCTGTCTTGAAAATGGCGGCGCGTTTGGGGGTTGGAAATAATTTGAAACGCGAATATTCTACGGTTTTGGGTGCTTCGGAAATGTCTTTATTAGATTTAACAACGATTTATTCTGTGATTTGGAATGATGGAAAATCAGTGCATCCTTATTCTATTACCAAGATAACAGATGCGGGCGGACATACAATATATTCGCGTAATCCATCAGATGAAATGACTATCTTGCAACCTCAGACGGTTGAATATATGAAGGAATTGCTGTATGAAGTTGTTACCAAGGGAACCGGTAAACGCGCATATACACCAAATGTCTTTGGAGGAAAAACAGGAACCAGTAATGATAACAGGGATGCTTGGTTTGTTGGAACTACACCAGATTTTGTAATGGGTGTTTGGGTTGGTCGCGATGATAACAAACCAATGTCTTCAAAGATTACAGGCGGTACATTACCAGCCACAATTTTCCATGAAATCGTGAAATAAAGGTTATACATTATGAATATAGATGCAATAAAACCATCAGAAATAAAAGTTGCAGAATTTGTATTAAAACAAATACCGGCAACTTTGGAATATGCCCAACAAATATTTGATATCTTTCATGAAGATCCTGAAAGTTTCAAATATTGGATGGAATACGGGCTTTACAAGGATGTAGATGAAGTTTTAAGCGAATATCAAAATAAGTATAAAGACAAAGGTTTTTGTAAATATGCAATGTATGGCATATTTAAGAATGGCGAATTGTTGGGTGAAATCGGTCTTGGGTGTATTTATACACGTCGTCAAACTGCAGAAATTGGTTGGTGGTTAAGAAAATCTGCCCGGGGGCAAGGTATAATAGATAAGTTGTTGCCAACAATAGAAAAATTGGCTTTTGAAACATACGATTTGCATAAACTAACAATTTGGACAGATAAAGAGAACATAGCAACACAAAAACACGCAGAAAAAAATGGCTATGTTTATGAAGGCTGTTTGCGCGAAGAAAATACTTGGAATGACGGAACACATCACAGTACTGTTTTATATGGTAAATTGAAATCTGAATGGCAACAAAAAGCGGCCGTCAAATAAACAATTTGCTTTTTATTTATATGGGTGCTATGCTTTTTTTCGCAAGAGATAGTTTATGTCAGTAAAAACAAAACGTTTTTTTAAAAAACTTATCAGTTATGCCGGAATTTTCTTTTTTATATTGGCCGCGGGCATGCTTTATTGGCAATTGCGTAATTATTCATTGATGGATATTGCGCGCGCACTTTGGCACATACCATTTATAAACTTGGTTTTGGCATGTGTGGCATGTTTGTTCGGGTATATTGCGTTGTCGCTTTATGATTATCTGGCACTGGATTATGTTGGGCGCAAAGTATCCTGGTGGAAATGGATGTTGGCCGGGATGTTGGGTTTTGCGATATCTAATAATGCCGGCCATGCGGTGGTCAGTGGTGGCGCAATCAGGTATCGTTTATATACGCGTTGGCGCGTGCCGGGTTCTGACATTGTAAAAATGTTAATGTTTTCTGGATTTACTTTCTTTCTTGGATATGCCGCGATTGCGGTGATTGGATATTTTCTTGTGCCAAATGATATGTTCGCAAATTCTGCGGGTGCTGCATTTGGTGTAAACGGCTTGTTCATAGTATGTTTGTCTGTGATATTGGCATATTATACGATTGCAACAATGCTTAGCGGGAAAAGCATAAGAATTGGTGAAATAAAAATTCATATTCCAACAATCGGTGAAGCGATAGTTCAAACAATTTTGGGTATCGCAGATGCGCTTTGTGCGGGTATGGTTCTTTATTTCTGTATCAGTCCGTTTATAGATATGCCGTTTGGTGTGTTTATCGGATTGTATGTGATAGCAAACGTTGCTGGCGTTTTCAGCCAGGTTCCGGGTGGTATCGGTGTTTTTGAATCTATATTTATGGTGGCTTTGCCGGAAAGTACGGACAAGGCTGCTGTTTTTGGGGCCCTGTTGGCGTACAGAATAATATATTATGTTTTGCCATTGATAGGGGTTGGTGGTTTGTTCTTTATATATGAACGTTGGTTGCGTGCGCGTATGAAAAGATGGCTGAACGAGGCCAAGGAAAAAATGCCACACATCCAAATACAATTACCACATAAAAAGCAAAAGATTCAAAAATAAACACCTTGCCTTTGGAACGCGTGTCTGTTATCATAAAAAACGTTGTATAAAATGGGGTAAAATGGTGTTAGTTTTGTCACTTTTTACTGTAATTTGCGTCGCGCTTTTTGTTATCGTTGCGTGCTTCCTTGGCATGGGCGGGATTGCCCCATGGGAACAGGTTGCGTCTGTTTTATACATACCCAACACAAAAGGATTATTAAATGTCAAAAAAGATATATGTGGATGGTGTCCATCCAGAAGAAACACGTGTGGTGGTTGTCGACAGTGCTACAAATCGTGTGACTGATTTTGACGTGGAAACAACGACTAAACCTCAGATAAAGGGTAATATTTATCTGGCCAAGGTTATTCGTGTTGAACCATCACTTCAGGCTGCTTTTGTTGACTATGGCACTGGTAAAAATGGTTTCTTGCCATTTTCTGAAATTCATCCAGATTATTACCAGGTTACCCCAGAACAAAAGAAAAAATTACTAGAATTGGCGCATGCTAATATCGTTGATGACGATGACGATCCAAATGATGAAGAAGACGAAATCGCAGAATACGATGATCACAGCGCTGGTGAAGATAACAAAGAATTGTTGAAACGTGCCCACGAATTCAAAATTCAAGACGTTATCAAACCAAAGCAAATCTTGCTGGTCCAGGGCGTAAAGGAAGAACGCGGACAAAAGGGCGCATCAATGACAACTTATTTGTCTTTGGCGGGTCGTTTTGCGGTTTTGATGCCTAATTCCAGAAAGCGCAACAGTTATGGTGTGTCAAAGAAAATTTCTGACAAAGCAGAACGTGCGCGTTTGCGTGAAATATTGCATGCGTTGAAAATACCAAAGGGCATGACTGTTGTTTTAAGAACTGCGGCCCAAGATGCATCTGCGGATGATATTACAAAAGATTATGAATATTTAACATCGCTTTGGAACGATATTCGTAAAACAACTTTGGAATCTGTGGCACCTGTCACAATTCATACCGAAGATTCTTTGCTTCGTCGCGTTGTTCGTGATTTTATTTCTGACAAAGACGATGTTATGTATGTCCAAGGCCAAGAAGCATTTGATGAAGCCAAGGCTTATTTCCAACAAATGTATGGCAAGGCACCTCGTAAACAATTGGTTCAATACAAAGATGCTGCAGTTCCTTTAATGACCAAGGCTGGTGTTGAAAAACAATTGGAAGGATTGCACGGTCCATACGTCACATTGCCATCTGGCGGTTCTATTGTTATCAATCAAACAGAAGCAATGGTGACAATCGACGTTAACTCTTCCCGTGCGATTAAGGAAAAAGATATTGAACAAACCGCATTAAACACTAACTTGGAAGCGGCCGAAGAAATCGCTTTGCAATTACGTTTGCGTGATTTGGCAGGTATTGTTGCAATTGACTTTATCGATATGGAAGAAGAAAAGAATAACCGCAAATTGGAACAAAAAATGCGCGAAGTTATGAAACATGACCGCGCACGTACACAGGTTGCAAAGATTAACGCATTTGGTGTTTTGATGTTATCACGTCAAAGATTGCGTTCTTCATTTATTGAATCTTCGTATGTCGTATGTCCGCACTGTATGGGGGCGGGCGTAGTTCCATCTATTCAAACTGCATCAATTATCTTGTTCCGTCATTTACAGGAAAAATTGTTGGCCAAGGCTGCACAAAAAATCATTATGACAGTGCCAAGCGATGTCGCAATTTACCTGTTGAATCAAAAGCGCGCTGAATTGGCGGCGATGGAAAAAGAATTTGAAACAGAAATCGTTATCGTTGGCGATGACAGTTTGATGAATATTGACCAATATTCGATTCAACGTGTTATGGCAGACAGCGTAAAAACAGACGATGTTTTGGATGCTCACGAACCATCCAGTGATGCGAAAAAGAAAAACGCACAACATACGGATGCGAAACGTGTGACAACCACTGCGCCACGTCATCGTAAACCAATCAAAAAACAACCAAAGAAACAATCTTTGTGGAAAAAGTTAGTCGGTTGATTTTTTTCAATTGACTAATCTCGCTGCAGCGATAGCGAAAGCGGATGGTTGGATAAAGAATAAGAAACCGCCCAAACGGGCGGTTTTTTTATTTGTTTTTTTATTGATTATTTGCAGCTGTTAATCAATTTAGAAATAGAAATATCTTTGTGGAACAAGAATTCATATTCACAGTTTCCAGATTTGTAATAACCACCGCAAGAAGCCAATGTCAATACGGCGAAGAACAATAATAATGCTTTTTTCATATTTTATCTCCTTTTCTTGTCCACCAAAGTCCAAAGGACGACGGCGGATGTGTTTAAACACAAAGGCATTATGAAAATATTCCTGACATTTTGCAAGCGTTTTTTAATTTTATTTCTTTACCCGCCAACCACCAAACTTATACCCAGGCCTTACCGGTGTTGGTGGTAATGTTATTGCGCCACCGTATGTGCAGGTATTTTGCACCGTATTTGTTCCATCGTCCCAATTTATCTTTATTGTATTTGGTTCGAATATAGCAAACAATTCATGTCCAAAGTTAGACGAACACGCGTTCGATATATTTTCATTAAATTGTGTTTTGTATTTTATTCCCTGTGATATTGTTGGGTTATAATTAAATGTTCCGCCATTACATGTATATCCATTTGGACATTGAACACATCCCAATGTATCCGCAGGTAGAAATTGTCCAGATTGACACGTATAACTATTTATTTCAAACACCGCATATAAATCATTACCAATAACCCCACATTGATTTGGTATCGTTTCGGTATAATATGCGAATACCGGTTGAATAAACAGTAAAGATAATAATAAAATTTTTTTCATATCTATATCTCCTTATTCTCCCCTTGGGGGGAGAGGGCCCGCAGGGCGAGGGAGGTTAAGATTCCAGATAATAAATTATCTTGAAACCCTCCCCCCGGCTGCGCCGCACCCCCTCCAAAGGGGGAATACAAAATTATTCCCCAATAACTGGACCGGCGATGAATTGACCAGTGCCGGCGTTGTAATAGAACTTACGTTCTACTTTGTCATACATACACGGCGTGCCGTTGCCGTCAAGAACTGGGATAAAATCACGGACAAGGATATTACTGCTGTTATATATCCTGAAATTATACAAGCGTACATAATCAAATTGTGCTGCTGTACCTGCTTGGTTTGTTGCAAAAATATATAGATTATTGGCTGTTGTAAAAACATCTGCTGTTTGAGAGATTCCTCCACAAACATATTCAACATTGTTAAACGCGAATTTACAAGAACTTGGTTTAAACAGTATATTATTTACTATATTGACAATTGGCGAAAATAGAGTTGGTTCAACACCAAAGGCCGTTTCAGTCCGAGCTCTACTATAAAATGTTTTATTGTTTGAATAATAAGTTACTCCTAGATATCTGCCATTTGTCCATATTTGGTTTTCTTTTGAACCAAAAAATGTTGTAACTTCTTCTATCCTAGTCCAAGCCATTTTTATTACAAAAGTGTAATCAGTAGAAACAGTTGTGCCAGTATCAATATATTGTGTCCCTGTCGATTCCAGGTATTCAATCGGAACATAACGTGCCCAGCCCTTAAAGGTATAACCACGTTTGGTTGGGGTGGTTGGTAATAATATATCATTACCACTTTCGCATTGTGTGGTTGTATAAACATTACCGTCTATATACCAATTTAATGTTTCTGTTTGTGCAAAAGACACGCTACACATAAATATTGTGGTTATAAAGAAAGCGATTCGTCTCATATTTTTCCTCCAACTTTTTTCTTAAACGAAAGAACCGCTCTAAAAAAGGGCGGTTGGAGGTTAATCGCATTTCGTATCAAAATGTGCTGCTTATTCAATATATTCACAGCCCCCCAACCAATCTTAGTTGGAGATTTTAACGTCTTTTCAAGACGGATACTCAACGGGCGATTAAACCCCATCAGGAAAACTCTTCCTGACGTTTTTTAGTCTATCAAATTACTATCAAAGTCTGCAAGCGTTTTTTATTTCTTTAATATATCACCAGATTTTATATATTCTGGTGAATTTTTCTTTGATTTTTGTTGTGCCTTTTTCGCATATTTGTGTGCGTTGGCTTTATCACCGTTCATATTGTAAAATTCAGCCATTGCCCAATCTGATTCACCATCAACCGTCACACGTGCCAATATCCAATATGCCAATGGTGATGGTTCGGTTAATATAACACGCTTAGACAATTCTGTTGCGCGTTGTTTATCGCCAGGCTTGTTTCGTTCGCTTAATACCAATGCCAATGCAGTTTCAATTTGTGGCGCATTTTTCGATAATTGCAAAGATTTTTCGTATGCATTAACACTGTCGTCGTATGCGCCAAATTGGTATTCTATATCGCCCAATAATTCGTAAAAGTAAGGATTGTTAGGATGTCGTTTAATCAGTGTTTGTGTGCCAGTTTTTGCCGTCTTTAAATCGCCACCCCGCATATTAGCAATTGCGCGCGCATAAATTGCCGCGTCGCTTTTGTTGGAATAAGGGTATTTTGTTATAACTGATTTATCATTGTCCAGATAACCTATCAATTTAGCGCGCAAGATTTCATAATTCGCGTTTTCGTTTGCTGTTTTGTCCGCCGATGCTGTCGGCACTTTTTTCAGTTTAGATATTTTTGTTTTTGTATTATTTATACGTTCGTTTGTCAGCGGGTGATTGATACGGTTTGGGTTCAATTTTGATTCTATTGCGCCATGCATTTCACGCATTTGTTCGAAAACTGTAATCAGTCCATTTGGATCTTTGTTGGCTTTTACCATTAAATCGACCGCCATATCGTCTGCCATACGTTCTTCATCCCTGGAAAAAGACAACATAGATTGCTGGGCGATACCACTGGCCCCCGCCATAACACCAACACCTGCGGTTGGATTGCCGCCTGCAACCATTAAACCAACACCAAGGGCCTGAATTATCAAAGTTCGCACCATTTCATCGTGCATCCGTTGTGACATTTGAACCATATGACCACCGATGGTATGCCCCAATTCGTGTGCAATAACCGCACGTAAAGCGTTCGGATTTTTAATTTGTTTCAAAAGGCCTGTATAAACAAAAATGTCTTCGCCCCCGCGGACAAAGGCATTAAAATCATTATCGTTGACAATATAGATTTTCAATCTGCTTTCTGGAATATCGGCGGCAATCGCGACTGGTTTTATAATTTCTGTAATCTGCTTTTCGATTTCTGTATCGTTGATAAGCGTTGCGGCATTCGCACCAAACGCAACAAAAACAGAAAACAAAATCGTCAATATACGTTTCATTATGCCCCCGCAACAGTTGAACAATCAAATATCTGACGCAGTGTGCGCGCCCATTGTTCGTCTTCGCTATTATTATTCATGGCGGCAGTTTGTGCCAATTTGAATAAATCCCTGTGTTCACGATAATTTACAAAATGATATTGTATCCAACCGCTTTGACGCGTGCCCAGTAATTCACCAACACCGCGCATCATTAAATCTTGTTCAGCGATAACAAAGCCGTCGTCTGTTTCGCATAATACATCCAACCTTTTTATACCGTCTGGCGAAGTGTTTAATCCGTATAATAATACACAATATGATTGCTTAGAACCACGTCCCACGCGGCCGCGTAATTGATGCAGTGCGGCCAAACCAAATCTTTCTGCGTTTTCAATAACCATAATAGTTGCAGACGGGACATCAATGCCAACTTCGATAACAGTGGTCGAAACCAAAACGCGCATTTTTGAATCAGGGTCTGCAAATTCAGTCATAACTGCATCGCGTTGTTTCTTGTCCATTTGACCATGGCAAAGTCCGGTGCCAGGGAAATATTTTTTCAATTCTTCAAATCGTGCTTCGGCGGCGGTCATATCTGAAACCTCGGATTCTGCGACCAAAGGGCAAACCCAGAATATTTTTGCACCATTTGCAACCTGGGGTGCAATGCGTTCTATCAAAGCATTAACACGTGCCACCGGCAATTTCGAAGTCTTGATAGGCATACGGCCCGCCGGTTTTTCATTTATAATCGAAATATCCATATCACCATAAACTGTCATAGACAAAGTGCGCGGAATAGGGGTCGCAGACAATGCCAACATATCAGGATTATTGCCTTTGGCGCGCATGGCGGTGCGCTGGTCAACGCCAAATCGGTGCTGTTCATCGATTATAACCAAACCTAAATCGCGGTATTCGACATCTTCACTGAATAACGCGTGTGTTCCAATTGCGATTTTAGTACGTCCTGATTTAAGTGATATCAATTTTTCGCGACGCGCCACACCTTTATCGCGGCCGGTTAACACTTCACAGACCAGTCCCAATTTATCACACATAGGTTTGATTTTTGCAAAATGTTGCTGAGCCAGAGTGTCTGTTGGTGCCAATATAACGGTCTGCGCGCCACTTTCGGCCATCTTTACCGCCGCCGCCATCGCAACCATGGTTTTACCAGAACCAACATCGCCTTGAACCAGGCGCATCATCGGAACATCGCGTTTGAAATCTGCAAAAATCTCATCGATTGTACGCTGCTGTGCGCCTGTTAAATCAAAAGGCAATATTTCATAAAACTTGTCGATAAGGTTTTTATTTGATACACGAACAGGGCGTGTGTTTTTATGTTCCAAACGTGCACGACGATTTATTGCAATCGCGCTTTGATGTGCAAACAATTCAGAATATGCCAATTTCGCGATAAATGTTCCATTAGGCGCCAGGTCGTCATTGGTTTCTGGATAATGCACATGTTCTAATGCATCCAGGAATTCCAGCATCCTTTCGCTAAGTTTATACGCGGCAATGCGTTCGTGCATGATATTAAAAATCTGGTCGCGAACAGCGGAAAAAGTTTTCTGACTTAACCCTTCGCCAGATGGATATATCGCCTGGTGCTGGGGAATCTTATACGCGTTTTCAGGAACTTCGATAAAGTCTGGATGATTGATAATTGCGCCACCACGATTGTTGTAATCCAGTTTACCACTGACAATTCGCCATTGGCCAACCGGCAATTTTTCAGTCCAGTAATCAAGGAATTTCGTATTGAAAAATTGAATAGTCACAGGTGCTGCAAATTTATCAGCACATACTATTTGCGTAGGTGTGCGACGTCCTTTGAAAAAGCCACCTTTTTTAACAGATTTTATTTGCAATGAAATCGTGATGGTATCGCCAACCTGGGCATTTACGACTGAATCCAGAATTTCGCGCGGACGAACATACGACGGAATATGCAACAAGAAATCAAGAACGCGACGACCGCCCAAAACTTCGTTAAACTTAGACGCCAAAACAGGTCCAACGCCATGTATAAATTGTAAATCAGTATTAAAAAAATCAAAGATTTCTTTGTCCATATTATAAATTTAGCAAATTTTTTAAGTTTGTGCCAACAAAAAACAAAGACAATTATTTTTCAATTCACAAAGTATAAAACTTTTGTTAGAATTAAAAATGAATCCAATGGGAATTGGGTTCGGGTCTTTCAAGCCCATAAAGCACGGTGTGAATTGCATCGTAATCCAAATATACCAGATGGCACATCTGGAATGCCTGACCTTATGGTTGGGTATGGGTTGTTATAAAACAGGTTTATCCGAAGACGCCCGCTCATTTGCTTTATGAGTTGAAAATACCCGACCGCCCGTTTTCATTGGCGGTTTTATTTTTTGGCAAAGGGGAAAATTATGAAAAAGATATTACTGATATTTAGTGTTTTATCTATATGTACTGTTGCAACCGCACAAACTATAAAATGGTATGTTGGAGATCAAGTCTATCATACATCTATTTGTGAAAATGGTTCTAGTGTGACACCGCCAACACCACCGGAAAAATATGGCTACCATTTTACAGGATGGGAAACAACATATATTCCTGTTGAGTATATAGAATCAGATGGTGCGCAATATATTGATACAGGATACAGATTTGGTGGAAATACAAAAGTTATTTTTAAAGCAAACTGGACTGTTTTACCAAAATATTTATTTGGAGCTAATTCTGGTGGTGGAGAGCAGCTATTACAATATAATAGTGGTTATCTGATGGGAAGATCTTATTCTTTCTCTCCAACAATAAAAACAAATACAGATACTTTTGTTGAAATGCAAATGTATCAACGAGATTCGTTTGTGACAATAAATAATACTCGTGTGTTTAGTACTACTAGTGAAGCTTCAAATACAAAATCAATCTATTTATTTGCAGTTGTAAATAGTGCTGCTGCGAATGATAATACGGCTGTTGGTCTTAAAATGAAGATATACTATTTCAAACTATACAAAGAAGGGGTTTTGGTTCGTGATTTTGTTCCGGCTCTTGATCATAACAATGTTCCGTGTATGTATGATAATGTGACAAGACAATTTTTTTATAACGGTGGCACCGGTGAATTTACAGCAGGATCTATTGTTGGAGAATAAATATGAAAAACATGTGTATTTTTTTATTGATTATTATATTAATTAAACCTTGTTTGGCAGATATCACCTGTGATGATACTGTAGATTATAAGGCATTTAAAGCTATCTATGAACCGTATACCTATACTTGTGCTCCAGGGGAGTTTTTGCCAGCGAACACATTTATGTGTAAACCATGTCCGTCGGGTTATGTTTGTAATGGCGGCACTTTCAATTTTGATCCTAATATGTACCAAGGAATAGTTTTGGACTTAATACCAGAATCAACAATAAATTATGTTTGTGCTAGCAATTTTACACCTAAATTACGTGCTGTGTACGAACCAAACACAATAACGATAAATTGGGATGATGGAACGAATACGACACAGAATACTTGTGTTTATGGTCAATCAATAACATTACCACCGGAACCAGTCCGGCCGGGATATAAGTTCGGCGGGTGGAGAGTAAAAAGGAATTAAAAAACCACCCAATCGGGTGGTTTTTTTATTTCAATTCATTATTTTGCAAATGAATAATCCATTTTCAAATGGTCGGCGTTATATGTGCCGTTCATAATTGCCAAAGTATCTTCAACAATTACTAATTCTTCATTTGTTGCAATCTTAAAGATTTTAATGCGTGAATCAGGTGTGCTTAAAACTGCTTCTGGAACATCACGGCTGATGTTTTTGTTGGTTTCTTTGTCCATTTTAATACCCAATTCTTCCAAGCCTTCACAGAATTTTTCACGCATATAATCGTCGTTTTCACAAACACCAGCGGTCAACACCAATGCATCAACGTGACCCAATTCAGCCATATATGCACCGATGAATTTTTTGACTGTTTGTGCCTGCATTTCCAATGCTAATTTACAGTCTTCATTGCATTCTTGGTTTTCTTTGACATCGCGACCATCGCTGTAGCATGTTGTCACGCCCATCAAACCAGATTTTTTATTCAATTCATTTTGAATCATTTCAATTGGCAAACCTTTGCGGGACGCAACATAAGATGGAATAGATGGGTCAATATCACCACAACGTGTTCCCATCATCAATCCTGCGGTTGGTGTCATACCCATAGATGTATCTACGGAAACACCGTTTTTGATTGCTGTGATAGAAGCACCAGAACCAATGTGTGCTGTGATTAAATTGCATTCACTGGCTGGCTTGCCCAACATAGCGGCCGCACGTTTAGAAACATACAAATGAGATGTTCCGTGGAAACCGTATCTGCGAACGCCCAATTCTGTGTACCATTCTTTTGGCACAGGATAACGGTAAGACACAGGTTGCATTGTTTGATGGAACGCAGTATCAAATACAGCAACTTGCTTTGCATTTGGCAATAATTGTTGTGCTGTAATAATGCCCAAAATACCACTTGGGTTGTGCAAAGGTGCCAAAGGCGTCAATTCACGCAAAGTTTTAATAACTTCATCAGTCACTTCCACAGAAGAGGCAAATTTATCGCCACCCATAACAACACGATGACCAACACCACCGATTTCGTTCATATCAATGGATGCTTCGCGTAACATTTGCATAACAACACTTAAAGCTTCCTTGTGGTCTTTCATTTCGGTCACTTTTTTATCTTTGTGACCGTCTGGATATTTTTGGGTCACGAAAGAATCTGGTAATCCGATTTTTTCAACGTTTCCGCCAACAATGGCTGTTTTAGTATCTGCATCAAAAACCTGGTATTTCAGGGATGATGAACCGCAATTCAAAGCAAGTATGTACATGTGTTATCCTTTTCTTAAATCTTTTTACGACAACACGATAGCAAATCATTTTATCCGTTTCAATAATAAACTGTGAAAACAACTTTCCATTTGCTGGTGGTTAAATTAGTCTTTACCCCAGTTGTTTTATGCGGAACCCAAAAAGTTTGTCCCCCAGAAAACATACGAACGTGCAAAATATAATCGCCGATATAAGTATAAATCAAAGGCATCGCATAATCGCCAATTCCAAAAGCACTGGTTTCATCGCCCGCGACATATCCGGCATCGTCTGATTGGCAAACCAGTGTGGCGCGCGCAAACAAAGGCAAAGTGTCTAAATCGCTGAAATAATCGTCGAAATATTGGACATTGTTGCCAATCGATACAGGGTCAGTAGATTTTGATTGAATATCTGAGCTTTGATATGTGTCAAAAAGCGTTTGCCAAAAACTGGCCGGTACAGAATTTATATCAAAAGTTTCGATTTCGCGTGCGGCTTCGACTTCGTCAGCGCGGGCCAGGGCAATACCGCCCAAAGTTTCCCCGTCGTGCAGTCGGACGGTTTTATTAGTTGTATCCATAGTAATTTCACCGGCCAAGCCTGTAAAATTATCATTTTGTGCGGCTGTCCCGCGACGAATCTGCAGAATTCGTGTCATATTAAATCCTTTTAGTTTAAAATGTTTGGAAAATAAAAACGGACAGGAATTAACCCGTCCGAATTGATTGCATTATATCACAAATCAACCTAAAAATCAAGCCGCAAGACCATAATCTCTTTGATAATCTATCCACATTTGTTGTTTGTTTTTATCAAATTTCTGTTGCGCGCGTTTCAAACTTAAAGCCCAGGTTCTATTATCTCCGCTTTGCAAGAAATTCCAATAATTTTCCAATTCTATAATTTTATTTTTGTTATTATCAGGCCAATTTAGTAATGCAGCATTTCTTCTGTTTATTGCGGCGGTCAATTCTGCGATTTCTTCGTTGGCATGTCTGAATTGTTTTGTTTTGCTGCTAAGAGCATTATATCTTTGTTGTAATGCGTTGTACCCTGCTTCCGTGTTGGCAAGGTTTTGTTCAGCATTTTCGTAAATTCGGTTTCGTGCAGCCAACGTGTTCATTTTTGTTTGGGCAGGAACCACAGTATTTGTGAAATAATTAGGATCAGACTGCTTGGTTATTTTGTCGTCTAATTTTGCAGTTATCTCATAATATTGTGTTTTTAATTGTTTTAAATCTTCGGTCAGTTGTGCTTCTTTTTCTTTTTTCTCTTCATCCCCCATAGGTAATCCTGTCAATGTATCTATATATGTATTTGGGTTCAGTATTTCTTTTCTTTTTGCAACCATTTCGTTCTTTTTATTGTTTTGCTCGTTAGTTAAGGTTGCGATGTCTGTTGGTAAATTATTATATTCATCAACTATGGATTTATTTTGTGCATATTCATCATGTACAGATTTATATCTTTCCATACGTTGTTTGTAAGTTTCCATAGTTCTTTTGTATGCATCAAGTCTTGCTTTTTGATTAGCAACCTGTTGTTCCTTTCTGACAATAGTGGTGTCATTGATATTGTGTCGTCTATCGAGTTGGTTTAAATCGTTATTATACGCGGCAATTTGTGCCTGGTCCGCATTATTTTGATCTGTTGTCAATTGTGTGTCAACGGCTCTTTTATTAGTCAGTCTTTGTCTTTCGGCAGTTAAGTTTGTGACCAACGGACCTTTTTGGTTATTTTTTTCTTTGAATTCCATACCTGACATCATAATTTTATTTCGTGCAATTGTAATGCTGTACCCAATTCCCAAGAATGCCGCTTTAACACTTTTGTCGAAAGCTTTTGTAACGAACTGGATGCCTTCGTTTTTATTCCAGGACAGTTTGCCATCGGAAAATACATTAAATTCTGTTTGCTTCATAGCATCCATAACTTTACTTGTCAGCATCCCGTATTTCATTGCTGTCATAATTTCCATGGCTGTCTTTGCTTTTTCCATGGCGTGTATATCATCATTAGCAGGATCTGTGGCTTTTAATATAATTTGTTCTATGACAGCCTTCATTTGTTCTGCATTTTTCCATGCACCTGCAACGGCTTTTGGCATGCTTTTTGCAATTGGTTCCATTGTTTCTGTGAACCATTTAAAATGTTGACGAGATACAGGATCGCCAAGTTTACCTTCGATATCAGATTTTTTCTTAAGTAAACCGTCTAGTCCGTCGACAGGTTTGACCCCGGCTTTGTCTATGGCTGCAAAAACACTTTTTGCGTTTTTGCTGAAAAATAATGCACCACCACGTAATTCTTCATATTTCTTAAAACTGTCGGCATAAGTATCCTTTGTCCATTTTTCGATTTGTTGAAGTGGTGTCAATTTGTCAGATATTTTTGGACCAACATAGTTTTCTGAATTACTATCTTGATAATTAACTTCTTTTTCTGCTTTTCCGATTGCTTCAACAATTTTGTAATTATCGTATTTTTCAAAACGAGAGCGAATTGTTTTATTAAAGTATAATGTTTGTAAAAGTCCCGTTTTATCGTTTTTTAAGTATATTTGACGAAAGTTTTGTAAAGTAGTGTTTGGAATACTTGCAGGATCAGTAGCAAAAGCAGAATCAGATAAGACGTTTGCAATATTATCCTTTATTGCATATATAGCCTGATATTCTTGTGAGTTTTGATCAATAGAAGAATACCAACCAACAACATCTGATAAAGTTTTCGCAACCTGCTGAATCTTTTTCTGAACAGAGTTGTCTGTATCATACTGTCCGTTTGAACATTTTGTTAATAACTCTTGCAATTTTTCTTTGGACTCAAATACGGCTTTGCCATCAGATTTTGTGGTGTTTGCTACGATATAGTCTTGTAAGTTCGGATAATTTTGTAATAATTGTAAAATTTTGGTGATACCGTCTGCACAATCTCTTGATGCTGGCGCTGTATGAAACAGTTTTCCAGGTCCGAAATATTGATTTACTAAATCTCTAGATTGAGGGTCTTTATCTTTAAATGTGTTTAAATCTGCCGCCATACCGGCAAAGACGTTTTGAAACGCTACAAAAAGTTTGCGTGCTTCTGCTTCCGATAAAGCACTGTCGTCATCAGGTGCAGGTAAATCATTTTGTTTTTTTCCATCTGGGGTATCGTGCATATAATCACGAACCCATAAGCGCATATCATCGGTCAGGGCATCGTTTTTCAGCCAATCCATAAATTTGGCACGGACAGGGGCAGGCATAGAATTAAAATGCAACTGCTTAAAATATTTCTTTAAAAATTTATCCATAACATACCCCTTTGGTTTACACCATCCAACATTATAATTATAGCAGTTTTTAGGTGGTTTTTCAAGGGGCAGGGTGCTTTTTTGTGGGGTTTTGTTCCTGTATCAAATTTTGTAAAAAATCTTATAATTTGTAATATGGTTTTAATGAATATTGTTTTGAAATCTATACCTTATGTCCTGTCCATAGCGGGCGGTATAATCGTTTTTGATGTTTCCCAAGATTATCTGCATGATCCAGGCTGGATTGATTTGATGGATAATGTTGCGGCATCGCTTTTGGCAATACCTTTGGTGTTTTTGTTTTATGATTATTCTAATTTCTTGGTGACGCGCCGTGTGCATCGTCATCAACATACCAACCTTATTAATACATTGGATGGGTATTTGTTTAAAATTTTGACACAAATGAAGAATATAATTGGCCTTGATCACATAGAGGTCCCAATGCAAGATATAAATTTGAATTATAAAAAATTGAATCTTGATGCTAAGTATTTGCGCGCAATTCGAAAGCAATTAAATAATCTGGAAGATTTGCTTTACAAATCTGATAAAATTGAAGTGCTGGATCCACAACATACCCAGATTTTATCTTTTGTTGCCCAAGACTTAAACCAGATTTTGAACGAGTGTAAATATCATAATTCACCACGGGAAATCGCGCGTTATATTGAAACCACTCTTTCGATGATAGACGACTGGTTTTATGCCACGGGTTATACTTCGCGCAAGAAATTAAAATCAAACCCGAATTAAAAAAATGGGGGTGTTCTCGTCCTGTGCCTAAAAAATAAAATCACCTTTCGGTGATTTAATTTTTCTGGTGGAGGCACAGAGACTGGCTCGGCATAAATGCCTGTGCCGCATTCGTATTGTATTCACTACACTTTGTTTGTGAATACAAACTCATAGTCGAACTCTGTCGTTCTCGTCCTGTGCCTAAAAAATAAAATCACCTTTCGGTGATTTAATTTTTTTGGTGGAGGCACAGAGACTGGCTCGGCATAAATGCCTGTGCCGCATTCGTATTATGTTCGCTGCACTTTGTTTGCAAACATAAACTCATAGTCGAACTCTGTCGTTCTCGTCTTGTGCCTAAAAAATAAAATCACCTTTCGGTGATTTAATTTTTTTGGTGGAGGCACAGAGACTCGAACTCTGGACCCAATGATTAAAAGTCATTTGCTCTACCAACTGAGCTATGCCTCCAAAGAACTCTTTCAAAGCGTTCGCGGGACATTTTTACACATAAAAAAATAAAAATCAAGAAAAATTTACAATTTTTTATAAAAATGTGAATTTGGATATTTTTCTTGGTGTTTGAATTGGAAAACAAAATGTTCTTTTTTTTAATACCCAAATTCACACCTTTATTATGCAAAAAAACAGGGATCCAAACAATTTGTTTGAATCCCTAGGTTTTTATGGACAAACCTTATTTTGTTTTTTGTTGTTGATTCATTGTGCCCAGAATTCCGCGAACAATGCCGATATAAAATTGCATTGCTTCCATTTCTGTATCAAAACTGCGGGTTTCGCCGATATAATGATTTTTGACTTTTACAACATATTGTTTCGTTGTTGCGTCAAAAGCAGGCTTTGCAATAATGCATGATATGGCATCGTCCAAAGAAGCAGATTTTTTAACAACTTCTTTAGTGTTTGTCATATGCATTATAATTTTTTTGGTTGCCGGGGTTAAATTTAATTCTAATACCTTGTACAAAGGCACCCAGTCCATAAGGTCGTGTTCGAATAATCTGATACAGTTGTTATAACTTTTGATATCATATACGAATATTTCTTGATCCAAAGAAGTAATTAATTTACCAACTTTTGCATCAATTCTAAATTTTCTGTCCAATTCACGTTTCAGAGCCGCAGACATGCGTTCTCCATTTGTGGCGGCTCCGTTTGGTAATTCCCAAAGGTGGTTATCTTGTCTTTTTAACAACAGTATCCCTTCTTCTTTTTTTATAATGGCGATAACGTGTTTTAACATTTTTTATCTTTTGTTTATATTGTTAGAGTTTGCGATAACTTCGTAAAAGAATTTTTTGGCTTTTGTCCCATCAACAATGATAGGAAGCACAGCGCAATTATCGGAAACAGATAATTGTTCGAAACTTTGAATTTTTTGTAATGTATCTACCATTTGTTTACCTCTTTTTTGTGGGCAAGGGAAACACAGCCTAGCATACATAAAATTAAAATCAAGATAAAAAAATTCCTGATTGATAAAATAAAAAGTAAATGATATTGTTAGAAACAATGAAAAATAAACCTTTGATTTGTGGAATAGTTGCTGTTGGCCCAAATAATGTTATTGGGCGTGATGGTAAAATGCCGTGGTATAATAAGCAAGATTTGTATTTTTTTAAAAAACAGACGCTGGGGTTTCCGTGTATATTTGGAAAAACTACTTATGAAAATTTGCCAATTAAGCCATTGCCGGGGCGATTGAATATAGTCTGTTCTTCTGGGTATAAAATTGAAAAGATTGGTGATGTTTTGCGTGTTCCTTCGTTAGAAGAAGCTTTGGAACAATGCGGCAATTCGGAACGGGTTTTTGTTTGTGGTGGTGCGATGCTTTATAAATATGCATTGGAACACGATTTGATAGATGTTATGTATCTGACAAAAATACATGATGAACAGTTGAAACAAAATATTGCTAAAAATCCAGATGCTTACACATATTTTCCATATAATTTTGACCCTGGGAAATGGGCGAAAATGCGAACAGATTATCCGCCACATTTATTGCCAGTGGAAACCTCTGGCACAAGGGCTGTTTTTTACAAATATATTCGAATAAGATAATCTGTTTATTATTTGACACTTGCTGTTTATGGTAGTAAAGTTTGACGGTAAAACACAAAACCTAACGGGGAAACAAATGAAAATAAACGAAATATTGGGTAAAAGATACAAAGAAAAACCAAACGATGCTAAATTAAAAAGTCATGAATTATTGTTGCGTGGTGGCTATATTCGCCCGGTCAGCAGTGGTATTTTCTCTGTTTTGATGCCAGGCCTTCGTGTTTTAAAGAATATTGAAAACATTGTCCGCCAAGAAATCAACAATGTAGGTGGCCAAGAAGTTGAAATGCCTTTGGTTCAGCCAAAAGAATTATGGCAAGAATCTGGCCGTTATGAGGCTATCAATGATGAATTGGTACGTTTCAAGGACAGAAATGACCACGATAATGTTTTGGCGATGACTCACGAAGAAGCGGCGGTTGCTTTGGCGCGTACAGAAGCGACATCTTACAAAGATTATCCTTTTTCGATTTATCAATTTGCCAAGAAATTCCGCGATGAAGCACGCCCACGTGGTGGCCTGGTTCGTGTAAAAGAATTCACTATGAAAGACGCTTATTCCTTTCATCGTGATTTAGACAGTTTGAATAAAACATATCTGGAATACGCCATCGCTTATGACAGAATATTCGCGCGCGCTGGTATCCCAGAAGTCATTTCTATACAATCAGACAGCGGTATGATGGGTGGAAAAATCGCACACGAATATATGTTGTTGACCCCATCAGGCGAAGATACAATTATAACCTGTGATAAATGTGGCTATAAAGCGAACAAGGAAGTTGCTGTTTCTAAAATCGCTGTTAAAAACGGCGATGAAGAAATGTTGGCTTTGGAAAAAGTCCACACACCTGATATTAAAACAATTGAAGATTTGGCAAAGCATTTTGGTATTGAAACATACCGTATGGCCAAAGCAGTTGTTTATAAAAATCCAACTACTAACCAGGCTGTTATCGTTATGATACGTGGCGACCGCGAAGTCAACGAAAACAAATTGGCCAAGATTTTACAGTTTGTTCCAGAATTCGCAGACGATGCTGTATTTGCGGCATCTGGCATAGTCCCAGGATTTGCGTCTGCCTATGGTGCAAAAAATGCGATAGTTGTTGTCGATGAATCTTTGCGCAACGAACGCAATTTGATTACAGGCGCGAACGAACGTGATTACCATATCAAGAATTTTAATGTAGAACGCGATTTACCAGACGCTAAATTCGCAGACGTGGCCTCTGTTATGGATGGGGACACTTGCGCAATTTGTGGCGCGCCTATCAAGGTCAATCGTGGAATCGAAGTAGGTAATATTTTCCAATTGGGTGATAAATATACAACACCTATGAAAATGACATATACAGATGAAAACGGGACATTACAAACGCCAATTATGGGTTGTTATGGTATCGGTATTGGTCGTTTAATGGCCAGTGTTATCGAAGCCAAACACGATGATCGTGGTCCTATTTGGCCTGTTTCGATTGCGCCTTGGGTTGTGTCTGTAACTGCGCTGGCATCCAAGAATCCTGAAATCGATACAGTAAAGATTGCTGGTGATTTATACGAACAATTACAAAAAGCAGGCTTGTCTGTATTATTGGATGATCGTGAAACCAGTGCCGGCGAAAAATTCGCAGATATTGATTTATTGGGCATTCCATTACAATTGGTGGCCAGCCAGAAAACCCTTGAACAAAATCAAATCGAAGTCAAAGTTCGTGAAACAGGCGAAAAGACTTTGATTGATTTGGATAAAGTTGTTGCGTATGCAATCGATTGGGTTCGTGCCGAAAACGAAAAGTTGATGGATATTGCTGCCAATGTCAAAGGTCTGGATACAAGTTTCATAAAGAAATAATATGATAGTAAGTTTTGACCTGGACGATGTGATTTTTAATATGCGCCCGCTTACCCTTGAAGCCTTTAAAAGGGCAGGGTTGCCGTTTGTTAAACAGACTTCGTGGAACATTGACGAAATATTTCCGAAAAAGTTGTGTGATAACCTGATAGACCTGTGGGCCAGTGATATGCTTTACACAATGCCGGTTCTTGATAAACAAATGCCGTATATCTTGAACAACCTTATGGCACAACCGGGCGTGGATGTTTTGTTTGTGACAGAACGCAGATTGAAACAGCCTGAAAAAACATTTCGTCAGTTAAGAAATGCCGGAATAAATTGCAGTTATGCTCAGGTATATGACCAAGAAGGCCTTAAATCTGATATTTTAAGGGAAATTGGCCCAGATATTCATTTTGACGACAGTCCAAATGTTATTCAGGGGTGTCTGACTAAATCTGTGCCGGTCGTAATGATAAGTAATAATTCAACGCTTTACAATCACCACCTGCGCGGCGTGGTTAAATATTACACAAATTTGCGTACCGCATTGAACAAAGAAGTCTTAAACAAAATCAGATAACTTTCACAATCTGTCTTTGTTATTGTCGCGGACCAGGTTCTCCCCCCGTGGGGGAGTTCGCGTAGCAGGAGGGGGGTATTCTGGTTTATTTGTTATACCGAACGACTGGGACAATTGTTTTTCAACCCCCCTCACCACTTCGTGGTCCTCTCCCCCACGTTGGGGGAGAACTAATTTGGGTTCTTAATCCGCCACCCACCGAACTTATACCCTGGTCTGGTTGGTTCTGGTGGTAATGTTATCGCACCACCATATAAACAGGTATTTTGGGTAATATTTGTCCCATCATCCCAGTTTATAGTTATTGTATTTGGTATGAATACAGGTTCTAATTTTGCGCTTTCTGATTCATCTGGGAATAACAGATTTACATTACAACCATTATAAACATTTTCTGATATAGGGTTTTTGAAAGATATGCCTTGGTTTCTATCTGGATTATATGCATATGTCCCACCCGGACAATCATAACCAGATGGACACGATACACAACCCAAGGCATCCTTTGGTAAATAATAACCATTATTACAATTATAGGTATTTATATTGAATACAGGTAATAGCACAGACATATTATCAAACACAGACAAGACCGTATTATTACAACCATTGTTTATATTATTGTCGATAACATCTGCCAATGATGGTTGTGTAAGTAATAAAGATAATAACAAAATTTTTTTCATATCTATATCTCCTTATTCCAGAGGGCCTAATTCCCCTCTTGGGAGGGGAGGACCGCTTGCGGTGGGGAGGGGACAAATAAAATATTAAATATAAATTTAATCGGACAATCCACCCCTCCGGTGGAGGGGAATCCGCAGGATGCACCAGAGCGACGGCGCATGGCGAATTTTATCTATTCCCCAGAACCTATGATTGGACCCGCGATGAATTGACCTGTGCCGGCATTGTAATAGAATTTATGTTCCACCAAGTCATACAAGCACGGTGTGCCGTCTTTGATTACAGGAATAAAATCACGAACAAGGATGTCGTTGACGTATATTTGAAAATAATATAGTTTTAATACCTTTTTAGAAATACCACCAAAAGACGATTCTGCAAATAAAAATATCGGTAAATTATTGGTTGAAGAACTTTTGTTTAAACCCATAATTACATTGTTTATTTTAATATAAGAATTGTTTTTATACATCTGCATTTCTACTATATAATCTATGTTTTTTTGTATCGCTGGAGATATATCAAATCTACTGCCCATTAAATATCCAGAAGAAGCCCAAAGAAAATTTTCACCACCAGAACTATTTGCTCCAAATATCACACCATCGACATTATTCCAATTAATTTTAAAAATAAGTTTAACCGTGCCATCAAAAGTATACCCTGTATCAATATACTGTGTCCCCGTACTTTCCAAATATTCGATTCGTTGGATGTTGGCGGCGCGCCAGCCGGCAAAGGTATAACCGCGTTTTGTTGGTGGGGTTGGTAATATTAAATCGTCACCAACTGTACATGTTGCACTTTCATATACTGTATCATCTTCATTCATATAATACAGGTTTATCGCATATAAAGGTACGCTAAGAAATATTGCGGTTATAAATAATAAAAACTTTTTCATCCTTTCCCCCGATTTTGTAATAAAAAGACCGTCCAAAAGGCGGTCGGGGGTTAGAACAGCACATATATAAGATGCCCCGCTTACGCGGCACCCCGACCAAATGTCAGGGGTTTGGCAACAAAGTGCCAAGGGCGGATTACGACACAACGCGCGCCGTATATATAAGGGATGTTCTAAGTCCCGAAACCAATTCCCATTGGATTCAATATTATTATAAAAGAAAGCCCGATAAATGTAAATTGAAAAAAATTGCCTGCTTTTTATATATGAAAAATACACTGTATCATAGTTTTTTCTAGGTTTGAATTCTTATTGTGGTTGTTTTTATTGAATTTATTCTTGTTGTCTGATAATCTTCTTAATTGGATAGTAAACAAAATAACAATTTCAAGGAAGGAGTATACTATGAATCATTATCAAATTTGGCATGCGATAGAATTGTTTGCTCGCGAACATGGAATGAGTTGTTCTGGGCTTGCTAAATACAGTGGACTGGATCCAACCACTTTTAACAAAAGCAAACGGGAATCAGTTTTTGGTCAACCGCGTTGGCCTTCGACGTCCAGTATTGCAAAGATAATAAATGCGACCGGTGCAAAGCCTGATGATTTCTTTAAACTTGTTGGCGCCAATAATAATTCAAATGAAAAATGACAAGAATATTTGTCCGAAACAATATAAAAAAGGTGCCGTTTGGCACCTTGTCTAACCTTGTATTCCAGATATACTTTTGTCGCATAATTTTGCATAAATCGGTTTATTCAAACCATAGGCTTTTATTAAGTTACTTGGTTTTTGATTGCACCAGAGATCGTGATAGGAAACAACCCCGTTTTTAATTGTTTTAATCAGGCCACTGGGCAACTCGGCACGTCCGATGCACGAAGACAGGTAAACAAAGCATTCATCGTTGTCGGCCAAGTTTTCGCACGCCAGGATACGAGCATACACATTAAGGGTTAAATCTGCCTTGCTGGGGTCCTTGGTCCATGGACTGCCACCACCAATCGGGCAGGCGGTGGAATAAAAGTCACAGGCTAATTTGCGTCCGGTAACACCACAATCGGCGATGGAACCATGATATGTATAACGTCCGGTACCATTTATGATAATGTTCGCTGGCTTTTCGCCTAGGACAGAAATCACAAAATCGGTCAGATCTTCGTCCCTTAGCATTGGTATTGCCACGATAGCGGTTTCAATCTTGTCATCGTTCAAAGTGATTTGGGTTTTAATGTCTAAACCAAGATTATCGGATTGACGTGCCTTTTCGTACAGGGCTTTGTTAAGCTTCCGGGCCAAAAACAATTCCCGATTTATCTTCCCTTCGCCTTGGCAGGCATAACCAACAAACACGCCCTGATCACCCCAGCCGTCCTGATTAACCCCTTTGGCGATATCGGACGATTGTACTCCAATCATGTTGATAACTTTGACCTTGTCCGGATCAATAGCATATTCTCCCCATATTGACGCATAACGTTCATCGTACCCTATCTCTGAAAGGGCAGACTTAACATGGTCAGTCAAATCGCCGAGTGGGGCAGAGGTAGTAACTTCACCGCCAAGAACAACGGTGTTATCCTTGATCATAACTTCAACGGCATATCTGGTATGTGGGTCTTGTTCGATTAACCGATCCAATATGTAACTTGAAATGTAATCGGCGATTTTATCTGGGTGTCCCAATGACACCGCTTCTGCTGTTCTTTGCATAATATACTCCTTTGGTTTTTGCAGTAAGAACCAAAGGTGGATTTCATATAGCTACCAACACAGGTGCAAACGTCCTGTGCAAAATGCGGCATAAAATATAGGAAAAATTGCATATAACAACTCCTTGTTTAGTCCATTTAGAGGTAGGACAAGTCAGGTTAAATCCACCTTGATTGAAAGTAGTATAACATAGCCCCAAAATAAAATCAATAAGGAAAGGAAACCTATTGGCTTATTCGGGCTAATATTTGGTGTAAATATATGTAATTTTCTAATTGGTTCTGAGCGTATGTGAGCGTATTCAATGCATTGTGTAAAGAAATCTTAACACTCGCAAAACATTAAAAAATCCGCAGAAATCTGCGGAAATCTTGGCTCAGAGGGTTGAACATGGGTCGTACAAGAGAAGTATTAGATTTACTTGAGTTAGGTAAAAATGTTTCAAATTTAATGCAGCGTCTATCATCAGAAAATGTGTCAACCCAGCAGGAATCAGACAAAAACAGTCAAAATGACACCAACGCCGACAATCTGCTAAACTGACACACGGATTAACAGTATTATAACTACTGCAAAGATAAACTGTAACTTGATACGGATTATTTGTTAATAAAACCCCGGAAATCTGCTGCGTAGGCATGTTGTGAATCATTTAATATAGGTGTCTTTTAGTGTTAATTTTTTACAAAACAACATAGATTTAATTGTGGTTAATTAATGGTTTTTAAGGTAACAAGTTGGATTTTGGTAGGATTGAAAAATCCTACCGGACCTCGCAAATATTTTTTCTATTATAATAGAAATTTTATCAAAATTAAACTTTTTTTCTATCGTAATAGAAATTTAGTCAAATATAAGAAATAAAAAGCACCCATAACGGGTGCTAAATTCACATACAAAATAATAAGGGTTATTTTATTTTCATTGCATCAGTAAGTTCAGCCACTCCAGATTCAAGATAAACCTGTTGGTCTTCTTTAAGCATAGGTGAATATGTTTTTTGTACAACAGCAGGTGTGTTCCCAAGTACTTTAGCTATTTGTTCACAAGATCTTCCAGCCTTAACCATATATGCACCAACACTACGTCTTAAATCATGGATTCTGTACATATGATTTTGTCTCTTTTTTCTTTTTAATGTTTTGCCATTGACTGTATACTCAACATATTCTATTGATTCTTCATCTGAAGGGTCATAAAATTCTATACCTTCTTGTCTCAATCTGGCCTTAAGATGTTTTAAAAATCTATGAAAAACATATGTATAATTTTTTATGTGTTTGCCGGAATTTTTAGAGTCTGGAAATAAATAATCCTCAGGATTATGTTTGGTTTTTGCCATTTGTCTCAGCACCTTCTTGAATTCTTGTGATACCGGAATATCTTTTGAGCCCTTCTTGTTGTGGCCTTTAGGTTCTGCTATGTGCACAACTTCATTGGGGGTTGTGTTTGATTTTTTGAGGTTAATTTTTTTTAAATCAGACCATTTTAACTGTAATATTTCGTTTTCTCTTAACCCAGAATATAAACTAAGTTTAATAAAGTTTTTAAAGCCATCATTTCTTTTCCATTTTTCTAATTCATCCATAAAATATGGTAAATGTTCTGGGGTTATAAATACATGGCGTGCTTCTTCTGGATAGTATTTTATACCCTTTGTAGGGTTTTTAAATGTATCAGGTGCCAAATCTTCATTGATAAGGGCGTTGAATATAGTTCTTAACATACTTATTGCTCTGTTAGCGGTTTGTGGGCTTAGACCAGAATCTTTTATTTGTTTGTGTAGCTGTATTAATTCGGCTTTCTGAATAGAAAATATAGGTTTGTTATGTAAACTACTTAATAGATTATTAAACATACCCAAATCTTTTTGATTTGTCTTAGGATCTCTTTCACAACAATATTTAGGAAAGTATTCGTTCAAAACCCATTTTTTTAAAGTGGTACTAGGATCGAGTTTTTGATATAAATTTGCTTCTGGATTAAGGGCATTTGAAGCCATTTCTAACAGTTGTTTCTGTACCTCTGCACGTGCTCTTTCATATGGCAAATTCGGAAAATTCCCTAAAATAGTTTCTTTGATTTTGTTAGTGCCCTTAATTTTTTTATAAATTTCCCAGCTCTTTTTACCGGAAGGGTAGACAAGAATACATAATTCGCTTTGGTCGCTATCGTGTACTCTGTACTTTTTGTTTGGATCTGGTTGTAATTCTTGTACTTTTGTTTTGCTACTTAATTTTAATGACTTTTTAATTTCCATTTATCACTCCTTTTGTTGCAATAGTTGTTATACTGTAAATCTGGTTTTAAATAATGCAGTAGTTATGGTACTGCAATACTAATATAATGCAATAGTTTTAATATTGCAAGCTTTTTTGTTGATTTTTTGAAAATTTTTTGTACAATGTGCTTAATGAATACATAAATAGGAGTCTTTTATGTCAAAAATTGCGACATTGGGTGAAATATCAGATATAAGTCTTGGTAGAGATTTTAGAGGTTCTATTAAGGCTGATAAAGATGGTGATATAAAGGTCTTGCAACCTAAAGAAGTTTTTTCCGAAAGCATAGATGATGCGATCTTTGTTAAAAGGGAAAAAGTTGGCGTTCTCCAAGACAGATTATTAAGATCTGGTGATATTTTATGCTCAATAAGACATAAATTTGTATCAATGGTTGTGAAAGAAGAATGGTTAACCGGACCAGTTATTGCAAATTCAGGTCTCTTTATTATACGTTTAAATAGCACAGAATATCTTCCTGAATATGTATCTGCGTTTATTAATTGTTTCTTTGAACGTCAAGAATTTCAAGATATGTTGGAAAAACAAGAACAAGAAAAGATAAAAGAAGGTAAAAAACCTAGTGTAAGATTATTAACCAAAGATTATTTATCTTCTGTATCTGTCCCTAAAAAAAGCATAGAAGAACAACGTAAAATCGTTGCTGAAATTCGTGAGGCACAATCAAACTTTCGTAAATTAACGGATAGTTTGAACGAAGAAAAAAAGCGTATAGAGGATAAATATAAACAAGCAACCAAAGATTATTGTATGGGAATGGAGCTTGCTTATAACGGTATCGTGGCTAAATAAATAACGTTCTTTACAATAGCTTTTGAAGGAATTTCATTATCTCAGAATCTGTAAGATTCAATGCTCTTAAAATTGCTATCAGATCCATAATATCAAGTCTTCTTTCACAAGTTTCTGCTCTGCCAATGTAAGAATGTGCCATGCCTAGCTTATTGGCCAAATCTCTTTGTGAAATACCTTGTTTCATTCTGATTGACTTCAAAGATTCAATCATTTTCTTGTATTTAGGGTCAAAAATAGTTTTCTTTTTCATCATGTTCTCATTTTGAGTCCAAATACCTCTTGAATCCAAATTGAGAGCATTGTATAGTGTTTTTATAAGGTTTGACACCCACAATGAAAAACTATGATCTGACTATCATCAATTACGAGAACCAAAATTTGGTGTTTGATGTCTATGAACCAGAAACTGTCAAAGAAGCACTTTGTGGTCTTTCAAATATGCAACTCAAAGATAATCAAGGGATGGTTTATTTGCCTATTTCTAATTCTGGGAGTCCTTGCATACACCCAGAGTGGATAACAACAAAGGCTACGTATTTTCCGGTTGATTTTGTATTTATAAATTGGAACGGAACTATTGTTCAGATTGATACAGTTCCTGCTTTATTAGACGAAACTCATATAAACTCAAAGGCAGTGTGTGTATTAGAGCTAAATGCTGGTACCTGTGAGAAAATGAAAATATCTATTGGTGATAATATTTTACATAAGAGATTGTACAGATTGCTAGATAACCGTATATTATTCAACGAAAAGGCCTTTACAGACTTAAAGAAAGCTTCTTATGATCAGATTACAGGAATCGTAGCTTTTGCATATCTGTACCCAGAAATAATACTTTTATTCACGTCTTCAAAGGCATTCTTTATAGATGCAGCCAATTATGATTATGACAAGGTGTGTCAAATCATCCCTTTATGGGCAGAAATAAAGAAAAGTTTTTTTACCGAGCACCCGGATTGGGATATTTATATTGTAAATGCTGGGCAATTGTTCATAAAGCATGAATATAATACAGCTTTTCTTAAAAAAATTGGCAATAAGACCGAAGTATCAAAGAGATGGATAGAAACATTACTTTCCTTGATATAATATTTATGATGTGCTACCTATTAAATAACAAATTAAAAGGATCTTGATCATGCCGTATCACAAACCAAAACAAGCAGTATTTATTAGCAAGGGCTGGTTCATATTTTGGAGCTTAGTATGTCCTCCCATCGCATTCTTCTATGTTATATGTGCAAATTCTATAGAAATATAATGAATTATTATTGTATTTCTGATTGAGATTTTTTACCCCATGTGTTAGAATATTCCTGAAAATTAAAAGGATGCATTATGTCTGGAACCCTTATAATAAATGACTCTAATTCTGTATTGGCAGATCAAATAAATTCTACCTTGGATACAAGTACTGATATTAGTTTTTTGGTGGGATATTTTTATTTTTCTGGATTTGCAGAATTATACAAGAAAATCGGCAACAGAAAAATGAGAATCCTCGTTGGATTAGATATAGATGTTGATATATATAACGTTGTCAGAGAGTGCGAAAAGACATATAGCCCTGTAAAAACTTATATGTCACAAAGTCGTATACGAGATGATTATTATAAACATCTTGTCGAGCTGTTTAAAACAGATATTTTTGATTCAAAAGAGAACGAAGCAGCTTTCAGATTATTTTGTAAAAAGATAGAAGATGGTACTTTAGAAATACGAAAAACACTAGAACCAAATCATTCGAAGTTGTATTTATTCCAAGCAGAAAACCAATCTGATCCTACTATGCCAGGACACATGATATTAGGGTCTAGTAATTTGTCGAGATCGGGTTTAAGAAGCCAAAACGAATTAAACGTAATTTTCCACGATGAAGACTATAATAAAGGGAAGGATCTTTTTGATAAATTGTGGTTTACTGCCACACCAATTGCAGATATGCAACTGTTTCAGGAATTTAAAAATAAAGTTTTACAAAACATATGGTTAGATAAGTTACCTAGCCCTTATGTTGTATATTTAAGGGTTTTAGAAGAATATTTCTCTAGTAATATGCCTGACGGATATATAAAAACTCCTAGCCAATTAGCAGGATACACAGATTTGGAGTATCAAACAGATGCTATAAAAAGTGCTATTGCGAAATTAAAACGTCATAATGGTGTTATTATCGCTGACGTTGTAGGATTGGGAAAATCTGTCATAGGTTCTTCTATTGCGGCTAACATGAATATTCCTGTCGTGGTTATTTGTCCTCCTCACTTACAGCAACAATGGGAAGATTATTGTAGCCAGTTTGGAATTGGAAATATTTCACATGTTTATTCTAGTGGAAAAATAGAAGATGCAGTAAAGAAGCACGGGAATTCAGAACAAGAACTATTAATAATTGTCGATGAAGCTCACCGATATAGGAATGAAAAAACAGACGATTATGCTAGACTAAAAATACTTTGTAACGGCAATAAAGTTGTATTGTTAACTGCGACCCCATACAACAATAGACCAAAAGACTTGGCTAATTTAATATATTTATTTCAAAAACCAGGTAAATCTACATTAAAAAATGTGGAAAATCTTGGTTCTGAATTTGATGATCTTATTGCAAAATATAAAAATGCCTATAATGTCACTAAAAAGGATAATTCTCCAGAAGCAATGAAAGCTTTTGTAGAAACATCAAAAAATATTGCTAAACGCATTCAAAATTTGATTGCTCCTGTAACTATTAGACGTTCAAGAAAAGATTTGCAAGAAATAAAGAAATATGCAAAAGATTTGAAAGAACGAGGAATGGAATTTTCTCATGTAGCCGATCCCCAATCTTTAGAGTACGACATCAGTCCTGTTAGAGATATTTATCTGGAAACTCTTAATGCAATATATCCACGCAATATAGAAGAGATTGATGAAGATGTACAGAAATTAGACGAAACAACTTATAAAGCTGCACGCTATAAAGCTTTACTCTATGTAAAACCAGAGTTTGCAGACAAAGTTATTAGACAATTACAAGAAGAAGGTTACGAAGATATTGATTTTGTTATGAATCAATCGCAACGACAATTAGCTAAATTTATGAGAAGGTTACTTGTTCAGCGTTTTGAATCATCAATTGCCGCTTTTCAAGCGTCCTTGGACTTGTTGATAAGTAATTCCGAAAATATTATAAAATTTATTGAACACAGAAATACTATCCCTGTATATAAAAGAGGAAATTTACCAGATATAGAAAAACTGCGGGATGTAGCAGAAGATACTTTGCTCGGTGTCGAAGAAGCTCTTGAAGCACAAGTTGCACAATTAAAAAACAAGGGGTTGTTTGAAATCAAAATCGAATACATAGATCCAAAGTTCATAGAAGATGTAAAATCAGATATATCTATATTAAAAAACATTAGGGACAAATGGTTCGGTAAAGATAAAAAAATTAAAGCAGACCCGAAGATTGAAAGTTTTATTACAAAAATAAAAGAACAGCTTGCTAAAGAGCCTGAAAACAAAGATGAACCAGAAAGAAAAATAGTTGTATTTAGTGGGTATGCTGATACAGCAAAATATTTATATGACAGATTACATGAAGAAAGATTACCTGTATTTTATTATTCTTCTTTGACAGCTTCGAAAGCTAATAGAACGACAATTGTGGAAAATTTCGACGCAGGGAAACCGACAAATGAACAACGTAATGATTTTAAAATATTGATAGCAACAGATGCTATCGCCGAAGGTTATAGTTTGCATCGTGCTGGCACAATAATCAATTACGATATACCATACAATCCAACAGTTGTCATTCAACGTGTAGGACGTATAAACCGTATAAACAAAAAAGTATTTAATACTTTGTATATATATAATTTCTTCCCAACAGACATTGGTGAAGCCGAAGTTGGAGTAAAGAAAATCTCTACTATCAAAATGAGAATGATAAACACAATCATGGGCAGTGATACTAAAACACTTACCAATGATGAACAATTAGAGAGATTTATTGCTAAAAGTTACAAGAATGCTCAAGATGAAGCAGATCAATTATCGTGGGAAACCCAATATATTAATGATTGGCTTTCAGCAAAAAACACACCAGAATACAAAGAGGCCTTAGCTATAAGTCCTCGAACAAGAATTCATAAAACAGATAAAACCGTGGATAATAGAGTGATTGTATTTGGTAAACAAGGGGAAGAATGTATCTTTAAACAAATATTTAAAAGCACTAAAGCACCAGAATTAATGAATGCAGAAGACGCTTTGCCTTTGTTTAAATCTGACAAAAAAGATGTTGCATTAAATGTTACAGACAGCTTTGATGAATTGTACCAAATCATAAAAGCAAACCTATTTACAAGTTTGCATGTCAAGAATTCTCCTCAACAAGGAGCGGCTTTGGCGAAAATAAACGTTTGGAGAAATGATCCAAATTTTGCTAGTTGGTCAGAATATCTCGAATTATTAACCAAAGCTATAGAAATAGACGATATTCAAAATTATAAACCTATTAAGAAAGCAAAAGATCCAACAGAATTATCAGAGTTAATTCCTATGGGATATTTGCAAAAAACAGCTGATATTATAGCAAAGATTGAAGCAGAACCAACAGATATAATATTGACGGAGGAATTGTCATGATGAATTTTAATGCACCGTATAATCGTGAGAATTTTGTAGATTTTCTACGTTTTCAATTCCTACCATCTGATTATCAACCTTCTGAACAACCAATTGCATATAATGTGGGAAAAACAGCTAAGATACTATCAATAACAGAACTTGGATATTCTGCATCATTAAACCTGCATGTGTTAGAAATCACGCATAATTCATCGAATGATGCCAGGGTCACTTTATCAAAAGAAATATTTTCTTTTTTGCGTAATAATGCTTGGTACAATTGTCTTGTGGCCTTTGTTCCAAACAATGATCGCAGTGTTTATAGATTGTCTTTCATAAAGCAAACACCAAAATTAATAGATAACAAATTAGATTGGGATCATAGTAATCCAAAAAGATACTCTTTCTTATTAGGGGTTGGTCAACATGTAAAAACCCCACAAACATATCTTGGCAAGAGAGTTTTTAATATTACAGAATTGGAAGAATGTTTCTCTGTAGAAACTTTAACAAAAGAGTTTTATAGTGAATTGTACAATTGGTATTTGTGGGCGTCTTCACCTGATGTGAACATTCATTATCCAAACAATGCTTGCGATCCAGACGATGATAGAGACTATCTTTCAGAACATCTAATTCGATTAATAACACGTTTAATGTTTGTATGGTTTATCAAACAAAAAAATTTTATACCAAAGGAATTATTTGATGTAAACGACTTACAGAATAATATTCTGCTTGATTTTGACCCTGATAGTTACAAACAAGGCAACTATTACAATGCTATCTTACAAAATTTGTTCTTTGCATCATTAAATAAAAAAATTACTGAACGTAAGTTTGCATCTGGTGCACGAGAATACGGTATAAAAACATTGTTTAGAGATAACGACGGGAAGAAGGCGTCTAATACATGGTTCAAAATGTCTCATGATCAGATTTTGAAGTTATTTGAACCCGTGCCTTTCCTGAATGGAGGATTGTTTGAATGTCTAGATAAACCTAAAGAATGTGAATCAGACGAAGCGTGCGATGATAAGAATGTGAAGATATTGTATTTTGATGGTTTTAGTCGTGATGATATGTCAAAAAAGAGAGCTTTTATACCAAATGCTATATTTTTTGCACCTGAACACGAAGTTATTCTTCCACAAGAAACCAAATCTAAAATGGTCAGTGGAATTATAAATATATTTCAAAAATACAATTTTACTGTTGAAGAAAATACCCCAAATGATGTTGATGTTGCTTTAGACCCAGAATTGCTTGGTAAAGTGTTTGAAAATCTATTGGCTGCGTACAATCCAGAAACAGGTGAAAGTGCTAGAAAAAGCTCAGGTAGTTTTTATACACCACGTGAAATAGTTGATTATATGGTTGATAAATCAATTAATGCATATTTGGACACAAAATTAACTAAAGATTATAGTTTTGAAGAACTGAAACAAGCCCTGTTTGACATTAAAATTATAGATCCCGCTTGTGGGTCTGGGGCTTTTCCTATGGGTATATTAAATAATATTTTCAATAGGTTACGAGATGTTGACCCTACGTTAGATCCATATAAAACAAAATTACAATTGATTGAAAATTGTATTTATGGAGTGGATATTCAACCAATCGCTGTTCAAATTAGTAAATTAAGATTCTTCATTTCTTTGATTTGTGAACAAAAAGAACAAAATACAGACCCAAACACAAATTATGGTATAGAACAATTGCCAAATTTGGAAACCAAGTTTGTGGCTGCCAATACTCTTATAAAAGTAAAGCGTTCTAAAGTGTTATCTTTTGATGATGCAAAGATAGAAGAAGTAAGAAATAGAATAAACAATATTAGACGTCTACATTTTCATGCTAAAACATGGAAAGAAAAGAAAGAATATAGGGAGAGAGATACAGATTTACGTAAAGAATTGTTATCGCTATTGAAAAATAACGGTCTAGATACACCTGAATTACGCAAACAAGCAGAGAGTATTGCTAAATGGGATCCGTACAATCAAAATAATGCAGCCGATTTTTTTGATAATGAATGGATGTTTGGTATGGACGAGGGGTTTGATATAGTGATAGGCAATCCTCCATATGTTCAGATGCAAAAGTTTAGATTATCTGATGAAGAAAAAAAAGCGGGCAAGCTAGATATGCAGCAGAAATATCAACAACAAGATTATGAATCGTACGCTTCTATGGGGGATTTATATCAATTGTTTTATGAAAGGGGGATGGATTTACTGAAAAAAGACGGGTTCTTGTGCTACATAACAAGCAACAAATGGTTGAGATCTGGATATGGCGAAACAACAAGAAAATTATTTTCTACAAAATACACACCAAAATTATTGTTGGATCTTGGTGGGCAGGTGTTTAAAAGTGCAACTGTTGATACTAATATCTTATTGGAACAAAAAATTGCCTCTAAAAACAAAGCGAAAACGCTTTGCTGGACAAAGCCTAAAGATGTAGACCCAGAAAATATGAGTGTTTTAGTGGATCAACAAGGTCAATATATGCAATTTGATTCTGAGCCCTGGGTCATTTTGTCCCCAATAGAACAGTCTATCAAAGAAAAAATAGAAAAATACGGCACCCCACTAAAGGATTGGAATATTAGTATCAACTATGGCATAAAAACTGGTTGTAATGAAGCATTTATAATCAGCGAAGAGAAGAAAAACGAACTTATTGCTAAGGATCCGAAATCGGCTGAAATTATACGACCGATTTTACGAGGCAAAGATATAAAACGTGGAGGATTCGATTTCGCTAATTTATATCTGATCGTCACCCACAATGGTTATGACAAAGTTCCAAGAGTAAACATTAATGCTTACCCTGCAATCAAAGAATGGTTGGATAAAGGCGGTATAGCATATAACGGCAAACCATACAAAGGGTATGAAACCATAGCTGCAAGAGCCGATCAGGGGGATACACCATATAATTTACGTAGCTGCGTTTATATGGACGATTTTAATAAGCCAAAATTATGTTGGACGCCAGTCAATTCAGAATACAGATTTGCTGTTATAGATGCTGGTATCTACGTAAATAATGGTATTTTTATGATAACCGGTGAACATTTAGATATATTATGCTCAATATTAAATTCTAATTTGTTTATATATTACTTCAATCTGCTTCTCTCAACAGGTTACCAATATGGATCTAAAGATGTATTTGAAAATTTACCAGTTAATATAGAAATAGCAACAAAACACAATCTATCAGAAGTGGATATTTTTAGAGCGTATCATTTGTCCGAAGACGAAATAAATTGTATTTCAGAATCGCTCAAATCATAGAGTTTTGCTACAAGATCATCCACTGCCGTTTCTGATGAGTTGGTAATAGTTTTTTCTACTTCTGTAGTTGGTTTTATTATTGGTAATTTTTCTAAAAATGCTTTCTTGTATCGAAAACCGCTTTCACCTAAACCGCCTCCAGCATAATAATGTTTAAAAGCGAAAGCTAATAATTTAGAATGCAACATTTTCTGTAAATACTCTAGATGTTCTCCTGTCATCAAAAATGAGGTCGCTTCATTATAAAAAGAACCATTTGCATCAAAATAAAATCGTGGTTCTTGCACAATTTCACTATACATTAATTTTGGCTTATTAAAATCGTCCCAATAACTTATGCTATCCTGTGTTTCAAACCATTCATTATTCGTTTTTTTGCGTGATTTGAATTTGTTGCCATTAACAATGTGCTCACTACCAGTTTGTTCTAAACGCAGTTTGCCAGTTCCTATCGGACTAGTTGGCAAAACCCAATCCCCGTTTATAAGCCAATCTTTAATAGCAGGAAAATCGTTTATATCGTAATGTTTGCTTGGAAAAGTACAAATCAAATACAAATTAGCAAATTCATAACCATTTCTTTGAATATCACGGCCTCGTAAAATCGGTCGTTTTATTTAAGCTATTATTATTAGATCTGGGAAAGGTACAAACAAATAGGATAAAAACATGATATACGCTTATATAAGGGTTAGTACCGACAAACAAACAACAGAAAATCAACGGTATGAAATAAACAAATATTGCCTAACAAACAATATTCAGGTGGATAAATGGGTTGAAGAAACAATTAGTGCAACCAAAGACCTAAACAAACGCAAACTAGGCAGAATTATTAAACAGCTACATAATGGGGATATATTGTTAGCCAGTGAATTATCAAGATTAGGACGTAGGCTGCTTGAGGTTATGTCTATATTGAATCATTGCATAAATACTGGGATTAATGTTTGGACAATCAAAGATAATTTCAAATTAGACACGGGAATACAATCAAAAGTTCTAGCATTTGCGTTTGGGCTGGCAGCCGAAATCGAAAAAAATTTGATTTCGCAAAGGACCAAGCAAGCATTGGAAGCAAAAAGAGCAGCAGGTGTTATATTAGGAAGACCCAAAGGCCGTTTAAGCACCAAATTGAAATTAACGGGTAAAGAAAACGATATAATATCTTTATTACAAACAGGGATGTCTAAAAGGAAAGTAGCAAATAAACTAAAAGTGAACAGAAATACATTGGCTAAGTTTCTAAAAAGGTTAAATTTGAATGTGTAATCAAAATAATTTAGGCTTTTTTTGCAAATGATTATAAAATATGGAAGACAATGGGACAGATAACTAATACTCCTTATTCAAAATTTTCTGCTCTTGTTCTTTAACGTATCTTCCAAATTTGCTTCCTTGGTAGTTGTTTTCTTCAAATGCTGCTGGGAAAGCTTGCATGAGAGAACTTAACTTGTATACCAAATCTGCCGTTACCTTAAGTTGATCACCAGTATCAAGGAAAGTAACATTTTCTGGCCACGTTATACCTGAAAATTCACCTTCTTCATCAAAGAATACCACAATCCCAGAAATTTGAATATAGTTATCAAGGATAAAAACCACCTCTTGCTCATTTGTGTTTCCATCCTTTGCTTCTGTCTTTAATACTCTTGTAACATGCATAATAAACCTCTCATATTTAATAGAACTCGTTTTTAATTCTAAAAATATGTGTCTGGAGTTTTTTTGTTGTTCTATATACATAAGCTAGGTGATAAATCGATATGCTCCTGATGTTTTGGACTCCTATGGTTGGTCAGGATTTTATTGATCTATTTTTTAATCCTTTTGTTTATAGAGTTGACATCGCCTAGCTTTGTAAAAGTGCCAAAATGCACGTTTCTATTTGTGTTTATTTTGGTATCTCTATCAGAATATCTTCTAAATAACTAATAGTGCATATACCGTTTCTATATATCTCGTTTGTGCCGTCACCAAGGCAAATAGGGGCAACATAGCATTTATAACGATCATCAATAAAATAATTATTTTTAAAATCGGTTGCGTTATATGTTTGTAGTTTTTCCCTGTTATCGACTTGCTTTACAAAAACCTGACAGACATTTCCTTCGGAATCGCAAAAGCGTATATTGTCGAAAGGCCAGTCATCCCGAAAGATGTTACATGAAAATATTTCCATCTCTTCGCTTTCCATTGCACCAATTATTGTTCTTACGGAAATAAGAAGTCTTTCGTATGTGGATATCGGTGTCGGATCATCAGATGCGACAGTTAAAGGATTTATTTCTTGTTCTGTCTCTACGTCCACCAATTTTAAAGCTACAGAAAAGGTTCGTGATATACCTGTATCTTTTCCATAAATATATAAAAAGCACGGAATAAACTTATACTCATATGAGTAGCTTATGAATTCTTCTATTGGATTTATTTCATCAGGTGGAAATTCTTCTTCTTGTCGTTCTCCATTGATGAAATACACAAATTTTATAGCAAATACAGAGTTTTTATACTGAAAAATCAGATCTGCAAATGATTTTTCGTTTGTATTGGTTTTTAACCACGAGAAACCCTTGGTCTGTTTCATAATTTTGTTTTCGATATGTTTCTTTGCTAACTCTGTGACTGTATATGGGCAAAAAAATCCTTCCCCTCTGAAAGCTATTCTGGTGTCGGGGTTGCAGTTTTGTACTTTTACCCCCATTTTTATTTTATTATTTATTATATTGTTAGACATAATGTACTCCTTAGGTTTAGTAACTATTATTTGTACGTGTTATCTGTACATATAAATAGAACTCGTTTTGTAAAAATATTTTCTGAAAAATTTTTTTTAGTGGTTGAAACAGGAGATAAAACAACAAACTATTTGCTATATAATGTGATTATATGCTATGCTCATACATATTCAGAAAAGGGGTATGTTTTCGGTACTAAGCTCACAGATTCCCACAAAAATACTGTATATAAGCAGTTTTTTATTAATTTTTATGAGTGCACTTTCATATGTTTTTGAGGTTCTTATATATAAGAACATAAGGAATATTATGATCAATAATAAGATGCTTTATGAATGTCCTTTGATCACAGTGGCAGAACTTGCAGATATGTTACATCTTAGTAAAAGCTTCCTGTACCATGATATTTATAAAGCCAAACAAAAACACACTAGACCTTTGTTACCTCATATAAAGCTGGGGGGACGTATCTTTTATAGAACTAGCGATGTCAAAGACATGATAGATAAAGAATTCAGTAAACCCATAAACTTTTTTTAGATCTTCTGTTTCTAGTTATCCTTTCGTTATTCATGGATTATTGTATATCGAATCATCTTTAAAGTTATCCACTTGGCTTTGTCTAAAACCTTTCCTTTTATAATATTTGGATGCTTCATTATAACAAACCAGACAGATAACCATGAGAATATTATCTCATAAAGCTTAAAAGTTGTTTCTTTGACTGAAGTATAAATAGGTGTTCCAAATCCAGTAGTATATATTTGTTTAATTTTTGGTGTTTTATTTACATACTGTTCCCAATCAATATTAAACCATGTCTTTAAATCAAATATATAGCTTTTTTCTTGCTCTGCTGTTGTTTCTTTTAGATTTTTTAGCATATATGCCAATAATCCTGGTTTATAATAAACCCTTTGAATTTTAAATACAGTTTTATAAAATTTGTGTTTTTTTATAACTGCAGATGCTGCCATATCTAATTGTGTTATAATGTTGTCTTGTATGCGTTCTTTCCACGTTGGTTCCCAATCAATAGTAAATAAATGTAAATGATAAAAACCTTTTTCACAACACTCCATAACTCCTTTAAAAGGTAATGCACAACCAGGTTTCTTCCATCTATTAGAGCCTACAAAATAGTATTCAAATTCCCTAAGAATTTGTCTGTATCGTTGCTTCGCTAAATCGTGATTACGGGTTCTTATTAATCCTTCTTTGTTTGCGTGCGGTAATTTAATTGTAATGAAATATGTTGGATTATATTGACTTAGATAATCAAACCATAATTGTTGATATCTTGTTAAAACTATGTTTTCAGGGTTACCTGTTTCTTCAGATATTTTTTGTCTGAATTTTCCGTTATCGGTATAATCAAATTCACCACCATAAACTCTTAATAACTCTTGTAGAGATAAATGATATTTTTTCTTATCCCACCCTGTATAAAAAGACTTTGTTTTTATTACTTCACCATACTTAGATATGAACATTTCTAATTCTTCATTACTTAATGATTTTATATTTATGGTTGGTTTCAATTAATCCTCCTTATTTATTATTAGTATTATTATTAATAGTATTTCAACCTCGCAAATGTCTCATGCATTGCAAGTTAAGTTGTTTCTGATAGGGCAATCTGTGATAGAAACAGAATTTATACCACGGATTACCTTTTGTGTTAGAACTGTTATGTTTAGTAACAGTGTTGTTTTTCTTTCTTTATTTTGTATAAAATACAGAGCTTTATGAATGTTTAGAATATGCGTTATTACATCATATTGTTGCGATTTGAATTGTGTGTGCGGCTCTGTATTTATCCAAAGTGCTCTTTAAGTAGCAGACCTTCTTACCATCTTTAAAGTAGGGAAGATCTTCTTTGCTACCTTTGCATCTATATACTGCCAATACCCCAGTAGTAGTTCCTAAGTATTTAGCGGCTTCAGCAGTGCTCATAAGAGGGTCAAAATTTTCTTTCGCTTCGTACATTTTATAATCCTTTATTTGTATACAGTATTTACACTACTGCAGATATTGTTAAAAAGAAAAACCAGATGAATCGGTTTGTTTTTTACAGTAGTAATAATACTGCAATAAAATAAAAAGTCAAGCCAAAAAAGAAAAAATTAATTTTTATAAGGGTTTACCGTGATGTGTCTATAAACACTATAAAAAACGATATTTTATGGTAAAAATTTATCTAATTCAAACTTAAAGAAATCGTCAGAAGTGTTTTTGTATTCTGAAAATTGCTCATTATATGTTAAATTTCCGATATTGTTTATTGATAAATTTTCCAATTGGTTATCTACAATTAGTTTATTTATTATATTTAGACTCAATCCTAATTTGCTTAAGGCTAAAATTAGCTCATCGTTAGTACCATATACCAAATAATTATAAATGTCTTCAGATATAATTTCGTAATCTAACATTAATTGGAAAAATTTATTTAATTTAAAACTTACAAAATCTTCTTCTAGTTTTATTTTAACAATGGATATATTCACTATATCGGCAAATGTTTTTGTTGTTAGATTTATATAAAAATTTTGATTTTTTGTATAACAGCCATATTCATTACATTCTCCATATCCTTGAGTTCCAATCCATAAATATGGGTTGTGTGCTTTGTTGGCTGAGAGGTATCTAGCCATTAGAGAGATTTGTTCTTTTAATGATTTTTTTCTGTATTTGGTTATAAGATTGTAGTAATAACCTTGGGTTTTAATATTAATTAACCGTTTAAATTCTTTGTCTTTTATATGGTTGGATACATCGGATAAAAATATATTATTCAACACTTGGAATATATATTCTTTTTCCGATAAAACCCCGTTGTTTTCTTTATAATTTTCTATTTTTCTCATAATTGTTGTACATAATTCATCATCCATGTCATATATTGTATTCATGCCCAACTTTAACATGTTTTGCTTTAATATTTGTACATCGTTATTAGCACAATCAAATACTATTGTTTCGTTTTGTATTATTTGTTCGCATTTTTGTTTCTGTTTTTGACCATCTTCTGTTGCTTCGTTAAATTTCGACATGTCAAAAGTATCTAATAAAGGATTATCAACCTCATCTTTAAAGTCAGAAGTTCTTAATAGCTCTATTTTTTTCTGCATACTACAGGAACAAAACTCCTCATTGTTTTCTATAAAATGAATTGTCGGTAATAGTTTTGATAAGTTATCAATAGAGTCCGTGAACACCATATTTAACCGATTAACTCTACCAATCAGATTAATAATAGAATTTTTTGATAATCCGAAAGCATCTACGATAAATAAGGTATCAAAAGGTAAATTTATACCCTCTAGTATCACATTATTTGCGATTAAAAATTTTATCTGTGGGATTTTATTAAACTTGTATTCCAAATAGTCCTTTATATCATCTGGTATTTTACCATGGATATACATTATCCCTTTGTTTAAATATTTAGAAATATAAAAGTCTTCGTGAACATATTTGTTTAAAGTATCTATTATTTGGATAATTTCGTTATTAACTTCCATATCAGGAGCATTCATAAATAACCGTTTTGCAAATTTTTCTATTTTTGTTGGGGAATAAAGATATATAAAATTTTTTTCTTTGGCATATGTGGTGATATATTGCAAATAATTATCTGCATGTCGATCAATGGAATAGAATTGGTTAAAAAATCTATTGTATATAAGTATTTCACCATTATTTGAATATTCATAAATTATAGGTTCTTTAATATTGAAAGATATTTTATATTCTCTGATATGTTGATTTCCCAAGGAAATATTTTGACTGTTTCTTATTAACGGAGACAAATACAATATTTTAATATCCCCATTCCTGATTTTTGATAATTTAACAAGTCTGCTTAATAAAATACTTCTATCCGTGTTTTCTAACAATCTATGTGCTTCATCTATATATAAAACATCAAAAGACACATCTGGATGTTTTTCCAGTAATCTTAATGCTCGTTCTTGTGTAAACACCACAATAAAACGCTCGTCGTCATTATCGTACATTTCATCATGAATTAATACACGCATATTAAGAAATGCTTTTTTTATATTTTTATACGTTTGCATTAACAACGATTTTGTTGGTACTATCACAGCAAATCTATTAAAAATACTTAGGTTTTGCTTGATATGTTCTATTATAATCTGGCTCTTTCCAAAGGAAGTTGGTGCAACATAACTTATATAAGACTCTTGTGAAGATAAAATGCCTATTCGTGATGTGTTTTGTTCTTTTGTTTCTAGTATGCCATTATGAGAAAATAATGTTGTTGTTGCAGCAAAAATGGTTTCGGTTAATATAGATTTATCAAAGTTTAGAGCTTTTTTAATTATAACATCAGAAACTGGATAGAATCCCATATTTACAGACAAATCATACAATGGACTCCAGTCTTGAAACAAAATAGAATATTTTAGAATTATAAAATAAGCAAACTCTAAAGCTGTTTTATAAGTGTTATCTTTTTGATATTGTTCAAATAGCAAAATAGCAAGACTTAACAAAAATTGTTTTTCTTCATTATTGAGAGAAGTATCCGATAAAAACAACCTCTTTATTATATTATTAACCTCTGGAAAATCTCTTAAATTGGTAATTTGTACAGCTTCGCTCATATTAACCTTCTAAATATTGTTTGAACATGTTATAGCTTTTCTGGGTTACACATATCACATGTATATTTTTGCCCTTTAATACTTGCATGTTTTTAATAGATTCTTTTATTCTGTTATGATCATATTGCTCCCAAATACCATTTAGAAATATAGTTGCACAAGGTACTATATTAAGTTCCTCAATAGAGTGATATGTATGGTTTGTAAAATCATCAGATAATTTTTTTATGGTTTGTCGCAGTGTTTTCTTTGTGCCTACAATTTTTGCGTGGTTGTAGGCATTAAGCCATGGGTTGTTTGATTCTCCTGTTGAAACCTTTTGTTTTAAATCGTTAAACGCTTCTCTAACTTTCGAAGCGTGACTTATCCCAACAGATGTTGAATCTCCAGATTTGCTTTCCATAATCCACAGTTTTTCGGCGTCTGAATACAATCCGTCAAATCCTTTTTTTATAGTGCCTGTTTCTAAATTTAAAAATAGACACTCTTGATTGAATCCTATTTGTCTCATATATAAATGTATAAAAAATTCTGCTATCGCCCCTTTTTGAGTTGCTTCGGACCAAGAATTTAACCTTTGCGTTAGAATTATTTTAGCATTTTGCAAATCGTCTGGTTCGTCCAAACAAATCTGACTAAGGTTATTATCAATTATATTTTTTAAGGTGTTGCCTATACGTTCCACATCAACTATACTGATGTGGATATTGTCATCTATATCAAATTCTGTAACAGAAAAAGGTATTTCCTGCTCTGACATAAGTTTCTAGCTTCCTTTTGTTCTGTATATTACACAATAAAAATGAAAATTCCATCGATTTATACTACTTTTAGACATATAAAAACAGGTAGGATTATTAACCAGATTTAACCAGAATTAATGGAATTAGTTGGATTCTAGTAGGATTTTAAAAAGGGCTTCAAAACAAAAAGTCTTGAAAGCCCCGGAAATCTGGCTCGGGCAGTTGGATTCGAACCAACGACATACGGATTAACAGTCCGTTGTTCTACCGACTGAACTATGCCCGAATAACGCGACATATAATAACTCTAAAATCCGCACAAGTCAAGGACTTTGTGAAGATTTTGCAAAGAAATTTTGTCTGCCCTAGTAATCCGCCTTTTTAGGCAAAATTTATCTCGGTGTAGACAGGGCGTAAAACGTTGTTAAAAATATATGAAAGTCAAAATGTCTCTATAGATATATTCACATACGGTTTTGCTACAAACTAATATATTTTACAATTCGTCTTTGTTTGTTCATAGAACGGCCATATTCTTAGGGTTAATAACGATGCCTGTCGGATACTTTGCGTTGGGTATAGTGGGTGTATCGTTGCGCTGGGTAGCTTTAAGGCTGGCGACCATTTGAACGAACTTGTTTTGTATACGGCGGAGCAACCATGCCTGACGACAGGTCGATTTACCACCATTTGTTCGACGAATTGCGGCCTGTAGTTCGCGTAAAGACCGACATGCGGCAAAGTATAATATCACAAAATCTGTGCGATGGTTGGGCAAAATATCGTCAAAATGCGTATATTTCATAGACAATCCTTTTAAGGTTGTCGTATTTGGCATAATCTTTCGGCAAAAGTCCAGTTGTTTGTTCGGAAGAATCGGTACTATTTAAGATTTTTCTTATAATCCGTTCCCCATTTTGCCATGGAATCTAAAATTGGCGATAAACTGTTTCCAAGTTTTGTCATACTGTATTCAACACGTGGGGGAACTTCGGCATAGACCTTTCTTGATACCAGACCATCGTTTTCCAGTTCACGCAGATTATCGGTCAAAACTTTTTGACTGCATCCAACACTGCGTTGTAATTCTTTGAACCTTTTTGTGCCAGTTAGTAAATCACGAATTATCAAAACCTTCCGCTTTGTGCCAATTAACATCAACAAAGTTGCCACCGGGCATTCTGGTAAATCAGATTTTTTCATTGTCTTTTCCTTTGTTTTACACAATAGTTTCTTTTATAATACTATGTTATAAAAATGTGCCTACTTTACAAATCGTTTATAACAGTATAAAATAGATACACATAAAAATAAAGGAGAAATTTATGGCAAAATATTCATCTACAAATTTTGGAACAATGGCAGATGTTGCAAAGACAGAATATGGTAAGGCTTTTCTGCACGATGCGCTTGGCTTAACATCTGCAGAAATTTCGGTTAGTGTTATGCCTGCTGGTGCAAAATCACCATTTAATCATATTCATAAACAAAACGAAGAAATCTATATCTTTTTAACTGGCAATGGTACATTTACGGTTGATGATGAAAAAATTGAAATTAAACCGGGAAGTGCTATTCGTGTTGCAACTGGGGCGAAACGTGCGATGGAAAATACAGGCGCAACTGAAATGCAATATATATGTATCCAGGCAAAAGAAAATTCGTTGACGCAATTTGCCTTTGCCGATGCCGAGGTTTGTTAATGTGTATTACAAACAAAAGGTGCCAAGCGGCACCTTTTTTATTGGCATAATCTTTCACCACTTGTCCAGTTATTTGTTCGGGAAAATAGCATATTGTTCTGTATTTCCAAATAGAAGTATAAAGAACAAGGAATCGTGTGTTCGTCGTCCTTGGTGGTGTAGAACATGTGTAACAGGGACATGGAATTGCCAAGGCGAATTTCTGCGTAGTGTGGAGTGCTTTGGGGCAAAAGAAGGTTCTGTATAAAACATATATAACAAGAATTTTTAAGTGTATTTATAGCGGTTTTCGAATCGTTTGGGGTTAAATAAAAACCTGTTGTGTTTCTCTGTTTAACGGTATTGATTTCTATTTATGGTTGAAATAATTGAAATATAATATTCTGATGATAATATATGTTATGATTTTAATCATATACCAAGGAGGTTATAATGACGCATTCACAGGTTTGGCAGGCAATAGAATTTTTTGCCAAAGAGCGCGGTTTAACATGTTCTGGGTTGGCGCGTCGCAGTGGATTAAGCCCGACCACGTTTAATAAAAGTAAGCGTTTTTATGTTTCGGGTCGTCCGCGTTGGGTATCATTGGAAAGCGTGGCGAAAGTAATAAATTTTGCGAATATTTCGGCCACAGAATTCTTTAAATACGTTGACGCCGCCCCACAAAAAACGAAATAGCATTTTGTTATATATTGACTTTTTTTGTGGTTTGTGGCACACTGTTAAATGAATCCAAGGGATTGGGTTCGGGGCTTTAGCAGGCCTATACACTCGGCGCGAGAGCGTCGTAATCTGATGTTTGTCGGTGCTTGTTGCGCCGTTGTCATCCCTGACCTCTATGGTTGGGGAGCCGTGAGTGTATATATAAAGGCCACGGAATCACTAGTGTATGATTGCTAACTCCCCGACCGCCTTTTGGACGGTCTTTTTTATTGCCAAAAGGGGAGAAAATGAAACGGTTTTTAATGTTATTATCATTACTATTCTGTAATACAGTATGTGCAGATACAATAACTTTAAAATGGTTTAATGAAGGTCAATCTGAATATACAACCACAACATGCCAAACTGGTGAAGATATAATATTGCCGCAAACAACACCAGTAAAACGAGGGTATACATTTGTAGGATGGAAAAAAGCAGATTATGTACCTATACAATACATAGAAGGTATAGGTGGTGGACTTCAACGTATAGATACTGGCATTAATTCATATCTTGATAGCCATATAGCAATTAAGATTTCAACAGTAAGTGCAGGTTCAGGTGATTGTATAATGGGTAGTTATAGAGGAATAGGTTTTTCTATCATTGGGGTTAATTATTTTTATTTATTTTTAGGTGTGACCCAGGTACAAGGACGTTCTGGCTATACAGCGATTCTTGAACAAAATGGGCACCAGTCTTTTATTGATGGGAATCTTATAGGGACCGTTGGTGGAAATGCATTTCAATCTGGTAAGATATATATTTTGTCTAATGGAACAGATAGTTCTAATGCGAAAGGCGTATTCCGCATTCATTGGGCAAAAATATGGAAAGATGATACTTTGCAACGAGATTTTATACCTGTTCTTGATTCAAATGGGATTCCATGTTTATACGATAAAGTTTCTGAACAATACTTTTATGATGAAAATGGAAATTCTTTTAATGCAGGACCTGTGATATAACATGTTAAAATATTTATTTATTTTTGTTCTTTTATGTGTTCCTTTTGCAGTACAAGCAGATAACATTACCAATAATGTTGTTAATGGTTGTAATACAAATTTTTTGGATTTGATAGGCGGAATCGCAAATTTTGTCCCAGATTTTAGTATAAATCAATATACGTGTGACGTTGGAAATTACCTCCCTGCGAATTCAGAATCTTGCGCAATATGTCCTGATAGTTTTACGTGTATCGGTGGAACTTTTGATTTTGATGAAACAAAATCACAAGGAATTGTTTATAACAGTGTAATAAATCAAAATATTGCGAATGCATGTTCTGAAAATATGACTGTTTTTGAAGCTATATTTTATCCAACACAATATACCTGTTCCGCGGGTTATTATTTACCGGCAAACGTAGATGAATGTAGAAAATGCTTAAACGACCATTATTGTCCTGGTGGTAATTTAACATTTAATGAAACAACACCACAAGGAATTACTGCATGTCCGTCTGAACATCCTTTTGCGCCGGCCGGTATGTGGGCCGCTACACAGTGTGGTCGCATTTTACATATTGGCAACGAAATAATCTATTTACATCAATCGCCAGCCAATCCAACAGAACACCGTTTGTATGTTCGCGTAAATGATACTGTATATTCGGTAAATCTGACCCAAAAACAAGATGACCCAGATGATATAAAAATGTCCGCCGGTGCCAATCGTTCGTTGCATATTATGTTTAATGATATTGAATATTTGGCCCACGATGATTCGGTTGAATAAAAAACGCTTTTCAAAGTTTGTTCGTTTTGCTAGGATTATATTCAAGTGAATATAATGTAGGGGTTTTTATGAAATTTCATATTGCTTTGATTGCCGGTTTTTTGCCTGTTATGGCGTTTGGTGCTGACGATTGTGCGACAATGCGTAATGTGCCAGAGGCAGTTCAATCTTTACAAGACGTTGTCCATATGGGGCTTTGTCGTAATCCACAGACTGCGGCGGCATATGCGGCATTGCGTTCCAGTCATTTCAGCAAGAACGCGGCATATTCGTCTTATTTGCCGTCTGTGTCTGCCGGGGTAAGTGCCAGTAAAAATTTCGCCCAGAGCAAAGATACAAGAAATCCAAATTATGATTGGGGTTATGGTGGTTCGATTTCTGCATCTTATCTGATATTTGATTTTGGTAAGCGAGAATCTGATTTTGCGCAAACTTTGGCTTTATATCGTGCGGCCGGTTTTGATTTCAGTGAAACCGTCCAAAATTTCGTTTATGGTTTGGTTGGTTCTTACTATGAATTATTAAAGGCCGATGCGGATGTTGAATCTGCGGAATCTGCGTTAAAGGTTGCACAGACTGCAAAAGATACAGCCGATAAAAAATTCAAGGCCGGTGTAGTGGCCAAGGCGGATGTGTATAAAGCCGAAACTACATTGGCTTCGTCCCAGTTATCTTTGGAACGCGCCAAAAATAATCGTGAAATAGCCAAGGGAACTTTGCTGACCAAACTGTCTTTCCCGGCCAATCAGGAAATTAAAATTGCAGATATGTCTTCGACCTTTGGCAGCGAGGCTGAAAATGAAAATATAGACGAATTGATAGAAATTGCGCGCGAAAAAAGACCAGATTTGTTAAAGGCTGCGGCAAATAAAGATGCGGCATGGCATAAAAGAAATTCTGCCTTTTTGAAAAATTTGCCGTCTATTTCTGCAAATGCCAATGTTGGTTGGAACGATGAAAGATTGCCAGGCGTCTTTGAACTGGATTCAAATCGTATGAGTGGTTCGATTGGTATTCGTGCTTCGATGCCTTTGTTCGCAGGGTTTGCAAATGTATATGGCGCACGTGCTGCTGAATCTGATTATGAACGGGCCAAATATAACGAAGAACAAACGACTAATGCGGCGATGATGGATGTTTTTACTGCATATCAAAATTACAAGACCGCACAAACTGTTTTGAAACATACTAATGCTTTACTTAAATCTGCCACGGAATCTGAACGCGTGACCGCCGGTATGTATAAAGTAGGGCGGGCAACAATGCTGGATTGGCAGACGTCCCAGTCGGAATTAGTCAATGCGCAAAAACAAAATAATGCTGCAAAATATGATTTGTTTGTAAAGCGTGCCGCGGTTGCGCTGGCAATCGGCGATATTAAATCAGAGATAGAAGGAACCAAAGATGAATAAGAAAAAAAATTGGCTTTTGCGTCATAAATGGTGGCTGATATTTTTTGCTGCCCTGATTGTTGTCGTGTGGGGATTACGGACAAATTCGCCCCAGGCATCTAAAAAGAAATTTGTGACAATGGATGTTAAATATGGCGATATTTCACAGACTGTGACCGCAACTGGGGAAATTATGCCATTAAACACAGTCAGTGTTGGTTCCCAGGTTTCTGGCACTATCGAAGAAATTTTTGTCGATTATAATTCAACGGTTAAAAAAGGCGACAAGTTGCTGACCATAGAACCGTCTGTATTACAGGCTTCTGTTGACGAAGCCAAGGCTGCGCTGGACAGTGCGATATCGCAACGTAATTATGCAAAAAATGAATATAATCGTAATAAAACACTTTATAACGACGGCTTTATCGCACGCAGTGAACTGGAAAAAGCCCAGACAACTTTTGAACAGGCTGAATCTGCGGTTGTGCGTGCGCAATCACAATATGACAAGGCTGTCACTAATCTTGGATATGCAACCATTATATCGCCTGTGGACGGAACTGTGATTTCAAGAAAGGTGGATAAAGGGCAAACTGTTGCGGCTTCGTTCCAAACACCAGACCTTTTCGAAATTGCAGAAGATTTAACAAAAATGCAAATTGAAACTGCTGTGTCAGAGGCTGATATTGGTGTTATAAAGCAGGGTCAGCCGGTGACATTTACTGTGGACGCTTATTCATCACAGACTTTTGAGGGTTCTGTTCGTCAAATTCGTTTGTCCCCAACAATGACTTCTAATGTGGTTGTTTATACTGTGGTTATTGATGTGGATAATAATGATTTGAAATTGATGCCGGGAATGACTGCTTTCGTGACAATTGTTGTAAATTCTGCGAAAGATACTTGGAAAGCAAATAATTCTGCGTTCCTTTTGCGTAATTTTAATGGAATTATCGATGTTTCAAGTGATGCGATAAATCCAAATAATCATTTGGCAATTCAAAGGGATGGGGAAATTATACTGGTTCCTTATACCAAAGGCATCGCGACCGCGACAGAAACACAGATTATATCTGATGAAATCAAAGAGGGCGATAAAATCGTTGTCGGTTATATTGGCCAAGAATCGACCTCTAAAAAATCTGGTAATAATCGTGGTGGAATGATGGGCGGACCAGGACCGCGTTAAGGATTTATAAATGAAACAAATACCTGTTATATCAATGAAAAAAATCTGTAAAAGTTTTCCAATGGAAATTGGGGGCGATCAACAGGTTTTGTTTGATATAACTTTTACAATAAAAAGTGGTGAATTTGTTGCGATTATGGGTCCATCTGGTTCTGGTAAATCAACATGTATGAATATCGTCGGTGCTTTGGACAGCGCTACATCCGGTACTTATGAATTATATGGCAAAGATATAACGACTTTATCTGCGGATGAATTGGCAAAAATAAGAAATGAATATATCGGCTTTGTTTTTCAAAACTTTAATTTATTACCAAAGCGAAACATTTTGGACAATGTTATGTTGCCACTGATGTATCGCGGATTACCAATGGAAGAACGTCTGAATCGTGCGCGTGAAATGCTGAAATTGGTTGGCCTTGAAAAGTTCGAAACTTATTTGCCAACACAATTGTCGGGCGGTATGCGCCAACGCGTTGCAATTGCACGTGCTTTGGCAGGAAATCCTAAATTGATTTTGGCGGATGAACCAACTGGCGCGCTTGATTCCAAAATGGGGAATGAGATATTAAAGTTTTTCAAGAAATTAAATAAAGAACTGGGGATTACTATAATTATGATTACGCACGAATTTGAAATCGCAAAGTATGCAAATCGTGTAATTCATATTTACGACGGTCGTATTACTTACGATGGTGCAATTCCTAAAAACGAATCTGTGTTATTAAAGTCTGAAAAAAGGGCGCATAAAAAATGACGTTTTACGATATTCTTCATGAATCTTGGCTGTCTATAAGCGGTAATAAGATGCGTTCGTTCTTGACGGTGCTGGGTATCGTTATCGGTATTATGGCGGTTGTGATAATGGTTGCAGTTGGTGAAACTGTGCAACAGTCTATCACAGACCAATTTTCATCACTTGGGACTAATACGATTATGATACGTGCAGGCGCGGCACAAAGCGGTGGGGTGCGTTCTGGAAATCGTATGACTTTGACTATGGATGATGTCAAATATATCGCTCAATTGCCAGATGTCGCCGCGGCCAGTCCGATTGAAAACAGTGGGGCCCAGGTTGTGTATGGAAATAAAAACTGGTCTACATCAATGGTTGGTGTGTATCCGGGTTATGCAACGGTTCAAAATATAGAAATGGAATATGGTTCATTTATTGATGAATCTGCGGTTCGTAATGCGTCGACTTATGTTGTTATTGGACCTGATACTGCCGAAGAATTGGGTATGCCAAAAAATCCAGTCGGGGAAATTATTCGTGTTCGTAATACCCCATTGACTGTTATAGGTGTGACCAAGGCCAAGGGTGATTCTGCGATGGGGTCCCAGGACGATATGTTGATAGTGCCGATAACAACACTTAAAAAGCGTATCAATGGTTCGCGCTTTCCGAATTCTGTTGGTTCTGTTTCATTAAAATTATATCAAGATGCAGATAACAATATAGCAACAGACCAAATAACGGCGCTTTTGCGTCAAAGACATAAATTAAAAGACGGTGATGCAGATGATTTTCAAATAACAGATATGAAACAGGTTATGGAAACAATGTCAACAGTGACAGGATATCTGACTTTGCTTTTGATTGCAATTGCGGCAATATCGCTTTTGGTGGGGTCAATTGGAATTATGAACATGATGTTGGTTTCTGTGGCGGAAAGAACGCGCGAAATTGGTATTAGAAAGGCAATCGGTGCACAAGAAAGCACAATAATCACTCAATTCTTGTCAGAATCAATTTTGATTTCGTTTATTGGTTCGATGTTCGGGCTTATTCTGGGGGTAGGGTTATCGCAAGGTGTTGGTCGTTTTGTAATGCACTATAATGTTCCGTTTTCAATTTGGCCAGTGGTTGTATCTATATCTGTTGCGGTGGTGGTTGGTTTGGTTTCTGGGGTAATGCCCGCAATCAAAGCGGCAAAATTAAACCCAATTGACAGTTTAAGATACGAATAATTTTAATCGTTATTGAATACTTTTTCACAAATATCAATTTTTTGATTTGTCCAAACCAAACTGGCGAATACAGGGCATCTTGTACAAGGACACGATTTACATATTTTGCCAGATTTTAACATTTTCAAAATATTTTTATATTGTGTTGAATTCAATGCTTTTTCCATGCCTAAATCAAAAGCATTAACAGGGTGTTTCGTGTCTGGATTTTGCCAACAGCCAAGTAATGAACCATCATAATTTAACATAGGTTCTTTTAATAAATTCAAGCACGCAATATTTTGAATGTCGTCGGCCAGGTTGTAAAAAGCATACGAAGATGCAGATATTTCATCCTGGGGTGTATGTTTCATTGGAATAATAATATTGATATCAGGCAAATCAGAACCAAATTGTTGTTTATATTTGTTTAATAATTTTACATTATGTTCGTCTTCGTGAATATTTATCAATATAACATTATTGTATTCAACCAAAGCACGTAAGTTTTCATCGCTGGTTTTGCCAACTTCGCCAAATATAAGGTATATATTATTTATTGCACAAAAACGAACCATTTCAGGGAATTCAGGCATATCAAATACAGCCATACCAATAAAAGCAACGCGTCGAATAAAGGGTGATTTTTGAATAAACTGTTTGAATTTTTCAAAATCAATCGCTTTTTCAGTCGAAATAATTGCTATGTGATTAACATTTTCAGTATTTATGAACATTTTAATTGGTCCCTGTTGTTTTTTAATATAGTTATTAAATCAGTTTTGTTTTTGCTTATTGTGCGTGTCCAAATTTTAATATTAAAGGCATAATATTTAACCTGTTCTGTGATTTTAGTTTGTTTTAATACCATTGTATATTTTTCGTGGTATATAAAATATCGACTGTTAAATAAAATCTGTTTGAACAAGACACATAATCTGTCAAAAATACAAGGTATATATTTCCTGTAAATTGCACTGTATTTTATTGGGGCGTTTTTCATCCAAGGTTTTATCGCGGATAAAAAGTGTACAATCACAGGTTTGTTGTCTAATTTAACAGTATCATTTGTGGCAAACTGTTTATTATACATATTATTTACGCGTTCTATTTTTCCGTCGCATATAACATTGATAGCATCTTGATCTGGAAATTTAGCCATATCAGGATTATCGAAAATCCATCGTGTGCATTTATCGGAAAAACCAAATTCACGACATTTTTTTATATCAAATAAAATCATACCAGAATTAAAATAATTTGCGGTTTTCAAGAAAGGGATACGTGATTTATAAGAAAATCTGTCCACAACCATAGATACAATTTTATCATCGCCCATTTCCATATTAAAGAATTTGAATAAATCTTGTAAAACCAAGGTGTCGCCATCAATATATAAAATACGCTGATAATCTTTGAAAATTTCTGGAATCATAATGCGGTAAAAGATAGCGCGCGTCCAATGTTGCATATCCAGTCCATGAAAATCAAATTCATATTTTGACATATCTGTAAAATCAAAAGACAAATTTGTCCCGGCATACTTTTTTACCAATTTATCACGATATTGCTGTGACAGTCCTGTAAATAAAATATGAATAATATATTTGTGAGCAGCGCTGTTTTTATAAACAGAATTCACCAGTGCCAACAAAGGCAACCGATAATTATTATCAACAGCAATACATAAATGTACAGTATCCATTATTTCCCCACAAAATGTTTTCTTATTATTTTTGCATAATCAGATTTTTCGCGCACTCCCATTGTTCGCCCCATATTGTTTTTGTGAATACGACGCATACACAATACATCATCTATTTCTTTTATTTTTAATCCACTTTTCTTTGCGCGTAATAACCAATCATACCCATCACCACAGAGCAAATCTTCATCAAAACCACCAACACAATCAAATGCAGATTTTTTGAACATCGCACATCCTGCAATAACCCCATGTGAAGAAGTTTTTGTTTCCGCAGTAATATCTTTACAGTCTGATGATACAAAATCGCTTCTACGGCCAATTATACCATCAAAATCGTCAATTCGATTTTCCATTGTGCTTATTGCATCTTTATTTAATACATCATCTGCATCCATAAAGATTACATATTCACCTTTTGCGGCTTTTAACCCAATATTTCGTGCGACAACAGGGCCAGAGTGTTCAATAGTAATAACTTTGTCTGTATATTTTTTTGCAATTTGTTCGCTGTTGTCAGTCGAAGCATCATTAACAACAATAATTTCAATATCTGTATTTGGCAAACTGGACAAACATTCGTCCAAATATTTTTCGCCATTAAAAACAGGTATTATTATTGAAATCATTTTGCTACAGGTGTCCATCCGTCCAAAGATACATCATGAATAGGATCGTCAAGCAACAGTTTTTGAACATCGTTTGATGGTGTGATTTCATAATCGAAATCTTCTTCTTGTAAATCTTGGTACGTTAAATCGTTAATAATAACTGTATCAATATTGTCATGTTCCTTGCTTTCAACAATCAATTGATATTTGATTAAATTATCAAAAACATTATCTATGCGATTTTCATAATCAGACGGTATTTCAGGAAACTTTGAAAAAATATCTTTGATTTCGCTTAAATCTTTGCCGTTTAACAAGAATCTTAAAATTAAACTTGCAAACAAAGGCAACAGGTAAAACATACCGTTTTCCATATCGATAAATATAACCTGGGATCCAGTTATGTCTGCGAAAAGGTCAGGGTTTCTTTTATACATTTACATCTCCTTGGGTAATAAAGTTATAGATTGCGATGGCATTATCGCGAACAGAATTTGATAATGTCAGTGAATATGTGTTTATATCTTTGAATATATTTGCGATTTTTCTGTAATCATCTAATGGATTCATCGAACGCGTCAATAAACTGAAATTAGAATAATCAGAACAAATACGTGTCAACACAGGGGCTTTTGGTGTTTTTGAAATAACAGGTGTATCTGTATCCTGCTTGATTGGTTCGATAATCGCATTGATTTTAATATTTTGTGATATTTGCGATTTATCCAGAACAATAATGTCTTTTGAACAACCGTTTGGACGCGAACAAGATTTGATTTTTAAGCCTTCAATTGGTTGTGCCAATGATAAAGTAGTGTATATAGGATTTGCGAAAATAATACCGTTTTCAGTGTGCAGGGCAACACGATCATCGCTTACAAATTTTAGTCCCAAAGATAAACAATACGCGGCCAGTGTAGATTTTCCTGCGCCGGATAATCCAGTAATTAAAACACCATTATTTTCGTTTCCAACAACTGCGCCATGTAAAATGATATTGTCAGGCGTATTAAAAATATAAGCAAACAAACGCATCAATAAATGATTTTCACCCAGGTGGTAAAAATTACTGGCTTCGTCATCGTCCACAGATATTATGTATTTATTTTCCCATTTGCCAAACAAACAATTAAAATGTTCAATTAAATCAGGTTGTTTATATATATTATCATCCGCCCAGAAAACATTAGTAGTCCAGGCATCTGGTCGTTTCATAAATTTTTCGACACCATCGTTTAATATGTATAATTCTTTTGCGCCGGTAATATGTTCGTCTGGCAAAGATTTGAAAAAATAGTTTTCAATTTTATCAGCCAGCCATTTAACATGACATTCGATATATAACGGTTGTGTGCCAACATATACAGTGCCAGACCATATTGGTTTTTTTTGTGCGCCAGCGACCGATAACTTTTTATAAAGTTTTTGAAATTCGCATCGGTCAAAATTTTTTATATAATTTGTCGGCATTACAGGCTTTGATAAAATTTATGGTTTATTTTGTGTAAATATACGATTTTTCTGTCGCGTTTAAGGCGTTTTCTAACAACATAATCTGGACAACAATGATCAATAATCTTTTTGGCGTGTGTTGAAATAATACCTGGTATTATTTTGTTCAAAATTCGTGTCAGTATTTTTATCTGGTAATCATAGCCGGACATTTGTGCGGTTCGCATAATTTGTCCCCAATTCAAATTTGGTGTATCTGATATAATCTTGTAAGCATCCAATACCCATTGAGGGTGTTGAGCAAATATGTGCTTTATATCAGTATCTTTCGAACCGGCTTCGAATAAGAAATTGCCATAAAATTCACACATTATGATAACCAAAATGTCTTCTGCGGACGGAATCAGAACATCTAATCCATTTGTCTGAATTTTGTGTGCGCGAAACCAAATCGCGTCATCCATTTGTGGATTTGCACCTTTGAAAAGAGCATAATGCACATCGACACAGCCCATATCTCGAAATTGTAAATCAGCAGAAAATAACATATCGTGATTTATATGAAATCCGTTTTCAACCGCCAAATCAACCGCATCGCGATAAACTGACTTTGGAACAGCAAAATCTGCGTCGTTCATCGGGCGTGTTGCATTTGGATACAGTAATTTTTGCACCAAACCCTTTTGTGCCAATACGGGTATATTGTGTTCATTGTATAATTTACATATTTTCTGAAACGCGCCCATTGTCATCGCGTTTCCAAATCGTTCATGAGAAATAACCCCGGCCAATTGATTTGATAATTGTTCACGGTCTGTTTTTATAACTGCACACGCCAATAAAAATACCAAAGGCAAAGGTTCATTATAAACATCCACAGATTTCAGTAATTTTTTTATATTTGTTTTTGCATCAATTCCGGCATTTATACGCAATAATCGCACAAGTTTCCTGGAAGGTTTTAAAAATCGCGGAATAAAAAACATAATCGCCTCTGAATATATAGGCAATTTTACAAAATTATATGAATAATAGTCAAATAAAAAACGGCCAAACCGGCCGTAATTTGTTATCTGTAATATCTGCCCGAAAGAACACAAGCGATGTATCTTCCTGGGTCAAGAGCGTCCGCTTGATGCCAGCATTGACGTTTATATGGTGTATTTGTCCCCAGTGGACCATATTGCATCCATGTTTTTGATACAGAAACAACACATGCTGTTTTATCAGAATTTGCGCGTCCATTAAGAGGGCAGTCATAACGCCCTTGTTCAACAGAAGCCTTTTCAAATTCGCCACCCGGACAATACTTTGTCGCGCCTGTGCATGATACAGGTTCAGTTTGGTTTGCTTGCAAATACATTCCTTCTGGAACATGAATTGTTGCAGATGTGTTTTCTGATGATTGCGTGACAGTATTGCCATTTGAATCTTGACATGCAGTACGCCCATCATTGGCAACCAAACCACCAGTACACTTTTTGATACCCAAATCAGATGAAGAATATGTTGTGAAAGTTCCACCCGCACAAACATAATAACGATTTGAAGTCTTACACGCTGTACAAGAAGAAGAATTCTTTGGTAAATATTGACCGGCTTCACATTTTATTTTCAGCCCCATATCATGACTTGTTGATGTGTGGAAGCTGCCACCAGGGCAATAATAGCGTTCGCCTGTTTTGCATGCTGTACATGAACTACTGTTGCGTGGTAAATATTGTCCAGCTTTACAATTCAGTGTTTTGTTATATACTTTTTGTCCGTTCGCAGACGCATAACAATCTTCTGCAGATTTCGCGCCTGCATCAGATTCTGGATATTGTGATGGACAAGAGAAAATACCCAAACTGTTTGCCAATTCTTCTGAATATTCCAATTTATCATATAGATTGTTTATATAAATATCCTTTTTTTCGCGCAAATAAGCATCAAGAGCAGTCGATATTTCGGAATAACTTGAGGCTTTGTTTTGTTTAAAATTTTTAAAATGAATCTTGCAAAGGGTCTCAAAATCCTTTCTTACACCGTTAAAAATACAGCCGCCACAAGTAGCAAAAGGGTGCATGCTTGTATTATAATACCCAATTCCTTCCCATATGTCGGTACTGTAATTAGAATTAGTGTTGCCAGTACAAAAGCAACCTGGCGCACATTTTAATTTCGGGGTACACCAATAACCAGAGTTAACTTTTTTAGGTTCACACATGTCGGCCAAGGCACCACCAGAATATGTGGCATAAATACCATATATAACCAACATCAACCAAGAGTTATACTTGAATTTCACGGCTTGAAAGTCCCCATTTCCTTCGTTCCAGACTATTCTACTATTTTTTGAGTTTTATAGCAAGTGGAATTTTTATACAGATGATAAATGTATTTTATTTTGATTGTTTTTACTTGCAATTAAAATATTTTGGTATAAAATACACTTTGTTATGCGCCCATGGCTCAACTGGATAGAGCATCTGACTACGGATCAGAAGGTTGAGGGTTCGAATCCTTCTGGGCGCGCCATAAATTCAAAACACCACCTTGTGTGGTGTTTTTAATTTATCGCCCACAGGTTGAGAACCCGACAAGAGGGTTCGACAACAAGTAGATTACGGAAGCGCAAGCGTACCGGAATCGTTACGGTTGCCGCGTAGGCATTTTATGCCGAGCGAATCTTTCTGGGTGCGCCAGAGCGAAGCGCATGGCGAATACGAGAATACACAATTAGAAAAAACATAAAAACGGAGTTGTTTAATACGAGTTTTTATAGATTTTTATTATTGTGTATCAAGGAAATCTGGGCGCGCCACGAAATTCAAACCGGCCTTGTGCCGGTTTTAATTTATTTCACTTTTTGTAATCTTCTTGTGTGAAGGTATTGTAAAAGGTTTGCAGATGTGTTGTCGTACAATGCATGGAAGTGTTTGCGACATACCGATTTATATTGTGATGCACCAACTTCAACCTGGGCACCGCCGCGTATAATGTTGCCATTTTCATCAAATCTGATGTGGTGTGAAGCCATCGAAGAACAGCGTGGAATTTCACAGACTGTTTCCAATTGGTGTGTTTCGTCTGCTTCTGCCCACAGTTTCGCAGATGTTGGGAATAAATTACCGTTACTGTCGACCTTCAAACCATAACAAAATATTGTAATTTTTGAACTGTCCGCAATTTGCACAAGTTTATCGATATCTTTTGGTGAAAAAAATTGAACTTCGTCAACCAATATAAATTGTGTGCCTTTTCTTGGTTTATAGTTATCAAGATTTTGAAATGCGCGTGCTTTTGTGCGGATGCCAATTCTTGAAACAATATCAGTGGCAGAATCGCGATTGTCTGTTGCGGGTTTGATGGCTTCCCATTTATTATCGGTACGAACAAAATTAAATGCGTTAATTCCGAGTAAAGCGGACTTAGAAGAAGACATTACGCCATAATAAAAATGCAACTTTGCCATTTTAGATTCCTTTCCTTTGTCTCTCTTTTCCCTTTTTGGGAATATAAGCAAATTTTGATAGGTTGGGTCAAGGCTTATTTTTTATGAAATTTAACTGCAAAACTGCCATTGTTTATTGGCGTAAAAGAAATAATGCGTGGGCTTAAAATGCTTTCTGTTGCCCATTGTTGAAATTTAGATTTTAATATGCCACTTGCGCCAGTTATAACAGTAGCGTTGCGAATTCCTGATGCGGCAATTTGTGCCAGCATTTGCCATGCTTCTTCTTCTGTGTGATTATGGAAATCTATAATTATATTTTCTGAAATAGGTTGTTCTGATTTTGGCATGCGTGTTGATAAATGTAATTCATCACGCACAGATTTTTTTGTCGCAATATCATCGGGGATAAAACTATCCCCGACCATATTTGCTATATCTGAATCTGTTAATTGTTTCATTTTATTATTCAGCCAAAGTTCCAACCGACATAGTTATACGACGAATACCAGAACTTATCGATTTTTCTTTGTTTATGCGTGCTTTGATGATTTCGCCAGTGTGATAGATATGTGTTCCACCACATAATTCGCACGAAACATCTCCCGCAGTAATAACACGAACTGTATCACCATATTTTTCACCGAACAATGCCATCGCACCGCGTGCCTTGGCGGATTCAATATCCATTTCTTCATGTGAAACAGGCAAGTCGGCATTTATCCATTGATTGACTAAATCTTCGACGGCTTGCTTTTCTTCCGCGGTCATTGCGCGACCAAAAGAGAAGTCAAAACGCACAGAATCAGGCGCAACCTTGGATCCGCGTTGTTCTACGTCTTCATTTAATACCTGACGCAGGGCGGCCTGTAATAAATGTGTTGCGGTATGCGCGCGTGCGGTTTGTTGACGGACATTTTGATTGATTTCAGGCATAACTTCATCACCAACTTTGATTGGTGCAACCAAGGTTCCCTTGTGAATAACAACGTTTCCAACACGATTTGTTTCCGCAACATTCATAACGATATTATCACCGATTTTTAATACACCTGTGTCACCAACCTGACCACCCTGGGTGCCATAGAAAGGTGTGTGATCCAAAGCAATTTCTACCATATCGCCATTGTCGGCAGATTTAACGAATTCTTCGCCACGCAGAACAGCCAACACTGTTGCAGGTGTGTCTGTTTTTGTTTCGTATTTTTCAATGTCTTTTGTATCAGGCAAATCAGTTTGAGATTCCCATAATACGCGCGTTCCGCGAGTGTCTGCACGTGAGCGTTCTTTTTGTTCCTTCATACATTTTTCGAAACCTTCGACATCAACATCGATATTTTTATCGCGCAAAATCATTTGTGTTAAATCAAGTGGAAATCCATAAGTATCAAATAATTTGAAAGCGATATCGCCAGGCAATACATTGTTATTGACCTTTGGCAATTCAGTTTCTAATAATTTCATACCGTTTTGCAACATATCTGCGAAAGAGTTTTCTTCGTTCTTGATAATTTCAACAACGTGCGCTTCTTGGGTTTTTAATTCAGGATATGCTTCGCCCATTTCGGAAACCAGAGCAGGGTACAAGGCAGAAAGCAAAGCCCCACGATGTCCCAAAATTTGTCCATGACGCATTGCGCGACGCAATATTCTGCGTATTACATAGCCACGGTCTGCATTGCTTGGGATAACGCCGTCTGCAATCGCAAAACCAACAGCGCGTAAATGGTCTGTGATAACTTTGAAACTTGATCTGTTTTCTTCGGTCTCGGCAACGCCAGTCAAATCAGAAACAGCGTGTTTAAGATTTACAAACAAATCTGTGTCATAGTTGTCCAATTTGTTTTGCATAATTGATGCGAATCTTTCAAGGCCTGCGCCAGTATCAACATTTTGCTTTGGTAATGGGGTCAAAACGCCGTTCGCATCACGATCATATTGCATAAATACGTCGTTCCAGATTTCTACGAAACGGCCACCGTCTTCGTTTTCAGAACCTGGCAATCCGCCTGGAACATCAGGACCAAAATCATAATGCATTTCTGTACAAGGACCACAAGGGCCAGTTTCCCCCGCAGACCACCAGTTATCTTTATCAAGGCGTATTGCGTCTTTGCCAGTAATCTTTTTCCAAATAGCGGTTGCTTCGTCGTCACTGACATGAGTTGTCACAACAATTCTGTCTGGGTCCAGACCGAATACCTTGGTCAATAATTCCCAAGACATTTCGATTGCGCCTTCTTTGAAATAATCACCAAAGGACCAATTTCCCAACATTTCAAAGAATGTATGATGACGGCCATCAAAGCCGACGTCTTCCAAATCGTTGTGTTTTCCACCGGCGCGAATACATTTTTGAACGTCTGCTACGCGTGGTGCAAACGCAGGTTCTGTGCCTTGCAAGATGCCTTTCCATGGAACCATACCCGCCACAGTAAATAACAAAGTAGGGTCGTTTGGTATCAAAGATGCCGATGGGACAATTTTGTGTCCGTGTGATTCAAAATAGTCCAAGAATAATTTTCTTATTTCATTATATGTCATAGATATTTTCCTTTTGTCGTCCAATGATAAAATTAAAAGCAAAGATATTCAATCATAAAATTGCACAAAACATATTTTTTATGATATAATAGATATAAATGTAGGATAATTATGAATAAGAACCCTGGATTACTTTTAATTGTATCTTTATTGGCAATAATAATATTGGCCGCGTCTTTTAATATGGACCTTGGGGGAAACGCACCGATTCATTTACCGGCTGGTGTCAACCCTGACAATGTATTATATGTGTGCCCTGTGGGGGGCGATAATGTCTGGACTCAGTTTTCAACGGCATTGCACGCGGTTGGCAAATATGCATATTTAATGTTTGCTTTTATTATATTGGTATTATTTTTCAGTTGGGGCTGGGCGCTTTACCAAAATTTATTAAAAGATAAATTCAGCGCAGATGTCTATAAAAACCCATGGGATTTGACCAAGGTTGTATTTTGGATGGTGGTGGTGTTTTTTGTGTTATTCAAAACGCCTGACTATTTCAGAACAGTCGAAGTCCGCGGACACGGGGCGCATTGGACACTTTGTGAAAATACTTCACCGGGTGCAAAGTTGGTTCGTCCAAGCAGTGTAAAATTACCTTAATAATAAAATTTTTTTGTCAAGTTCTAAGATTTTCGCGCCTTTGAAAGATTTGTCTTGACTTAAATCGCAGTTTTCTCTACGATTCGGGTAAGCAGTGGAGGCAATGTCTTTGGAATCTAAGATTTTCACAGATGTTGTTCCAAGGGCATTGCCTTTGAAAACTGCCGGACAACCTTAAAAAACTCTATATGAAAGGAGAAACTTATGAACAAACAAGAATTGATTGAAGCAATTGCAAACGAAGTTGAAGTTACAAAAGCAACTGCAGCTGGTTGTTTGGATGCATTTATCAACACAGTTACAAAAGTATTAAAGAAAAAAGGCGAAGTTCGCTTGGTAGGCTTTGGTACATTTACAACTGCAAAACGTAAAGCAACAACAGGTCGCAACCCACAAACTGGTGCACCAATTAAAATTGCTGCTTCTACACAACCAAAATTCCGTCCTGGTAAATCCTTGAAGGAAGCTTTGAACTAATTTGTAGTTTGTTTACAAAGGTTAAAAACACCTGCAAATTTGTGGGTGTTTTTTTTGGAAAAAATTCCACTAGAATTTATTAAATTGAACTGTTAAAATGTGTTCGTATTAATACAACAAAAGGAAGGATAAAATGCCAACTAAAAAAACAGTCAAAAAACCAGTTGCTAAGAAAGCGGCCGTTAAACCTGCACCAGTTATGGAACACAAATGCGAATGTGGCGAAAACTGCAAATGTCATTGTCATGGATCTGCGCATTGGGTAAAACATATTATCGTTTGGGCGATTATATTTGCTTTGGGTATGGCATGCGGCAAAATGTTGCCATGCGGTCATCATTTTAAACATATGCAAAAAATGCACCCAGTGTTTGTAAACGGATGTTTGGATATGGAATCTGTTAAATGCCCAAAAATGCAAGAAAAATTAGCAAATGCTGATGTAAATGCGGATAATTGTATTTCTATGGAAGAATACAAAGCAATCAAAAAAGAAATGAAACCTGCACACAAAGGCATGAACGCACGCAAAGGTATGCGCGGTCCAAAAGCAGATAAATAATTTGTTTTTGAAATAAAAAAGTCCCCGCAAATTGCGGGGCTTTTTTTAACCTTTCATAATTCTGGATTTATTTCTTTCCCATTCGCGCTGTTTTATAGTTTCGCGTTTGTCGATTTTGTTTTTACCATAACCGATACCCAGCAAGACTTTTAATTTACCGCGATTATTAAAATAAAGTTTTAAAGGGACAATTGTTGCACCTTTTTCTTGTAATTTGCCAATCAATCGATTGATTTGATTGCGGTGCAATAATAATTGGCGCTGGCGTCTTTCGTCGAAATTTACAACACGATTAGCTGTTGGTAATTTTTGGATTTCAACACCGGCCAAGAAAAGATTATCGCCGCGTCTTTGAACAAAACCATCAACGATAGTCACCAAACCATAGCGAACCGATTTAATTTCTGCACCAGTCAATGCAATGCCGGCTTCAATCGTGTCTTCGATTGAATAAGCAAATCGCGCTTTGCGATTTTCAGAAACCTGTCCAGATTTAATAATTTGACGTGTCATAAGATAAATTCTATACGAAATTTTTCAAAATTCCAATGTTTTTATAGGCTGTATTGATTTTTTAGTGATTTTATGATATAATAATCTGCATATTCAGACGGCTTTTACGCCGTCTTTTTTTTATGTAAAAAAAAAGGATTTAAAATGGAACCTATATATATATCTGCTTTTCCAGGAATTGGTACAACCAGAATGTTTGTTGGAAATAACGGGAATATTTATGAAGCCAGTGGAGGCAGTCGTGCTTGGCGCAATAACAATCCAGGAAATCTGGAATATGGAAATTTTGCTCGTAATAATGGCGCCATTGGTACAGATGGCAGATTTGCTATATTTCCAGATATTGCGACAGGTTTTAACGCAATGGCTGGCCTGTTATCAACAAACGTATATCAAAGTTTAACAATAGAAGGCGCGATAAACAGATATGCGCCACCAAGTGAAAATAATGTTGAAAATTATTTGAAATCAATAGAGCGGCAAACAGGTTTTGTGCGTTCGACGCCAATGAATCAACTTTCGAAAGACAATTTATTGCGGCTAGCAAAAGCAATGGCTAAACACGAAGGCAATATAGCCGGGAAAAAACGTTTAGTTTCTAAACATGAAAAATATGTTTGGGTGACGCTTGGCGATGATAAAGTCCGACCTGAACACGAAATACTGGACGGCGAAATCAGAACATGGTATGATTCTCCACGTCCAGGTGAAGAATATGGGTGTCGATGTCATGCTGAAAGGGTTAAATAGATTTTTCGTTTTATTTTCTATATCTTTGATTGGCTGTACAGAACAAATGGAATATACGGCAAATTTTTCTGATGGCTTGCCAGAGCCAGATAAAACAGAGTTTTTTGATTTGCCTGATGATTATGGAATAAAAAGTATAGATGTTTTTTACATAGATATAAACAATGATGGTGTAAAAGATATCGTCAAGCGGGGTCGTTTTATAACAGGTACGGCACATTCTTATACTTTTTATGATATGTATTCTGCCCAGGGCGATTTGATTGCACACCTGACTACACAAGAAAGTGCAGATTGTGTTTTACGTGCATATAAATTTCAATTGCGTCCGTTTAAGATAATTGAAGCATCAAGACCTGTCGGCAAAGATTATATAGAACCAACAAAGGTAAAACTTGAAAAGTTTGAAATAAAAGATAATAAATTGGAACCTGTGTCATCCAGGAATTATCGTCCAATTTGTGATGTTCGATATTTGTTGGATAAACAATAAAATTTGTTTTTTATTGCAAACGGATAATCTTTTGATATAATAAACTTTGAAAGGAACGGTTGTTCCTTTTGGGTCAAACAACCCAATCAGGTGTGTCAGAGATGACATAAAACATCCCCAATCTTGGTTGGGGGTCCGTGAATATATTGAATAAACGGAACAATTCACTTGATTGTTGTTTGCCCCCAACCGCTTTTTTCTCCGCGGTTATTTTTTTATGTTATTAAAAAAAGTAAAGGTGGCGGTATATGCTTTCGAATTTATCGGAATATGAATTGGCAAAAATTTTTGTTTATTCTAAAAAAGAAAAAATAGAAAAATTGCTGAAAATTGATGAATTGGATACAAATATCGCCGCTGAAAAACTGTTTCGGTTTATTTGTGATAATCCTGATATTGTATGGTGCGATTCTGAAAATAAATATAACCCAATTTTTGATGAAGTGTTTTTTACAATCGCAATAAATTTTTTCAAAGACTTGCAAAACCAGGGAATATGCTTGAACGGGCCATCAAATTTTCACGAACCAAAAGTAATGTTTGTTTCATAACTTTATCTTTGGATAAAGTCTTTTAGTGTTTTCAAATAATATATTTTCTAAATCTGATAATTCGATATTTTTAATCCCTGCCAACACTTTTGCGGTTTCTATAACCATCGCTGGTTCGCAAGTTTTTCCGCGATATGGCACAGGGGCGCAAAATGGTGCGTCTGTTTCGATAACTATGCGGTCCATCGGAATTTTTGAAAATGTTTCACGAATTGATTCGCTGTTTTTAAATGTTAAAATGCCACTGGCTGAAAAGAAAAAGCCTCTGTCCAACATTACTTTTGCCAATTCCCAAGATGAAGTAAAACAGTGCATAACCCCATGATATTTATCGGTTAAAATGTTTGCGGTATCGCTTTCTGCTTCGCGTGTATGAATTGCAACAGGCAGGTTATGTTTTAATGCAATATCTAATTGTTTTTCAAATAATTCAATTTGTTGATTGCGTGTTTGTGGATTGTAATGATAATCCAGACCAATTTCGCCAATCGCCAAAACTTTTGAATTATTCAAAACGTCATCTGTTAAAAAATCTTCTGGATTTGTATCGATATAATCAGGATGAATACCAGTTGTCACAAAAATATTATCGTGTTTTTTTGCAATTTCTAATGCCGGTTTGATATCTTTTGGATCAGCGGTTGCACAAATCATCGCACCAACGCCGGACTGATTCGCGTGTGCGATAATCGTATCAATGCTGTCTGTGTATTCGTCGGTCAAATGGCAGTGTGTATCTATAAACATTTTTTTATTTCATTTATTATTTTGAATATGGTTATGTCTGCTTTCAAATTCAATCTGTTTATATCAGATATTGCCTGATTTGCCATCGGATAAATATCTGCCAATCCAAAGTAAGCAACTGCGTCCAATACAATTCCATAAAGTGCCGGTGAAGTTGCTATTTTTTCTGCAACACTCATCATATCAGATGCTGTTGAATGTTTGCTTTGTAAAACATTTAACAATTCGTCGTAAATTATGTCGCCACCGGTTGCTTTCAGATTGGCGATTTTTCCAAAACTGCCGTTGGATAATTTTAATATTTCATCGCTGATTTCTGTATCGCCCATAAAGCGTGCGCACAATTCGCGCATCTCTGACATGGTCAATGGATGCATCTTTTCAACGCGTGCACGTGAACGAACGGTTGGTAAAACATTAGACAATTGATGTGTCACCAATAAAAATAATGTTTGTTGTGGTGGTTCTTCCAATAATTTCAAAATGGCGTTTTCTGCGGCCACAGTCAATTCGTCAACCGCATCAATCAATATAACACGCCATTGGCCGGACATAGACGACATTTGCATACGTTCAATCATATTACGCACAGTATTTACAGAAATCGCTTTGGCGTCTGATTTAACATTACCGCGGTCATCCAGGTTATGCGCCAAATCAATTATAAAGAAATCGCCAACGTTTCCATATACTTGCTTTGCGATTTTATACGCCAATGTAGATTTGCCAATTCCGCGTGGACCGCACAACATCCATACCGGATGAATAGGGTGGTTTTCACGGTCGTTCCATGCATCCATAAAAGTCTTTAATGTGTCGCGATGGCCAACCAAATAATCGTTGTCCATAGGGTTTGGAAATTCGAATAAAACTTCTTTCTTTTTGACCGCCATATTATTTGCCCCCAAACATCACAGATATATTTTTAATAATACGACCAAAGAATTGAATTTTTCTGACTTTGTTTTTTGCAACCAAAGGAATACGTTTTACAATATCGCCATTTTTTTCAATTACAACTTCGCCAATTCTTTGACCTTTTTTTATCGGCGCACTGACAGGTTCTTCAAAGCGTGCTAAAACGCGGATGTTTTTTAACGGATAATCTTTTGGTAAAGTAATCGCAACATTTTCATTAACGGTTGCTTCGACTGTATCTTTTATGCCATACCACACAGGGACTTCTGTTAAAACATCGCCTGTATGATAAAATACTTTTGTTTGTGTAGTTTTGTATCCATGATTTAATAACTTTTTCATTTCTTCGGCCAGTGCATCATGACCGCGTCCATGAAAACCATTTATTACGCCGATTAAGCGACGACCACCGATTTTAGAACTGGCCACCATGCCATAGCCACCATCATCAGTGTGTCCTGTTTTTAATCCGTCTGCCCCAGACATAGAAAACAACAATTTGTTGTAATTTAATGTATGTGTACGTGTCCAATCATTACACCAATCAGTCTTGGAATCTTCAAATTCAAAACGTTTTGTTGCGAACATAGGATAAATATCCGGATATTCATCAATAATGTATTTTGCCAACATTGCCAATTCGTGCGCAGTCATCAAATTGTTATCGTGTGGCAGTCCGCTGGCATTCCCAAAACTGGATTGTTCCATACCGATTTCACGTGCTTTTTTTGTCATCAAATCTGTGAATTTATTTTCAGAACCCGCGAAGTGTTCCGCAACAACAACAGATGCATCGCCCGCCGATAAAACTATGATACCCAAAATTGCATCGCGAACAGTTATTTTTTGTCCGGAAACCAGGCACAATTTGCTGGCCGGGTACCAAAGAGGATTTTTATAATCTGCGTTTTCAGACGCGGTCAATAAATCGTCCATTTTCAAATTGCCTGATTTAATCGCATCAAATAAAACAGTCAAAGTCATCAGTTTTAACATAGAAGAGGGTGGCATAAGTTTATCTGCGTTCTTGGAAACGATAACTTCGCCACTGTCATAATCAACCAAATATACAGATTTAGCCTTCGTTTGAAAATCTGCCGCGTTTGCGACGCAATTTATCAATAACAGACATAAAATAAGGAACTTTTTAATCATATCGCCCAGATGATAGCAATAATAATGTTCTTTTCCAATCTTTTTTTATAAAAAAATACGCGGTTTTTTGTTCCGCGTATTGATTTAGATTTTTTTAGAAATTATCTGGTTTTTGGGTTAATGACCATCATATTTTGTTGGTTGTTGATGTTCATAACCAAAATATTTTTATCAATCACAGCCAATATTTTTTGTAAATATCCTGGATTATCCGCCGCATGTTGCTTGATAATGTTCAAAATTGCTTCTTCGGCTTTTTGGGTGTTTTCTTGTATTTCTGCTTCTGTTTTTTCAGGTGTATCAGATTTATCAAAAGTATGTTTAACAATGTTCAATATTTGATTCTGTTCTGCCTTGGTTAAATTATTGCAAGCAAACGCAGCGATTTCTTGTAATTTTTCCGGATTGCTTAATACAGATTCGTATTTTCTCAATTCAGGATATTTTGTAAAAATTTCTTGTAAATATTGTTTTGTTAATTTATTGGATTTTTCCTTTGCTTGTTTTGGAATGCTGATAAATCCATACCCAGACAAACCCAAAGAAATTATAATCAACAACACACAAAGAAAATAATTTGTATCAGAGTGTGCATAATAATCATCTTGGTAAATTACTTTGGCTAATTTTGATTCTTTTTGCGCCAAATTGATAGAAGCGATTGAAACACCCAACATAAGTCCGGCCGTAATACGGTAAGGCAATAAGTATTTGTTTAACAAAGTATTTGACATTTTTTTGCCCTTTTTAGTTTTTGTTATAACAGCATTTTAGAACTGGTTTTATATTTTGTCAATAAAATATTTGACAATTTTTATTTTTGTATCATGCGTTGTGTTGCGGGGAAAAAATGAAAAATTGTTTTTATAATGTTTAACGAATTCGTTGTAAAATATATGTCTGGTAATTATAAGCCTCGTTCTTGCTTCTAAATACACGATAGTCCATCCCTGTTTGTTTGTTGAAAAGATGCAGTACTTGATACCATACAAATTTTTCGCAAATTGCTTCTGGGTTTTTAGCAAATCCTGTGATACATATATTACACCCAGGATTAGTATATGGTGCCAACGAATTTAAAATATCTATACAGTTCTGATAAGTTCCCAAATAATCGAATATATTTGATAAGTGTATAAAATCATAAGTTTTATCTAGTTTTGTATGCAAAGTTTGCAGGTCTGACCAAATAAAATTGAAAGGACCTTTTATAACCTGTTGCATTTTTTGAAATTCTGTTTCTGTTGGAAATGAAATAAAACCGAGTTTCTTCTCAAACAGATATTTTCCCTGCATTTCTATAATATATTTTTGTTCAAAAGGTGTCAGTTTTTTCATTATTTGTGGCATATTTTTGATGCTTGTAATGTTTTCAGAATCATAAAGACACCTTAATAATTCACAGTATTCTTCATAGTTTAACAAAGATAGAGCATTGGTTTTTATGTCCATAATCAATTGTGCATTAAAAGATATGTCAAAAGTATCGACATATTTTGCGCCGTATAACATGGCAAACATAGGATGATCCCCAGATGCGGCAACAGTCAGTGCGCGTTGGATATTTCTTGGTACAGATTCCAACGTACTGCGCAAATCTTCATTGGTTGCAACGTATGCCGTAGAAGACGGACCAAAAAAGTCTTGGTCAAAGTGAGTTTTTAGATATTTAATACTGTATTTCATACAGTTGAATATACTACAAAAATAAAAAATGTCAACATTTTTGGGGCAGATGGATATGATGGTTGTTCCTTGATACACAATAACAAAAATCTATAAAAACGCCCCACAAGGGGGCATTTTTCTATTGTGGCGGAGACGAAGGGATACCCTCGACACTTCGTGTCTGCGGGGCAAACGTAACGATTTTGGTGCGTTACACTTCCAAAATCTACTTGTTGTCGAACCTTGCAACTTAGTTGCGAAATTTTCAAATCTGCCTTATGTTTCCGGCAAAAATAAAACACCCAAAAGGGTGTTTGATTTTTGTGGCGGAGTTATAATAAATGACGGTATTAGATATCCAATTTACAGTGTATTTACAGGGAATTTTTATGAAAAATACGTTATTTTACCGTAAATCATGCTACTGTAAGGCTTGTAACACGCCACTTTTATTCAAAATTCCCTATTCAAAAAGCAGGGAATTATTTTATATTAACAGGGAATTTGCCACTATTATATTTGACTTTCTTTTTTAATTTGAAATATCATGTTATTTAGGCAAGGCAGATACCAAAATGTTAGGAATTTGTAAATTTTGTGGCGAAGAAAAACAATTGGTACAATCGCACATTATACCAAAGTGTTTACATGCAACAAACCAAGGTAGAATGGTTGGGATAAATGCAACCACAAAATTTGATATGAACCCTAATGCACAAAATGGTTATAAAGAACGTCTTTTATGTGCAGATTGTGATAACAAACTCGGTGTTTTTGATAATTATGCCAAAAAATTCTTTTACGATATTATACCAAATGCATCAACAGATGTAAGCGATGGATTTAATATATATTATATTAGATCTGATAAATTTGATTATGAAAAACTTTATAAATTCTTTGTGTCTGTTTTATGGCGTTGTGGCATTTCTTCTAAAAGAGTCGATTTAAAAAAATATCAACAAATTGCGTTCAATATATTAACAGACAAAGCACCGATACAACCAGACTTATTTTTGCCGATAATTTGTAAAAAAGAAATAGAACACCCATCAAATTATGCAACCGGTATGTCCCCTGGACGATTTGCTGGAAAATATGCATATTGTTTGAAAATACCTGGTTATGAAATAACAATAGTTGTAAACACAAAAGATTCAAAAGATCCCAAAAGTATTGATATGTATAAAAAATACTTTTGTAAAAATTGTATAAAGGTCATAAAAATGGACATGTTATCAACAATTGATAAATTATTGTCACATAAAGTTGAACTTAATAAAAAAACAATGCCAAATTTAAAATATTAACAAATAAAAAGTCCCGGATTCCTGGGACAAAAAATTAACTTTCCCAGATTTCTGCGGCAAATCCGTTTTCAACTGAAAAATTAGCAAATTTCCGCATATTACGTTTGAAAATAAAACGAATCCCGTTATTAATGAAAGTATAGGGAGAGAAAGGAGGCCCATAAATGTAAGGAAAAAAGGAGGTGTACAATGGGTACACTAGTATTTGAAAATATAAAAATTGCGAATATTCATGGCTATGAACATAACGCAAAAACGCATCCTGAATCTCAGGTGCAACAGATAATATCTTCTATAAACAAATTTGGGTTTAATAATCCAATATTAATTGATGAAAATAATGAAATCATTGCAGGTCATGGCCGTTTTTTGGCTGCTAAGGCAATGAATCTGGAAACCGTTCCAACGATAAAGCTTTCGCATTTAACGGATGCGCAAAAACGCGCTTATAGATTGGCAGATAATAAGATTGCTGAAAACGGTGGCTGGAATAAAGAATTGCTAAGCCTTGAAATCAAAGATTTAGAAAAAATATGCCTGGACGATAACTTTGTAATTCAAGATATCGGGTTTAATGATGCTGAATTGGATTCTATAGTTAGCTTTACAGATATAAAACCAATCAGTCAGAAAACCAATGCTGTGCCATTTATACCAGAAGATGAAATCGTATCAAAGTCTGGTGATATATGGCAATTAGGTAAACATCGCATAATCTGTGGTGACAGTTTAAATCCAGACACATTTTTAAAATTGTTTGATGGTAAAAAGGCCGACATGATTCTGCAAGACCCGCCATACAACGTCAAAATAGATGGTCATGTATGTGGTTCTGGCACTATTAAACACAAAGAATTTGCAATGGCATCTGGTGAAATGACTATGGATGAATTCACAAAGTTTTTGATGAATAACTTCGCACTGTGTAAACAGTATTCCAACGATGGTTCTTTGCATTATAACTTTATGGATTGGCGTCATGTTTTGGAAATCACAGTCGCAGGCAAGGACATATTTGATAAATTCATCAATATGTGTGTATGGGTAAAAACATCTGGTGGCATGGGCAGTTTATACAGAAGTCAACATGAACTGTGTTTTATATTCCAAAATGGCAAAGAATCACATAATAACAATGTCCAACTTGGCAAATATGGCCGGTATAGAACCAATGTATGGCAATATGCTGGTGTAAATGCTTTTGGTAAACATAAACAAGATGGCATTATGCATCCAACGGTTAAGCCCGTAGAGATGTTAAAAGATGCGATATTGGATGTATCAAAACGTGGTGATATCGTGTTGGATTGTTTCCTTGGTTCGGGTAGCACTTTAATTGCATGCCAACAATCTGGGCGTATTTGTTATGGCATAGAATATGAACCGCTTTATATCGATACAACAATACGGCGCTTTCAGAATTTATTCAGCATAGATGCAATAAATTTATCCGCCAACAAAACATACAATGAATTATTGAAAGAACACAAAGGGGAAAATAATGTCTGATTATGAAATAGGATATGGTCGCCCACCAAAATCAACACGGTTTAAACCAGGTCAATCGGGCAACCCAAAGGGGCGTAAAAAGGGTTCTATGAATCTTGATATGATTTTGATGAAGGCTTTGGATGCAAAAATAACCGTTGAAACACCAGCCGGTACAAAGCGTATTACTAAAAAAGAAGCGATAGCTATGAGATTGGTAAACAAAGCGGCTATGGGCGATCCTAAATCAATACAAACACTGTTGCCTTGGATGTCTAAAGTAGAAGAACGCAACAAATTAATCGCACAAAAGTTAGAAGATGTAACCGAACAAGATGATATGATAATAAAAGGTTTTATAGATGGTATCAGGACGAATAACGCCGCAACGTCAACTGCAAGCAATATTGCGGAATAACTTTAAAAGTTTTGTTATCAAGGTATTTCAAACAGTATCGAATGATACATACCTTGATAACTGGCATATAGACGTTGTGTGTAATGAAATAGAACAAATGATATCTGGTGAAAATACAAGATTGATTGTTAATTTGCCACCACGTAATATGAAATCCATTATTTGTTCTGTTGCATTACCTGCGTATTTGTTGGGTAAAAATCCGCACGAACAGATAGTGTGTGTAAGTTATTCTGATGATTTGTCATCACAACTAGCAAACCAATTTAAAATGGTTATAGAATCACAGTGGTATAAAGATTTATTCCCAGCGGTTATATTAAAAACACGTGGTTTGGATATGCTGCGTACAAGCGTTGGCGGTTATCGCTTTGCAACATCTATTTGTGGCCCATTAACAGGATTTGGTGGTAATTGGATAATAATTGATGACCCTTTAAAGGCTGGTGACGGTTTTTCTGATACGGTTCGTGAAAAAGTAAACGACTGGTATACAAATACTTTGTATTCACGATTGAATAATAAAAATACTGGTCGCATATTGGTTGTTATGCAACGTTTGCATGAAATGGATTTAACAGGATATTTATTATCTAGACCTCTTGGATTCAAACAAATTCGCATACCAATTATTGCGGAAGAAAATGAAGATTGGTCTTTTACTGATAAATTCAATCGAGAACATCATATAAACAGACAAAAAAACGATTTATTGCATCCTGTACGTGAAAACTTTGATGCTGTCACCAGTATGCGTAATATGATGGGTGAATTTGCCTTTGCTGGGCAATACCAACAAAGGCCAGTGCCATTAGAGGGAGGTATTGTTAAACGTGGTTGGATACGTTATTATCAAAATTTACCAAGGATTTGGACTATAGCTATTTCTTGGGATACAGCGGCAAAGGCTGGCTCAAAAAATGCGTATTCTGCATGTTCTGTGCTTGGCATATGTGATGGTGACAAACCAGGTAAATACAATAGAAAGATTGTGTTGTTGGAAGTTCACAGAATGAAATTGGAATTTCCACAATTGATGGAAAAAATAATTGAAATGTCCAATGAAATTCAAAACAAATACCAGAAAATGTTCAATATGAAATTTATGCGTGTAGAAACAGTAATAGAAGACGCATCATCTGGGACACAGATTATACAATTTTTACATTCCAAGGGAATACGCATAGAAGGAATCAAACCAGAAAACGATAAAGAAACCAGATTGATAGGAATTACACATCTTTTGGAAAATGGCACAGTATTATTACCAAACCAACAAGATGGTGAAACGGTGGACTTTTTCGATGAATTGTTTAAATTCCCGAATTCCACATTCAAAGATATGGTTGATTCATTCTCGCAAGGTGTCAGATATATGGACGACAAATATGTTTCCGGATGTAAAGGGTATTTTTAACGTTAAAATGGATATTCGCCATTTGCCCATTTGCAAGGATTGAAGTCCGCTATACCAGTGACATATTTATCACACTGATCATAAAAACCATAAGTAATTCTAATATATTCACTTGACGAAAGAGTTTGTTTGTTCTTTTCTACATATTCATAAACAGCATTATCTGATGCAGGTGTGCCATTGAACACACACGCTAAACATTCACACATTTTTTGAATATAATTCTGGTTTAGTTGAACACGACCGTTTTGCATATTATATTCGCATCTATTAAAAAATTGATTTTTTAATTTTTTTCGTATTTCTGGATTTTGTTTTGCTATTTTTGTTATTTTTGCTGTTTCTTCCTTTTCTTTTTGTGCAGCAACTTTTTTCCTTTTATCTATTTGATATTCATCGAATACTTTTGTGTTAACAACATGTATGGTTTTACTATTAGAAATTTTATTTCCTTCTTTATCCGCAAAATATGGTGCGCCGATTAATCTACCCTGATTACTGGTGTCGATAAATTTTTTGTTCAGCACAGCATAATCTGTGAATTCAGCAAAAGCATCTTTTGAATATGATTTTGTTCTTTCCATAATATCATTAGAGACACAAAAATAATCGCCCTCAGAAATATTGTAACTTTTTAAACTGTCATCATTGACTTGACCGCATCTATACGGGCGGGGTTCATTGACCATACATGAAGATAGTATAGTGCTTATAATTAATAAAATTAAAAACTGTTTCATGTTATTCCTTTTATTCATGAACATTTATTTCTTTTAATTTATAAGATTTTACATTTTTATTGTATACGCTTGCATTAAACTTCCATTTTTCTTTTGGCCCCAAATTGGTTACGGCAGCGTTTGTTATATCAACTATCGCACCATCTTGATCATACAAACTAAACTCAATATATACGCTTATTAATGATGTGTCTGTATTATTTATAAATGTTCCACAAATTTGCCTCCCAAATTCTGTATTACACCAACGAACATCTATTACTTCATGCTTTGGTTTTGCACCGTATTTTTGTAACAATTGAACCACATCCAGCATATTATTGTTTTCCGCATACTCTATCGGTTGCTGGGTTTTATAATCTGGTTTGATACGTTTTATTGTACCATCGCTATTAAATGTTTTTATTTCTGTATTAAATCTAAATTCAGCATTTGCATTCGCACCATTTGCTAACCACAAACCCAATCTTTCAACAAGATTATCCGGATTGTCTAATATCACTGCCCATACCAAAGGCATCTTCTGTCCATCAACATATCCATATTCTGGTACTTTTGCACCATGCTTTAATAATAATTTCAACCATTCTGGGTCGCTAACAGGAATTACCCTTTCTATAGGCAACAATTCTGTTTTTTGTCCATCTTCTTTGATTGTTACCTGGGGTATATTTAAGTCTACACCTTTTTGAAGAAGTAGCTCTGCTGTTTTTATATCATTTCCATTGATTGCTTTCATCAATGGTGTCTGTTTGTAAATAGTCGGAGAAAAATTGTCTAATATCGTGTATTGGTCAGAAATATTTGCTCCATTTTCTATGCATAATTTCGCAAGCTCAAAATATTTTGAACCAATACCTATAATCCTAGTAAAAAAACTATCTTTATTTTCTTTATATTTATAATTTACATCTGCGCCCTTGTTGATTAAGTCTTTTACTGTTTCTGGATTGTTTATCCAAACGGCAAGAAAATATAACGTGTTCGATGCATCTGTTCCATGATCTACATCAAACTCAAGTTTACCAGAAGACGACTTTCTGAAAAATAATTGTGTAGTTATCTTATCTTCACCACACCAAGTACAAGAAAATGATATTTTACAGAGTTTTTCCCCAGATATTTCTACGAGCTTTATATCATCCACTGGAACTTCTATTTCGTCTTTTTTGTATTCGTTATGTGAGTCTAATAAACTTTTGAAGGCGTTAAGATTACAAAAGTCTTCATTGTAATTCAGTAAACGATTTTTCTTTTCAACCCATTTTTTTTGTAGTGATTCTTCTTCTTTTTTTCTTTCTTCTATTTTTTTCTGCCAATATTCGCGATCTATATCTTCGCATAATATTTCTGCCTCTACAAGAGCTTTCCTGCCTTCTACACTTGTTAATGCTCCTCCTTCTAACCATGCAGCTTCTTCAAATATGCCCAATTTTTTACCAACATGTCCCAATAAACAATGACAATAATCTTCAGAATGAACTTCTTCACATTGTTTGTATCGAAACAACCTTTTGTCTTCCTTTTTAGATAAAGTATCCGGATCAGAAATCTTATTTTGTGCATCAACCGTATTTTGTTTATTAGTCGATTGAACGTTTTTTTCTACATGTTGACTTGTTTTATAAATTTGTTGGGTGTTTATAGGTTGTTGCGATGTGCTATTTGCTTTATCTTCTGATATTAAACCATATATAAAACCTATTATGACCAAAAAACCAACAAATTTGAAAAATCCTCTCATTTTTTCTCTCCGTGATGATTTTTGCTATTTAACACAAAAACCGCCAAAGAAATTGGCGGTCGGGGAGTTCTCAAATCATTTGTTCGTTGATTCCGTGGCTTTCGGTTTTCACCTGTTTTATAACCAACAGCTCCCCGACCATAAGTCAGGGATGATAACGGTGCAAAAGACACCGATAACATCAGATTACGATGCTTTCGCACCGGAACAAATAGGCTTGAGATAGCCCCGAACCCAATCCCTTGGATTCACTAGAATAATACATTAAAATATGATAATAATCAAGTTATTAAGGTTTTTGTGATAGTTGCTTTTTCCATAAAGCCGCCATTTGTAACAATTTATAATTAATACGTTTAATAAGCCATGCTTGGCGACAAGTTAAATTGCCATCATTGGTCCTGCGGATTGCTGCTTCTAATTCCCGCAAAGAACGGCATGCAGCAAAGTAGAGCATAATAAAATCTGTTTTATTACTGGGCTTGATATCATCAAAATGCTTATACTTCATAGACAATCCTTTTATGGTTGTCGTAGTAATGATTACATTTTGCTTAAAGTCCAGTCTTTTTCTGACTAAAATGGTATTAATACATTTCTTTTAGTTCTGTTGGAGATTTTCGGTCCCAACAAACATTTTTCTTAACGATTTTGGCTGGATTACCGCCAATCACAGTGTATGTTTCAGTAAAATTCTTTGTCACGACACTTTCAGCGCCAACAATAGTATTATTTGGTATTTTAGCATTTTTTAGCAATCTTACCCCATGTCCAATCCAGCATTTATCACCGATAATTATATTTCCGGGTCCGTTTAATACTTTTTTTGTTTTTTTATCAAGAACCGCATGAAAATCTGTTGCAACAATACTGACATGCCAACCAATCATGCAATCTTGTCCTATGGTCACAGATGCACCTGTTTCGCATAATTCAATATAACCACCTGTGATAGTGCTTCCATTGCCCCATTTTAACTTTTGGTTCCTGCCAAGACGGACAAATACAGATAAATTATTTATTTCTGGGCTGGTTCCAAATGTAAGATTCGCATTATTTGCTTCAATGATTATTTTTGATGATTTAAATAATGTTTCTGCGGTCAATATTATAGTGTTATTTGAACCATTGATTTCAATATCCAAACCAGAAATTCTTTTATACTTTGTTAAGACAACTTCTTTTTTGCTGTCTTTGATGATAATACGATTGTTCTTTCCGATAATTGTATATTTTTTGAATAAGGTTCGATGAATATTTTTCATATTTATCTCGTTGTTTGATATCTTTTTCGAATTGCATTATAGATCAAAGGAATATATTTTTCCATCATAGTATCATTTTTTATCTCGTTATGGTTGTATTCAATATATGCCTGTTGCCAAGAGTCTTTATCGTTTTTGAACCTTGGTGTCTTTGAACTAAGCGCATCGCCTTTTATCTTTTTTATCAAAAATTCTTCATATGATTTAAATATGTAATGGTTTATGTGTATATTTTTATAAGTGCCATTTTGAATTCTTGCATTTGATACAGGTATTATTTTTTCGCCAATTGCATTAACAGCATAATATCCATTAATAGGAGCCGGCAGATGTAAAGTTTTTACCTCTATCTTTCGTGGGTTTACTATGCTTTTACACATTTCTGTTTTTATATCAAAAGTATTATGTGCGGTAAAGCGCTCTATAACTAATCCAGGTTCTTTTTTCTGGATATTATTATCACCATAAACCAACCATTGCAGAACAACAGCAGCATATTTTTCAAAAGTACTCAAACTTTTTGCAATATTTCCAGAATCTGCAACTATAAATTCATCTATATCTATAACCGCCAACCAAAAAGTTTCGTCTTTGTGTTTTTCAACGCAATCGCGATATGCGGGCATTTGCATAGCCACGCCGGGCCAATATGTATATTCAACAATTCCTGAATCTATATATGGTTGTAGTATTTGTTTTATATTATCTGTGCTTTCGTTATCATATACATAAAATTTTTCGAATCCAACAAGCAAATGGTATTCCAACCATTCTGGCATATATTCAGCCTCGTTTTTTATTATACATGTCGCAGACAAATAATTTTTATAATTCATTATCTAAATTTTTGTTTTAATTTTCCATTTTGTATAAAATATTTGTTGGTCAAATTCAGTCTGTCTAAAAAGCCACTTTCGTGTGATACTATTATAAATGCACCTGCATAAGCATTCAGCACAGAAATAATGTATTCTTTTGTTTCCAAATCAATATTATTTGTAATTTCATCCAGTATTAAAAGCTTAGGCGGTCTAGCAGCAATTTGTGCCAACGATAATCTAGCCTTTTCACCACCAGATAACGTTTTTACTTTTGCAAACACCTCTTCATTTTTACGGAACAGGAAATCATTTAAGTGTTTACGAATTGCCTTTGCGTCCATTGATGGTGCACGTTCACGTATAACTTCCTCTACTGTGTCGTCAGGATTTAAATTGGTGTAATATTGTTCCAAATATCCAATATCTGATGGCTTTGGCAGAACCCAATCACCAGAAACATTTACTGATTTATTTTGCATTATTGCTTTTATAAAAGTTGTTTTTCCTGATGCATTATTACCGCTTATAGAAACTTTATCTGTCGGAGCCATAGAAAAGAACACGTCAGATAAAACTATGTGTACACCATAAGAGCATTCCCCAAAAGAAACCGATACCAAATTAGCCCCAGTTTGAACATAAGCATTATCAATATTGAATTTTAATTTATATTCTTCTGGCAAACGGTTTTGTTGCAAAGAACTTTGTACATTTCCAAGGCGTTCGTTTAATTTAGCAATTTTTGCATCTGCTTTCGCCTGCGCATTGTCTGATTTCGCATCAAATCCCAATTTATCATTATCTTTGGCTTTCTTTTTACCAGCTTTGCCGGCTTTTTGAGATTCTTGTTGACGCTGTATTTTTAGTTTTTTCTTTTCTTTTTTCAAATCGCTCAGCATTTTTTGTTGAGATGCCAATGCCAAACCATTTTCATACATATAATCGTTATAATCGCCAGAAAACACAGTTATCTTGCCATCTTTGATATGCCATAATTTATCAACAGTATTTGTTAAAACATCCAAATCATGACTAACAATTATCAATGTTCCTTGATAATTATCTAATTTACGTAGCAAAGAATATTTTACATTTTGATCTAAATGATTAGTTGGTTCGTCCAAGATCAATAAATCTGGTTGAACGGCTAAAGCTTCTGTAAAAGCTTTGTTAAATCTTTCACCACCACTTAATTCGCTGTGTTCTAAAACAGTTTGTGGAACGTATCCAACAACCAAATTATCAATACCACTAATACGGCCACCAGAAGGATCCATTTCTCCCATCAACATTTTGACTAATGATGATTTGCCACTGCCATTACGGCCGATAATTCCAATTCTGTCACCAGGTAATATTTGTGTGTTAAATCCTTCAAAACACACTTTGTGAGGAAAATCTAAAGATAAATTAGTTATAGTTATAGGTTTGTGTGACATATATTAAGCCTTTTGTATAAAAATAGAACAAATATAGCCAAAGTCAATAAATTTCGCTATTTGTAGTCGATAATGGGTTTGTCAGACAAAAATAACACTCTGCTTATATGAAAGTGTTTACAACCGTGCTGTTCAAACAATTTTTGTAATAAAATCTTGTTGTCCTCTAACTGTTGTAAATTTGAACTATTAATTGGGTGGGAAATATGCAATACCGAGATTTCATCATTTAACACAATAGGTTTGCCAAGTTTTAAATAACATAAAAAGGCGAAAGCGTCGTCTTCGCATCCGTATCCAGGATATTCCGGAAAACCACCAACGGCAATAAAATCTTTAACAGATATAAAACCGAAATTTCCTATAAAAGATCTTGTGAGCATTTTTACAGAGATGTCGTTTTTATGCCTTATGTCTTGAGATGGATTTAGAGAAAATTCACGCAAATAGTCCCAGTTTTTACTTTCTAATGCGCTAGCTATATCAGAAACATGAGATTTTACCCAATTTATATTTGGACTCCATAATCTGTTTGCACCGTACCCATAAGAACCTTTCGTGCAATATGCTGAAATCTGGTCTAATATACTGTTTCCTAATGGCATGGTATCATCATCATTAAAAATTATATGGGTACCAGATGCATTTTTTACACCCATATTTCTTGCACCGCCTATTGTGGTACATGCTTTTATAATTTTTATAAATGGCTTGTTTGAACAAAATGCTTCTAATTGTTTGTTATTATTATTATCTGAACCGTTATCTACAACTATTATTTCAAATGGTAATGTCTTTTGATTAAGATAAGAATTAATAACAAATTCCACCGACCCAGATTTTTCTGTATAAGAATTGTGAGTCAAAATGACAACTGATATTTTTGGTTTCATTACGCCAGTAATTTTTTTAATATAATTTGCATATTATTATCAATTTCTTTGAATTTTTTCAAATCTCGTTTAAGCAAGCCTTCATAAAAAGGTTCTTTGTATTCAATTAAAGATTTTTCAAGAACAGACGATTGCACAAAGCGTAAAAATGTTAGTTTAAATGCGTTTTCTAAATCTGTTTTAGAAACTTTTGCTACATTTTCACATGTTTTTAAGAAATCACGTGCCTTGGATAATGATTTGTCTGATAAATCATTATTTAAAAAAGCAAACCAAACAAAATTTATCATATCCTCCGCAGAGTTTCCTTTATGAGACAACTCAAAATCTAATATCGCCTTTACGCCAGATTTAGAAAATAATATGTTTTCATTATGAAAATCACCATGAACAAAAGAATTAGAATTTTTTATCCATTTAACCAAATCATCATTTTTCTTGTATTTATTCAATATAGACGTTTTTAAATCCAAGATATTTTTAACCAGTTCATAATATGAATCTGTCTTTTTCAGTTTTCTTTTTACATCATTAATTTTATGCTGACTTGCCTTTATATTGAAATATAAATCAAAGCTATTTTTCAGGCTGTCATCTGTTTTTATACGTTTATAATGTTTTAAAACTTTTGCAACAGGTTCATAAAAACATTCCTTTATATCATCTCCATGTAATACATCGCCTTTTATAAATTTGGATATAATAATTTTGTGCTTAACATCTTCTTGGATTGGTTTTGTAAAAAATTTACTACTTTTGTTGTTGAACAAGCGACTTACTTCTTCTATTTGATTAACATAAGCATTAGCGTTGTTTCGTAAAATTTTCGCCACAAATTTATGGTTGTCTTTTGTTTTTACTATATAATTTTCCGCAGACAACCCACCAATTCGTTCGCTAGAAACGATTGTTGAACCCAGTGTTTTTTCAATTTGGCGTTGAGTTTTTATATCCATAATGGAAATTCTAAGTAAAAAACACCTGAAAATCAACAAATTATTTGACTTTATGAATATAGGGTTTACCATTTTAGTATGAACTGGCGCAATGTTTATTTGGACTGTGACGAGGTTTTATTACAAACCGCCCAGACTCACGCGCTGTTTTTACAACAAGAATACAATATAATCGTTGATAAAAATGTATACCCTAGCCATTGGGTTTTTCCGGCAAATTCGGGACTGGATTTTAATAAATCAACAGAATTATTTACACAAACGCATTATTTTGTGGAAGTACCTGCGGTTTCGGGTGCAAAAACAGCAATTCAAAAATTAAAAAATACTGGGGCATCATTATCTGTAATAAGTTCGATATCTACAAATTCAGTTGCCAGAAATAACAGATTGCAAAATTTACAAAACGTATTTGGTGACGTATTTGATGATATTATATTATTACCGTTGGGGTGGGCAAATAAATTAATCCAATACAAGAAATTGCCAAAGGGTATTGTAATAGATGACAGCATTTTTAATATTCAAGATGCCATCAGTTGTGGGCATGATGCTGTTTTTATAAGTTTGCTTCAAAACAAAGAACATATTGCTATCGCACGCGATTTGTTGATACCAACGGCAAACAGTTTATTAGAATGTGTAGATAACCATATGATTAAACAAAGGTAATATTGTGAACACAGTTATAAAACCATCAAAATTAAAATCTGATAAAACGATAAAGGTTTTAGGTCACAAACATTCTTTTGTTCAATTAGTTGCCGCCACAATAATTTTCAATACAAAATGCACTATACACAACGTACCCAAAACAGATGATACGGATATATTATGCAAACTGATAGTTAAATTTGGCGGCAAAGCCGTTTTTAAAAATAACACCGTATATCTTGATACTAAGTCCATGAAATATAAGCGAATTGATGAGAATTTATGTAATAAAATTCATGGGGCTTTGTATTTTATTTTTGCTTTAGCGATAAGATTCCACAAGTTTTCTGTTGTGCCAACGGGCGGTTGTAATATAAGTACCCAAGGTGTGCGTCCTTACAATCACCTGATAGATATTTTAAATACCTTTGGTGTTACGAACAAGTTGAACAAAACAGAATATTCTTGGAAACCATGTAAGAAAACAAAAATCGTTCAAAATATTAAACGATTTTCAGATAGTATGTTCCGTCTGACTGGTGAAAAAGTTAGCAGTGCAACAAAACTGTGTATATTGGCTGCAATTGGAACAGAAAATACAAAGACCATAATAAAAAACTATTATTTCAGAACAGATGTT
>CACZJK010000004.1 GCA_902781465.1 uncultured Pseudomonadota bacterium
CTCAACCCCCCTCCGGCTGCGCCGCACTCCCCCACGGGGGGAGAACCTTCTCTCTGGAATAAGGAGATAGATATGAAAAAAATTTTATTATTATCTTTATTATTTACCCAACCATCATTTGCAGAAATGATGTGTGATACGTGTGTCAGTAAATATTTTGCGGTGTATGAGGTAAATACATATACCTGTGCGCCTGGTTATTACCTGCCGGCGAATACAGACGGGTGCAGAGTTTGTGATGTGTTTGGTAAAACTTGTCCTGGCGGAACATATACTTTTAATGAAACAGATGCCCAAGGGCTTGCCATTGGTTCTTATACCTGTGGCAGTGGATATTTTTTACCGGCTAATTCTGATACATGCAGTGCATGTCCAAATGGTTTTAGTTGTCCTGGTGGGACATTTGAATTTAATGTTGATAAATTTCAGGGTTTATCTTTTGAAAGTGTGCCGAATAATACAATGAACAATGTATGTGGTTCTAATTTTCCGCAAAAAATGTATGCAGTATATGAACCAAATACGATAACAATAAATTGGGACGATGGAACAAATACGGTACAGAATACCTGTACATACGGTGGCGCAATAACATTACCGCCAACGCCAGTTCGTCCGGGATATGTGTTCGGGGGGTGGAGAATAAAGAACCAAAATTAAATCTTGTATCCACTGCCCATAATATTTTGTATTTCGTCGATACAATTTTTTGTCATTTCTTCGCGGGCATTTTCCAGATATGTTCTTGGGTTAAATTCAGATGGGTCGTTTGTAAATGTTTTTCTGATTGCTGCGGTAAAAGCGAATCGTGAATCTGATTCGACATTTACTTTTGCAATATGTAATTTAATTACGTGACGAATTTGTGCCGGTGCAATTCCGCGTGCATTTTTTATATCACCACCGTATTTATTTATTTGTTTAATATATTTTTGTGGAATATTAGATGCGCCATGTAAAACCAGTGGTGTATTTGGAATATTTTTCGCAATTTGTTCCAAAATATCAAAGCGCAGCGATTCGTTCGGACTTTTCCTTTTGTATGCACCATGCGAAGTTCCAATTGCGACGGCCAATGAATCTGTTTGTGTTTGTTTTATAAATTCTTTTACAAGGGCAGGGTCAGTGTAAGAGTGAATATCAGATTTTGTATTTTCGTCTTCTATGCCGGCCAAGACGCCAAGTTCTGTTTCAAGTGATACATCGAATTTATGAACATAATCTGCGATACGGCGCGATTCGGAAATGTTTTTATCCAAAGGCAGTGCGCTGCCGTCAAACATAACCGATGAAAATCCTAAATCGGTTGCGCGTTTGCAAATTTCAAAACTGTGTCCGTGATCCAGATGCAATGCGACAGTTCCGCGTTTATATTGTGCGCCACGTATCAGCCCCATTAAAATATCGTCGCCCATATATTGCAGGGCACCTTCGGATACGGCCAATATAACCGGGCTTTGTGTGATTTGTGACGCGTTCAATATTGCGGTCAAAGTTTCCATATTATAAAAATTAAAAGCCGGCACGGCATACCCATCACGCATTGCACGTTTAAGTAATGTTTTTGTGTTCGCCAATCCGTAATCAGAATAGTGCATTTTTGGTTCCCTTTTGTTTTTTATCATTATATCACAAAAAAGGATGTTTTTCGTGTTTTATTAAAACATTGACAATGGGAATATTTGTGTCAAAATTTAATTAACGAATCGGGTGTTTGAGAGAAAATTTTTAAACAAGGGAAAACAAAATGAAAAAAGTTATTTTGTCTTTATTAGGATTTACTTTAATCGCGGGCTGTTCTGGCTATGATTATTATAAAACAAATGTTCGCTATCGCCAAGATGGTGATAATTGTATTTATTATTACAATGAAAAAGGCAAACAGTTTAACGATGAAATTCGCTCTTTGAAAGACGCCAAGAAAGTCGTTTATAAAAATGTAAAATGTGAAGATTTGTATTTGAACGATACTTATGGCTATTCGCAAAGAAACGACAGAAAGGCAATTATTCCTGCGGCTGTCGAAGAAAAAACACCTTGTGCGAAAAAACAGGTTTTAAGAAAAAGATATGTAATAGTTCCTTCCTATGCCGGATAATTTATTCGGTTGATGAAAAAAGAGTGTCATTGAAAAATGACACTTTTTTATTTGTTTATGTGCTTTTTTTATGATAAAATAGTACGAAAGAAAGGAGTTTTTATATGAAAAAGATTATGAATAAAATCAATTTTGCAATTATTGGTTTGATGGTATCTGTTCCATCTTTTGCTGCACCAGCTGCTGGTAATAATGGTATGTGTGAAGCGTTGCAACAATTACATGGTGTGTTTAATTTATTGCGAACAATGGCCTTTATCGGTTCTGCATTTTATATCGCAGGTTGGGCATGGAAATATATTTCCGATGGTAAGGCAGAAATGAAAGATATCAAAGAAAAAGGTCAAGGTTTGTTGGTAGGGTTCAGTTTATTGTTCCTTATTGGTGTAATATTATCGTTCATTATGTCTGCAACAGGTGCCAAATTCGTTGGTTGTACAGACGTTATCAAAAATTGGTAATCTAAAAAAAACAGTAAAAATAAAAAACGCCCGTTTGGGCGTTTTTTATTATCTTTGTTGTAAAGATATTTCGTAATTAGATTTCCATAATTTTTCGCGGGCCCTGCGAATTTTTTCAATTGTTCGATATGTATTATGATCTGTCAATTGGGCTTCTGGGGTCGAACCGTATCTGAAGAAGTGTGCGCGAGCAATTGAAGCTTTTGTTGCTGCGAAATCTCTTACTTCATCAATGGTGTAATATGTTTGGTTAGAAAATTTAAAGGCGATTTCTTGCAACATTGAATTTATGAAAATCAATGTTTGTGGTTTCATATAATCAATAGGTGATGCTTTAATATTATATCTGTCGCGTAAGTCGTCCATGGATTTTACATTATATAAAACGTTCCAAGTGTGTGCCCATATTTCTGAAAATGAAGTTTTTCTTGCACCACGTGCGCGATTGATTATCGCGGACAATAAATTGCTGGTATGGGCGATTTGATCGCGTATGTATTCAAAGTGTAAATCCTGTGCCGCAACAATCATTGCTTCTGGGGTGGCGTCTGGGTATAAAAAGTATGCTTGTTGTAATTTACCACCGGATTGTTGTCTTAACAAATGTTCGCAAGCGATATTTGTAAGATATTGATTGGTACCATTTCGAACTGTCTTAATTTGTTGTGTGTCCGGTTGATATATATTGTATGTTTCTTTGATGTTCAAGATATGTATAGGTTCTTGTTCCAGTGCGTAAAATTCTGGGATTTTATCTTTGATTGTGGTCATCAGTTCGTTTGCTTTTGGTGCCGAAACAGGTTTGGTTATGTCAAACAATTCTGGATAGGTCAGGGCCAATTCAGATAATTTCCAGAAATAAGGCATTTGTTGGTTTTCTTCGAACAAACTTGGTACCTGTTGATGACGGCGTGCGTCCAGTGTTTGTTTAACCAATTCTGCGCTGGTTGGGATGATTTTTGTCGTCATATTTAATCCTTTTTAGAATCGTCGATATTTGCCAATGAGAATAATACAGATGATATCAAAGATTGATAGGGTACGTGTTGGGCATCTGCTAATTCTTTGATTTTTTCCAATATTTGATGTGGAATTCGCATATTTATTACACAGTCTGATTTGTTAAAAGCGCGAAAGGCCGCGTATTCTTTTAACAAAGATTCGATGTTCATTACGAATAATTGTTGCATTACGTTCGGCATAGACTAACTCCTATACATCGGTGATTACAACTGACTATATCATTGTATTTACATTTGTCAATACATTTGTGTATATATCTGTAATGGCGGAAGTGTGGGCTTTTGTGTTGTTGGATGTGTTGTTTTTAATGCTTTGATTTTTTATATAAATGTGTGCTAGAATCCAAATCGTATTAAAAAGGAAAGGATGTTTTATGCGTAAATTATTATCTGTGTTGATGGCTGTTGTGTCTGTATTGTTTGTTTCGGGTGCCCGGGCTGAATTGCATGTTGATATTGTTGCTGGCGGAACTGACCCAATTTCAATAGCGGTTCAAAAATTTGAAACCATTGGCAAAGTATCAAGTTCTGATGCAAAGATGTTAAGACAGGTTGTCGAAGATGATTTGAAACGCACAGGACTTTTCAGAATAGTAAGTCATGACGCATTGCCTGAATTTGTAAAAATGAACGAAATGCCAAATTTCAAAAGTTGGCAGGCTGTTAAAGCACAGGCCCTTGTCCAGGCAAGTATAAAACCAGAAGGTAAAGATAATTATAAATTGGAATTTTATCTTTGGGATATAAATGGTAATGAACAAATAGAGGCCCAAAGTTTGATTGCTTCTAAAAAATCAGTTCGCCGTTTGGCGCATATTATGGCTGATGCTATTTATGAAAGATTGACGGGTGAAGTCGGATATTTTGATACTCAAATCGTATTTATCGCTGAAACAGGACCTGTTGATAATCGTGTTAAACGTATGGCAATTATGGATCAAGATGGGTACGGAATGCGTTTCTTGTCAGATAAAAAGACTTTTGTTATGTCACCACATTTTTCGCCTAATATGTCCAGTGTGGTATTTTTGTCTTATCGTAATGATGATCCTATGGTTTGGGTTCTTGATTTAGAAACAGGTGATCAAACTAAATTAGGAAATTTTGGAGGTATGAGTTTTGCACCACGTTTTTCGCCGGACGGAAATCGTGTCGCGTTGTCTTTGGTTAAAAATGGTATTACTAATATATATGAATATAATATTGAAAATAAATCTTTGAAACAATTAACATTTGGCAAACATATTGATACCAGCCCTTCCTATTCGCCAGATGGTCGTTATATGGCGTTTAATTCTGATTCTTCTGGTTCTCAACAGATACATGTTTTGGATTTGAATACTGGTAAGCAAAAGCGTATAACTTTCGGGGCAGGGCGTTATGCTACACCGGCTTGGTCGCCTGATGGGAATTATATCGCATTTACTAAAATCGCAGATAATACATTTTATATTGGTATTATGAATCCAGAAGGCAGACACGAAAAAATCTTGGCGGGTGGCTGGTATATGGAAGCGCCGTCTTGGGCGCCTGGTTCCCGTCGTGTCGTCTATTATGAAACAGAACGTGCGGCTGATGGTGAAGAACGTATAAGCCATATTCGCAGCGTAGATATAACCGGCCAAAACCTTTATGACATTGAATTAAAAGATGGAATAAATGGTGTTGAACCAACTTGGTCACCAAAATTACCATAATGAAAAGAGTTGTTTCTGTTATTTGTCTTGGTTTGTGGTGTCAATATTGTTTGGCGACACCTGTGCGTGTTGCGTATATCATAGATGGTGATACTTTTGTTGGTGATGTTCTGTTAAATGATAAAACAGAAATAAAGTCGGTAAAAGTTCGCCTGCGTAATGTTGATACACCAGAGATACATGGTAATTGTGAATCAGAGATAAAGCGTGCAGAATATGCCAAACAAAGGTTGGGTGAATTGATTCCTGTGGGTTCGACGGTTGAAATAAAAAACGTTAAAAACGATAAATATGTTGGTCGTGTTGATGCCAATGTTTATGATGCTGCGAATCGCGATATAGGTTCTGTCTTGGTAAAAGAAAAAATAGGCCGTTCTTATTCCGGGGAAAAGCGTAAATCGTGGTGTGATTAAGCACTGTGGCGGTTTATTGCTTCACTTATTTCTTCTAAATTGGCGGTTGAAGGCAATTCATTTTCAAAATATATGTGTGTTGTCCCTGGTTTGATTTTACCGCGTTTTGGCCAATATAAACCTGTATCAACCCCAACAGGAGTGATAGGTAATTTCAAATTTGATGCCAAAAACAGCAAACCGCGCTTTAATGGAATACGATGATTAGGTAATACGCGTGTTCCTTCTGGGAATATAATTAGTGTCATTCCTTTCATAATGCTTTTTGTCACTTTATTTGCCAAAGTATTCATATTTGTTGCGCCACGTGCGCGATTGACACCTATTAAACCAATTCTCCAAAAAGCCCAGCCGTAAATTGGAATCCATAATAATTCACGCTTCATTATAAAAAAGTAATTTGGAACATGTTTTACCAATATAGCAACCTCTAACATCGACATATGTTTAGAAGCGATTATTGAACGACCGTCCAGTCTTTGATTTATATTATGTTTAAAAGGAATTCCGTCTTCGTTATTTGATGGATAATGAATCTGATATTTTATGCCGGCAATAAATCGTGTCAAAAATAATACACCCTTGGCATCAATCAATATTATTTTTCGTTCCAATTTTTCAGAAATCAGTCCAACCAAAAGAAACGGTGAACAAGCCAAAAACCATAAAAAAATAGATGTTTTGAATATTAATGTACATAACATTTTAACTTTCCTTTATTCCAAACAGTGTGACGATGTATTTTATGTATTCTATGGTCCATCTTTTTACGCGTGATGGTGTCGGCATGCCTGTTAAAGAGGCGGGACATGCGATTATATCTGTATCTGGTAAAGTGCCACGTAATAAATACAATGCACGATTCATATGATCTTCGGTTGTGACTATGACAATACGTTCTAAATCTTGTTCGTTGACAATTTTCTTGATTGCTAATGCGTTTTGATATGTTGATTTAGATTTAGATTCGATATTTACATGCGCATGATTTGGTATAGATGTTATTGTGCCAGCGCCTATTATAAAAAGGTTGCCATAACGCAAAGAATCCAGTTTGTTTAATGCGTATGGAATGCGGCGGACATCGCCGGTCAGTACAAATATAGTATCGTTTTCGTTTAACAGTTCACATCTTGGTGGGGTCATAGATTTGAACATTATTCCACCAAATACAAAACAAAAAATTAACACCAAAGATGCAGGAATATATTTCATCAATTTTCAGATAATATTTTAAATGTTGTCTTTTTAGTTATGTAAACAGAAAATATCACAATGATAATTGGTAATAATGCCAAAACCAACCAACCAGTTGTTGATAAAGATAAGGTGGACATTAAACCAACGCGGGCAGATTGTGCCGTAGATAAAATCATTAAAATAATTGGCAATGCGCACACAAAACCAACAAGGCACGCAACAGAACTTATTTTTGCAACAATGATCTGCATTTGTCGTGCAATAAAATTATCAGAAGCCCCGACTTGATTCAAAATTTCCAATTCGTGTTTATGCAACATGGCAATATTGCGTGATATATATGATATACACACCCCGATAGATGTAAGCATCAGTATCAAGATCAATGTTGTTATAGATACCAATTTCCATCCGGCAGATATAGAGGTCTTTAACGCGGATGTGTGCGTCAAGAATTTTGCGCGCGCCCCTATCTTTTCACGAATAAATTTCATATCGCCAGATTTCTTTAATTTTATTTCATACATTACTGGCAAATAATTGTTCACTTTTGCACCACTGGAAATCCAAGGTTGCAACATACGCTCCATTTCTGGTTTGGAAATTTCCTGAATATTAGAAAACTTATTGGAATTTTCTTCAAATACTTTTTTTACATAATTTGTATTATCTGGATTAGTAATTTGTACCGTTGCATATTTATCCCATTGATTGTTCCAGCGAATAACACCGCCCCCCACAGCCAATGCGATACCCAAAGCCAATACGGATAAAAATGTCAAAACCGATATGACAACTGTCATAAATATAGACTGTTCTTTGACCAATGAAAATACAAGTTTTGTTTTTTTCATTATGCTTTACCAATATCTTCGAATTGTTTAGATATTTCTGTGAAATAATTTTGTGGTTGAGGACCTTTCCATTTTCTTGTTGAAACGCTGTCTTGTGTGGATTTTATTCCAGAAAAAGCCACGTGATGATTTTCAACCATAATAACAGGGAATTTATATGTTTCCATCAACTTTTTATTATGTGTTGCCAATATAACCGTTGTTCCAAACATCTTGTTCATTTGAATAAATAATTCCATTAATCGTGATGCGTTTTCATCATCCAGATTCCCTGTCGGTTCGTCCGCCAACAAAATAGAAGGTTGGATAATAATTGCGCGTGCAACAGAAACACGTTGCTGTTGGCCACCACTCAATTCCATTGGATAAACATCTGCATATTTACCAAGTCCCACCCATTCAAGTGTTTTTGTCACCAACTTTTTTATTTTATCGTTATTGACCCCACGAACACGCAATGGCAATGCGACATTATCAAAAACAGTCATGTGTGAAATCAAAGAATATTCTTGGAATACAATAGCCATTTTTTGACGCAGATTGGAAATTTCGTCGCGTGATAAATTACCACAATCTTTGCCAAAAAGTTTAATCATACCTTTGGACGGTTTGTGTAATTGATATATCAGTCGCAATAATGTGGTTTTACCAGCACCACTGGCCCCATTTAAGAAATAAAATGCACCACCACTTATATTAAAAGACACATCAGACAACACATCGTGTCCATTATCATAATTTGCCGATACATTTGCGAAAGATATTGTTGTTTCTGTCATGCTTTTTATCATAGTAAAAAAAAATAAACCGGGCAAGGGTATTTTATATCAATGTTATTATCAATAACCCAAGTAATGCGAATACTATTGCGGCGATGGTTAATTGCCAAGAGTATTTTTTTACAATCAAATTAGCCTTTTCTTGGAATCGCCACAGCAAGAAACCGATTATTGCAAAACGGCCGGTTCTGAATATCGCAGAAACGCCCAAGAATATAATCAAAGGGTATTCCAAAAATCCGGCACATAATGCCAACAGTTTATATGGTATAGGTGTTATTGCGGTTGCAATTATGATTAAAATGCCATATTTGGTAAATAAAGCCTTGGTCAATTCAAATTTTTCAAGACTTGCAAAATTTTCAATCAACCACATGCCGACTGTATCGAATAACCAAAGTCCGATTAAATAAGCGATTGTTCCGCCAACTATGGAACCAAGGGCGGCTGCCAAAGTTATTGGGCGTGCACGTTTTTTGTCTGCAACGATAGCGGGGGTCATAAATACTTCTGGTGGAATAAACAGAAATATAGATTCACACACCGTCATAAAAAACACAACCCATGAATACCAAGGCTTTGACGATTTGTCTAAGATTTTAGTTATTATCTTCATAATGCATATTTTATAAGATTTATATTTTATGTTCAACACCTTTAATAATTTTCTTGTATTTTTTATATACCAGTGTATCATTGCCGCAAAGGGATTTATGATTATGATGAAAAAACAAACCAGTTCCAACAGATCAGAAAAAATAGCCAGCAAGGTCCAAACCCTGGTTGCAGGCATTTTACAAAAGAATTTTGCAGATGATAAATTGATAAGTGGTGTGTCTTTGGTTGGGGCAATCGCACATGGCGGAATGCAGTTTGTAAAAATATTCTTTTATGCGCATGATAATATTGAAGAAACTCAGAAAAGATTGGATGAAATAACAAAAATGGTGCGATTCGAATTGGCGCAAAAAATCGATCAAAAATATGTTCCTGAAATAAGATTTGTTTATGATGACACTTTGGAACGTGCAAACAGAATCGAAGAATTGTTAAATAATCTGGATATGTAAGATATATGTGGGGAAAGGATGAAACAGAGTAATATAAGAAATTTTTCAATTGTTGCGCATATTGACCATGGTAAATCAACATTATCAGATCGTCTTATTGAATATACAGGCGGACTGGAATCGCGTGAAATGAAGGCGCAAGTCCTTGATTCAATGGATATTGAACGCGAACGTGGAATCACGATTAAGGCACAAACTGTGCGTTTGAATTACAAGGCTAAAAATGGTGAAACTTATCAATTAAATTTGATGGATACACCGGGACATGTTGATTTTTCTTATGAAGTATCGCGTTCTTTGGCTGCATGTGAAGGTGCCATAATTTTAGTTGATGCGACCCAGGGAGTTCAGGCACAAACTTTGGCAAATGCTTATCTTGCGCTGGATAACGATTTGGAAATGTTGCCGGTATTAAACAAGATTGATTTGCCGTCCAGTGACGTTCAATCGACACGTGAACAAATCGCAGATGTTATTGGTATGGATGCTTCAAATGCGTTGTGTGTATCTGGTAAAACAGGGGCCGGGGTTCCAGAATTATTGGAAGAGATTGTAAATAAATTGCCTGCGCCAAGTGGTGATGAAAACGCACCAACACGTGCATTGTTGGTTGATTCTTGGTACGATTCGTATCTTGGGGTTGTTGTTTTGGTTCGTGTCGTTGATGGAACTTTGTCGCGCGGTCAAAAAATTAAATTTATCGCAACTGGGGCAGAATATGTTGTTGAAAAAGTTGGTTATTTCACGCCAAAGATGGAAAATGTAGATTCTTTAACCACTGGTGAAATTGGTTTTATTATAACCGGTATGAAAACAATTCATGATTGCAAAGTTGGTGACACGATTTGCGATGCGAAAAGTGATGTTGAAATGTTGCCTGGTTTCAAACCATCGGTTCCAGTGGTGTTTTCATCGTTCTTTCCGGTAGAAGCCAACGATTATCCAGACCTGCGCGAAGGGGCGGAAAAATTGGCATTAAATGATGCGTCATTTGTATTTACTACGGAAAAATCTTCGGCGTTAGGTTTTGGGTTGCGTTGTGGATTCTTGGGGTTGTTGCACATGGAAATTATAAGCGAAAGATTAAATCGTGAATTTAATTTATCGCTTATCAATACGGTGCCAAGTGTGCTTTATAAAATTCATTTGCGTGATGGTTCAACAATGGATTTGGAAAATCCTGCGGATATGCCAGATATAACACGTATTGAATCTATCGAAGAACCTTGGGTTCGTGCGACGATAATGATGCCTGATAAATATTTGGGTGCGATTATGGAATTATGTGCATCGCGTCGTGGTGTTCAAGAAAACATTTCTTATGTTGGTAACAGGGCGGTTTTGGTCTATCAGTTGCCTTTGTCTGAAATAGTGTTTGATTTTTATGACAGGGTAAAATCTTTATCTTCGGGATACGCTTCATTTGATTATGTTTTATATGATTACAGAGTAAGCGATTTAGTAAAAGTTTCTATTTTGGTAAACGATGAAAATGTAGAACCTTTGTCGTTCCTTTGTCATCGCGCAGCCGCAGAAAAACGTGGCCGTCAGATTGTTGAAAAATTAAAAGATTTAATTCCACGACATCAATTCAAGATACCTTTACAGGCCGCAATTGGCGGAAAGATTATTGCACGTGAAACAATCGCCGCATATCGCAAGGATGTTACCGCAAAATGTTATGGTGGTGATATTACGCGTAAAAGAAAATTGCTTGAAAAACAGAAAGAGGGTAAAAAGCGCTTGCGTACTTTTGGTAATGTAGAAATTCCACAGTCTGCATTTATTAACGCATTAAAGGTTGGTGAATAATAAAAAGGAAAATAAAATGGCACATCAGTTTTTCTTTAATTCTTATATTCTTGATAGTCTTCCTGCGCCAGAAACTGGATTTGATGTTGTCCAAGATTTGTCTGAACCAAGGTTGCGTATGTATATAACACAACGTGGTGTGAAAAGTTTCTTTGTGCGTAAACGTGTTAATGGACGCGATAAACGAATCATTATTGGTAAATATCCTGAAACAGATATAGAAGAAGCACGAGCCAAAGTCAGTGAAGTTTTGGATAATGCGACTAAAAAAATTCCGACACGTCGCAAGAAAATTTCTTTCAAAGATTTTGTGGCTTTGTATCTTGAACACAAGGTTCGTCGCAGTGAAGATTCTTTGGTTAAATTAAAGCGGGCGGTAAATGCGCACTTCAAAGATTTGATGGAAAAAAATATCCAAGATTTAACAATCACAGATTTACAAAATTCTTTGGATAATATTACAGGCCGTTCGATGGCTTTGCGTATGCAGGAATTATTACAGAGTATATTTAATTATGCCATAGACACAGGATACAGAAAAGATAATCCAATGGATAATATTGCAAGAATAACTGTTGTCCGTCGTGAAAGAAAATTAACTAAATCCGGATTGAAAAAATTATTGTCTGCGATAAAAAAAGAAAAAGATATTAATTTGCGTTCGGCATTTTTTATGTTGGTTTATGGTTTTGCGCCAAAGACAAAAATATTCAAAATGCGCTGGGAAGATTTAGATTTTAATCATGATATGTGGGGTGATATGCCTTTGTCTGACAGGGCGATATTGTTATTACAAGATTTACCACAAGATGGCGAATGGGTTTTTATGGGGCGCGGTCGTTTTCATTTAACTGATCCGCGTGTTGCCTGGAAACGTATAGTGAATAGTGCAAATATGCCATACGTGACAATGGACGATGTGCATAAATTCCTTATGCATGCGCTTGTTTGGAATCCTGATAAAGATAATCTGCGTAATAATATGAACGATTTGTTGGACGAATTATTCGCATAATATATTTTTTTAAAAAGTCAACACTTTGTTATTGTTTGTTATAATTTCTTGACAGGCTTTCTATAAAATGATATTTTGTTGTAAAAGGCGCCTGGGTAAAAACGGGCCAAAAGGTTAACACAAATAAAGGATATAAAATGTCAACTTTTGAAAAAGTAAAAAAAATCGTATGTGACAAATTGGGTGTTGATGAATCTAAAGTTACAGAAACAGCATCTTTCGTAAATGATTTGGGTGCAGATTCTTTGGACGTTGTAGAATTCGTTATGGAAGTTGAAAAAGAATTCAGCATCACAATTCCTGATGAAGAAGCAGCAAAATTGACAACTGTGGGCGACGCTGTTAAATACATCGAAGCACATGCAAAATAATTGCTTTATGAAAAGTTAGAAAATTTAATGCCGCCGTTTGGTGGCATTATTTTTTATGTCGTTGATTTCATAAATATTTTATTGTATGATTTGCCCGACAAATAATTATCAAAAGGATTGTTTACATGAAAAGAGTTGTTATTACAGGTATGGGAATTGTTTCACCGGTTGGAACTGGCGTTGAATATGCGTGGAAAAATCTGTTGGATGGGAAAAGTGGTATTCGCAAAGTGACAGAATTTGACGTGTCTGATATCTCATCTCAAATCGCAGGTTTTCCAGTATGTGGAACAAATCCTGGTGAATATAATCCTGATTCTGTGATTGAACCACGTGAACAACGTAAAATGGAAAAAACAATTTTGTATGCTTTGGTCGCTGCTGATGAAGCAATCAAAGATGCGGGCCTTGATAACTATACAGGCGACAAAGAAAGAATAGGTGTATCTGTTGGCAGTGGTGTTGGTGGATTGTCAACTATATCCGATACTGATTCTGATATGTTAAAAAATGGCGCAAGATTTGTAAGCCCTTTCTTTGTTCCTAAATCTATTATAAATATGCCGGCCGGATATATTTCTATCAGATATGGTTTCGGTGGGCCAAATATCTCTATGTCAACAGCATGTGCGACTGGTGCGCACTCTATTGGCGAAGGTGCTGAAATAGTTCGCCGTGGCGATGCAGATATTATGATTTGCGGTGGTTCTGAATCAGCGGTGTGTCGTATAGGTATGGCTGGTTTTGCGGCGATGCGCGCATTAAGTACACGTAATGACGATCCTGAACGTGCTTCGCGTCCTTGGGATAAAGATAGAGATGGTTTCGTAATCGGTGAAGGCGCAGGTATTTTGGTTTTGGAAGAATATGAACATGCTGTTGCGCGTGGTGCAAAAATTTATGCCGAAGTCGCAGGCTTTGGTATGACTGCGGATGCTTATCATATAACCGCCCCAGCACCAGAAGGCGTTGGTGGAAAGCGTGCTATGAAAATCGCTTTGGAAAAGGCCGGATTAAAACCAGAAGATGTTGATTATGTCAATGCACATGGAACATCCACAGGATTGGGTGATTTGGGTGAATTGATGGCGGTTAAAGAATTGTTTGGAAATGGAAAAACTTGTATGTCTTCGACTAAATCAATGACTGGACACTTGTTGGGTGCGGCCGGCGCTATCGAGGCTGTATTTTCAGCATTGACGATTCGTGATAATATAGTTCCGCCAACAATCAATTTGGATAATCCAATTGATGAAGTTGGTGATTTCAATTTGGTTCCACATAAAGCACAAAAACGTGAAATCAATGTTGCATTAAGTAATTCGTTTGGTTTTGGGGGGACAAACGCCAGTTTAATTTTGAAACGTGTAAAATAATACGTTTATAAAAAAAAGGAAAGGGCGATGTCTGTGATTTATACAGGTGAAACAAAAGTTGTAAAACAAGAAATCGATAATCTGTTGTCCCAAGGTTTAAGAATAACAGGTGAATATATCAATACATACGATTTGTATGGCACAGATAATAAATTATTGTTATCTGTGGAAAAACACAAGAAAGATTTTTCTGGTGCGAATTACGTTGTAAGATTGTCTAATTTCGGTTTTAATGAAAAAATAGATATTGAACCAAATTGGCACATTGCAAATTTCTATTTTCGTGTTAAACCAATTTTTGAAGAAAGAAAAAACGGATTGAAATCTATTGTTGATATCAAATGGACGGCGCAAGATGCGGCAGAACTTTATGCAGAACACAAAAAAACATCTGATTATAATCAAATGCGTTTGATTATGGATATGATATTTAATTTGTACAAGGCAAGATGTCCAATAGACCGTATCCAAAAAATAATTTATTATTTTGATAAACCAAATTCAAAACATAAATTCAAAGGCGATTTTGAAACATTAAATCACGATGGAAAATTGGTTGAATATAAAACTGCACGTAAAGACGTTTGGTTTTTTGCAGATGATAAATGCGCACACAGTTTTTCACCAATGGATGAAAAATCCCAAGAAATATTTGATGCAGTAAAAATTGCGTTGCAAAATCAGAAACAGCATGTAAAATAATTTTCGCTTTCGGGGCATAGCTCAGTCTGGTAGAGCGCTACGTTCGGGACGTAGAGGTCGCAGGTTCGAATCTTGTTGCCCCGACCATAAAATTCAAACCGGCATAAAAGCCGGTTTTAATTTTATGTTTGGGTCAGGGCAACAAGATGCACCAGAATGTCAACGGTACGGAAACGTACCTTTTGAAAACGAAGTTTTCGTGGGCGACAGTCCACAAGACATGCATGGTGAATACGAGAATACACAATTAAGAAAATTTCAAAAAATCGAAGTTCACAAGATTTTTTTGATTTTATTTATTGTGTATCGAGGTACAGCCCCGACCAAATTTTCACTTTTATTTAAAAATAATATTTGTTAAAATAATTTTCGTCAGAAAGAGTTTTTCTGATGGGGTGTCGTTACCTCTTATTGTCAGCGTCAGCGATGACGTAAAATTATCTCCTATCTTTACCTCGGTAGGAGGGTGTGGAAATAATCAATACCGCGCACTATTTTCTGATAATAATAGTAACGAACCTCCTGCCACCTTTTTTGGGTGGTGTTTGTTTTTAGATGCAAAGGGGGAAAATATGAAAAAGTTTTTATTATTTATAACCGCAATATTTATATGTGGTGCGGCAATCGCCCAAACAATACGTTGGCATATCGGCGATACAGTATATCAAACCACAACTTGTAATGCCGGCGAATCTATCACCCCACCAACCGCACCAGACCGATTCGGGTATACGTTTCAAGAATGGGAAGTTCTTTTCACTAGAATCGAATATCTTGAAAGTACAGGGACACAATGGATTGATACTGGGGTAAGACCAAATATTAACACTGGTTTTAATATTAAATTTATACAAAATAATACTACCGCTGATGAATGTCCTATTGGCAGTAGAATAGGGCCTGATAACAATCAAATGCTGTTTTTTATGGGAGCAACAAACGAGGTATATGTTAATGTTGGAATTTCTCCCACCAGAATCGAAAACCCTAATTTTACATTTGCTACATTAAAAACAGCTATTATGCATAATAAAATATTTAAATTAATAGAAACTGATACAAATCAAGAATTACTCAATATTGATTTTAGCAATGTGACAGCAAACCAATTAAATTATTCATTACCCTTATACATATTTAGCGCAAACCAAAACAATCAACAAAACCGTCCCTTTGAAGGAAAAATATATTATGTAAAAATCTACGACAACGACACTCTTGTCCGTGATTTTATCCCGGTCCTCGATAAAAACGGTACACCATGTATGTATGACAAAGTAGAAAATAAATTCTATTACAACGCCGGTACTGGTCAATTCATCGCCGGACCAGTGTTGAATGAGTGAGTGGCGGATTCCCCTCCGCCGGAGGGGTGGATTGTGACGAAGTCACAAGACGGAGAGGGGTCCGATTAAATTTATATTTAATATTTTATTTGTCCCCTCCCCACCGCAAGCGGTCCTAATATTTTATTTGTCCCCTCCCCACCGCAAGCGGTCCTCCCCTCCCATGGAGGGGAATTAGGCCTTGCGACGGCGACAATAATAATCCCCCCCCAAGGGGAGAATAAGGAGATAGATATGAAAAAAATTTTATTATTATCTTTATTGCTTACACAACCATCATTTGCAGAAATGATGTGTGAAGATGCCACAGATTATTTTGCTGTATATGAACCTTATTCTTACACTTGTAATACTGGTCAATATTTACCGGCTAATACTTTGGGATGTGTATCGTGTCCAAATGGTTGGACGTGTAGTGGTGGAACTTATGATTTTAACCCAAGTAAATACCAGGGTGCAGAATTAAATACTATAACAACAAATACAATGAATAATATATGTGCCGATAATTTCCCGATTGATTTATATGCGGTATATGAACCAAACACAATAACAATAAATTGGGACGATGGGACGAATACGACACAGAACACTTGTGTTTATGGACAATCGATAACATTACCACCAACACCAGTCCGCCCGGGTTATGTGTTCGGGGGATGGCGTATACGTAAATAAAATTTTAACCCAAGGAAAATATATTTTATTGCCTTTGTGAAAACATTGTTTATAATCTTTCGTTATGATGAAAATATCAAAAAGAAGATTCAAAAATATCAAAGAGTGGGTTAAGTTTGCGCTGGCGATTGCGTGTGTGGTTGTGTTCGCCATTTTCTTTGTGTTTAATATTTGGTCACCTGTGAAAAAGCCGGTCAGTGTTATTGTTCCACGTGGGGCTTCGGTGACGGGTATGACTAATTACCTTTATAAAAATAACATTATCAAATCCAAAGAATTATTCTATTTTTCAATTCGTGTTAATGGTGGTCAAATTCAGGCAGGGGAATATGAAATACCGCGTGGGGCAGGGGTTTGGACGATTGCGGATATGCTGTCCAATGGACGTGTCGCGACAACAACAATTACTATTCCCGAAGGATATACGGTTATTCAAATCAAGAATATGTTGATGAAGGTTCCGTATTTAACTGGTGATGTAGATTGTGATAAAAATATTCCTGTTTGCGATTTACATGATGGCGATATTTTTCCAGATACTTATACAATCGCGCGTGGGACAACGCGTTTGGCTGTTCTGGATTTGGCACGTAAAAAAATGGATGGGGTAAAGGCTTCTTTTGCGGGGGCTAAATACCCAATGCCATTGAAAAATTGGGAAGAAGTTATGGTTTTGGCATCTATTGTTCAAAAGGAAACGCCGTTAAAACGTGAAATGCCAATCGTGGCCAGTGTTTATCTGAACAGATTGAATATCAATATGCGTCTTCAATCTTGTCCAACGGTTATTTATCCGCTGACTAATTTCGAAGGCGATATGCATGGCGAACCTTTGTTAAGTGGACATTTGAAAATAGACAGCCCTTATAACACTTATACTCATAATGGTTTGCCGCCGCATCCGATTGCTAATGTTGGGCGCGATGCGATTCGTGCAGTGTTAAGGCCTGCGAATACAAAGTATTTATTCTTTGTTGCAGACGGACGTGGTGGACACAAGTTTTCCAAAGATTATGCGGAACACCAAAAAAATCATAATGTTTGGCGTGGAATAAAAAAAGAATTAAATAAGTAAAAAAATACGTGCTTTTTTTCGCGCGCAACGGACGCAATTATATCATATTTTTCAATTTTAGGCAAGAAATCTATTTCCTTGAATATGCTTGGTTTCAATGTGATAATATTCTTATCAGGATTATAACCTGATTTAAGTTTAACCGAGAGAAAGGATAAAACATGAAAAAAATTGCTTTAACTTCATTATTGGCTGTATTTGCTGTTTCTGCTGCTTCTGCTGCAAACGTAATTGACGGTAACCCATTATACATGCCAAAAGCAGGACATTTTTACAGTGAAACAATGTTGGGTTCTCATTCTGGACATGATGAATTGAAATCTTGGTATTTAAATGAAGATTTTGGTTACGGTATCACAGATAGATTTGCACTGGATATCGCAACAACAATTGAAGATGAACAGTCTTTCGATAAATGGGCTTGGGGAGATTTTGGTTTGAAAGCAACATATCGTGTGCTGGATATGGGGGCTTGGAAAGCCGACTTAATAGGTGCTTATACTGTGGATCATGTATGGGATAATCATCGTCCTTTCTTGAAAGAAGAAGATACAATGTATATATGGACAGCCGGTGTTCGTGGTGGTTATATGGCTTCTAATTGGACTGTTGCTGCACATGCGTTGTTTGAATACAAAAACACAGAATCTTTCAATTGGAACGAAGATGCTGGTAAATATGGAGAACACGAATTATCCTTGGGATTGGATGCTCAATATGTAATTTGCCCACATTTGTCTGTCTTGGCAGGTGTAGAATATACAGGTCGTTTGGATAAAACAGAACATGGTATCGAAGGAACCAAAATTAAAAACGCTGGTAGATGGGATGCCATGTTGGGTGCAAACTATAATATAGATGCCACAAAATATGTTGGTTTATATGTAACTGCTGATATGAATCACCAAGGTGGAGATAATCACGATAAATGGGAAGTTGAAAACGGATTTGGCTTTGGTGCTAAATTTGGTATTGACTTCTAATTTGTTCAAAACTAATAAAAATCCGGCTGTTTGGCCGGATTTTTTATTTGTCCAGTTTTTGCAGAGTGAAAGTATAGATTTTTAGCGGTTTTTTCAAAAAAATGTCCGATATTTTCCTTGACAATTTTTGGGGTCAGGTTATAATATGCTTGCTTTCCGTGTAATGAAGGAAAGTAAGAAGTAACAGAAAACCGCATTTTGCGAGATTTATAATCAGGCGCAACGCGCCGGAAATAAGTCTGCTTGCGGGTTTCGTATGGAAAAAAGAGAAATAAAAAAACAAAGAGAATTTTAATGCCAACAGTAAATCAACTGATTCGGAAACCACGTAAAAAGGTAGCGGAATCCTCAAAAACGCGGTGTTTGCACACGTGTTTATACGACTACACCTAAGAAACCTAACTCTGCTCAACGTAAAGTTGCGCGTGTTAAATTGGCTAATGGTCACGAAGTAACTGCTTATATTCCAGGTGAAGGTCATAACCTTCAGGAACACAGTGTTGTTATGATTCGTGGTGGTCGTGTAAAGGACTTGCCAGGTGTTAAATATCACATTATCCGTGGTGTACTTGATACAAAAGGCGTCGAAAGCAGAAAACAAGGTCGTTCTCTGTACGGTGCTAAAGGTAAAAAATAATACACATCTGAATAGGGTGTGAGTAATTTGGGAAACCAAGTGAAGAAACAAAAAGGAAATTAAATATGTCAAGACGTAAAGCTGCAACAAAACGCGAAATCTTGCCAGATTCAAAATATAATAATCTGGTTGTTGCAAAATGTATTAATGTTGTTATGTGGGATGGTAAAAAAGAAGTTGCCGAAAACATCGTTTACGGTGCAATGGAAAAATTGAAAACTATCGCAAAAGACAAAGATGAATTAACAACTTTCTTGGAAGCAGTCGATGCTTTGAAACCATCTGTAGAAGTTAAAGGTCGCCGCGTTGGTGGTGCTACTTACCAAGTTCCAGTAGAAGTTCGCAAAGAACGTCAACAAACATTGGCATTGCGTTGGTTGATTATGTTCGCAAGAAAACGTGGCGAACGTTCTATGGAAGAAAGATTGTTTGCAGAATTGCGTGACGCTTTGAATGGTCAAGGTGGCGCATTCAAAAAGAAATTAGATACACACAGAATGGCAGAAGCGAATAAAGCATTTGCTCACTTCCGTTGGTAATATAATTAATAAAGAAATAAGGAAAGACACATGTCAGTTGGAAAAACCGCATCTTTGGATATGTACCGCAATATTGGAATTATGGCCCATATTGACGCAGGTAAAACAACTACTTCTGAACGTATTTTGTTTTATACCGGTAAGACATATAAAATCGGTGAAGTGCACGATGGTGCTGCAACTATGGACTGGATGGTTCAAGAACAAGAACGTGGTATTACAATTACTTCTGCCGCGACAACTTGCTTTTGGCGCGACCATCGTATCAATTTGATTGATACCCCAGGACACGTTGACTTTACAATGGAAGTAGAACGTTCTTTGCGTGTTTTGGACGGTGCTGTGGCTGTATTTGAATCTGTATCTGGTGTGCAACCTCAAACAGAAACAGTATGGCGTCAGGCAGATCGTTATAATGTTCCACGTATTTGCTTTATTAATAAGATGGACAGAACTGGTGCAAACTTCTTCCGTTGTGTTGATATGATTCGTGAACGTTTGGGCGCTAACCCATTGGTTGTTAATTTCCCAATCGGTCAAGAACAAGACTTCAAAGGCGTTGTTGACGTCGTTGAAATGAAAGGTATTATCTGGGAAGACGAAAATGGATCACATCCAAAAATCGAAGAAATCCCAGCAGAATTGAAAGAAAAAGCAGAAGAATTGCACAACAAATTGATTGAAGAAGTTGTGACTTTGGATGATACTATCATGGAAGAATACATGGAAGGTAAAATCCCAGACACAGCGACAATCAAAAAATTGTTACGCAAAGGAACTATTGCTCAAAACTTTGTTCCTGTGTTGTGTGGAACTGCATTTAAGAATAAAGGTGTTCAACCATTGTTGGATGCTATCGTAGATTATTTGCCATCTCCATTAGATATTCCTGCAATTAAGGGAACAAAAATGGACGGTAAAACAGAAACAGAACGTCATGCTGATCCAAAAGAACCTTTCAGTGCTTTGGCATTTAAGGTTGCAAACGATCCTTTCGTTGGAAACTTGATGTTCATCCGTATTTATTCGGGTAAATTGACTTCTGGTTCCTATATCTATAATTCAAACCGTGATAAACGTGAACGCGTAGGTCGTATGTTGTTGATGCACGCGAACGCACGTGAAGAAATCAAAGAAGCATCTGCAGGTGATATTATTACTTTGGTTGGTATGAAAGAAACAATCACAGGTGATACACTTTGCGATGAAGCAAATCCAATTATTTTGGAATCTATTCATGTTCCAGAACCAGTTATCTCTATCGCAGTTGAACCAAAAACAAAAGCTGATATCGAAAAGATGTCTTTGGGCCTTCAAGCATTGGCCAAAGAAGATCCTTCTTTCCGTGTATCTGTTGATGAAGAATCTGGTCAAACAATTTTGGCTGGTGTTGGTGAATTGCACTTGGAAATTTTGGTCGACAGATTATTGCGTGAATTCAAAGTAGATGTTAACGTTGGTGAACCTCGTATCGCTTATCGTGAAACATTCCGCAAACCTGTCTTGGAAGAATATACACATAAAAAACAATCTGGTGGTTCTGGTCAATACGCTCAGGTTAAAATCCAATTTGAACCATTGGAACCAGGTGCTGGGTATGAATTTGAAAACAAGATTGTTGGTGGTGCGATTCCAAAAGAATACATCCCAGGTGTAGAAAAAGGTTTGAAGATAGCACAACAAACTGGTGTTTTGATTGGCTATCCAACAGTAGATTTCAAGGCCACATTAGTAGATGGTAAATATCACGAAGTTGACTCTAATGTGTTGTGCTTTGAAATTGCGGCGCGTGCTTGCTTCCGCGAAGCGATGAAGAAAGCGGCACCAAAATTATTGGAACCGATTATGAAGCTTTCAGTGAACACACCGGAAGAATACGTCGGTGACATTATTGGCGATTTGAACAGTCGCCGCGGACAAATCAATGGTATCGAAACCAGATTCGGCAGCCAGTTAATTACTGCGTATGTTCCTCTGGCGAATTTGTTCGGGTATGTCAAAACATTACGTTCTTTGTCACAAGGTCGTGCAAATCCATATATGGAATTGTCACACTATGACGAAGTGCCACAAAATGTTGCTGACGAAGTAATCAAAAAAATGACAAAATAAACAGTTTACAAACTTAAATAACTAACAGCCTAAGGAGAAAACTATGGCAAAAGAAAAGTATGTAAGAACAAAACCACACGTCAATATTGGTACTATTGGTCACGTTGACCACGGTAAAACAACATTGACAGCTGCAATTGTTCACTACTATGGCGTTGGTATCGACGCACAAAAAGGTGTTGATCAAATCGATAACGCACCAGAAGAAAAAGCACGTGGTATAACAATTAACACTGCTCACGTTGAATATGAAACAGCAAATCGTCACTATGCTCACGTTGACTGCCCAGGACACGCGGACTATGTTAAAAACATGATTACCGGTGCTGCTCAGATGGACGGTGCTATTTTGGTGGTTGCTGCAACTGATGGTCCAATGCCACAAACACGTGAACACATCTTGTTGGCACGTCAGGTAGGTATTCCAAAAATCGTAGTTTACTTGAATAAATGCGATTTGGCTAACGATCCTGAATTGTTGGAATTGGTTGAAATGGAAATCCGTGAATTGTTGTCTGCTAATGACTTCGATGGTGATAATGCTCCTATTATCCGTGGTTCTGCTATTTCCGCATTGGAAGGCAAAAACGACGGTTTGGGCAAAGAATCTATTGATGCATTGTTGGCTGCATGTGATTCATATATCCCATTACCAGATCGTCCAGTTGATAAACCTTTCTTGATGCCAATTGAAGACGTGTTCTCTATCACAGGTCGTGGTACAGTGGTAACAGGTCGTGTAGAATCTGGTGTTATCAAAGTAGGTGACGAATGCGAAATCGTAGGTTTGAAACCAACACAAAAAACAACTGTTACTGGCGTTGAAATGTTCCGCAAATTGTTGGATCAAGGTGAAGCCGGTGATAACGTAGGTTTGTTGTTGCGTGGTACAAAGAAAGAAGATGTAGAACGTGGTCAAATCATCTGCAAACCAGGTTCAATTACACCTCATACAGACTTTGAAGCTGAAGTTTATATTTTGACGAAAGAAGAAGGTGGCCGTCATACAGCGTTCTTCTCTAACTATCGTCCACAATTCTATTTCAGCACAACAGACGTAACAGGTACAATTACTTTGCCAGCAGACAAAGAAATGGTCTTGCCAGGTGATAACGTTCGTATCAGCGTGCAATTGATTGCACCTATTGCTATGAGCGAAGGTCGCCGCTTTGCTATCCGTGAAGGCGGACGCACAGTTGGTGCAGGTGTTGTATCAAAAATTGTTAAATAATTGTTGCAATTTGCGGGCTAATGGTTTATCCTATAGCCCGCAAAACAACTTAAAAAAGGAAAACGAACAATGGTACCAGCATCTAAGATTCGCATCAAATTAATCGCTTTCGACCACAGGGTCTTGATGGAATCAGTAGAAGAAATAGTAAAAACAGCAAAACGCACCGGCGCCGATGTCGTTGGACCAGTTCGCTTGCCAACTTTGATTCAAAAGTTTACAGTGAACCGTTCCCCACACGTTGATAAAAAATCACGTGAACAATTCGAAATCCGTAATCATAAAGCGGTCGTAGATATTGTTAACCCAACCCCTCAGACAGTTGATGCACTGATGAAGTTGGATTTGGCATCTGGTGTTGATGTAAAAATTAAATTATAAATCATAAAATGTGTATGTTGATGGATGTGTGTAATCCATTAACCACTGACAAAAAGGCAAAAAAATGAAACGTAGCGGATTAATTACAACAAAAATAGGGATGACCCGTCTTTATGATGAAGCCGGTGTTGCCCACGCAGTAACAGTTTTATCTGTTGGGGATTGTGCTGTTATTGGAAATCGTACAACAGAAAAAAATGGTTATGTAGCAAATATATTGGGTTTGCGTGAAGCAAAAGCAAAACATGTTGCGAAACCTCAAGCAGTAGCAGCAGAAAAAGCGGGTGTAAAACCTTATCGCAAGGTTGTTGAATTCCGCGTTTCTGATGATTGTGTAATTCCAGCAGGAACACAATTATCTGCCGCACATTTTATTGCCGGTCAATATGTTGATGTTCAAGCAACCAGCAAAGGTAAAGGTTTCCAGGGTGCTATGAAACGCCACAATTTCGGTGGTAAAGAAGCAACTCACGGTGTGTTAAAAGCTCATCGTTCCTTGGGTGGTACAGGTATGCGTGAATGGCCAGGCCGCGTCTTGAAAGGTAAAAAGATGTCCGGTCAAATGGGTAACGAAACAGTAACAGTTCAAAACTTGAAAGTTTTTGGAACAGATGTTGCTGAAAACTTGATTTTCGTTGAAGGCGCAGTTCCAGGCAGCAACGGAACATTTGTATTGGTTAATGACGCTGTTAAAAAAGTTCAAGACCAATTGCCGGTTCCAACATTTGTTGCACAAACAGCAGCCGAACCAGTTGCAGAAGCAACAGAACCTGTAAATGAAGCAGAACAAGCATAACGACACAATATAAGGTGAATAAAATGCAAGTAGAAATTTTAAATTTAGATGGCAAATCAGTCGGTAAAGTAGATTTATCCGACAGCATCTTTGGAATTGATCCACGTGCAGACATTTTGCACCGTGTTGTTACATGGCAACGTGCAAATGCTCGTGCAGGCACTCATGCAGTTAAAACTGTATCTGATGTTGCAGGAAGTGGTAAAAAAGCATTCAAACAAAAGAAAACAGGTAATGCACGTGAAGGTGAAAGATACAACGTTCACATGCGTGGCGGTGGTGTAGTTCATGGACCAGTTGTTCGTGATCATAACATCGATTTGCCAAAGAAAATCCGTGCTTTGGGTTTGAAAATGGCTTTGTCTTCAAAAGTAAAAGAAGGCGCTTTGATTGTTATCGATAGCGAAAAAATGAAAGAAGCAAAAACAAACACATTGGCAAAACAATTGAAAAAATTGGATATTGCTTCTGCTTTGTTTGTTGGGGCACAAGACATTGATGCAAACTTCAAGAAATCTGCTGCAAACATTATCAATGTTGACGTATTGCCAACAATTGGTTTGAATGTTTTGGATATCTTGAAACACGAAAAATTAGTTTTGACAGCCGATGCTGTTAAAGCCGTAGAAGCGAGACTTTCATAATTAAAGGTTTGAAGATATGGCAGAAAAAAAAGTTGAAAAGAAATTAGTTGCGTCGGCAAATACTTATGAAGTATTGCGCCGTCCAATCATTTCGGAAAAAGCTTTCGGAAAAAGCAGCTCGCCTTTCCGAAAGCAACGGTGTTGTGTTCGAAGTCGCAATGTCTGCGACAAAAGAAGATGTTGCAAAAGCAGTTGAAGTTTTGTTCGGTGTTAAACCAACAAAAGTCAACGTTGTTATCACAAAAGGTAAAGTAAAAACTTTCCGTGGTCGCAGCACAGGTACACAACGCAAAGTTAAAAAAGCATACGTATCTTTGCCGGCAGATGCAAATTTGGATTTGTCCGCAGATATGAAATAACTAACGGTTTTGACAGAGAACCCGGAATATTCGGATGTTAGTGTCAAAACATTAAACAAAGGTAAAATAAAATGGCATTGAAACATTACAAGCCAACAACACCAGGAACACGTGGTTTAACATTGATTGACCACAGTGAATTGCACAAAGGTGCTGAAAAGTCTTTGACTGTTGGTTTAAAGTCCAAAGGTGGACGTAATAATTTTGGTCATGTCACAGTTCCTCACCAAGGTGGTGGACACAAACGTAAATATCGTTTGATTGATTTTGATCGTAAGAAAAAAGATATACCTGCAACAGTAATTCGTTTGGAATATGATCCAAACCGTACTGCATTTATTGCATTGATTGAATATAAAGATGGTGTTCGTTCTTATATCTTGGCACCACGTGATTTGAAACCAGGCGATACAGTTATTTCTGGTACACGTGAAGATATTAAACCAGGTAACACAATGCCATTGAAAAATATGCCAATCGGAACAATTGTTCATAACGTTGAATTGAAACCAGGTGCTGGTGGTCAATTGGCAAGAAGTGCTGGTTGTTATGCTCAATTGATGGGTAAAGATGGTGTTTATGCTCAGATTAAAATGAACAGCGGTGAATTACGCAAAGTTCATTCTGAATGTTTGGCAACAGTTGGCAGCGTTTCTAACCCTGAACAACGTAATGTTAATTTGGGTAAAGCGGGTCGTGCACGCTGGTTGGGTATCCGCCCATCTACACGTGGTATGGCAATGAACCCTAATGATCACCCTATGGGTGGTGGTAACGGTCATTCCAAAGGACACGAACCTGTATCCCGCACAGGTATTCCAGCCAAGGGATATCGTACACGTAGCAATAAACGTACTGCAAAGATGATTATCCGCAGCAGACATTTGGCAAAGAAGAAATAATAGGAGTGTATAATGTCTCGTTCAGTATGGAAAGGTCCTTATGTTCACCCATCTATCTTGAAAAAGGTAGCGGTGGCTATTGAAAAAGATGACCATAAACCTATCAAAACATGGTCTCGTGGCAGTACAATCGTGCCACCTATGGTTGGTTTGACATTTGAAGTTCACAACGGTAACAAATTTATTCCTGTATCAATCGTAGAAGATATGATTGGTCACAAATTGGGTGAATTTGCACCAACTCGTACATTCAAAGGTCACGCCGCAAATAAAAAAGCAGCAGCAAAATAAGGGTAGGGTAAAATTATGACAAGATATGGAATAAAAGACAATCAGGTTCGTGCGTTCAATAAAATGATTCGCATCAGCCACCAGAAATTAAATCTGGTTTGTGATATGGTTCGCGGCTTGCCAGTTGACCGTGCCGTTGACGTTTTAAAGTTTTCGAAAAAACGCGTTTCAGACGAAGTTTTGAAAACATTGTTGTCTGCTGTTGCAAATGCAGAACACAATAAAAACTTGTCTGCTGATACTTTGTTCATCAAAGAAATTTGGTGTGGTAAAGCGTTGACAATGAAACGTATTATGGCAGGACCTCGTGGAAGTGCTCGTCCAATTTTGAAACCATTTTCTAATTTGACAATCGTCTTGGAAAGTGGCGCGGCTCCTGAAAAGAAAAAAGCAAAAAAAGTAACAAAATAAAGTGGAGTGAAAAAAATGGGACAAAAAGTATCACCAATTTCATTACGCGAATTTATCAATAAAATCACAGATTCTCGCTGGATTGCTGGTAAAAAAGATTATGCAGCATTGTTGGCAGAAGACGTTAAAATCCGTAAATTCGTTGAAAAGAAATTAAAGAAAGCAGGATTGGCCAAAGTCGTTATCGAACGTTTTGCTAAAAAGGTAGTTGTCACTATCCACACATCACGTCCAGGTATGATTATTGGTAAAAATGGTGCAGATATCGAAGCATTGCGTAACGATATCAAAAAATTGGTCAAGAACGATCAAGTTGTTGTTAACATCTATGAAGTTCGTCGTCCAGATTTGAATGCACAATTGGTTGCTCAAAATATTGCACAACAAATCGAAGGTCGTGTATCTTTCAAACGTGCTATGAAAAAAGCTGTTCAAAATGCTCAAAAAGCAGGTGCCCAGGGTATCAAAGTAATGTGTTCTGGTCGTTTGAACGGTGCTGAAATTGCACGCAGCGAACAAATTCGCGAAGGTCGTATACCACTTCATACATTACGTGCAGATATTGACTATGCGTCAATTCAAGCAAAAACAACATACGGTGTTATCGGCGTTAAAGTTTGGATTTACACTGGTGATGTTGTGAACAAAGAAAAGCTGGCGTCTGAAATGGCGCGTCCGACTGAATATGCCGGCAGCAGCGAAAAGAAAAGCAAATAATAATTAAAATTTAAAGGTTTTAATCATGTTAATGCCAAATAAAACAAAATTTCGCAAACAGCACAAAGGTCGTATTCACGGGGCTGCCAAGGGTGGAAGTGAATTGGCGTTTGGGTCGTTTGGTCTGAAAGCAATGTCTCCTGAACGTGTAACTGCACGTCAGATAGAAGCCGCTCGTCGTGCCATCACTCGTCATATGAGACGTATGGGTAAATTATGGATTCGTATTTTCCCAGATGTTCCAGTGACTGCAAAACCAGGTGGTGTTCGTATGGGTAAAGGTAAAGGTGCTGTTGAATACTGGATTTGCCGTGTTAAACCAGGCCGCATCATGTTCGAATTAGATGGTGTTAAACCAGAAGTCGCATATGAAGCGTTTGCTTTGGCTGCTGCAAAATTGCCAGTTAAAACAAAAATCGTAGAACGCAAAGTTAACTAATACAAGTGCAAAAAGGTTAAAGATATGGCAGAAAAGAAAGTAGCAAAAACAGCCGAAAAAGAAGCTTTGACAAAGGAAGCTTTGCAAAGCAAATTGGTTGATTTGAAAAAAGAACAAATGAATCAACGCTTTCAACTGGCTGCGGGTCAATTGCCAAAAACTCATGTTTTGCGTAAAACTCGCCGTGAAATTGCACGTGTAAAGACAAAGTTGAATGCTGCGAAATAATAACTAAATCTTTGACTTTTGATTTTTTTAGTGTAAAATCAGAAGCCGGAAAACAAAAAATAAGGACTAAAGTTATGCCAAGACGTATACTGCAAGGAACTGTGAAAAGTACAGCAAATGACAAAACTGTCGTTGTCGAAGTAGAACGCCGTTTTCGTCATCCATTGTATGGAAAGTTCGTGAAGCAGAATAAAAAATACAAGGCACACGATGAAAACAACGAATATAAAGTTGGTGAAATCGTTGCTATTGAAGAACATCGTCCTATCTCCAAGACAAAATCTTGGGTTGTAAAGGGCCGTGTTGGGGTCAGCAAAGACACAACTGTTAATGTTGACTAATAAATTGGTGGGTTTTTTGAGGTCTTGAATCTGAAACATTATACATAAAATTCAAGACAGTCGAAACCCGGTAACAAAGCAGTGGGGGACAGCCCCGCTTGCAGGATTAAGGAAAAAAGTTATGATACAAAATGAAACAGTTATGACAGTTGCAGATAACTCTGGTGCACGTAAAGCTATGTGTATCAAAGTTTTAGGCGGTTCTCATCGTCGTTATGCAACAGTTGGCGATAAAATCGTTGTCGCTATTAAAGATGCTATTCCACGTGGTAAAGTTCAAAAAGGAACTGTTCAACGTGCAATAATCGTAAGAACAAAATTCCCAGTTAAACGTCCAGACGGCTCTATTATCCGTTTTGATGATAACGCGGTTGTTTTGATTAACAAAAACAACTTTGAACCAATTGGAACACGTATCTTTGGACCAATCGCACGTGAAGTTCGTCGTAAATACGATGTTCAGAAAATTGTGTCTTTGGCACCGGAAGTAATATAATACTTTTGACTAACTAAAAGGCGAAAAAATGAAAATTAAGAAAGGCGACGAAGTCGTAGTTATTTCGGGAAAATACAAAGGCGTCAAAGGTAAAGTATTACAAGCACGTCCAGAAGAATCCCGTGTTGTTGTCGAAGGTGTGAACCGTCATAAATGGCACATCAAACCAACACAAGAACAACCAGGTCATATTGTTGATCGCGAAGCACCTATCCATGTATCCAACGTTGCATTGATTGATCCAAAAACAAAAAAAGCAACACGTGCTGGATATGAAATGAAAGGTGACAAAAAAGTTCGCGTTTCAAAAAAGTCTGGGTCAGAAATCTAAACCAAATGATTCCGCTGTTACGGAATCGATAACGAAAAGGTACAAAAAATGCAAAGCAGATTGCGTGAAATTTACGAAAAAAATGTTGTTCCTGAATTGGTAAAAGAATTTGGGTACAAGAATATGTTTGCAGTTCCGAAACTTACCAAAATCGTTTTGAATATGGGTGTTGGCGAAGCTGTATCTGATAAAAAGAAATTAGACAGTGCCGCTGCTGATTTGACAGCGATTGCTGCACAAAAATCAATCATCACACATGCAAAGAAATCTATTGCTACTTATCGTTTACGCGAAGGTCAAGCAATTGGTACAAAAGTTACTTTGCGTGGTAAAAGAATGTATGATTTCTTGGATAAGTTGATTACAGTGGCTTTGCCACGTGTAAAAGACTTCCGTGGATTGTCAAAATCTAAATTTGATGGTCGTGGAAATTATGCGTTCGGTATCAAAGAACATTTGATATTCCCAGAAATTTCTGTTGATAAAATTGATGCTATCCGTGGTATGGATATTGTTATTGTTACAACAGCAAAAACAGATGATGAAGCCCGTGCATTGCTGACAAAAATCGGCTTGCCATTGGTTTTGAAATAATTATAAGGAAATAAAAATGGCTAAATTAGCATTGATAAACAAACAAAAAAGACGTGAAAAATTGGTCGCGCAATATGCAAAAAAACGCGAATCAATTAAAGCAAAGATGTCTGTTAATGCGACACCAGAAGAACGTATGGATGCCATGAAAAAATTGGCAAAGTTGCCACGCAACGCAAATCCAACACGTTTGCACAATCGTTGTTCTATCACTGGTCGTGCACGTGGGTTCTCTCGTTTGTTCGGTTTGTGCCGTCAACAAGTTCGCACAATGGCATCAGAAGGTAAATTACCAGGTGTTCGCAAGTCCAGTTGGTAATATAAATTAAAAGCAAGCTGTGGACAATGCAGCCCAAGCGCAGAAAGTAAAATTTCTGCAAAACAAGGAGTAAAAAATGTCAATATCACATCCAATCGGAGATATGGTTACCCGCATCCGCAATGGTCAAAATGCTGGTAAAGAATACGTCTCTGTTCCAAACAGCAAATTACGCGCAGCAGTGTTGAGCGTATTGAAAGATGAAGGTTTCATAACAGATTTTCGCGAAGAAAAAATTGATGAAAAACGCGCAAATTTGGTTATTGAATTGAAATACGTTAATGGTAACGGTGCAATCCAAGAAATAACAACTGTATCAAAACCAGGGCGTCGTGTATATTCGTCTTGTGCGAAAATGCCACGCGTTTTGAACGGTTTGGGTATTGCTGTTGTATCTACACCAAACGGCGTTATGACAGATCACAAAGCTCGCCTTATGAATGTTGGCGGTGAAGTATTATGTAAAGTTATCTAATCAAAAGGAAATCGTTATGTCTCGTGCAGGAAAATATCCAGTAGAAATTAAAAATGGCGTATCGGTTGAATTGACAGATAACGCTGTAGTTGTAAAAGGTCCAAAAGGCGAATTGCATGTTTCTTTGGAAACAAAAAATGCCAATTTGGTTGATATCAAAGTAGAAGATGGTCATGTAGTTGTTACACCAAAGAACGCAGAAGATAAAGCTTCGCGCGCTATGTGGGGAACAATGACACGTAATATCAAGGCTGCTGTAAAAGGTGTATCTGAAGGCTTTTCAAAAGCAATGTATATGAAAGGTGTTGGTTATAAAGCATCTGTCAAAGGTAACATCTTTACATTGGTTGTTGGTTTTTCTCATGATGTAGTTATGGAAATCCCAGCTGGCTTGAATGTCACAATGGGTGAAACACCAACAGAATTTACAATTTCTGGTATCGACAAGAATTTGTTGGGACAATTTGCAGATAAAATTCATAAAATCCGCAAAGCGGACCCATATAAAGGTAAAGGTATCTTCTATAAAGACGAATATATCCGTCGCAAAGAAGGTAAGAAGAAATAATAAATAATTCCCGCTGTTACGGGAATGTGAACAAAGGAAAAATAAAATGTTAAGACATTTATCTTCTGAAGAAAGACGTACATTGGCAAATCGCGGTGCGTTGAAAAGAAAGAATCCTGGCAAAATCCGTTTGTCAGTATTCCGTTCGGATCGTCATATTGAAATCCAAGCTATTGATGATGTCAAAGGTCACACAGTATGTGCTGCATCAACAAAAGAAAAAGATTTCAAAGGCAAAGGTTGGAATATCGCTGGTGCTGAAATGTTGGGCAAAATTTTTGCTGAACGTATGGCAAAAGCAGGTATTAAAGATAACTATTACTTTGATCGTGGTCGTTATTTATATCATGGTCGTGTAAAAGCTTTGGGCGATTCTATGCGCGCAAACGGAATGAAAATTTAATTAGATGGAGCGTAAAACAATGGCACGTTTTGATGAAAAAAAATTACAGTCAGATAATTTGGTAGATAAATTAGTTTCTATCAATCGCGTTTCTAAGACAGTGAAGGGCGGCCGTAATATGTCGTTCTCTGCTTTGGTTGTTGTTGGGGATAAAGCAGGTATGGTTGGATTTGGTAAAGGTAAAGCTTTGGAAGTTCAAGCCGCTGTTCAAAAAGCAACAAAAGCAGCAAAAGCAAAAATGTTGCGCGTTCCTTTGAAAGAAGGTCGTACATTACATCACGACAGCGAAGCCAAATATGGTGCAAGCAAATTGGTGGTTCGCAGTGCTGTTCCAGGTACTGGTATTATCGCTGGTGGTGCTTTGCGTGCAGTATTTGAATGTTTGGGTGTACAAGACGTTGTTGTTAAATCACAAGGTTCTAACAATCCAAACAATATGATTCGTGCTGCGTTCATGGCTTTTGAAAAAATGAATTCTCCTAAAACTGTTGCTGCACGTCGTGGCAAAACAGTTGCAGAAATCATTGCTGGCCGTGATGGTAAAAAATTAGAAACAGCAGACGAAGCAAAATAATTAAAATAAACCGAGTACATAATCTTGAATTATGTGCGACAAGGACTATATCATAGTCATAGGACAAAAAGGAAAAAGAAATGAAATTAAATGCATTGATGGATAATTTTGGTGCACGCAAAGATGTTAAACGCGTTGGTCGTGGTATGGCATCTGGTTATGGTAAAACATCTGGTCGTGGTAACAAGGGTCAGAAAGCACGTTCTGGTTCTCGTAAACAAGCCACATTCCAAGGTGGACAAATGCCAATTTTGCGTCGTTTCCCAAAATTTGGTTTCAATAATCCTTTCCACAAAGAATATGCAACAATCAACCTGGGCGATATTGAAAAATTCATCGCTGCTGGTAAAATTGATGCGAAGAAAGAAATCACATTAGATTCTTTGTTTGAAGCAAAAATTTTGAACCGTAAAATGGATGGTTTGAAAGTTTTGGGCAAAGGTGAAATCAAATCCGCTGTTAACATTATTGCTGACAAATGGTCTAAATCAGCCGAAGCAGCGATTGTTAAAGCTGGTGGTAAAATTGCATCTAAATAATAATTAACGCATTCGGGATTTCCCGGATGCGTAAAACATAAAGTTCAAAAACCATGAAATTTTTGAAAAATATTTTTGGCAATCTGACAGATTTACAAAAACGTATCTTGTTCACACTTGGTGCGTTGATTGTTTATCGTATTGGTTCTTTTATTCCATTACCTGGTGTTAACGCAAGTGCTGTTTTACATTTGTTCAATGGCGATAATGGTATGATGGGAATGTTTGATATGTTCTCTGGTGGATCTTTATCTCGTATGTCAGTTTTGGCCTTGAATATTTTCCCATACATTTCAGCATCAATCGTAATTCAATTATTGACAGCTACCAGTAAGTCCTTGACTGATTTACGTAAAGAAGGCGAATCTGGTCGTATTAAAATCAACCAATACACCCGTTATTTAGCAGTTCTTTTGGCGGTTGTTCAAGGTTGGGCTGTTGTTCGTGGATTGGAATCTATGGCGGCGGTAAACGGTGTGCCAGCGGTTGCTAATCCAGGATTTGCGTTTGAATTATCAGCGATTGTTGCATTGGTTGGTGGTACAGTGTTTGTTATGTGGTTGGCCGAACAAATCACTTCCCGTGGTATCGGGCAGGGCGCATCACTGTTGATTTTCGCAGGTATTATTGCGGAAGTTCCAGGTGGAATCGCAAAACTGTTTTCTTTGATTGGCGTTGGTCAAATGTCACCAGCAAAGATTGCTTTCGTTTTGGGATTTGTAATTGGAATTGTTGCATTGATTGCGTTTATGGAACAAGCACAACGTCGTATTCAAATTTTGTATCCACGTCAAGCAATGGCGAACGGTGTTATGAATACAAACGTTTCTTATTTGCCAATCAAGGTAAATATGTCTGGCGTTATGGGACCTGTGTTTGCTGCATCTATTATGATGTTGCCTGCATTTGTTCAAAGATTTGTTCAAAGTGAAAATTTATTTGTTCAAAATATACTTGGTTTCTTTACGTATGGAACATGGTCTTATATGATTTTGTACACAGTATTGATTGCGTTCTTTGCGTATTTCCAAACAGCTGTTGTATTTAACAGTGAAGAAACCAGTACTAATTTGAAAAATATGGGTGGTTATATCCCAGGTGTTCGTCCTGGTGAACAAACTATGCATTACCTTGACGATGTTGTATCAAGAACAACTGCCATTGGTGTTGTTTATTTGATAGTGGTTTGTGTATTGCCTATCATTTTGAATACGCGTGGTGGTATGCCATTGATGATTGGCGGAACCAGTGTTTTAATCGTCGCAGGTGTTGTATTAGATACAATGAACCAAGTGAAATCTTATTTGGTTGAAAAACAATATACTGGCGTTGTAAGCAAAACACAAAAGAAAGGTCGTTTTCGCGGATAACGCAAAAAGATTTGATTTTTACATCAACGCATGATATTTTTGGTTGGTGTGAAAATCAGGAGCATTCAAAAAACGTGTGGATTTTGGGTGCGAAAAAACAGAATGGAAACATTCGAATAAATAAAAAAATAAAGGAAAATAAAAGATGGCACGTATAGCAGGTGTTAACATCCCGTCCGAAAAACGCATTGAAATTGCGTTGCAATACATTCATGGTATTGGGCCGGCTAAATCTGCACAGATTTGTTCTGCATTGAAATTGAAAGACGGTCTGCGCGCAAAAGATTTGACTGACGAAGATGTTATCAAAATTTCAAATTATATTGAACAAAACTTCAAAGTAGAAGGTGACGTTCGTCGCGAAGTTGCAATGAATATTAAACGTTTGCAAGATTTAAAAACATATCGCGGAATTCGTCATCGTAACCGTTTACCAGTTCGTGGTCAACGCACACAAACTAACGCACGTACCCGCAAAGGAAAACGCGTTGTTGTTGCTGGTTCTGCGACCAAGGGTAAATAATCACTAATTGGGTAGAGATTAACACGATAGTTAATTGAAGACATCTAAATAAGGAAAACACAAATGGCAGTTACAAAATCAAAAAAGAAAGTTGTAAAGAAAGTATCACATGGTATTGCACATGTGGTTGCAACAAATAATAATACACGTATAACAATCACAGACCAAACTGGTGCCGTATTAACATGGGCAACAGCGGGTGCTAATAACTTCAAAGGTGCAAAAAAATCAACACCATACGCAGCAACAGTTGTTGCAGATGCAGTTGGTAAAAAAGTTGCTGAAATGGGTATGAAAACAGTTGATGTTTTGATGCGCGGTATTGGCCAAGGTCGTGAATCTGCTGTTCGTGGTTTGGCAAATGCAGGATTGGTTGTTCAATCTATCACAGATACGACACGTATTCCACACAACGGGTGCCGTCCAAAGAAAGTTCGTCGTGTTTAATATACGCATTCGTCAATTTTAGTTAATAAAAAATCGCCAATGGCGATTTTTTATTTAGGAAAATTGAACGTCACGCCGTAGGATTGTTTGTAAATATAAAATAAATATTATAAACAACGAAGGCGGATGCGAACAAAAATTACACCGCCATTGGCGGTGTTTTTTGTTTAAAATATATTTTTGCATTGCGCGAAAAAAATAAAATTGATACTATAGATTTCAATAAAGGGAAAGAAAGGTTTTTTATACAATATGAAATTCAAGTTATTTCATTTTATGTTTGGAATATTATTGTTTTTTACAGTTTTTGAATCTGTAATGGCAGTAGGAATAATAACATTAGATAAAAATGGTGGAACTGGCGGACTTGAGGCAATTTGGGTATATGATGGAATTGGATATGCGCCTGGTACAGATTTTAGTGATGACAGAAATTATGGTCCTGATGATGTTGTAATTTGTTTTGATTGTAGAATAGGTGTTCCAACCAAGGCAGATTATGTTTTTGGCGGGTATTATCGAGAAGGACATAAACAGATTGATTCTGATGGTGGAACTAGTAATGCTGTCCAAACAATCGATCAGGAAGTTTATGGTGATGAAACTTGGACTGCGCAGTGGACGAAATGTGAAAAAGGGTATGTTGTTAATAATGTTTGTAAAGAATCGTCGGCAGGTAAATATTTTGATGGTTCGACTGAAAAAGATTGTCCTGTAAAATATGGTAATGAAACATTACCAATTGGTTCTGATAAAACATTCGTTTTCACAACTGATACAGATATTAAAACTTTTGGTATTGAAAGTTGCGCTATAAGATTAAAAGGCGTGTGCGGTGAAGGAACAAAGGTTATATATACATGGAATGCAGAAGAAAATAAATATGTCAGAAAATCTAAGTATAAGGTTATTGCTGGGACACAGTCTTTAATAAGGACAGACGAACCTGGACCAACAGTTTTGGAGGATTATTGTGAATCTTGTGATTCTGGTCAATACAATGTCAACGGAAAATGTATGGCCTGTGGGGCAGGTTTGTGTATGAACGATGGTGGTTGTACATTTTGTCCTGCCGGCAAATATTGCGGGGAAAATACATCTTTGTCCTGTAATTCGGCACCTTCGTGTGGTGCAAATGAATATTCTGAAACAGGTGCGGCAAGTTGCACTAAATGTGCGACCGGTTATTCGACAACTTACAGTGGTCCGGCCACGGAAAATTCTGATTTTGATGGACTTTGCAAAGATAGGGTTAACGGATATGGTGTTGGTTGTTTTTCGGCAGATGCGTGTCGCGAAATTCCATCACAATTGTGTTTTGATAATTCGAAATGTGGCGCAAATGGTACTTGTGGAAGTTTTTCCATAGATAATAGTAAGCCATATGTCGATCAGTATCGTGAACAATGCAAAGCATCTTTTGCTTTAAGTGAAAATATAACAATTAAAAGTTATAATTCGTCTGTTGTTTCACGTAATGATGCGTTGAAAAATAATTGACATTACCGATTTTTTGGTATAAAATTCGCGGGCACGATTGGAAAAATCGTGTAAATCTGGTGAAAATAATAAACTAAGCCTGATGGAGTAAAAAATGATTGAAAAAAACTGGATGACTTTGATTAAGCCAAAAAAATTGAATATCAAAGTCGATGAAAAAAATCCTAATATTGCAACTTTGATTGCTGAACCTTTGGAAAAGGGTTTCGGTTTGACATTGGGAACTGCATTACGTCGTGTTTTGTTGTCTTCGTTGCAAGGTTGTGCACCAATTTACGTTAAAATTGATGGCGTTCAACATGAATTCAGCAGCATCAGTGGTGTTCACGAAGATGTCACAGATATCCTTTTGAATTTGAAAGGCGTTTATTTCAAAGCCTTGACAGAAGGTCAACACAAAGCAACATTAAAAGTAAAAGGTCCAGCTGTTGTTACTGCTGGTATGATTGAAACAAGTTCTAATGTTGAAGTTATGAACAAAGATGCAGAAATTTGCACTTTGGATAATGGCGCAACTTTGGATATGGAAATCACATTGGCATCAGGCCGTGGTTATGTTCCTGCAAATATCAATGCAACAGATTTGCCTTTGGGAACAATTCCTGTGGATTCTATTTATTCTCCTATTTTGAATGTAGCATCCGCTGTTTCTCAAACCCGTGTTGGTCAATCAACAGATTATGACAAATTGGAATTGACAGTTAAAACAAATGGTTCTGTATCTCCAGAAGATGCGATTGCGTTTGCTGCACGTATCTTGACAGACCAATTGACAGTCTTTATCAATTTCGAAGATCCAACTGCAACAAATGCTTCTGCTGATGAAGAAAGTGCAAAAGATGTTTTGCCATTTGATTCTAAATTGTTGAAACATGTTGATGAATTGGAATTGTCTGTTCGTGCAACGAATTGCTTGAAAAATGACAAGATTAATTGGTTGGGCGAATTGGTTCAAAAGACTGAAAATGATATGTTGAAAACACCTAATTTCGGTCGCAAATCTTTGAACGAAATCAAAGTCCAATTGGAAGCAATGGGATTGTCACTTGGTATGGAAGTACCAGGATGGCCACCTGAAAATATTGCAGAATTGGCAAAAAAATACGAAGACCCTTATAAATAAAATTGTGATAACACGCCGGTTGTTGTGTTTGCCGGTTCTTATGTAGGGAAACTACACTGCGAACCTTCAAACACTTCCAACCAACGCGTTCTGACAATTTTCTTGCGCAAAGCAAGGGGAAATTCAAAAAATCCATAATTCAGAAAGAAATTTTTGGTTATGGTGTCTCAAAAAAAATCCCGCAAGGGCAGAAACAAAAGGAGTAATCAATGAGACATATGAAAGCAGGTCGTACTTTCAATCGCGACACAAATGCTCGCAAAGCCATGTTTATTGGTTTGGCAAAAAATTTGATTGAAAAAGAACAAATTAAAACAACATTACCAAAAGCAAAAGATTTGCGCAGTGTGGTCGAAAAATTGATTACCCGCGCGAAAGTTGATTCTGTCGCTAACCGTCGCTTGACAGCATCTGAATTGGGAAACAATTCTGATAAAACAGTTAAAAAATTGTTTGCTGTATTGGGACCACGTTATGCAAAACGTCCTGGTGGTTACACACGCGTTTTGAAAGCAGGATTCCGTTATGGTGATGCTGCACCTATGGCGATTATTGAACTGGTTGATCGTGATGAAAATGCTAAGAAAGTTGCAACTAAAACAGTCGCAGCCGAAAAAGCAGAACCAGTTGCGAAAGAAGCAACAGAAACAAAAGCTCCAAAAGCAACAAAAACAACAAAAGTTGCTGCTGAAAAGAAAGCGGCTGCGCCAAAAGCAAACGCTGGTGCAAAAACAGTTGCTGTTAAACGTCGCGCAACAGGTAAATAATTTTTAATAAAACCTGATATAAAAAAATCGCCTAACTTGGCGATTTTTTTATTTTTTTGTATTGATTGATTTCTGCATTTATGATAAAATCTTATAAAAGGTGAAAGGAGTTTTTATGCATAAATCATTATTTTTGACATTGGTTTTGTCATTGTGTGTGGCTGATTTTGGGGCTTTTGCGGCGACTGCTCGTGGAAATGCCCGTGGAACAGCGGCTGCTGGTAGTACAGTATCGGCAACGCCTGCGTCTGCGCCGGTTGCAGCACGTGCGGGTGCGCGTCAAAAAGTGGTTTCGAATACATCGGCATCTGCGATGGCACCTGCGGCTGGTGGCAATATTTCTGCGCGTGCAGGTAAAAAACAAACTGTGAAATCTGCGCCAACGGCGTCTGCGGCGGCGGGTAAGCCTATGGCTGCGCGTGCGGGTGCAACACAAAAGGTTATTCAGACTGGTTCCAAGATTGCGACTGCGGCAACAAATACCGCGGTTCCTCAGGAATGTCAGGATGCTTTCTATGGATGTATGGATTCTTTCTGTATGTTGGATAATGCCTCAGGCGGTCGTTGCCAATGTAATGACAGAATTACAGAATTAGACAAAGCCTTGGAAGAAATTTTGAAATTGGATCAACAGACCTATATTATGGCAACGGAAGGTGTTGAACGTATTCAGATGGGTGAGGCTGCAGAACAAATTATGGCACGTGCCAAAGCGGCGGCTGATAAAGTGACTGTTGAAGAAAAGAAAACTCAAAATGCAGAAATAACCAAAAAGAAAATAAAACAATTAGATTTGTCTGCTTGGAGTACCAGCATATTTGACGAAGATGACGACGATGTTTTTGGTGAACAGGAGATTTCAACAGATGTAGTTGATACTTTTGCCGACAAAAAAGGTGATGAATTATATAAATCTGCGGCAAAAATGTGTGTGACTATGATTCCGGATCAGTGCAAACAGTATGGTTCTATGGTTCAATTGGTTTATTCACAAAGAATCAAATCTGACTGTATTGCGTATGAAAACAGCCTTAAACAACAAAAAAATGCCAGCCAACAAAAATTGTTGACTGCACAAAAGGCTTTGCGTGAAGCAGCACTGGAAGAATTTAATGATCAAAATAAATATGCAGACTTGGGCAGTTGTGAAATCGCGTTCAAACAGTGTGTTCAATCAACAGGTGGATGCGGTTCTGACTTTACAGGATGCGTTGCGGATAACAGTATTTTAAATGGTTTGTATAACAAAACTGGTTCAAGTGCCACACCTGCAACTATAAAATTAACAAATTCTGTTTCAATCAGTAAGGCAACATACGAAATCTTGGAAAGCAAGGCTTTGATGTGTGAATCTGTTGTTAAACAGTGTGTTAATGCAAATAAAAGCAAAGATGTTTTATCTGGTGAAGTGTTTAAACAGTTTGTAAAAGATGTTGCACCAGCGTTGTATTCAGCAGAATATAATATGGCGTCAAATAAACGTATGAACTGTATTACGACAATTATGAATTGTGTAAAGACATCTTGTAAATCAGAAGGTATGGAGCAAGGTTCCACAAATTATGAAGCATGTTTAAGCAATCCAGATTCTATAAAAAACTATTGTTCGTTAGAAATTAACAGATGCGGTGACACAATGTCACAAAATGATGTGTTGAAATACGTAGCCGCAAAATTGGCTGCGGATAAAGTAGACGCATGTACGGAACAAATCAGATCATGTTTGACATCTGGTGCATGTGGTGAAAATTATCTTGGCTGCGTTGGTATGAGCGTAGATCAAATTGTCGCATTGTGTCCTATCGACAAACTGTCGGCTTGCCAAGAACAGTTTGATAGATCAGATTCTGGTGTTGCAAAAGCAAGAAACTATATATCTCAGGTTATCATGGGCTTAAAATTACAAATTTCTAACGGCATAGCTGATAGATGTCAAGAAGCTATGGATAAAGCTATGGTGAAACTGTGTGGTGCTGCGGATAGTTGTGAAAAATTTACTTTGGATAATGTACAATATGATGCGTTGGTTGCTAAGGCTTGTACATCCGCTTCAGATATATGTTATGATTCTGTAGACTTGGCACCCCAGGATGATATTATTAAAGGAAAAATTCTTCCGCGTTTGGTTAACCGTTTGAATTTAAATAACATCAAACTTAATAGCAGTGGTATGTTTGAATATGATACATCAGTAACTCCAAAGGTTGGTGATGGTTATACAACAACAGCTCCAAAAGAATTAATAAACGGTTTTAATAATTTATTGAACGCAAAAATTGGCGAATTGTCTTCGGACCCTGTTGTAAATGCATGTATCAATGGTAAAGATTTGACAGGGATATTCCCTAATGACGCAAGTTTGAAGTCTGATCCTAATAAGGGCAAAGCGTTGACAGGTTTAGCCAACGGTGCAAAGACTATTATTTCAAACAGAATCCAATCTTTGTTTGCCAAAAAATATGCGGAAAAAGAAGCAGAGTTTGAAGAAGAAAAGTTTCAAGATATATATATAGCAATCGCTAACAGATTAAATAGTATCACTGATTTAAAAGCTGAAGATTTCTATGCAGCACAACAAATTGCTTGTGATGAACGTGCATTGACTATTAACAAAACAGATAACTCTGCTGCATCTTATGGTCACTGGAGAAACGATACCAGTTCCGGTTCTGTCTCAGATGGTGAATGTTCAGCAAGTGGCGGTTTTTGCGAATTGGGATCTCAGTATTTCTTTGATACCTGGTGGGGCAGAAACGAAAGACGTATGGCCTTGTATTGGACAAAGGCAAATTATGACCGCGAAACCGGTGTATGTACTTTAACAAAGACAAAGTACCCATGTCTGGATTATGATCCATCTCCGGAAGTATGCAAACGATGGGATACAACCGGGGAAATAGAAAGCACAAACAAGATACAGTTGCCTAAGTTTGGAGTAGAAAATATGAGAAACTGATCTTATTGACTTGAATGTAAAATAAACCGCCCAGATGGGCGGTGTTTTTTAGTCTAGTTCGTCCAAACTTTTAATTACGCGGACGCCAAGGTTTTCAAATTTGTCTGTGGTGGCTTCTATGTCCATAATGTTTTGTGATTGTAAGTAAATAACAGGTATCAATCCGTTTTGTTTCCCAAGGCTTATCAAATCATCAACAGGGGAATCTTTTTGTTTTCCATTGGCAAACCATGTATTGTCGTCCATTATCCAAAAGTCGCCATCGTTATGTTCATATATGACGTATTTTTTGGTTGCAGTAAAATCTTTGTATGTTTCAAATTCTATATGTTTTTCGGTTAAATATTTTGTAGTGTTATTTTCTAGTTTTTCTGGTTCCGGTTCTGGTTCGTCAAAATTTATGTCGTGGAACATAGGAATAGGGCTGTCGTTTTGTTCGTTGGTTTCAGATATATCAAAATCGGTCGGCAAAGGAATAGGGCTTTCGTTTGTATCTGATGCCATAATTGATTCAGGTGTGTTTTGGTTTGCCTTGTTTTCTGATTTGTTATATACAGAAATACTGCCTGTTAATGACATATGATTTTTTGCGCGTATATATGGAACGCGTAATTCTGGCGGAACATCACTTGGGATGTCTGGGGATTTTTGTTCTGGTTCTGTTTCGACGACAGGTTCTTCTGTTTTTTCGACTGTTTCTTTCTTTGGGAAAAATTTAGATAAATATTCAGCAATCTTGTCAACAAAAGGTATTGTTATAACCAGTTCTTTTTTGCGATAGATTATAGATGTTGTCGCGATATAAATAGGAATCGCAGTGTATACTAATAACCCAAATACAAAGCCGCCAAATCCGTGTAGAGTCGAATGAAAAAACTTCCACCAATAATGTGCTGAAAACATATCGAATTTAAATACAAATCTTAATATTAACCAAAGGACAAAGAAATACCAAAATGTCCATTTGGCAATAATCAAATTCGATTTAATAAAGTCCAGAACTTTTTTCATATTGCTATTATAGACAATATTTATAATTTGTCAATTGTTTATATAAGACGATAATAGTGTGATTTTTTATCAAAAAAAACTTTTTTTAGTGTGTGCTGTATGATATAATATATCCAAAGGAATTTGGGAGAAATATTATGAAAGTATTAAATTTATTCGGAAAATCAATGGTAAGTGTCGCGGTATTGGCGGCTTTCTGTGATGCGCAGGCGGCGACAGGTCGTGCAAGTATGATGCCAAATGCAGAAGTGGTTCGTATGCCGACAATGCCAACTTTTTCATTAAATACTATTGGTAATCCTGCGGTGACAACGGTTACTCAACCTGCTGTTAATACAGGTACCAGTGTTATCCCAACTCCGACACCTGATCCAAAGCCGACAGATGTTTGCCCTGATGGTGGTGTAAAAAATTCTACTTATACTGTCAATATGTGTATGAATGATATCTTGCAATGCGTTAATACTGGCGCTCTGCAGGGCGGCTTGCACGATTTGTTTAATGAAGATGTTCGTAATTCTATTATGGGTGGTATGAAGTTGTGCCAGGTTTCAGTTGATAAATGTATTCGTGATGTACGTATTGATTGCCATAATGTTTATAATGAAAGTAATGATGTGTGGTTGGATTTCAATTCAAGAATTGTTCAACCTGAATATTACAACTTTGTTTTGCGTAAAACAGGTTTGACACCAAATCAGGCCGAAAATACTTGTTTGTTATTGGACAGAAATACTTACGGTTCTTCTTTTGCGGCTGTTTCTGATACTAATGTCGTAAATACCGAATATAATAACAAAGTAGGCGCTTATAATGAATCTTTGGGTGGAACTTTGTCCAAAGATAATCCACAAGGTGTCGCGGTCAATACTGTTGGATACGATGGAAATCGTGGCCATTATGCGCGTTGGGATGCTGCAAATGCAGAATGCTTGATTCGTGTTGCAGCATATAACAAAGACAAATTGATTACAAACAGTTGGTTGTTCGGTGCGGTTGGTAATGATAATCCTGCGGAAGTTTGGGAAAAAGCAGGTTCTACATTTACTTGCAACAAAGGGTTGTTTGATATGGATTCTTTGTTAAATGATACAAAAACAGCCGCTGTTATCGCTGTCCCTGGTGGTGCGATATTAGGAACTGCAATTGGTGCTGCCGCCGGTGCCGGGGTTTATAATAAAAAGAAAGCCGCCGCAGACGAAGCCGCTGAATTAGCAAAGGCGAACTTTGGTAAAGATCCTTGCGAAGATCCTGAATATGTTAAAAAATTACAAGCAAAAATCGGTTATGATTATATTGACTTGTTAAAAACATATATGTGGGAAAATCCAACTGTTGGTGATGATGGAAAAACTGTCACAGGTGGAACTGCTATTTTTGATAATGCAAAACCTTATGCATTGGATACTGAACAATGTCAAGCAATACACAGATTGTATTCAAAAATTAAATTGTATGAATCTGGTTTGAAAAATTGTGAAAGCATTGACAGATATAATGCTATGCAAAGGGTTGCTCCGGTAGCGTATTCAAAAGCAACTTTGAAAACAGCGTTGGGAACTATGATTTGTGAAGGAAGTATGGTTTGTGATGAAACTGTACAAAATCAGTTGTCAAATGAATGTTTGTTCGTTCCTTTACAAAGAGGTTTAGCAGAAGATACTAGTTATAGAATATTCTGTAATGAAGATCATAACTGCTTGCCTGCACCAGTTATCAAAGATCAAAAAAGAGAACTTGAAAGATTGTTGGCAACTATAAAACCTGTTGTTGCAGAAGCTGGATTAGAAGAAGAAGGTGTTGCATTGAACAAAGGTAAAGAAATCGGTAAGGGTGCGGCGATTGGTGCGGCGACTGGTTTGGCCGCGGGTGGTGTCGCAACTGCTATTACGGCCTTTGTGGAAAAAAGCAATATTACATGTAAGGTGGGTGATGGTTTGAATTCTGTTGCCTTGGGCAAAGCACACACAATAGGTTCTTTGAAAGATTTCTATGTAAAGTGGAACTTGAATTTGCCTGATACAGTATCACCAACATCTGCGGTTGTTGATAAGGCTTCATGGGAACAAGCATGCGGACAATTCAATAATAAATTAGCGGATTGTCCAAAGGTTCAAATCAACCTGAAAGATGCTAATGGTAAATATACATTGGTTCCTTCTGCATGTAAGGTTTCTGGAACAATCTGTATTATGAATGATTCTGTGGCCACTTCACACGGTATCAAATAACAGATACAGAATATCAATAAAAGAACACCGATTTAATTCGGTGTTTTTTTAATTATAAAATAAAAAAACAGCCTAAATAATTATGCTGCTTTTTTGATGTTCTGTTTGATTTCACGAACGTATTTTCTTAATTCATCAATTGGAACCAATGTGCCATCTTGTTTTTGTGCAGACCAATAATCCCAACCATTAAAACTGACACTGTGTTGTATACGTGCCGCCATAACGTGAATTGATGCTTTGCCATACAAAGTGTGTGTCAATTGTGCATCGTGTGTAATCATAACACGATCGCCCTTTGGCCCAACCAAAGTTTGTCCAACGTAAAGCAGTCCGCCATCAATCAATTCGCGGAATGCTACCTTGATGGCATCGCGTTTTGGTGCATTAACTTCGATATCAGATAAATCAACAGGTTTTACATTTTTAACACGTTCACGTGCGGCATTGACATAAGTTTCTTCGCGATCAATTCCAATAAATTGACGTCCCAATTCTTTTGCGACCGCTGCAGTTGTACCCGAACCAACAAATGGATCCAATATAACATCGCCCGCCTTGGTCGAAGCCAATATTACACGACGTAATAAATCCATAGGCTTTTGTGTGTTGTGTAAACTTTTTCCATCTTTGTCTTTTACGCGTTCTTCGCCCAAACAAATATTGATATCCCAATCAGAACGCATTTGTTTTCCACCATTTAATTTCTTCATTGTTTCATAATTAAATGTGTATTTACCTGTTTTAGTTGGTGTTGCCCAAATCAAAGTTTCGTGCGCATTTGTAAAACGGGTTCCACGGAAATTAGGCATTGGATTAGTCTTTACCCAAACAATATCATTCAAAATCCAAAAGCCCATATCTTGTAAAACAGAACCAACGCGGAATATGTTATGATAAGAACCCATAACCCATATTGCGCCTTCTGGTTTTAATATACGTTTACATTCGTGCATCCAAGCACGTGTAAATTCGTCATATTGTTCATTAGATTCAAACGCATCCCAGTTATCGCGTACTGCGCGCGCAGCGGTTTGGTCTTCTGGACGATAAAGAGTTTTTTCACCCAATTGTAAGTTATAAGGGGGATCAGCAAAAATCACATCCACAGATGCATCTGGAATCTTGCGCATAATTTCAATACAATCACCGCACAAAATTTGATTCAGGTATTTTTGCATTTTTTCTCTCTCGTTAGACTTTTGCGTCCTAATCTTTTTGAATATTTTATCATATTTTAGGGGTATAAAAAAGCCGCAACCGAATCGGTTTTGAAAAAAAACACTTGATTTTTATAAAAAAGCAATTTTTTTTAATATAAATTCTACTTTACTTATCGATGAATATTTTCTAACCTTAAAGATTATGAGATGTCCATATTGTAATTCTACTGACAGCCGTGTGGCGGATTCCCGCCCAGATATCGAAGATGCGATTATTCGCCGTCGTCGTGTTTGCAATCAATGCGGTGCAAAGTTCACTACGGTTGAACGTATTCAAATGCGTGATTTAGTTGTTCGTAAAAATAACGGAAAATTGGAACCTTTTGACAGGGATAAATTGTATCGCAGTATTAAATTGGCGTGTCGTAATCGTGATGTGCGTGATGAACAAATTGAACGATTGGTCGCTTCTATTCAGCGCAGACTGGAAACAGAATCCGAAGATGATATGGTGACAAGTGCTATGGTCGGACAAATGGTAAGCGATTCTTTGTTGAATCTTGACCCGATTGCTTTCATAAGATTTGTTTCTGTGTATCGAAAGTTTTCAAAGGTTTCTGATTTTAAGAAAATTATCAGCCAAATTCCAGAGGCTGACGAAGACGCAATCGTATGTGAATTGCCAAAAACAAAGACTTCTTTATTTTGAGTTATGAAAAAAATAATAGGAATTTTATTGGCTATTTTTGTCACAGGCTCGGCCTGTGCCTTGGAATCTGTGGATGTTCTAAGTGATGAAAACGCTGCTTTATATGCCCAAATATTTTTATTACAAGATAAAGAAAAAATAGAAACTGCAAAGAAATACGAAAATAAACTGACTGACAAATCTTTGATGAATGAAGTGTTGTATCAAAGATATATTTCAAAAACTTATCATACGCGTGGCACAGAATTAAAAACTTGGATGGATAAATATTACGATATGCCAGGCGCAGAACGTTTGTATAAAATCGCAAATATAAAACAGGCGTCTGTGCGCAAACCTGTGGTGCCACATATTATTACTGGTAAAGATTATATCGAAACTGCGCAATCTGAAACATGGACAGTAAAGACATACAAGGAATCGACAACAAAAACTATTGATAAATTCAAAAAAGCGATAAGGTCTGGCTCTTCGAAAAATGCCCGTAATATATTGGAAAGTAAATTTTTTAAATCCAGAATATCTGAATCTGATTATGGCCGCCTGGCGGGGCGTTTGGCATTTTTGTATTACACAAATGGTGAATATGAATTGTCCAAGAAATGGGGATTTGTGTCGTCTGATGCCAATTCAGAATATGGTCTTTGGACAATGGGATTGCTTTATTTCAAAGAACAAAAATATAAGGAAGCACAAAAATATTTTTCACGAATTTTAAATTTAACACAAATTAACAATGCACGTAAAACAGAAGCAGCCTTCTGGGCAGGGCGCAGTGCGGATATAAATGGTGACAAGGCAAATGCTAAGAAATATTGGAAGATTGCTGCCGCGTATCCGATGTCTTTTTATGGTGCGTTGGCATCAACTATGTTGGGTGATACACCAGAATATGAATTCTTTGACCAAGATTGTTCAGATGAAGATATTGTCGTTTTGCGTGAAAATAAATATGGGAAAAAAGCGTTGGCTTTATTACAGGTTGGACGCAAAGACCGCGCAGAACAATATTTGAAGTATTTGGTGACATCAAAATCTTCTGATAAATTATTACATGCGGTTAATGCAGTATCTTCACTTTATGGTTTGCCAAGTGTATCAATTGCTGTTTCTGGTGTTATGCGCGACAGGGGTGTTTCGGAAATCGATGATGATATTATTTATTCTGCACAATATCCATTACCTAATTGGGAACCTTTGGGGGGGTGGTCCATTGACAGGGCTTTGTTATTGGCAATAACTAAACAAGAAAGTGGTTTTAAACCAAATGCAAAATCAAACGCTGGTGCAAACGGCGTTATGCAAATTATGCCAAATACTGCGAAACGCGTTGCGCGCAAAAATGATATGAAGATGTCTGATATAGATATGTCTAATCCTGAACATAATATGTTTGTGGGCCAACAATACATTGTTGATTTATTGCAACATCAATTGATAAAAAATAATATTATAAAAATGTTGGTTGCGTATAATGCAGGAATGGGCAATTTGGTTAAATTTGAAAAAACTTTTTCAACAACGGACCCATTATTATACATAGAAAGTTTCCCGGCGTATGAAACACGTAATTATATTAAACGCGTGATGTCTAATTTGTGGCTTTATCGTGCGCGTCTTAATCAGCCTTTGACATCGTTAAAAGATTTGGCTGATGAACATTGGCCTTATTATAACAGTGAAGATGAATATGTTTTGAACAAAATGGCTTTGTAAAAAACTATGCGTGTTATTCCTGATTTTTCAATTGAAAAAAATATAGGCAAAAAAATAATTGCTGGTGCTGATGAAGCAGGACGTGGTCCTTTATGTGGCCCCGTGGTTGCTGGTGCTGTTGTTTTCAAAAAATATGATTTTGATGATATGCCTCTTATCTGTGATTCAAAACAGATGACTGAAAAACAACGTGATATCGCATATAATTGGATAACAAATAATCCAGATATTATTTGGGCTGTGGCTCAATGCAGTGCGATAGAGATAGATGAAATGAATATTTTACAAGCATCATTAACAGCGATGAAACGCGCGATAAGTGCGCTGGGGATAAATGTTGAATATTGTTTGATTGATGGAAATAAAATGCCAAAAGATTTGATTGGTGAACCAGTTGTTAAAGGGGATGCGAAATCTTTATCTATTGCAGCGGCTTCGATTATTGCGAAAGTGACACGTGACAGGATTATGAAAGATTTGGCACAAAAGTATCCGCAATACGAATGGGAAAAGAATGCAGGCTATCCAACACAACAACATTTGCAAGCAATCGATAAATATGGTATAAATGAACATTATAGAAAGACCTATCGTCCAATAAAGGAAAGGATTGAAAAAAATGGAAATTCGTAGTGTTTTCGAAGCCGATGTTCGTTCAAAGTATGTTTTATTACGTGATGATTTTAATGTTCAAATTGTTGATGGCGAAATAACAGAAACTTTCAGAATTGATGCATCAATGCCAACCATTAAATATTTAATGGAACAAGGCGCACGTGTTGTGATTTGTTCTCATCTTGGGCGGCCAAAGGGCAAGAAGGATCCTGAATTATCTTTGCGACCAATTGCAGAATATATGAATATTCCTTTTATAGGTGACTGTTTGGATAAAAGTTTTTTATCAAATATGAAAGATGGCGATGTTGTGTTATTGGAAAATTTGCGTTTTTATGCTGGTGAAGAAGAAAACGAAGATACGTTTGCTAAAAAATTAGCACAAGGTTTCGATTTATATGTGAACGATGCTTTTGCTGTTTCTCATCGTGCGGCGGCCAGCATTGTTGGTATAGCAAAATATTTGCCATCTTTTGCGGGAATTTTATTGGAAAAAGAAATAACAAATTTAACAAAAATTATGGAAAAACCAACGCATCCATTAATCGCTTTCGTTGGTGGCAGCAAAGTGTCAACCAAAATAGGCGTATTAAAAAAATTGGTTTCTGTTGCAGATAAAATCGTTATTGGCGGCGCGATGGGGACAACTTTCAATTTTGTGCTGGGGTTGCCAGTTGGCGATTCGTTATATGAAGAATCTATGGCCGATACTGCATTGGAAATAATAAATATTGCCAAAGAAAATAATTGTGAAGTTTTATTGCCTTTGGACAAAGGGGTTGGAAAAACTTTTTCAAAAGATGCGATTCGTATTAATCGTGATGCAGATGATATACACGATGATGATGTAATAATGGATGATGGCGAAAAAACTATCATGCGTAACAAAGAATTATTAAAAGATGCAAAAACTGTGATTTGGAACGGAACATTTGGTATGGCAGAGTGGGGCAAGCCTTGGGCGCGTGCTTCGTTTGAATTGGCGCAAGATATAGCGCATTTTACCAAAACAGGAAAAATAGAAAGCATTGTCGGTGGTGGCGATACTGTTGCGGCATTAAATGCATGTGGCGTATTTAATGATATGACATATGTTTCAACAGGTGGTGGTGCGTTTCTTGAATTTATCGAAGGTAAAAGTTTGCCGGGTATAAAAGTTCTGGAAAAATAGATTGCTGGCTTGAAAAACCGGATTTTTTCCTTATTTATTTACTATAAAATTAGCGAATCGGACAAATTCGTGTTATAATTAGGTGTAAAAAAGAGGATTTTATTATGTCGTTAGTTCCTATTGTTATAGAAGAATCTCCAAAAGGTGAACGTTCTTTTGATATTTATTCACGCCTTTTGCGTGACAGAATTGTTATGATTTCTGGTCCAATTGAACCGGCTATGGCTAATACAGTTGTTGCACAATTATTGTTTTTGGAATCAGAAAACCCTAACGCAGATATTTCTTTGTATATTAATACACCAGGGGGTGATGTGACCGCTGGTTGGGCGATTATGGATACAATGAAATATATTAAACCAGATGTTTCGACAATTGGTATGGGATTGGTTGCGTCAATGGGGTCTGTGTTGTTGGCTGCGGGTGCCAAGGGTAAACGTTTCGTTTTGCCAAATACAGAAATTATGATTCATCAACCATCTTCTGGGACTCAAGGTCAAGTTACAGATATGGAAATATCTTTGCGTGAAACACAACGTGTAAAACAAGTCATTATAAAACAGATGTCTGAATTCACTGGTCGCAAAGAAAAAGAAGTTTTTGATGCGATGGAACGTGATAATTGGATGGATGCAGAAGCAGCGAAGAAATTTGGTTTGATTGATGAAATTTTGATAAGAAAATAATTCAAGGTTTATAAAAATGAGCAACGAAAAAACAACAAATACACCAGCACAACAGTTTTGCAGTTTTTGTGGCAAGTCTGTTTATGAAGTAAAAAAATTAGTAAGTGGTAAAGACGTTTGTATTTGTGATGAATGTATTAATTTGTGTAATGACATTATGGCAGATGATAAACAATCTCAAATTAAACATGAATCTGCCGCGTTGCCAACACCATCGGAAATTTATAAATTCTTGAATGAATATGTTATTGGCCAAGACAGTGCAAAAAGAACTTTGGCGGTTGCGGTTTATAATCATTATAAACGTAATACTGCCGCAGTGGCATCTAATGTTGAAATACAAAAATCTAATATCTTAATGATTGGTTCCACTGGGACAGGAAAAACATTATTTGCGCAAACATTGGCACGTGTGTTGGATGTTCCTTTTGCGATTGCTGATGCAACCACTTTGACCGAAGCGGGTTATGTTGGCGATGACGTAGAATCTGTTTTAACGCGTTTATTACAAAATGCTAATTTTGATGTAGAACGTGCACAACGCGGAATTATCTATATCGATGAAATTGATAAAATTTCACGTAAATCTGAAAATCCGTCATTAACACGCGATGTATCTGGCGAAGGTGTTCAACAGGCTTTGTTAAAGTTAATCGAAGGAACTGTCGCTAATGTTCCGGCCAGTGGTGGTGGACGCAAACATCCAGGCGAATCTACTGTTCAATTGGATACAAGTAAGATTTTATTTATATGTGGTGGTGCGTTTGATGGATTGAATAAAATTATTGCATCACGCAGTGCTTCACGTGCAGGTATTGGTTTTGGGGCAAATGTTCAAGACAAAAAAGAACGCGAAGAAAAAGATTTCTTGGAAGATGTTCAATCAAGTGATTTAGTTCGTTTTGGAATTATTCCAGAATTAATTGGTCGTTTGCCAATCGTCACAACTTTACAACCTTTGGATGAAAAAGCATTGGTTAAGATTTTGACAGAACCTAAAAATGCAATTGTAAAACAATATGCGGCCATGTTGGAAATGGATGGTATTAAACTAAACATCACAAAAGATGGTTTAACTGCAATTGCAAAAATGGCAATTGAAAGAAAAACAGGTGCACGCGGTTTGCGTTCGATATTGGAAAAGATTTTGTTAAAACCTATGTTTGAAGCGCCAGACAAAAAAGATTTACAAGAAATTGTAATTGATGCAGATGTTGTAAATGGTAAAAAAGAACCTGTTGAAATATATGCGGAAACAAAAAAAGTAGCATAATATTTTGATAAAATTTGAAAATAAAAAACCGATTAAATATCGGTTTTTTATTGCTTGCAATATCCCCACAGTGCACTGGCACCGGTTATATTATAAAAGTTATTATATAATGTATCATTTGTTGTATCGTGAATACCATCACCGTTTGCATCTGTCCAAGGAATATCAACCCATGTTCCAGATAAATCAGAACATTCCGATGAAAGCGATGCTACTAAATCTTTGCGGATTTGATTCATAACATTATCAATATCAACCAATAAAGATTCTGTTAATTCCCAAGATGTGTTTGAAGAACGTGTACAGTTTTGCAATGCGTATCTTGCCATTTGTTGGTAAAGACTGCCTATATAATATTCGCCACAAGAATTATATATTTCTGTGTTTGCGTTAACTGGTGCAGATTTTCCACCTGGACATACCGCTACAGATGGACATATTTCGCATTTTGATGCTGTGTTTAAGTTATAACAATATTCGTTATCACACACGTCGCTTCCTTGTGACGGTTCGGCATACAAATAATAACCGTATTTACAACTGGTATATCTTTTATGTCCGTTCGCGGAACACATTTTTGTATAATCTTGAAAATCTTGTGGGTTTGCACGTGTAATCAAGATATTTGTTTTTGAAAAAGGGTTAACCAATGTTGAATTACATACCTTATTACGTGCAAAACGTGCATCGCCAGGGGCGTATTTGCGGCAACCATAAGGATAAGAATGCGCAGAATCATTACCTGTGACAGCACAAAGATTTTGTGCAAATGTATTTAATAAATCAGGACAAGATTGTTCAATCATTGCATCGGTCACAGATGCAAGCAATGCAGTCAATCCAGAATCACCGCCACCATACAGATTCGCGCATGTGTTTAATTTATCTGCACACATTTCTTCGGATAATTCTAAAGTCTGGGCCAGGCTTATTTGTGAACTGTTGTCGGAAAATTTTTTTAATTCATCAGATTGTTTTATATAACATTCGTTAACAACTGCCAAACATTCGTTTTTTACTGTTTTTACACGTTCTTGCTGTCCTTGGTATATTTCAACCAGTGCCTGACGTAAAAATTCGTCCCATACATCATCAGCATTATCGCGACATAAATCAAGGCTGTTGCTTGCAAAGTTGCGCTTTTTATTTAACATATTTACAAACGAAGTATTTTTACTGTTTTTTAAAACATCCCCAGATAAAGAAATTTGATTTTCAATTTGGTAAAAATCCGGAGAATATATTGGTGTGCCCGTTGTGGAATTCAAATATTTGCCAGAAAAATCAAGACAATGAATATAGTTTTTGCCGCATGCAGAATCTGCGGTTATATCTTTGCGAACATTTGCAATACAATCATTTATGCTGACAGAATTATGGGCGTCATAGTTTTCCAATCTGGCGTCTTGCATTTTATGACGTGTTCCGCGTATTGCTGCGTTAGCAGTTGTTGTTTTGTTTTTTAAACTGGTTTCAAGTAATGCGCAATCGTTTTCAATATACATACCGTATGATGAAGAAACCATTTTCAAATCTGATGAAGCACAAGTTTGCGCCACCATTTCAGAACATTGTGCGTGGACGGCGTTGAATAAAGCCTCGCCAGTTAAATTGGCAATGTCTGTGCCACCAATTAAATTTGTTGTGTTCCATACGGCCTTTATATCGCCAGCAATATCTAATTTGCCCTGGGTTGAAAGTGATTTAGATTTAGAATCGCTAAGAACGCCAGATATATTGTTCAATGTGTTGGCACTGTCTGAATTATCTTTTTTGATTGCGGATTCTCCTTCTGAAGCAGACAGCATCGCTTTTACTTCTTTGGAAGTTTTCGAAATCATATTTATATTCAAATCTTCAAAATCTTTCAAACTGTCGGCGGTTTGCGATAATAATTTTTCTTGTTTTTGAATATCTTGCAATTTCGAAGAACAAACGCATCTGCGATAGTTTTCGTTTTGCGTTGCGCAAAATTGATCCATACAAGTAAAATAAGCGTCGCGGCATGAATTATAATTTGTTCCAAATGTTCGTGTTTTTACTGTCGCAGCCGCGCGTGCGATACGAGATGCGGTTTGTGGAATTCTTGTCACGTTTTTTTTGCTGGTTGCACTGCGTCCTGTGACGACCTTGTTTGATGCGTTGCGTGAAGTTGTTTTGCGAACATTATTATTAATAATTGCACCACGCGAAGATATTGTCCGACCAGAAGTGTTTTCGGAACGTGTTCGATTTGTTGCCTGGCGTGATACAGATGGTGTTGCAATATTTTGAACACGGCCAGCAGCACTGACGCCGTCAATGCATAAAAACAGCCCGATTAAAACAAGACAAACCTTTCTCATCCTATACTTTTTAATAATAATAACAAAAATAAGATATTTTAAGCAAGGGTATTTTGTAAAAAATTAAAATAAAAAAATCCACAAAAAGTGGATTTTGTTTTTTATTGATGATTAGGCGCACCATCTCCAGAAGTATGAGTGCGTTCAACAAATGTTATGCGACCTTTATCCAAATCATAAGGTGTCATTTCAACATGGACTTTTTCACCTACATTAACCCAAATGCGTGCTTTACGCATTTTTCCGCAAACCGTTGCCAATATCATATGACCGTTTTCCAAACGAACACGGAACATAGTATTTGGCAGTCTTTCTTCGACTGTGCCAGAAAAAACAATTACATCATCTTTTGCCATAAATAAAAACCTTTATTTTTTTACATGATAATAATATTGACCATATAATAAAATTGCAAGAAGTTTTTATAAGCGCTTGCAAGGTTTAACATTTTTTGATAAAATAATATCAAAATGTAGGGGTCACTCTTATGAAAATTATGAAATTTTTGCCAATTTTGTTGGTGTTTCCATCGGTTGCATGGTGTGCAGGGCGTGCTGATTCTGTGGCACGTATAGGTATGGCGCGTGGGAATCAGGCCGCAACAAGGATGAGTGTTTCGGCTGCTGATATCAAGGCTGCGATGGAACAAAATGTGTCAACAGAAGAAGAGAAAGATGTTGAAACGATTGTTGGAACTTCTGAATCTAAGGCCCCAAAAAGTCAGATTGTTTCATCGGTAAAGGCTTCGTCTGGTGATTGTCGTGATGCGTATCGTGAATGTATGGACAGTTTTTGTTTGTTGGACGAAAGTCAGGGTGAACGTTGTGCATGTTCTGACAATATAGAAAATGCAAAAAGTAAAATTAAAGCAGTGCTTGCCATCCAGGCAGAAGCAGACAAGTTATTCAACGAAGGTGTAGAACGTGAACAGTTGGGTGCAAAGGCACGTTTGGTTTTTACTGATACGAACACCAGCACAAAAGTTTCCAGTTCTAATTTCTTGGCTTGGTTGGGCGGTGAAGAAGACGAAGAAGAAGAAATGGATGTCGGCGAAGATGTCGAATTGGGTGATGGTCTTTACCAAATGGCGGTTAAATATTGTCAGGCTGAATTAGATGCCTGTGGTGGTAAGGCCGAAATGGAATCTATGCTTTATTCGCGTATGATAACCCAAGATTGTAAGAATTATGATGCGTATTTGGCAGATCAAAAAGCAAATGCCGAATCGAATAAACGTATCGCAGAATCTGCAGTTCGCAAGGCACGCCTTGAAATGTTAGATACAACAAACAAGTATAATCGTGGTGAATGTTTGTTGGCATATCGTTCTTGTATCGCAGATAAAGGTGGCTGTGGTGCGAATTTTGAAAACTGTTTGGATGCAAAATTATTGCAACGTCGTTCTAATGCTTGCGAAAATGTTTTGGATCAATGTATGGCTGTTCGTGATTATGTTGTAAAAGATTGGGCGGCCGAATCCAAAAGCGTTTTAGCCGAAGCCAATAAATATGCTGATAAATATGAACGTCAAACATGTTTGGCCAAGGTTCAACTTTGTTTGGAAGAAGGTTGTTCAACATCAACAAATGCAGAATGTTTAACAAATGTTAATGTCGCGGCCGGAATCTGTCCAATTATCACAGAATGCGATGCGAAAATCCCAGGTTTTCAATCTGTTGTAAATGATAAGTTGGGGTATTTGCAAACGAAATTCTGTGAAAATGATGTTGATAAATGTTTGCAGGATAAATGTGGTGTTGATTTTACAAAACCTGAATGCGTTGGTAAAAAGCCTTACGAAATTGCGGCGCTTTGCCCGCAAAGTATGTTCCCATCTTGTAAAACTGCAACACAATTTAATGTGATTGTTCAATCTGCGATTTTGCAAATGGATTATCAAATGATGCAGGGTTGTGTGAATTATTTTGGTGAACAACTTGGAAAAGTTTGTGGAACAGATATGGCGTGTTTGCCAATTGATACGACGGTTGAATCTTTGACAGATTTGCCAGATACCGAAGAGGGCTTGGCGGCTTTGCGTAAGACGGTTGTAGCAAATTCAGATGCTGCGGTTGATGAATTCTTTGTTCAATTTGAACAAGATAAAACAGTAGCGGCGTGCAGCGATTCTCAGAGTGGTGATGCTTCTAAGAAATTAAAAGATAAAAATGCCTTGGGCGTAAGCGTGTTTAACACTGCGAAATTATTGGCAAAGATGTCGGCTGAAAAGCGTAATTTGCGTGAATTAGATTCCAAGATTGCTGAATTGGCGCGTAAAAAAGATTTAAAGGAAGCAGAACAAATTTGTTTGAAAACTTATAAACCAGAAAAACCTCATGATGCTGATGCCTCAGACGAAGATAAACCTAAATCTAATTACAGTTATATAAAGAGCGTTTCTTTCGAACCAAGTTTGCGTAATTGTCATGTATGTAGATTGCAACAAGTTTGTGAAGAAGGCGGCGAAGACAAGGCTACATCTGCATTGAAAGCGGCTGCGGGTGGTTTATCTGCCGGGGCGTCTGCTGGAACAATGATAAGTGCAGGTTGGGGAACCGCAATTGGGGGTTTGGTTGGTGCTGTTGGTGCTGGTATCCTTGGTGCTAAATCTGGCGGTAAGAAACAGTTCTGTCAAGAAATTGAATCTTGCGAAGATGTAAACATGTAATAAAATGTGGAGAGAGAAAATGAAAAAAATATTGCATATTGGCTTTATCTTTGGATTGGTTGCGGCATTTGTCGGAACAACTGATTCTTATGCAGCGGCTAAAAAGACAACTGCTAAAAAGCAATCTGCGCTGCAAGGCGGAACAAAAGTTCGTGCCAAAGTAGAGGCCAGCGGCATCTATAACGAAGAGTGTTATAATCAATATTTTGGTTGTATGGATCAATTCTGTATTGCAGATAATGAAAATGGTGGTTCTTGTATGTGCAGTGATGATGCCGCAAAATATGATGAACAACTGGAAGCCATCAAGAAAACTTTGGCCGAAGCAGAACGTATCAGCACAGAAGAAGTTGAAAGAATCCAGGCTGGTGCAAATGCGGATATTATCTTTAATGGTGGTGAACGTGTTTATAATGATGACGGCAGTGTTGTAAAAGCCGGTGAAAAGAAAAAAGTTGATGCAAAATCTATGTGGTCTTCGATATATGACGAAGAAGAAGATGAAGAAGAGGAAGACGAATGGGTTGATATAGATTTGTCTGATAAAGTTGGCAGAGATTTATATAACAATGCGCATAAGTTGTGTAAAGAACAAATGGATGCGTCTTGTTCAAAAGATATGACTATTTTGACACAAATGTATTCGCGTCAGATTGTTTCTGATTGTAAGGGTTTGGCGAATTCTATCGCACAAAAGAAACAAGAAGCAGATTCTGTTTTGGCGCAGGCAAAATCAGCTGTGCGTGGTGCTTTGAAAGAAAGTTTAGAAGAATCTAATAAATACGATCGTGGAACATGTATGGTCGAATATAAAAAATGTATGATGAGTTCGGATGCGTGTGGTTCAGATTGGTCTAATTGCGTATTTACAATTGCTTCTGAAAATATGCAAAACAACGCAGCAACCAGTGTTGCAGGGACAAAAGTTGATACAATCAATACATACGACATTACTGCTTCTACAATGGAAATATTGGAATCAAAACGTTTCATTTGTGAAAAGGTTTTGGACAGTTGTGTTGCGGTTCGTGATTATGTATGGAACGATTTCTTGCGTGAAGCAGCACCAACAATTCGTTTAGCCGAAGCAAATATTGAATCACAAAAACGTCAATCTTGTTTGGGTGATATTTCTGCATGTATCCAGAAAGCATGTAAAGATGATATCGTTGGCAAGGGCGTAGATACAATGGATGCGTGCTTGGCGCGTCCAGATATGGCACGTTCTTTCTGCAAGATTCAAATTGATCCATGTGAACGTATGGAACCACAAATTTGGGATTATGTAGTATCTAAATTGGCGGCTATGCGTGTTGATGCATGTACAGAAGAAGTTAAAGAATGTTTTACATCCGAAGACAGATGTGGTGAAAATTTCCAAAACTGTATCGGTATGGATTTCAATTATATACATGACATTTGTCCAATTGACAAATTGGTTGTATGTAAGCAAGCAAATCCTAATTTCAAAATGGCAGATTTGGATTCTATGTTGATGGGATTGTATTTGAACATAGATAACAAAGCGCTTGAAAACTGCCAGAATTTGGCTGAAACAAAAATGACAGAATTGTGTGGATCAACAACAGACTGTAATACCTTTGCCGCAGACGAATATCTGGGGACAAGTTCTGTGAAATCTCAAAAAGATGGAAGCACATATCGTGTAACAGGTATGATGTCATTTGGTTCTATCAAGGTTGGTGATGCAACAGGTTCTGTAACAGATGGTGGAAAAGTATTAAAGCCAGGTGAAATCGGTGTTCAAGATTATATCAAGGAAGTAAAAAAGAAAAACAAATCAATAGCTGGTTTGAACAAAGAACAAATAGATGGTATTATATCTTCTATTGAAGATGAATTGAACAATATTGCTGGTACAATCAACAGAACAATATCTTTGATTGAATCTGATCAACAAATACAATATTGTATCAACGGTCGTGATTTGTCCCAAATCAACGGCAAGGGAACAAAGAATAACAAAACAACCGCTCGTTTCCCTAATTTGTTGAATCAATATCGTGTTATGATTGGTATGGCTGCATTACGTAAAGCGCAAGACAATTATAATAAAAAGATTTCTGAAGCCATAGAAAATGCAACGAAAGATTCTTCTGCGGACGTTGCACAATATATGTGTCAGAAAATTGCGGCTGCACGTACTAACCAAAGTACAGATAATAAAATAATAGAACAAACACCATTGACCGCGCCTTATTCAATTTCTTATGAAGTTGGCGCAGGTTTGACAGCAGCTGATTTGACCACAGGTGGAGCAGGTGCATCTAACGTATCAATGGGATCATTCAAAAATGGTGGTTATCTTGGCGGATCAAGCGCAGATTTGGGTGGTGTTATGAAAGATGTAACGGCTACATTTGATCGAGATACAAGAACATGTCATATCTGTACAACAACGACTACACAGTCTTGTAAGACAACAGGAAGTTCTTCTTGGTTCCACAACAGCAGAAATCAATCTTGCGATGTGAAAACGGCTGAACCTTTCTGTGAAGATGTACATATGTAAAAACAACCGCCCGTTTGGGCGGTTTTTATTTTATCAAATCGTTCCTAGTTATTTATTGGTGCGTCCTTGGTATAATTTATATGTGTAAAGAGATATACACGTATAACCTAAGGAGAAAATTATGAAAAAAATATCTGTTTTGGCTTTGATTGCTTTTATGCCAATTTGTGGTGCTTTTGCAGGGCCTGGTAAAAATATGAATAACCATATGAATACACAACCAGCCGTTTGGTCTGTGACCGAAGTTGTTTCTTTGCCAGATGATACACCTGTTGTAATGCGTGGTCGTATTACAAAAAATATGGGAAATAATATTTTTGTTTTCGAAGATGGTTCCGGTACAATTATGTTGGAAATAGATGAAGAAGATTGGAACGGAAATACAGTTCGTGTTGATGATGTCGTAACGGTTTACGGCAATGTTGACAAGGGTTCTAATTACACAGAAGTTGATGTAGAATCTATTGTAAAATAAAAAATGCCCAAATGGGCATTTTTTATTGCTTTGTTCTTTTTTTAATGTCGTTTTTATGATATAATCATATTCATAATGAAATTACACAAAATTTTATTTTTATTCGCTTTTACTACTGTGTCTATGCCGGCTTTTGCAGGATGGCAATATAATGGATATTATATAAAAGACGGCTATTATAATGATAATGGTTCGCGTTTCGTTATAAGTGTTCGTGGCGGGGTATCATTGGCACGTGCTAAAATTAAAAATGAAATGGGCAGTTTGTATGGCTATTATTACGTCAATCAAAGTAATGGCGATGTGGTTTCTTCACTTGCATGGGATGCGGCGGGTGAGCCTGCGGGTTATTTGTATGCGGGCTATGGTGATTTGTCGTCTTTGCCGGCCAAGAAAAATTTTTCAGCTACTGCTTTTACAGCGGGTGCCAGTGCGGGTTTTACAATTCCTTATCATCCACAATGGCGTTTAGAGGCGGGTTATGATTACATTGCGGAAACAAATTATAATCAAATACCTTTATTCGAAGGTACGTTGTCTGTGGCGGGTGGCGATATCGGAAATTCGACGATATTTGTTCACAGTTCTGGTGCCAGTGCAACAATATCGACAGATGTTATTTCTGTTATGGGGTATTATGATTTCTTTGATGGAAATAAAAAACAACTTAATCAATTTATACCGTATATTGGTTTGGGACTTGGCTATGCCAGTTCGAAAACAACTTTAAAGTTGGCGGATATATACGGAGATTTATCGACAGATTCAGATTTGCAAAAATATGGAACGCCAAATTCCGAAGGTGTTTTGCAATTCGAACCACCAACCGATAAATCTAAGTTCCCATCGACAGATAATATTGCGGCTATTGCTGCATTGGGATTTTCGTATGGAATCAGCGAATATACTTTCCTTGATTTCAGTGCACGCGTGATGTACATACCAAAAATAAAATGGGAATTGGTTAACAGTGATGCATCGCAACATCGTGAATGGTTCAGTGCTGAAAATATGTTTTATACTAATTTAATGGTTGGTTTGCGTTTTGAATTCTAAAATCTAAGGTTCATTAAATATACGGGCAGGGTCCACAGATTTATCGCCACGGCGAACTTCTAAATACATCTCTGGACGGTTGTCATTCATACGCCCAACAGGTTCGCCCGCCAAAACTTCTTGGCCAACCAAGGCGTCAATAGAACCCATATTTGTCATAACTGTATTATATCCATTTTTGTGTGACATAATAACAACCTTGCCAAAGCCACGAAAAGAATCAGCAAATTTTATAATGCCGTCCGCCGGTGCCATAACCAAAGCATCACCGCGTGTGCGTATGCGCCATCCATCTGATTTTAATCCCAGTGCAGTTTTTTCGCCGTAACGAACGACCAATCTGCCACGAACAGGGACATTTAATTTGCGTTTTGAAAATTTTTCATCGCCTGTCATTTTCGAAGAACCAACCCCGGCGGATAATTCAGAAATACTTTTTGCGCGTGCTGATAATTGTTTTAATTTATCTTGCAGTGCGATTTGTTGGCTTTTTAATTTTTCGTTTTGCGCAGAACGTGTTTTTAATAATCTGTTTAATTCATTTTTTTCGTTTGTGTATTTTTTTGCACTGCGATCCAGTTTTTCTTTTTCAACAGTTCTGTTTTCGTGAATTTTATCCAATTCGTTTAACTTTTTTGTTGCGTCCATTATTTTAGAATCGAATCTGTCAGATGCAGCCGCCAACATAACAGATGTCAAAACATAATCGTGCATAGTTTGGACATCAAAGTTAGGGTTTGATGCAATAAACAGCATACTGGCCGTTGCGTTTGTTATGCCTTCGCGACTTTGTCCCAGTTCGGCGGTTATTTTGTCGCGTTGTTTATCCAGTTCGGCAATGCGTTTAATAAGTGCGCCACGTTGTTCTTCCAGATTGCTTACTTTATCGGCCGCTTTGACCAATTGCTTTTTAGTTTTTTCGACATCTTTATTAGATGTTTGTAATTGTTGTTCTATCTTTTTATTTTGAATTTCTGTTTGTTTAATTTGATTTTGTATTTTCATTAATTCATTATTTGCACCAAAACCGGGCAGGGTGCAAACCGATAATACAATTACAGACAAGATGCCTTTGCTTTTTAACATAGTAGTATTCTATCAAAACAATAAAAAAATGTAAATGATGGAATTATGATAAAATGTTTAACAAAAAAACACAAATGTGTTAAAATATACAAAAAAGTTGGTAATAAATGGATAAAAAGACAATAAAAATTCAAAATGCAACGAACAAGATAAAACAACGGATTGTGTTGTATCATGTCTTGTCGCCGATAAACCAACAGCAATTCAACCAAATCAAAGAAAGTGGATATTTCAAACCGTCTGAAAATGCGCTTGGCGGGCAGAGTAATGGCTATTACTTTTTTACCACACGTCAAGGTGCACAATACCATATTGATTCTAATAAAGATATGTGGGAAAAGGGTGCGGATAAAAATGCATATATTGTTGAATGTGAAATTGATAGAGATGATGTTAAATATCCAATATGGAAACTTGATTACGAAGCCATGCAAGATTTCTTGTTTGATATGATTTATATGGTTGCACAAAAACACAGTATAAATTTTGATGGCTTGGAAATAAAAGTAGCAAATGATAAAAAATTAGAAATATCTGATAATGGAAAATTTTCGCGTATAAGCAGTTTTTCAGCAGATATTCATTCTGGTTTAGTCGAAAGAATTGCAGATTATTTGTATAAAAATAATTCAAATTTCAAAAATGCTTATGATAAATTATTACAAGATGTGTTTGCCGGAAATGGCAACAATCAAGAATTATATGCAGTAAAAACAAGTAAAAAGCAAAAAATAACTAATATTACAAAAATAGAAATAAAAACGCCCGAACAACAACCACAGAATTCGCAAATAAATAAATTTTTTGCGCGTTATGGTCGCACCAGGCGTTGATTTTATTTGATATTAGAATTTTTCAATTGTGCGATGATTTGATCTTGTGATGCTTTCATGGCATTGTACATATATCTGTAATATGCTTTTGAATCACCATTTGCCATCGCGGCCAAAGCTTTGCGATAATGTTCTTTATCACTTTTACGATTGAATACAATTGGACGATATCCGCATTTAACCAAAGCCAAATTCATAACCATTCTGGAAGTACGTTTGTTATAATCATCAAAAGGATGAACCATAATAAGGTTATAGTGTAAATCAAACGCACGTAATGGATCTGGTTTTGTGCTGTGATTATAATCATAAAATACATTATCTAATAATTGTGGAATTAAAGATGGGTCAGGTGTATGAATACGGCCCCCGTTCACTGTAATTTCTAGAATTTTTGGCGTATTTCTGTACTGGCCTGGCAAAATATTTGTGTCATGAGCAATAAGCCAATGTATATCGCATATTGTTGTTTTTGTAATTTCTTTTTGGTGTTCTGGATCGAGTATATAATCGTATGCGTCACCTAAACCCTTGGTGCAACTGTAATCAAAATAAGGTGCTTGTTCTGTTTTAGGCATCCAAAACAAAATATGTGGTTCATTCCAGGCAATTTCATGACGTAACCAATTTATGTTGTTTAATCTTTTGATACTGGAACCAGAAATATATCTGGAAATAGTTGTTTTATTTTCTTCAACAGCCTCTTGGACAGACAATATCTTGGAAGAATAGTTCTTTTTCTTGTTTTTAGTCATTTTTATGCCTTTTTGCTTTTGTATATTAATAGCACAAATATTTAATTTGTCAATAATATATTTGCTGAATTTTTTATGTAAAAATCGTGTTGCACAAATTTTCAAATTTTATTATGCTGTGCTTTGAAAGAAAGGAATTTTCAATGAAAAAAATTTTATTAGTTTTGGCACTTTTAACACCTTTTGTCTGCGATGCGGCACCTAAAAAGGAAAAAAAGGAAGAACCGGTCGTTCATTTGACGGACGAACAGATTTACAGCGAATTGAAAAAATTGGCTCTTGTTTTTGAAACTGCGCGCGATAAATTCGTGGAAGAAGCAGACGAACGCAAAATGTTAGAAGGTGCGATGAACGGTATGTTGGCTGCGCTGGACCCTCATTCTTCTTATTTGTCTTCGGAAGATTTCAAAGAATTTAACGATAAATCTCATGGCGAATTTGGTGGACTGGGTATCCAGATAACCAGCGACAAAGGTGCAATTCGTGTTATTTCGCCAATTGATGATACGCCTGCGACAAAGGCTGGAATTCAGGCTGGCGATTATATTACGCATATTGATGGGGAACAGGTTTTTGATATGACCCTTAATCAGGCTGTTAAAAAGATGAAGGGAAAACCTGGAACTTCTGTAAAATTGACAATTGTCCACGATGGCGAAGAACCAAAAGTTATGACATTAAAGCGTGCGATTATCAAAGTAAAATCTATCAAATTCAGCGAAAAATCTGATGCGGCGGCGATGGATGATGATAAATTGCCAAAGATTGGTTATTTGCGTGTTTCTGATTTTGGTGCCACAACAACTAAGGAATTAAAAGATGCTTTGAAAGATTTAGAAAAGAAAAATGTTGCAGGCTATGTTCTTGATTTGCGTAATAATCCTGGGGGGTATTTGACCGCTGCGGTTGAAATGTCTGACGCGTTTTTGGATGGTGGCGAAGTTGTATCCACACGTGGTAAAGAAAAATCAGATATTGAACGTATGTTTGCGAATCCTGGGGATTTGGTAAATGGAAAGCCTGTGGTTGTTTTGATAAATCATGGTTCTGCATCTGCATCTGAAATTGTGGCGGGTGCATTACAAGACAACGGGCGTGCAATTGTTATGGGATCGCAAAGTTTTGGTAAAGGTTCTGTGCAACAACAAAAGCCTTTGGGGGATGGTTCTGCAATACACATAACCATTGCGCGTTATTATACACCAAGTGGTCGTTCTATTCAAAACGAAGGTATTACACCAGATATCGAAGTTTTACAGAGCAAGGTTGAAACATTGGAAAAGAAAGAATCTATGTTCACAGAAGCAACTTTCAACAATTCATTGAAAAATGATGCTTCAAGCAAGAAATACAAAACCAAAAAGAAAGATTCAAAGAAATCGAAAAAATCTGATAATGATGACGATGAAGAAGAAGATTATTTAAGTTTGACCGATGAAGAAAAAGATGTGCGTGATTATCAATTGCAACGCGCAATGGATATGGTTCGCGCACTGTCTAAAATCGGTAAAAAGAATCTTGAAAAAATAGAAGAAGAAAAACCAGAAGAAACAAAATCAGAAAAGAAAGATTCTGATAAAAAATCAAAGAAATAAAAATCGGGGTACGACCCCGATTTTTTATCGTGTTTTTATATCTTTAATATTATTCACAAAACGACCATCGTTTGTAATAATCCAATCGCATAAACCTTTGCGCAGGCATTGTTCAGAGGTTAAGAATCCAGAAAAATTGTGATCAAAGTATTTATCTAATTCAGCACTGGTTATTTTTGTTCTTAATAAATATGGCTCTTTGAAACGAAATGTTTCGTGTTCCAGATATTTTGTCTTGTTCATCATTTCGCTTTCTTCGGTATAATTCATACTTCTATTACCAAAATGAACAAGATTAAATGCGTTTTCGGCCATATATCTGTATCCTTTTGTCCCAGATATCGCTAAAACACTGGCGCAACTGGACGCATTGTATAAATTGTATGTTTTTATTATTGTACCACGTGCGGTTGCCATATTCATCAAAGTTAATATAGGATGCAATATGTTAAATTTACCGCCCCAAGAGTCAATGTAAATATTCAAAATAGGAGTATTTTCATTAGTTGGCTTTTCTGGTAAAGCATTTACCCATTGGCTTAATTTTATTATTGCGTCGTTGGTTGTTTCTGGGGTTATATCTGATGTTATGTACAGGTTGTTTTCAACCATTATGTTTTTTATGATTTCGTTTGCCATAACAATACCTTTTTTGTTTGTTGATAGACAATATAACACAAAACGTTCTTTTGTCAATATTTTTAATAAAATAACATCTTGCCTTAATTTTGCAAAAGCATTAACATTTCTACACAAAGGAAAACGAAGGTAAAATTTTAATTTGGGAGATAAAATGTCAAAGTTTATTGTTGATGGAAATTGGGCTGCGGCAGATGTTGCATATCGTTGTGTTGATTGTGCAGCGATTTATCCAATCACACCAAGCAGCACCATGGGCGAATTATCAGACGAATGGGCTTTTCAGCACAAGAAAAATATTTGGGGCGTGGTTCCTGAAATAATCGAAATGCAATCTGAAGCAGGGGCGGCTGGTGCTTTACATGGCGCGCTGCAAATGGGTGCTTTGGCGACAACTTTCACTGCTTCTCAGGGTTTGTTGCTTATGATTCCAAATATGTATAAAATAGCCGGTGAACAAACACCTTTTGTTATGCATGTTGCGGCGCGTGCTTTGGCAACGCATGCTTTGTCTATCTTTGGCGACCATGGCGATGTTATGGCGGTGCGTAATACTGGTTTTGCATTATTATCTTCACATAATGTTCAGGCCGCGCACGATATGGCGGCGATTGCGCATGCGGCAACATTAAAAAGTCGTGTTCCTTTTTTACATTTCTTTGACGGGTTTAGAACCAGTCATGAAGAATCTGCATTGGAAAGAATAGACGATGACGTATTGCGTGAAATGTTGCCTGATGATTTGGTTATGGCGAATCGCAAGCGCGGTATGTCCCCAGATAATCCAACGATTCGTGGAACTGCACAAAACCCAGATGTTTATTTCCAGGGACGCGAAGCGGCAAATCCACTTTACGATGCGTTGCCAGAAATTGTCGCGGAAGAAATGGAAAAGTTTGCGCGTTTAACCGGTCGCAAATATGGCCTTGTTGATTATGTTGGTGATTTGGACGCCAAATATGTAATTGTTTCAATGGGATCCAGTACAGAAACAATCGAAGAAACCTTGCCTTATTTGCCGCGCGGAATAGGTATGATACGTGTGCATTTGTTTAATCCGTTCCCTGTGGACGCATTTTTGAAGGCTTTGCCAAAATCAGTCGAACAGATTGCTGTTTTGGACAGAACGAAAGAGGCCGGTGCAATCGGTGAACCGTTGTATCAAAATGTCCGCAGTATTGTTGATTCTAAAATAAAGGTATTTGGTGGCCGATATGGTTTGGGTTCCAAAGAATTCAAACCTAGGGATGTCAAAGCGATTGTTGAATATATGATGCAGGGCCGTTTGCATCATAACTTTACGGTGGGTATTGATGATGATTTAACCCATTTATCATTAGACACTGATAAAACTTTCACAATTGAAAAACCTGATGTTCAAACTGCGATTCTTTATGGTATCGGCAGTGATGGAACTGTTGGGGCGGTAAAAAATATTGTAAAGATTGTTGGTGAAAATTCAGAATTATATCCACAGTCTTATGCGGTTTATGATTCGAAAAAATCTGGTGGTATAACACAATCACATATACGCTTTTCACCAGACCCAATTAAAAGTGAATACTTGGTGGACAGTGCTGATTTTATATGTGTGTCTAATTTTATGATTGCGCAAAGGTTTGATGTATTTTCTGCGTTGCGTGCCGGCGGAACGGTTATGATAAATACAGCAATGGCACCGGACGAAGCATTTATGAATCTGCCACGCGAATCTCAAGAGCAATTGATTCGCAATCGTGCAAATGTTTATTTCTTGGATGCTAATGCGGCGGCAAATGAACTGGGGCTGGGTAATCGAATCAATACTTTTATAATGTTGAATTTCTTTAATTTAACAAAAGTGATAAGTCCTGATACTGCCAAAGATTCTGCAAAAATCGCAATTGAAAAAACATACAAGAAAAAAGGTATGGATGTTGTTCATGCAAACTGGGCGGCGGTTGATAGGGCAGAATCTTATTTGAAAAAATATACTTTGCCATCCAGTATTTCTGAATTGGCACCGGATTTTATCCCTGCAATGACATCGAATACACCATCTGAGATTGCGGGAACTTTGGGTGAAATGGCGGCGGGTCGCGGTGATGATATTCCTGTATCTCGTTTCAAGGTGGACGGAACTTTTGGTGGTGGTCAATATCCAGTTGGAACCTCTAAATATGAAAAGCGCGCATTGGCAACACGTGTTGCGGTTTGTGATTTAGATAAATGTATCCAATGTGGAAAATGTTCTATGCTTTGTCCACATGGCGCGATTCGTATCAAAGTTATGGGTCAAAATGAAATGGAGGCTGCACGTGCAAGCGGTATAACTGTTGTTCCAATGAAGACACCAGAACTTGGGGCGGGTTTATTTTATACTTTGAATATATCGCCATCTGATTGTACAGGGTGTGGTTTGTGTATGAAAAATTGTCCAGTTGGTGCGCTGTCTTTAATACCAATGGCGGATGGAATTAAAAATCAAAAGACTTTTGATGCATCTTTGAATATCCCAGATTTTGACAAACAAAAATTAAATCTGAACATTCCAAAGCACGTTGAATTGTTGCCACATTATTTTGAATTTCCTGGTGCGTGCGCTGGATGTGGTGAAACACCGTATGTCCGTTTAATGGCACACTTGTTTGGTGATAAAATGGTTGTGGCAAATGCGACAGGATGTTCTTCGATTTATGGCGGTAATTTGCCGACCACCCCATGGTGCAGTGATAAAAACGGACGTGGCCCGGCATGGTCTAATTCTTTGTTCGAAGATAATGCAGAATATGGTTTGGGTATGCGAATTGCTTTGAATCAAAGAAAATCTGCTTTGCGTTCTGTGTTGTTTGAACTTGGTCTGGAAAATGTAGAACAAATAATGAATACAACCGGAACAGAAAATCAACGTGAAATGCAAAATAATTTGCGCGTTCAATTATCGAACATAGATAACCCACGTGCAAGATATGCGGAAAGTTTATTGGATGCGTTGGTTGATAAATCTGTGTGGATTGTTGGTGGCGATGGTTGGGCTTATGATATTGGATATGGTGGCGTTGACCATATTTTACACAGTGGTGAAAATGTGAATATATTGGTACTGGATACCGAAGGCTATTCTAATACAGGGGGTCAACAATCTAAATCTACGCCATTTGGTGCATCAATGAAGTTCGCAATCGGTGGTAAAGAACATGCCAAAAAAGATTTGGGTTTAATTGCGATGATGTCGGGTGCGTATGTTGCGCAAATTGCATTGGGTGCCAATCAGGCTCAGGCTGTGCGTGCTTTCCGTGAAGCAGAAGCGTTCAACGGTCCATCAATTATTTTGGCGTATGCGCCATGTATCGCACATGGGTTCGCATTGCAAAATGGTGTTGAACATCAGATCAATTTGGTTAACACAGGGGCATGGCCGTTGTACAGATTTAATCCAGCGAATATAGAAAATGGACAAAACCCATTAAGTTTAGATTCGAATCTGAATACTCCGTTCCCATTGGAAGAATTTATGAAATCAGAGACTCGTTTTGCATTGGCGCGTTCTGTAAATCCTAATTTTGATAAATTAGTAGAAGAAGCCAAAGCGAATAATTTATACAAAACAGAATTGAAACAACATATTGCTAATTTTACTGTTCAAAAAAATAAAGATAATGGGGAAGGGTAATTATGAAAAAATTATTTGTTTTATTAATGTTGGGGCTTAGTGCGTGCACATTTCAAACAAAGCATCGTGGGTATGTTTTTCCGGATGATTTGGAAACGCGTGTTGCCAAAATAAAGACAACAGCGCAATTACAAGATGAAATTGGTGATCCACAAACCCGCACAATTTACGGGGACGAAGTTTGGATTTATTACAGTGCCGAAGAAAATATGCGTGGGCCTTTCCCGAAAACTTATGATAATAAAACGGTGCTTTTGGCATGGGTCAAGAACGGTCGTGTGACCAAAACCCAGATTTTACATGACCAAGATTTGAAAGATGTCGAAATGGCATCTGGAGAAACGACAATACCTGCGGCGATTGAATTAAATGCACTGGAAGAGATGTTTAACAATATCGGTCGTTTTTCACCGGCTGGCCTTGGGCAATAAAAATTTGTCCAAATAATTGTTTTTTCACAATTTTGTGTTATAATAGCCTTGTCAGAGGGAATGGCAAACGCAAAGGTGTGTAAAAAATGCCAACTAAAAAATTAGATTTTAAATCGGGACAATATGTCGTGTACCCAACCCAGGGTGTGGGTAAATTATTGCGTGTCGAAGAACAATCAATCGGCGATCAAAAAATAAAAATGATGGTTATAGATTTCGAAAGAAATCATATGACTTTGCGTGTTCCGGTGGAAAGGGCTGAATTATCCGGCTTGCGTCCTTTAAGCAGTATGAAAAAAATGGACGAAGCAATTGCTTCTGCGAAAGGTAAAGCGGGCGCAAAGCGTATGATTTGGGCGCGTCGCGCGGCACAGTACGAAGAAAATATTAACTCGGGCGACCCGATGAAATTGGCAGAGGTTGTTCGTGATTTACAACGCAGAAGTGCGTCTGATACGATGACTTTTTCTGCGCGTCAGTTGTATTTAAGGGCGTTGGAACGTATGGCACAAGAATTTGCGGTTTTGCATAAAATGGATTTAGACGCGGCGTCTGATAAAATTGAAGATATTTTGGGTGTGCCAAAGGAAATCGATTTGAATGCTGTCGATGAAGAAGACGAAGAAGAATCAGACGAATCGGATGAAGAGTAAAATTTGCGCGCTGTTTTTTAACGGCGCGTTTTTTTCTTGTATTTATGAATTTTTTTCGCAATCATTTAATTACAGATTAAACAAAGGAAAGTATTATGGCAGGAAGTATAAATAAAGTTATATTGGTTGGTAATATCGGTCAAGAACCTCAGGTTCGCACAATGCAATCTGGTCAAAAAGTGGTAAGTTTTTCTTTGGCCACATCTGACAGATGGCGCGACAGACAAACTGGCGAACAAAAAGAACAAACAGAATGGCATCGTGTTGTGATTTTCAATCCGTCATTAGTTGATGTCGCAGAACGTATGTTGCAAAAAGGAACAAAATTGTACTTGGAAGGTTCCCTGCGTACACGCAAATGGCAAAACCAACAGGGTGTTGATACTTTCACAACCGAAGTGGTTTTGAATCCGTTCTCTGGTCAAATGGTAATATTAAGTGGTGCCAAGGCTGTGGATGGTTCATCTGAATCTGCATCAATGACATCTGCGCCACGCGAAGAAGTTAATATCGAAGACATCGCAGACGATATTCCATTTTAATAGAAAATTCCGTTGTTAAAAAACGCCGCCCGTTTGGGCGGTTTTTTTATTTTGTTATTTTATTTTCTTTATGTTATAATCGATTCGTCAGCAAGGGTTTTGCTGATGGGGCTTCATAACCCGTTTCGGTAAGCGTCTTACGGACGTTAAAAACTCCAACTTGTTTTTGGTTGGAGGGCGTTGAATATATTGAATTAGACGCGCAATCTCTTATCGAATTGTTATGAACCTCCAACCGCCCGATTTTTCTGGCGGTATTTTGATGTCGTCAGAAAGGAGGGCGAAACATGAAAAAATTTTTAATATTGTTATCAATATTGTGTTATGGGGCTTACGCCGATACTATAAGCCTGCATTGGTTAAATGATGACGGTTCGATATATGAGAATTCAACCTGTACAGTTGATGGCGATTTGATTTTACCCACCCCACCAACCAAAACAGGCTATACTTTTACTGGGTGGGAGTTGTTGAATTATGTGCCAATTGAATATATAGAATCAACTGGGACACAGTGGATAGATACGGGGTTTGTGCCAACGGTAAATAGTGTTATGGAGACAGACTATCAGTTTACACAAAGTCCGGCGAGAGGAACAAGTTATCAGATTGGTGCAGGATCTGATAAC
>CACZJK010000005.1 GCA_902781465.1 uncultured Pseudomonadota bacterium
TTCATTGTTTTGTTCCTTTTTGTCTTACCCCCCTCCGGCTGCGCCGCACTCCCCCAACAAGGGGAGAACCTTGCATCGTTCCAAGAACAGCCAGAACGGCAAAAAAATTAAAACCGCACTTTCAAAAAGGCGGTTGGAGGTTAACGACAATTTAAATAGGAAAATTGTGTGCATATTCAATATATTTTGCAACCCTCCAACCAATTGGTTGGAGCATTTTACGTCTGCTTTTTCCCGGACGCCTATTTATTTCAGGTCGTTACACCCCATCAGCAAAACTCTTGCTGACAAAATTATTTTATATGAAACTATTGTTTTATACAACAAAAAAAACACCAGTTCTGGTGTTTTTATTTTTGATTTATGAAAAAAGTTCGCAATATGCCAAGTCGTTTCTTTGACATTTTTTCTTGCTGTTTTTGAAATAATTTTTGGTTGCGTTTTATTATTTCTGTAAAATTATCATCGGTCACAATGTGTTCGGGATGTTGTTCAAAATATTTTTCTGTGGTGTAAATTATATTTGCCGCGCGATAAACCAAATCTTTATTATGTATTTTTGTTATTATATTTGGATTCAACGCATCAGAATAAAAAATATCTGTATGCGGAATTTGTTCATCCAATACTTCCACAAAAGTTTGATACAAACACAACCGACCTACATTTGGCAAAACCATATTTATACGATGGTAAGAATTATTTAGTGGTGTTTGAAAATTCATCAATGACACATAGGCATTTTTATAACCAGCCTGAAACAAACCCAATAAAAAATTTATTTCTGTATCGTTTTTATTCAAATGTGTCAACCTTACTTAAGCATAAAAAAGTTAACACATTTGTATTTTTTGTCAAGGATATTTAATTTATCGCCGCATCAACCATTGGTCTGGTTTTAACAATATCCAATGGGTGCTTTTGATACGCGACAGACGAAAAATCAATATTATTCAAATCGAATTTGCGAATTATCGGGTTATACATTGTTGTATAATACAATTTATTGTTTGTTGTATCTGTCACAGATGTCCATTGGGTCGCAGTTGGTATGTTTGGAATCTTTGTTTTATCTGCAAACTGTGCACCAATTGGTATTGTCATTGCTTCCAATATTGTAAATGCTTGATTGACGGCCTGGGCCGCATTTTCTAATACTGGCGCAGAAGTTTGGAAAAACGCGACACGAACAAATCTTGATGGTGGTGTAAAATCACCTGGCAAACCTAAAAGTCCTGAACCATGTTCTATTGGGTTTAATGTTATGTCGCCAAACTTGTGCGCGTCGGCGGTCCCAGGACGCAAATTTATATAATTATTCAAATTAGTTATATGCCATGGATATCCCGGCGCATTGGTAAGGACGCCCAGTTTATTTTCATAAACCATTGGTAATCCATCAACATATTCTATAACTATTTGGCGTCCGTATTTATCTGCAACACGCCAATGTAAATTTTCTGCGCGCGCATCAGTCGCAACAACATTGACACTGCTTAATGCTGCAATTACATCTTCAACTGTTTCGAAATTTCCTAAAATCCAGGCAACGAATTCTGTATCTGAAATAGTTTCATCTTTTTCCGACGGATTATATTTTGGATACGATCCATATTTCGGAAAATAAAACAATCCCGCAGACAGCCCTACTTCGTTCAAGCCTTCGATGACATAATCTTCGGATGCCAAACCAACATAACCATAAAACGCAGTGTATTTCAAACCACCCCTGGTCCCATCTGGCAACATAGATTGTTTTTCATAACCCCTTGGGACTATCAAATAATCACTTGGACTTTCGTTCGATGACCATTCAACAGTCCGCGCAACTATGTTCGCACCGTCAGCAGAAGTTAATGAAATTCCTGTACAGGAATTGGCATTGGTGTGGATGCCAACAATCGCCAGCATCATCACAAATAAAGAATTTAATTTTTTCGTTTTCATGTTTCTTATTTTTTCATAAAAAACACATAAAAACCACAGGAACGTATTCAATAAAAAAACGCCAAAATTGGCGTTTTTTTTTATTTCTGATTTGCCCTGAACGCGGCAAGTTTTTGATTTAATTCTGCCCTTTGTTTATTGAAACAGCCATTAAAAAGCATAAGACGCTTGCAATCAATTTGTCGCATTATATTCAAAAGTAGTCCTTCATCATCATGATAAGCATAATTAGCACGCAAAACATTGCTGCCTGTCGAACTTATTATTCCGGAATAACGTTCGTGCATTTTTATTCCGCTTTTAGCAAAAATCTTTTTTACAACACCAAAATCAGATTCGTATATTGGCACATAATAAGCATAATCACGCTTTAACAACCAACCTTTTACAATGATAGGCGCGCAAAAATTACACATAACTGCCAACAAATCAATATCGTCTTGCGACATAGGTTTTACACAATTTAAGTGTTCCATAACATTAACCCCTTGTATATTACAAGGCTATATCATAGACAAAACAAAGAAAATGTCAAGAAATATTATATTCCAAGCCTGTGATGAATTTTGAACATCAGCACAGATTCATTTCCAAACGCATCTGTATTCCCAGGATTTACACGATAAATAAATCCAACGCCTGCATCTGTGAATTTACCAATTGAACGTTTATAAGAACCAGAAAATCTTAGTTCGCGTTTTTGTGCCGACAGATCTATATATTCCATATGCGGATTATTTACCGCGATATCAAACTTTCCATCGTTTTCAACAACTGATAAATCAGCATAACTGTATCCCATTTTACCGTCAACAACCGCCAATGGCATTGCCGCTGTAAAATTAAAGCCATATATATCAGCACCCAATGCAAACGCATTTGATTTAATGTCCGATACATCAGATATTATTCCATCGCCCGGATTTGCTTTTGTATTCGCAAATGTTGCACGCATTGATAATTTCACTTTTTCAAAAGGTTTATATATAGCAACCGCATCAACATATTGTGTATCTGCACCATTTAACGCCAACAATCCTTCATTTAACGAACCCAAAACTGTCTTTGTTTCGTTCATATTACCAAACGACAAATCCAGTCCGAATTTATCATTGTTATAAGTAATATCTGCCGCACCACCATTGGCCAAGCCAAGATGCGCTGGTTCAAATTGCGAAGAAACAACAGGATCGTTTTCCAACAAATTTTCATCTGTTATTGCACCAGAAAATGCGTGTGCACCAAATGCGAAATGCCCAGATTTATACTTTGCGCCACTTGATATACTGTTCGAAACCAAAGACAAAACACCATTTGCACGTCCATTAAATCTGGATTCACCATCTGTTAAATGATGTTGATATCCAGCATCCAAATCATAATTTTCATTACTGAAAGAAATTTTCATATTATCCAGGCCGTTCATATTATCATTGTAAGCACGCGGTGACATTGCCATATTAAATGTCATATTACCAATCTTGTTCGTGTGGACGTTTGTTGAATCTACTGCGAAATCAGCCAGCACATCACCCATATAAAGATTATGTTTGTAATTGTTATTCAAAGAAATTTCCGTATTCCAAACACGTGGCAAAGATATCGAACCGTCCGCACTTTCAAGAATATCAAAGAAAGACGCCCTTATGGTTCCACGCCCATTTATCGCCGTAGAAGCGCGTGTTTCACTGGAATTTGTTATAGCATTACGCCAAAAAGCATTACCAGATGCCGACACAATTGTATTAGTATCCGATGAATAAAAATACACATTGGTCTTTGGACGTGTGGCGCGTTCAAGATTTATCATACCAAAACCAAATGCGTTCTTAAAACTTTCAAGATATTGAGAATCCGAAGAATCCAGATTGCCAGGCAAAGTATACATACCTTGCAAATAAGATTTCAAATCATCTGTTGATGCCCACGCCAAATTAGTGTCTGGATTCGTTCCCAAATAAGGACCATCCGCAGACAATGCCAACAACAAGAATATTTGATTTGGGGTCATATAACTAAACGCACTTTTAACCAGCGCAACCGAACCAGCCATCGCCGCGGCGGCTTCTAAATCTGTCGTTCCAGGCGCCGCAAAACACCAAGGATTCATTGCACCACCATTACCAGTCCCTGTCAATCCACACATACGTGATGTATACCATGTGTCTGTTGAATCTTTCCAGGCGGACAATTCCAGTTTTCCAGCACCAGATGCAGTATACCCTTCGATGGTAGTATTTTCTGTCCCCTCTGCCGGACTTACTGCGACAACTGTTGCAAAAAAGTTTTGTAAATTCGGATATACAACCGGCGCAAAATTTTCAAAAGTTGCAGTCATAGGACTAACTTTCCAATTGCCAGCATCAACCACATTATGCCCCGCAGAATTAACCAACAATTGCGCCTGGTTATTACCAAGATATTTGAAAGCCAAATTTGCATCTTGGGATGGTTTGTTTTGTGCGCTTGCACCAGTATCATCTGCGGTATTCAGATTATAATAACCATCTATCATTTCACCGAACAGACTTATTTGTTGCGCTTCGTTTGATGCGGCTTTATAAAAGTATAACGCATCGTCCACAGTCGCATAATTCAAAGCAGATGATGCCACAGGCAAAGATAAATTCGCAACAACACTTGATACATAATTACCATTATCTTTTAATTGCAGTGCATCATAAATCGCCGCATAATTTTTATAATCAGCCACAACCCAAGACGAAGTCGATTTATCCCAAGACTGTCCATTTCCTGTTCTGTAAACAGTTAATTGACCGTTTGGAATAAATCCGTAGTAATCAGCATTGGCGCGTTCATCGCCTTCCCAACCGGCGATTATTTTTGCTAACTTTGTATCAACATCAGTTGCACTGCCAAATACAGTCCCCGCCCCACTTAAATCAAACGCCGTATCTTCCACAGGTGTTTCGCCCAATTCACCAGACAAATTATAATATTTATGCGAAGTTTTTAATGATGCATTAACTGCCGCCAGACATGCTGCCGATGTAGCATCCGTCGCACACGCAGTTTGAATTTGACTTATTTTCGTAGAATCCAACCAAGAAATCAAACCGTCCATCGCGCTGTCGATTTTATTAACACCAGAACCTGTCACCATCGCAACATTAACAGGCTTTCCACCACCCGGAACACTGCCTTCGGCAAATGGCAAAGTCGACAAATCAAATGGCGACAAATCATTGCTGATTCTTATTGTTGTCATCCCCAGATAGCCACGAACAAACGCATCGTATGCGTGCGCAACCATAAGATAATTAAAGCCATTATCAGACATATAATCGAAATCACGGTTATCTTTTTCCCATACAGAATAATCTGTTGGACAAGTTGACCCAGAACACGCCGGACCGTATGGTAAATTTTGCGTGAACAATGGTGTAAAAGATGTGGTACCACCGCCACTGCCACCGCCGCCACCACTGTGCGAACCACCAGACGAAGAAGCACTGTTATCATTTTTTGCATCAAAAGCATTTGTTAACAATGCAACACCACCTATCACGGCAGCGACCCCCAACGCAGACAGCGCGATTACATGTGGCGAAGAAAGGCCAGTGAAAAATCCAGATTCTTCACCACGCACAGCCTTGCGTGACTTTTGTTTATAATTTTTAATTTGGCGATCGCAATTCGAAGCATCTGCGCCGTACATTTGCAAGACCTGAATTGCGCGCCGATCATTATTCATAACCGCAGTACAAACCAAAGATAAACCGGTTGAATCTGTATAATTTATATCCACGCCGCGATTGATTAAAATTTGAACAGTTTGCGTATCACCACGACGCGCCGCAGACAATAATTGCGAAGCATTTTGAAATTCAGATGAAGTCGCCGCGAAAGAAACACACGGACACAAAAGCAGCAAAACGCCCAAAAATCTAATAAATTTCATAAACATATTCTCTCTTTGGAAAAAGTCTAGCACAAAAAATAATACTGTGTCCAGAATTTTTACTTATTATATATCGGCATTTTTTCTTTGATTTAATTTGCTGTTTTTGATATAGTATTTCCCAAGAGAGAAAATGAAAATTCGCGATTTGATTTTTTTCAGTTCTGTATTGGTGTGCCCTACTTTTGTTTATGGGGCATGTTCGGTTGCCAATTTAACACGATGCCTTGATTCAGTATGTGCGATAAATATTGGCGCAAATCCGGCGGCGCGGTGTCAGTATTGTGGTTCGGAATCTGCGGGCGAACCTGCTAAATCTACTGCGATGAAAAGTATTTCTGCGGGGGCATCTGCCAAATACACTATTTCAGACAAAGAATTAAAAAAGGCGCCATCTAACCCTGGCGAAAGGTATGTTTGGGGAACTAAATTATGCCTTGAAAAAGTTGCCGGTTGCACACCTGATGATGTCGAAGACAATTATGATAATTTAATTGAACAATCTTGCAAGGCCGCTGGTATTGCCGCAGATTTCGCGAATCTGGCAAAAAAAGCAAATACAAAGAAAACACAAAACGCATGTTCCGAAGAAATCACAACATGTTTAATTGACACCAAAAGATGTGATGCCAGCTATGAGTTTTGCGAATCGGATACAGACTTTGATAAATATTTTGCAGAATGTGGTGTGTTATCAACTGGATGCGAAGAATTTTTGGCAACGATAAAGACAACCCTGGGGTCTGCGCGTAAAACCGCGATTACAAATGCCAAGGGATTATTGGAAAGCATTATCACATCATATAAAACCACACGCGAAAGCAAATTGGCCAGTGCGCAAAAATCTTGTAAAAATAATCAATCTACCCTGGATTGTGTTGAACGCGTCTGCAAAAGTAATATGCGCAACAAATGTGCGGTTGGATTTGATTATGAAAAAACAGTCGCAGAACAATTATGTAAATTCTATGACACAGCATGCGAAAGGTTGAAATAAAATGACGATGAACAAAAGATTTTTTATCGCAACTTTATCCATAATAATGGCAATGTGTTTTGTGTCGTTTGAAAACGTTAATGCGGCGGCCCAAAGGGCTGGCGTTCGTGGTAATGCGGTTGCGGCGGGCGCACGTAAATCTGTATCAACTGCAAAGGCAGAAACACCTGTGGTTGAAAATGTTGCAAAAACAGAATCTGAATCGGTTGAAGAAAAACAAGAATTTGTTATCGTCAATAAATCATCTGAATTTGATATGGCTGTATCAACAGTTTTGGAATCTGCCGGTGATGATAATTCATTTGCAGAACAAATCCGTAAACAGCGTGCATTATTGGCGGCCCAGGACGCATCAAGTGCCGCGGCAACCGCACAAAAGAACGCAATCGCATCGAACAGCAACGTTTGCGATCGTGACCTGCGTAAATGTATGGCGGAAAAATGCGGAAACGATTTTACAAAATGCGCATTGGATGGCGACACTATATTTGGCGATAAATTAAATGCATGTAAAACAAAAACGACATGCAGTGCAACTGAATTCAATTTATTTGCCCCAGAAATTCGCGCAGATCGTGATATGAACGTCCGTTTGGCATCATATAATAATGTTATAAATTGTGGAAATAATTATAACGCATGCATCGTGAACGAATGCGGAACAACATATACCAAATGTTTAGGCAAAGCGAACGCAGACGCCGCAATTCAAAAGTGCGCCACAATCGCAAAAGATTGTATGGAATCAGATTCAGGATTGGCAAATCGTTTTGGAACAGCAATTGGAAAATTGCGTGAAAACGCTGAAAAAGAAGTCAAAAAAGACGAAGAACGTATGTATGCCCTGCGTGATTTGATGTCTGGTGCATGTAAAAGATTGGGTGCAATGTTTGATGAACGCACATTTGATTGTGTTTATACGGTTAATTTCTTTGCAGGTGAAAAACAAGACACACCAACCGCATCACGTAAACGTTATGCCGGTGATACATTTATATGTATGCAAGAATGGTTTGGTATAAACGCAACAACATTTAAAGAAAATGCATATCGTGAAACACGCGCACAAACCGCGGCAAGTTCTGCTATGTTGGGAAGCGGTGTTGGTTCTGCAATGGGTATGATTACATCTGGTGCACTTGACCGCGCAATTGGTACACAAAAGGCAAAGAAGGAATTAAAGACTGCCGAAACCGCGGAAGAAAAAGCCCAAAAGAAGGAAGATAGAAAAGAAAGAAAAGATCAACGCAAAGCAAAAACTGCTGAAAATTCTGCAATTGCGCAAAAGGGTATAGAAGCCATAACTGATGCTGCGGTAGCAGGCAAAGGGAAATAAATTCAGTAAGAAAGCCAAAAAGATGTAGAATCATGAAAGATACAAAAAAATTTTTTACATTTTTATCTTTGACATTAGCTGTAATGCCTGGTTTTTGTGCAGAAAGTGGAGGAAAAGGCAGTGGTGCCGCTGCAGCTTTTTTCCAAAATATTGGAGATAAAATAGAAAATAAAGTTCATGAAGATACGGATAGAAAAATCAACAAAGCCAATGAAAAAAAAGATGTATCGGCAACGACAACTTTTATGAATAATCGTCTGAAATTAGATAAAGCGTTCACAAAAAGATATAATGAATTGCAACCTAAAGGATGTGGTGCTGGCCCTGTTCCAACATGTGAATCTGGTGGAGGACACGCATTAACAGCAAATTCAACAAATAAAACGAATAAGAAATCTTTGGAACATTATGAACAACAAATGTCACGTGCGACATCTGTTCAGGGTCTTGGCCAAATTTATGCTTGCGCAATCCAAGATTATTCTGAATGTCATTATATTGGTGGCGCGGGCAGTACCGCAAAAACAATAAATGGGGTCGCTGGTGCTGTTGATAAAGTATCGAAGTTAGGCGGAAAAGAAGGAACCAATTTACTAGGTTCCATGGATGGCGATGTACGAAATGTAATTGCAAGCGATAATGGAACAGCATTAGACACAGATGGCGGGTGTGAAGGTTCTGTTATACAAGGTGCAAAATCTACGTCTGATGATTATTTAGGAAGATTATCCCGTTGTGAACATATTGAACAGGTAACATTGTCAGGATATACAGATGAAGATATTCGTAAATTAGACGAAGAATATCAAAATAAAAAGAAAACTGAACAATCATTGGCAAATCGAACATTGACTGCTACCGCTATTGCGGCCACAGGTATCGGTACAATGGAATTATTACAGGGACGCGCTGAACAAAAGGCTGATAAAGAGGCCGCAGAATCTATGGCGGCATATATTGCAACTATGCGTTGTACTTACGGTGAAGATAAACAGGTCAAGGCCGGTCCAGATGAAATCGAATTGCCGGGTGGTAATAACCAAGACCTGATGAATTATCGTGCCGAATATTTGGCCTTGGCAAATGATTTAAAGGAACGCAAAACTGCACTTGGTATGAAACCTGGTATCGAAAGTGAAGAAATTATTGACAAGGCTGCAACCGGTCTTTATGACGATGAAAACCTGGGGATAACATCTGGGGCATACGCATCATTGTATCGTGCCCAAATGTTGGGGTCTGAAACAGATCAGGCAAAGATAGACGAAGCAGCAAAAACATCCAAGAATCGTGTTCTTGGTGGTGCGATTGCCGCCGGTGCAGGTGTGGTTATTGGTGTTGCTGGTAATTCCCTTATCAATGGCAAACTTGGCGAACTGATTAAACAAGCCAAAGAAAAGAAGGCGGCAAAAGCCACCAAGGCTGAGGCCGAACAAGAAGAAAAAGAAGCCCTTGAAAATCTTAAACAATGTCTGAAAAATGGTGGTGCCACTGGTACTGATAGTTTGAAATTTACAAACTTCCCTGTATCAACATTGTCTTTTGATGGTATCGATTGCTATAACAATCCATGGAAAGAAAAAGTAAATGGAAAAACAGCCACTAGTTTATTTGCAGATACAACCGACGAAGCAGTAATCACAAAAAAATTAGTTGATAGTTTTGGTGATGAAATTGCTTTGCAATTATTAAGTAAGATTGCACATACAGAATGTGGAATAGACAACGCAACTATTTGCGTTGGCGAAGGCGATTCTTTGAAAATAGTCTCTTGTTCTGATGGTTATACCCCATCCTCTGATGGCAAGAAATGTGAACCAAAGCCAGAATAAAAAATTAATATAATCTATAAAAAACACCGTCAATCGACGGTGTTTTAATTTAAGATAACAGAAATTATTCTGCAACTTCTTCTGATTTTTCTTCAGATGCTGCTTCTTTAACTTCTTCTTTTGCTGGTTCGGTTGTTTCTTCTTCAACTTTCTTTGTTCCGAAAGTCAATGTTTTACCGGCAACCAATGCATCAATTTCGTCTTGTGTTTGTGCAACGTAAACCTTTACATCAACGATAACGTCTGGGTGTAATGCGATTTTTGTATCAAATGCACCAACTGTTTTAATTGGAGAACCCAACATAACTTGTGCAGATTCTACATTAACGCCTGCAATTTCTTTCAATGCACGTGCGATATCGCGTGAAGATACAGAACCATACAATTGACCTGTATCGCCAGCCTGACGAATCATGTGTAATTTAGCATTTTTAACTGCATCAACTTTTGATTCAGCCACTTTCTTTGCATTTTCATGTCTGGCAACCAATTCAGCCTTTTTCGCTTCGAACAAAGCGACGTTTTCTTTTGTGCAACGCATTGCTTTGTTATTTGGCAAAAGGTAATTACGTGCATAGCCTGTTTTAACTTCGACTGTGTCACCAATGTTGCCCAATTTTGTAATTTTTTCTGTCAAGATTACTTTCATTTTATCTGTCCTTTATTTTATAAAGTTAGAGATTAACCCAGATTGTTTCTTACGAAAGGCATCAATCCCAAATGACGTGCACGTTTGATGGCTGTTGCCAAAGCACGTTGATCTTTTTGTGAAACCCCAGAAATACGAGATGGAACAATTTTTCCACGTTCTGTGATATAATGTGATAACAATTTCACATCTTTGTAATCGATAACCTTGCCCTTTAATGGGTTTGATTTTTTACGATAAATTGCTGCACGTACTGCCATTATGCCACCTCTTCGTCTGTAGATTTTTTCATCATGATAGAAGGAGTTTTTGACAATTCTTCAACGCGAACGTTCAAGAAACGAATAACATCTTCATCAATGCGGGAACGACGTTCCAATTCTGCGATTTGAGAACCGTCTAATTCGATATTCATCATTACATAGTGAGCCTTACGGTTTTTACGAATGATGTATGCCAAATTTTTCAAGCCCCAAAATTCAGTGGATTTAACATCGCCACCCAATTCTTTAATAATTTGTGCAAATTTATCCGCTTTTTCTTTTACCTGCGGTTCGGTCAAGTCCTGACGAAATACCAGGACGCTTTCATAATAAGCCATTTTATTTCCTTTGGTTTATACAGCCGACAAGCCCATCTTGCCAGCAGGAACACACCCATTATGAAGATTTTTTATAAAAAATCAAGTATTTTTATACCTATATATAACATATACTGTTGACACGAACGCGAAAAATTTACTAAGATTTGTATAACGAGAGATAAATACCATGAAACGATTTCACAGAAATCTTAACATTATGTCGCTATTTACCGCGGGTTTGCTGGTCTGTGGGCTGGTTTTTTGGCGCACAGTTTTAAATATCGCAATAACAAATGTGCTGTTAAATGGTATTATTATCGGAACAACTTTGTTTGGTGTTGGGCTATGTTTTGCAAATATGTTCGCCCTGTTGCCAGAATACAAGTGGTTGCATGCATATTTTGCCGGGCGGGCTGATTATGGATACACGCCAAAGTTATTGCGCCCTATTTCTATGGCTTTGCATAATCGCCATATTCATATCACAACTAACACTTTGACCGAGTTGTTGGACTTGGTCGCTGGTCGCATCGAAGACAAACGCGATTCAGTCCGTTATATAACAAATACTTTGATATTCTTGGGCTTGCTTGGGACTTTCTGGGGATTGATTTTAACAGTTGGCGGATTTGCGGAACTGTTGATTGGCATAGATTTTGACGATCCTTATGTCTTGCAAAATATGCAAATTGGTATGGCGGGACCTTTGTCTGGGATGGCGACCGCGTTTACCAGTTCCCTGCTTGGCCTGGCGGGCAGTTTGACTGTGGGCTTTTTAGGGTTGCAATTACAGTTTGCACAAAATACGATTTACGAAGAATTGACAGATTTTATGTCGCAATATGTTTTACAGAACCCTGCACATAACGCAAATATTTCCAAGATTTCAGAAAGCGCGCCTGTAAACGCGGATACATTTAACAAAATATCTGAAATACACGATGCCTTTGTTGATGCGAAATATCAGGTTCACGATTTAATCAGAATTGATGGAAAATATCCTGCGATTGTCGCAATTGGAACTGACGAGAAAATGTTTATTGCGACACTTAATAACGATATTGATGTTTTGCAAAATGTTTTGAAACGCGTTGAATTGTGTTTTGCTGACACTTTGGAAGGAATTAACATAGACGCACGTATTGTATTTATATCAAACAAAAATTTGGATTTGGGCAATCATATTATGCGCTTTGCATCTGTATCGGCTTTGCGTAAATATTTGATGGAACACGAAAACAAACGCCCAAAGACAAAAAAAGAACGCCAAGTTTTCGATGCCTATGCCACATATATTGGAACAGCAATCGATTATTTGTTCAAATCTAATTCGTAAAAAAAATTAAAAAAGAGAGAGGGAAAAACAATGTTAAATATTCGCTTCAAGGAAAGAACCAACGCATGGCCAGGCTTTGTAGATTTGTTTTCCAATCTGGTTATCATATTGATATTCTTACTTATTGTGTTCGTATTTTTATGGACCACAACCAGTGTATTTAACAAGAACACTGGGGCAAAAAAAGTCGCAGAATTAGAACAAACTCAACAGGCCCAGGCCGAACAAATCGAACAAATGACTGCCGATAAACAGGAAGCCGAACAATTGTTGATTGCGGCACGTGATGCCTTGGAAAATCAGGAAACACAAATCGCAAATCAACAAATTCAGGCTGAAAATTTGGCAAATGCATACGAAGATCAAATTACTGCTTTGACTGTTCAACAAGAACAATTGGCACAACAAATCGCTGCATTGACCGAACAATTGCAATTGGCAAATACCGCCAAAGAAGAAATGGCACGCATAGAATCTGAACGCCACACAATGCAAGACGAAATGGCCGCACAACAGTCTGAATTGAATGACCGTATTGCTGAATTAGAGGCACAATTGGATGCCGCAGAAGCCACCGCAAAACAAAAAGAAGTCGAATATACAGAAATGTCTAATCGTTTGAACAAGGCTTTGGCTGAAAAAGTTGCAGAATTAAACGAAAAAGTCGCAGAATTAGATTCACTGGGGCAATATCAATCTGAATTTTATAAACAGGTTAAAAATGCCCTTGGCGACAGAACAACTATCCGCAGCGATGGCGACAGATTTATCGTATCTTCTGATATTTTGTTCGGCAGTGGTTCCTATAAATTGTCCAACGATGGGAAATCTCAATTAAAATTGTTGGCAAATGTAATCAAAGACTTTGAAAACAAAATTCCATCTGATATTGACTGGATTATTCGTGTTGATGGACATACAGATAATAAAAAAGTATTGGCAGGAACGGTTGGTTATTCCAATAATATGCAATTATCATTATTGCGCGCAACCGCAGTTGTAAATGAATTGGTAAAGAACGGTGTATCAAAACGCAGACTGGTTCCATCTGGCTTTGGTGAATTGCACCCGGCAGAACTTGGCCGCGACGCCGCATCATTACAAAAGAACCGCCGTATTGAATTACAATTAACGAATAAATAAAAAAACACCCGAAAGGGTGTTTTTTTAGGTTCTCCCTCAGCATGGGGCGGAATTTTTAATTTTGGTTCTTAATCCGCCACCCCCCGAACACATATCCCGGACGAACTGGTGTTGGTGGTAATGTTATTGCGCCACCGTATGTGCAGGTATTCTGTACCACATTCGTTCCATCGTCCCAGTTTATTGTTATTGTATTTGGTTCATATACAGCAAACATTTTTTTCGGAAAATTCACCGCACATACATTGTTCATAGTGGCATCAGGCACACTTTCAAAAGAAAGCCCCTGATATTCATACTGATTAAACTCATATGTTCCCCCAGGACAACTAAAACCAGTTGGACATGATACACATCCCAAAGTATTCGCTGGTAAATATTCCCCAGGCGCACAGGTATATGTATTTATTTCATATACTGCGAAATATTTACTGACACCCATATCACACATCATTTCTGCAAATGATGGTTGTGTAAATAATAAAGATAATAATAAAATTTTTTTCATATCTATCTCCTTATTCCAGAGTGAAGGTTCTCCCCCTGTGGGGGAGTTCGCGTAGCAGGAGGGGCCAGATTACCCCCTCCACCCTGCGGGTTCCCCTCCCCATGGGGGCGGAACCTGGGCTATTCCCCAGAACCGACTATTGGACCGGCGATGAATTTACCGGTGCCGGCGTTGTAATAAAATTTATGTTCTACTTTATCGAACATACATGGTGTGCCATTTTTATCAAGGACAGGGATAAAATCACGGATGGTTATACTATTTTCTTCAATTTTAAAACTATAAATTTTTTCACTACCTGGATATATGACATTGCCAACATATGCGGCAAATAAATATAAATTATAAGGCGTTGTAAATACACTTGAAATATGTGTTTGAATTATATTTCCGTCTAATATAAATACATTCTTATTTTGTACTAAAGTATGTTTGTTAAAATCTTCAGATAAAGAACTACTAATTTCATTATTAAATGCGGTTACAATCTTATTTTCCCAAACGATATAATACATAGATTTAGAAACAGCAGAAACACCTGCTCCATATAATCTATTCTTATGAACATCAATATTATTTGTGAATTGATAACGGGTTGTTATAATAGTATCTTGATTTCCTTTTACACCAGTATCAATCCATTGTGTTCCACTGCTTTCTAAATATTCAATCGGCATATACCCATCCCACTTCTTAAAATGATACCCAAATTTTTCAGGAACTGTTGGTGGGGTTATGTTATCACCCGATTCGCATGTTGTGGTTGAAAGTAGTGTATCGCCCACATACCATTCTATGGTATGTGCAAATACCGTTGTACAAAACAATACTGATAATATTATTAAAATCTTTTTCATGGTTCGCCCCCCCCCTTTCTGACGACATCAAAATACCGCCAAAAAATCAGGCGGTTGGAGGTTAAGAACAATTAAAAACGAAATTGTGCCGCTTATTCATATATATCACAGCCCTCCAACCCTTTATAAAAGGTTGGAGCATTTTTCGTCTGCTTTCGACGCGTTTTTACAAGGTTCTTACACCCCATCAACAAAACTCTTGCTGACAAATTTATTCTAGCATAATTATAATTAAAATGAAAATAAAAAACTTAACGTGTCAAAGTTTTTATATCTGCGACTTTCAAATTCAAATCGCGAATTAACTGACCCGCTTCGTCAAAATGGCGCCCTATATTTTTCGTTTCGTGCGCATCGTCGCTTATCAATACTGGCACATTGTTTTGCGCAACCATTTCCAAAATTCGCTTTGACGGATACGGTTCGTAACAAAAAGAACGATAAAAAGAAGTATTTATTTCAATTGCTGTCTTTGATTCAGCAATGGATTCAATCGCCCTGCTTTCAGTTTCAACCCATTTGTCTTCACGCCCCAGCCCGACTTTCTTTGGCAAATCAAGATGCGCCAACCAAGAAAACAATCCTGATTTCGCCGCATTTTCTATATTATTCCAATAATCTTTCAATAATATATCTTGGGTTTCTTTGTCTGCGTTTTTCCAATCGTGCGTATTCAAAAGCGTTCCGTTGTGTGTCACAAAATGCGCCGAACCAATTATATAATCAGGCTTTAATTCTTGTATAACCTTTTCAAAACCATCGCGCCATTTTGGATCGTCGAAAAAGTCTACCTCCATCCCGCGCAAGATTTTCATATCTGGATTTAATTCTGCCAAAGTATTTAATTCATGATAATGCGGAATAAAACGCGATAAAACCTCTTTGAACGACGAAGAATAAATATTTGAATAGCCTGCACGCACCGCATAAGGATACATTTTTGATTCTTTGATAATTGGGTTCACTATGAAATGGTTGGAAATTCCGACAGTATCAAAGCCCATATCGCGCGCACAGTTAATCATCGCCTGGGCAGAATCGCGACCGTCAAAGCCAACTGTATGTGTATGAAGAGTATAATGTTGAATCATAGCCTGTATAATAAAACCTTTACGGAAGAAATCAAGAATTTGTAATAAATGAAAAATATATTTGCATTTTAAAAAAATAAGTATATAATGGGTTCTGTTTTCGGGGTGTAGCTCAGTCTGGTAGAGTACTTGGTTTGGGACCAAGGTGTCGAAGGTTCGAATCCTTTCGCCCCGACCACGAAATTCAAAACCGCCACATCGGGCGGTTTTTCTTTTGTTTTCTAATACTTACACCGAGTTCGAGAGTTGTGTTTTTCAAAAACGCTATTTTTATACCTATTTCGAACTTTTTATGATATAATAAACAACGATATGGATACAACAGATATAAAATTTTTACGGGCTGGTATTGCCAGACAGATAAAACAACCTGAAACGCTACAAATGTTGCGCGGCAAACAAATAGAAGCTTTTCGTGCTTTATTATCTGACAGCTTTACAGACGAACAATTATCACACAGTTATTTTAAACTGCCTACTGGATTTGGTAAGACGGTTATGTTTGCAACAATGGCACGTGCATATTTTGACGCGATTAAAGCATCTGGTATAAAACACCGACCAAAAATTATTATAATTGTTCCACGTCTGTCCTTGATAAATCAAACCAAAGAAAAATTGGATAAATTCGCTGACCTGGTTGCTACTGAATACAGTGGTCGTAAAAAAGACAACAAAAGCGATATTATTATTACAACTTATAATTCTTTGGATAAATTATTTGGTATTATAGATTTTAATGATGTTGGTTTAATTTTTGCTGATGAAGCCCATCATATACTTGGTGAAAAGATTTCAAAACGATTGGCTTTTTATAATGAATATGTCCCTGTCATTGGTTTTACAGCAACCCCAGAATATGAAGCAAATCATGCTGTAGCAGATATGCTGAACACTGAAATATTCGCAATGAATATTCCAGAAAGCATAGAAGCAAATATATTAAGCCCTGTGAAAAATGTTCTGTATCGTTCAAGCATAGTTTGTGATTTGTCTGAAGTGTCTGCATCAACAAATGGCGAATTTAATTACGACGAAATTACAACTAAAATCAGTCCTGATACTTTGGCAACAGAAATTGCGCGTATTTATGCCGAAGGTGTTGATGAAAATACCGGTATCGAATTTAAGTCTTTGAAAGCAATAATAAATTGTCCAAATGCCAAAATTGCTGATATTCAAGCAGCAAAAATAAACGAATTTATGGGACACGACGTTGCAATTTCATTACACAAAGTTGGAATTACAGATAAAGAATTTAATCGTTTGCAACAAGACTTTATTGATGGAAAATATACTGTTGCATGCCAGGTTGGGACCATGACCGAAGGCTTTGACGATGTGACGGTTTCTATGTGTATAAACTATCCAACTCGTTCAAGAGTGAAAGCAGAACAAGCTGCAGGTCGTGCAATCCGACTGGATGACAACAATCCAAATAAAATTGCTTTTGTTGTAGATACTATATTTAGAAATACACCAGAAGCATCAAATGAAGATATATTATATACTGTATCAAATTCCAAACAGGTGTTGTTCAAGGATATTGCTGGCGGAATGGTTTTGTTTCCACGTGATTTCCAAGCACAAGAAAACCAATCTAAAAGCCCAAGAACTCGTATTACTGGTAATGTAGAATTTGTAGATTTTGATTTGATTACAGATAGTAAAACACTGGTTGAATTAAATAATCAAGCACAAGAACGTATTGCAAATGAAACAATCGAAGAAAAAACAGACGAATGGCAATCGGCCAGTGATTTGGCTATGGACAAAACTTTTCCTATGAATGGGGAAGATACTATTTTACGAAATTTAAAAGAGTTACAAAGTCGAATTCCTGATTTTATACAGTTCAAAAAGTTTGGTTCCCATATTCCTTTGTGTTTACATCGCGATGGGCGTGAAATATTTTTAGAAAAAACACAAGTTTTGCTCTATCTGCCAAAGACGAAAGAATGGCAATCAGCCAATGATTTAGCCGCAGATGAAACATTTCCTATGGGTAAGGTGTCGAACATATTAGAAAAAATGAAAAAACTGCAATCACAGATGCCTGATTTTATCCAATTACGAAAATCTGGGGTTAGGATAGGTTTATGCATGCATCGTAATGGTCGTGAAATATTTTTGGAAAAATTAGGAACTCCTTTATTAGGTAAAACCTTACCGCTTAAAACAGACGAATGGCAATCATCAAATGATTTGGCTCTGGATAAATCTTTCCCTATTGCACAAAAGATGATTATTTTAAAAAATTTAGAAAAACTGCAATCACAGATGCCTGATTTTATACAAATGCGAAAACCTAAAATTGGGCTTGCTGGTTTGTGTTTGCATCGGGATGGGCGCGAAGAATTTTTAAAAAGGTTAGGTGTTATATATATATTGCCTAAAACAGACGAATGGCAATCATCAAATGATTTGGTATTAGATAAATCTTTCCCTGTAAGTAATTTTAAAGTTATTAAACAATGTTTAAAGGATTTTCAAGAAGAAATGCCTGCTTTTATACAGCTTCGCAGAGGTGGAGTAAAGACGGCTCTGTGTTTACATCGTGATGGACGCGAAGAATTTTTAAGACGTGTACAAGAAAGTAAAACAAAATCTATAAGAAAAGCGACAAAAGTTGTTTCTGCTGGTGATGATATGGCCCAAACTACTAAAACCATAAAATCTACCGCGCCAAAGAACATTTCTATAAAAAGTTTATAAAACTTTAATTTTATCCTTCACTTCTTCAATCTCCCACCCTATTTCAATAATATCGGTTCGAGAATTGTTCACCAAGCACGACCACGAAATTCAAAACCGCCACTAAGGGCGGTTTTTCTTTTGTTTTCTAATACTTACACCGAATTCGAACTTATCAATTTCCAAAAATGCTATTTTTAGTCCATTCTCGAACTTTTTATATACGAAATCTTGCACCTAATCTTATTGTAGTAAAAACATACGAACCATCGTCTTCTACTGGAGCATCAACACTTCTGATTCCTAAATCATAAGTTGTTGTGTCTGAATATTTATAAGCTACTCCTAAATGAAGTGCAACAAGAGCCCCGTGGGTATTTACAGAATCATTATAATTGTTTATTGTTATTTCGTCCTTTCCCCATCCATGTCCTAAACCTAGTCCAATATAAGGGACAACTTTATCGATTCTGAAATCAGCATATCCATTTACAAGAAAGAAAACATTACTAAATTCTATTTCCGTTGTATCAGAAACTATTGAACCATACTTTAATTTTCCTTCTTCGTAATAATGATTGTATCCTAATTCACCTTCTAATCTGATGTGGAACCAACCAGAGTTATTTATAGTCCAATCAACACCTACTGCAGGGGACAATTCCCACAACAAACCATCTGCATCGTACTTGAAACCGGTTAATCCAGTATTGCGTTCGGCTGCTCTTTCTAAATAATCTCCAAATTCAGTATCGTTATTAACATATATCGTTGTATCACCAAGTCCTAACTTCGTTGAAAAATAATATTCTGTTTCAGCATTGGCAACACTTGTCATAGCAATCATACTTGTCAACAAAACAACTTTTTTCATATTTACTCCTTTTTGATTATATTCTTATTCTAAAATATAGTCTCAAAATTTTCAACGCTTAAATAGTGTTTCGTTTTTTATAAATCTTAATTCAAAACCGCCACATCGGGCGGTTTTTTATCTTACTTTTACTGCAACAGTTTTTATCAATTTATAAATATCTTCAAAATCTGATTCTGGGATATAATGTGCTTTATCAGGGGATTGCGCGTTTTTCCTAAGGCCAATAACACCATTAATCATATAATGCGCATCTTTTGTCATGTAATGATTATCTTTGAAAACTAAAGAAGAAAAGACGGTTACATAATTTTCACGCAATTTCAAAATTTGCTGTTTTGTCTTTAAATCAAAAACCACATAATCTTCAATTGGAGCATCTTGGACTTGAATTACCAAACCTTTTTTAACCGCACCTATTATTGTTTTTTTAATAGAGGTATCAAAAGGTGCCTGCTTTAATGTTTCTGCCATAAAAAATCCTTTTTGCTTTTTATGCAGATTTTAGTACACACAGATAACTTTGCAAGCAGAATTCTTAATATTCTCTTTTTCACCGGACGAAAACCCCTTGCACTTATGGAAAATAATTCTATAATACAGGCAACAAAAAAGGATAAAAAATGGCTATCAAAGTTATAACACCTACTAAACACACACCTGGCGTTTTTATGTCTGCAAATTTAATCAAAGATGTTTATATTATTGAACCAAAGGCTTTTGGTGATGAACGCGGATATTTCATGGAAAGTTTTAACAAACAAGAATTTGTTGATAATGGCGTTATTAAACCTGATTGTGAATTCATCCAAGATAATGAATCAGAATCTTCTTATGGGGTTATTCGCGGTTTACACATGCAATTGCCTCCTTACAGTCAGGCTAAATTAGTTCGCGTCGTTAATGGCAGTGTTTTAGATGTGGCTGTTGATGTAAGACCTTGGTCAAATACTTTTGGGCAATATGTTGCAGTTGAATTGTCTGATAAAAACAAAAGACAATTATTTATACCTCAATACTTCCTGCATGGATTTGCGGTATTAACTCCAAAGGCCAGATTCCTTTACAAAGTTGATAACCCTTATAATAAGGCATCCGAATTCGGCATCAGATATGATGATGCCCAGGTTGGCATAAATTGGAAGGCTTTGACAGGGATACCTGTTGAAAAAATTATTACATCTGAAAAAGATATGATGGCAAATTCTTTGAAAGATTTGGTACAAAGATTGAGATAAAAAATGGCAGAAGAAAAATTCGTTAATGTTGGTGTCGGTATTTGGGTTTTTAACCCAAGGGGCCAGGTGTTATTCAGCAAAAGACTTTCCAAACATGGGACTGGTACTTGGGCACCTCCGGGTGGAAAAATGGAAGTTGGCGAAAAAATTGAAGAATGCGCTGCGCGTGAACTGTTCGAAGAAACAGGTATAGAAATTCCGGCCAAACAATTTCAAATAATAGATTTTACAAACGATATCTTTCCAAACAGCCACTATGTCACCATACATTTGTTCGCAGAAAATATCACTGCAAAACCTGTGACAAAAGAACCTACTAAACACGAAAAATGGCAATGGTTGAATATTAATAATTTACCAAAACCGCTTTTTGTGCCGGCTGAAAATTTGTTAAAGAAAATCAAAGAAAAACATACTTGCATATCAAGGTGAAAATAATTACAATATCAAGTATGAGGAAAGGATTTTTGGTTTTTATCGCTTTGTTGTTTGCGGTCGCTGATGCGGTTGCAGTGAATAATTATATGCCAAAGAAATTTAATACCATAACTTCGCATAACGATGTTTATCCTTATGTGTTAAATAATACAAAAACAAATACTAATGCAAAGAATATATCCGCGGCGTCAAATCGACGCGGTGTTGTTCCGCGCACCACAAATGCACGCGCGGCAACAAATACAACATCTCAACAACGTCGTGTGGTTCAACGTGGAAACATATCATCGGCACGTTCTGCAAGAACAATGCCTTTGCGGATGAATTCTGGGGTTAATGCACGTGTTGCGGCAACACCTGTTCGAAATGTTAATTCTGTCCGCAGTGCGACAACAACTACAACAACTTACACAGCAACAGAAAGACCTTCGTCGCAAAGATGTATGGCTGATTACAAAGCATGTATGGAAAATTATTGCAAACGCGAAGATACCGCATATAATCGCTGTTATTGCAGTGCTAAATTGGCACAAATTGATTCTAAATATCAAAATAAAATTGATGATTTGGTTCAAAAAATCGTAAGATTAAAATATAATGCCGATACCACAGATGAAGAAATCAAAGAATATTGGGACAAGACGGTTGGTGTTTACACTGGCGATAACCCTTGGGTAAATATAGACAATGCTTTGAATATTGAATGGGCAGATACACAAAGCCGTATTCGTGGTCAAAATGCTTTTAATACCGGCCACCAATATTGTGTTCAACATTTAAAGGCCTGTTATTATATGGCATCTAATTTGCGCGATGCATATAAATCTGAAATCGCACGCGATTGCGAGGTTTATGAAAAAAGCCTGCAAAAAATACAAGATGCCGCAGAAAGTGTAATAGAGAGTTATCATGATTAAATTTATTGGTGCAGAATACAGCCGTGGCGCAACAGCAAAAATAGTTAATAATATGGGACCTGCTTTGGCACCTCGCACAGTTCAAAAAATGTTTCCAAACGATGATTGGACGTTTATAACACCTGATTCAATCAGCGACGAAGATTGTATGGCCGACCGCTTTGGCGATACTTTCAATATGCATAAAAAAATTTATCCGAACACGCCGCGTGAAAAACACATCTTTATTGGTGGCGACCACAGCGTGAATTTTTCGCATTTTTCAGCATTGGCGGACCAATATGCAGATGAAGATTTATGTTTGGTTTATTTTGATGCGCATCTGGATATTCACACACCAGAATCTTCCAAGAAAGAAGCATCTGGTGCGCCACACGGAACTAATGTTCGACATCTGTTGGGTGAAGGCGATGAACGTTGGTTATCTTTACCACGTAAAAAGCCTGTATTAAAACCTGAAAATTTATTTTATTTTGGTTCGCGTTCTTTTGAACCTTCTGAAATAAAATATGTCAAAGACAACAATATCTTTTATCGTACACCTGCTCAATTACAAACTGAATCAGATTGGATTGCGGCATTTAAAGAAGTTCGTGATAAAATCGGAAACAGAAAATTTGTTGTTTCTTTTGATTTTGATGGAATCGATGAAAAATATTTCAAGGATGTTTGGGTTCCAGAAACCAACGGATTATCACTTGATTTTGCACGTGCTTTTGTCAAAGAATTTTCTGACGCAATAAATTTCGAATTTGTTGAATATGCTGTATCTGGCGACAAACAGTCTGCGGATATTGTTCGTGAATTAATAGGCATTGTTGCAAAAACTTTTGATTAGTTTTCACACGCTAGATTATGTTTATAGATATTGCGGGCCAAATCATCACTGATTGTGTCCCAGTCTGTGGCACGCCCATAAATGACATCGCAATCACAAAGCGCCCTATTCTGCGATTGTGTATTTATCGCGCAAGATGCGACGAATATCGCGCACCCCAGTTTTATAAACAGTTTCATTTAAATTCCTTTTATTTTGTTGTATTTGTTCTGTTTGATTTATTTGATTTTGAAAATTTTGTATTTCACATTTTGATTTACCAATCGTTTTTCCATAAAAAAATGCGCCTGTTATTATGGCGCATATCAACATTATTAAATAAAGCCTTGCCATTATAAAAACCTTTATTAAAAAACCGCCCATCGGGCGGCTTTATTTACTGATTCATTGAATTAAAGAAATCATCATTTGTTTTTGTTAAACGTAATTTATCCAACAAGAATTCCATTGCCTCCAATGTTCCCATCGGATTAATTATACGACGCAAAACATACATCTTTGATAATTTGTCTTTGGAAACCAAAAGGTCTTCTTTACGCGTTCCTGATTTGGTAATATCAATCGCAGGATATACACGTTTATCAGACAATTTACGATCCAAAACAATTTCACTGTTACCGGTTCCTTTGAATTCTTCGAAAACAACTTCGTCCATTTTGGAGCCTGTATCAATCAAAGCAGTCGCAATAATAGTCAAAGAACCACCGCCTTCGATATTACGTGCCGCACCAAAGAAACGCTTTGGACGCTGTAAAGCATACGCATCAACACCACCGGTTAAAACCTTTCCACTGGATGGAACAACGGTATTGTATGCACGTCCCAAACGAGTAATCGAATCCAGCAAAATCACAACGTCTTGTCCTGCTTCGACCAAACGTTTGGCTTTTTCAATAACCATTTCTGCAACCTGGATATGACGTGTCGCAGGTTCATCAAAAGTCGAAGAAATAACTTCACCACGAACACTGCGTTGCATATCTGTCACTTCTTCTGGACGTTCATCAATTAAAAGAACTATCAATTTAACATCTGGGTAATTTGTTGCAATTGAATGCGCAATATTTTGCAACATAATTGTCTTACCTGTTCTTGGTGGCGCAACAATAAGCGAACGCTGACCTTTACCGGTTGGTGAAATCAAATCGATTACACGCGCAGATAAATTACGTCCTTTGTCGGTATCGTCTGGAACTTCCATTTGTAATCTTTCATCAGGATATAATGGTGTCATATCGTCAAAAGAAATACGATGACGCAATTTTTCAGGATCTTCACCGTTAACACGTTCAATAGTTTCCAACGCAAAATAACGTTCAGATTCATTTTGTGGGGCCTGAATTTGACCTTCGATATAATCACCAGTTTTCAAACCATACTTTTTAATTAAATTTGGTGATACATATAAATCATCTGGTCCCGCCAAATAATTGCTTTCTGGTGCACGTAAGAAACCAAAGCCATCTGGCAAGCGTTCCAAAACACCGTCCCCGATTAAAACAATAGATTTATCCGCAGCATAAACACGCATAACTGCGAATCGTAATTGTTGAACATTTAATTGCGAAGGATTTTCAATCCCCATATCTTCTGCCATCTTCAACAATTGTTGAGGAGACTTTGTCTTTAATTCATTTACATGCATAAAAAAAACCTTTTTGTGGAAATCGCAAACGAAGAATTTCGTCGCTTTGATACGGTTATTATAGATAAAAACAGTAAAAAAGTCAAGAGGCTAAACAAAAGTGGCCGAACACGGCCACCAAATTTTTCACACAAAACGCATTATTTTTCCAATTCAGAATTTCCAAGAATAACATCACGTTTTTTGAATTCTGCAGCAAAATTAACAGGTTTCATTTTTTCAACAGCACTTTTGAAACCCGCGGTTTTCGCGTTTTCTGTTGCTTTTTTAAAAGACTCTGTCTTAGCCATTTTTATACCTTTTGCGCTTCATCTCTCTATAAATCAATACTGATAATATACTAAACAATATTTTTTGTCAAGTATATTTGTCAATATTTTTTTATAACATTTCCACCCCACATTCTTCACAATCGCCTGTTTCAGTATATTCTTCAACGACGATTGGTGCTGGTTGTACAGGTTCTGTATAATGAACTTCTTTCACAACACGAACGCGACGATTTTCAGCATTTGGTGTATTGTTTGGTGTTGGGACTTTCAAATCTTCTTCGCCCGCAGATACTGCGATTATTTGAGAAGATGGAATTCCATATTCAATCAGCATTTTTTGAACGGCTTCTGCGCGACGTCCACCAAGTGCATAGTTATAAGAACTTGATCCCGCTGTATCAGTATGACCAACCACAGATACTTTTACATTTTTATTAGCCTGGGTTGTTTCTGCCAATTTTCTGATTAATTCTTCGTATTCAGGTTTAATTTTTGATTTATCAAAATCAAATCTGACTTCAAAGATTTCTTCCATAACGTGTTGTTTTGGTTCTAATGGAATCTGTTGCACTTTGATAACTGTTTTGTCTGTGTTATTTCCCATGGCATCTAAACGCGCATTTATTGCAGCCAATTCAGCACGCATCGCCATCATCATTTCTACAAATTCATCTTTTGATACATAATCGCCTTCTGCACCTGTCGCATTGATAACATCGTCACCAGTGGTTGCATTTTCGTCACCACCATAAATATTTTGGTTAAATACCATTGGTGTCACAGGCACAGGTTGAACCAAATTGCTCGGGATATTTACATTATTAACAATTACAACACCTTCACGTGAACGTGACGCACCTGCCATAGCATTCAAACGACGTGTTTCAGGATAATATTTTTCTTCTGCAACTTTCGGCGCAAGGTTTTCAGATTTTACTTTTGTTGGAGCAACAACTTTACCCATTGAACAATCTTTCAAAGTTTGCATTGTTGTTTCAAAACGTGCCTTGCATTCCGCCGCCGTTGCATTTTGGCCACTGGCTGCCGCAGATATCCAACAATCAAATTTAGCCTGGGCTTCTGCCGCCAATTGAGGTTGCATCTGTGCTGCATCACCCTTTAATTCATTTATCAAATCATTATAGGCAGTATAGACTTCAAATCTTTCACTTTCATTTTCAATTTGCCAATTATCTAAACTTTCAGGGAAAGGCATTTCGCCAGAAAACGCACCAATTGCCTTTTGCGCAAATAATTCTGCGACATCAGGATAACCACTGGTTCTGGCGTTATAAATAGCATACGAACGATAATTCATCGCCAATTGATTTAAAAAGGAATCCTGATGTGGTGCATCATTAACATTTAAATTTTCAACATATTCCACCGCCGGCATTTCATATTCAGCATTTTGCACATCGTTTCCAGTTGTCCCCATACAACCAGCCAAAGCAATAGCCGACATCAGAGATAAAGTTGATAAATAACACTTGTTTTTCATAACAGATTCCTTTCCTTGTTTAATATCAAGATAATTATACATTTTTTTGAAAATTGAGTAAAGCGAAAAAAGCACATAAATTGTGCTTTTTACATATTATTTATCCAACATCTGTGTCGCCATAGACCCAAGCGAAGGCAACATAGATTTGAAATCACCACTGCCCCCCATCGAAGATACCGCTTCAAGAACAGACGCAGTTCCCGCAGCACCAGTTGATTGACCAACACTGCCAAGGGTTTGAGTTAAGAATCCACCGTACAATTCACGCTTTGCCGCCGCCAATTTTGCAGGTGCACATCGCTGTGCTTTTTCTTTTAACTTTGCAACCTTCTTAGCCTCTGATTTAGTATAATCTTCATCGCTGAATGGAATTTTCCCGAATATGTCATATATGTTTGACACCGTTGTGCATTTTTTACTGTTTCCATCTTCGCATTTCTGTGCGGAACTGGCCTTTGGAAAATTATACCAAACAGTATCTTGGTCAGTCGAACTGTAAAACATATCATAACAAGTTTCGTTTTTGTCCGCATATTTTATAAAATTACCGTATCCACCCGGACACTTATCACCAAGACCGCTGGCCGCACTTTCTGCGGTCACTTCACCCAGTTTTGCCCACTCTTTAACCAAATCATTGACAGTATTTAATTCATCAGAAGTTGGCGCACAATCAGCACTTAATTGTTGTTGTTGGGCCTGAAGAGCCTTTACATTGGCGACCAAACCAATAACTGATGGCAACAAACTGGTTGCAGATTCCACAGCCTCTGTCTTTTTTGTCGCTACTGGTGCAGCCTTTTTAATATTGACCGCCGCCTGTGACTGCATCGTCAAGGCACATACGAAAATTGTAAAGATAGATAATAATCTTTTCATCTCTCTCGGGGTTATTATATCACAAAAAAAAGATTATATAAATATAAAAATTGCATTTTTATTTATAAATGGCTAAACTGTGATTGATGCAAAACAATCAACGCAATTTTATTATTATATCAAAGCACAAACGCCTTACCCGCCTTTGGCAGTTTTTCTTTACTGGCTGGGGCTTGGTGATGGTTGCAGTATTAGTGGCCGCATCGTTTTTCACAAAACAAATTTTATGGACACCGATAAGCGCGATAAATATGCGCGATGTGGTAACTAACCAATTCAAAATGACAAACGCATCTTTCGTTGGCATAGATAAAGACGGAAATCCTTTCAAGATTCAGGCTGTATCTGGTCGCAAAGAATATAACAAACCTGATATTATCTTCCTTGAAAAACCGTCTGGTACAATCGCACGCACAGCCCAAGGCAAAAAGATTACAGATAAAGTTTCGGCCGCGCGTGGTCAATTTAATCTTAAAAACAAAGAATTAAATTTGAACGGAAATGTTCGCGTTGATTCCAGCAACGGCGATAAAATTTTAACAGACGAAATGGTGATACAATTATGATAAAAAAATCAGTATTAAAAGTTGAACATTTATCAAAAAACTATGGCAAACGTGTTGTTTTGCGCGATATATCCTTAATTGCCAACCAGGGCGAATCTGTTGGATTATTGGGGCCGAACGGCGCCGGAAAAACAACAGCGTTTTATTGTATTACAGGCCAATTGGCGGCATCTGGTGGTCAAATATTTTTAAATTCCCAGGATATTACACACTTGCCTTTTTATCAACGTTCGCGTCTTCATATTGGTTATTTGCCACAGGAAAACAGTGTTTTTCGCGGCCTGTCTGTCGAAGATAACATTATGGCGGTTCTTGAAATAGTTGAACCGAATCAGAAAAAACGTGAAGAAAAACTTAATGCACTTTTGGATGAATTTTCGATTGCATTTTTGCGCAAAAGCCCTGCGACCGCGTTATCAGGTGGTGAAAGACGACGCGTTGAAATTGCACGTGCCTTGGCCAATGATCCTAAATTTATTTTGTTGGACGAACCATTTGCCGGAATCGACCCTATCGCGGTTAATGAAATTCGTGAATTAGTATCCCAATTGAAACATCGTGGCCTTGGCGTTATTATCACAGACCACAATGTGCGCGAAACACTGGGCATCACAGACCGCAGTTATGTTTTGCATGATGGGATGATTTTGAAACACGGAACAACTGACGAAATCGTCCAAGATGAAATGGTTAAAAAAGTTTATTTGGGCGAAAATTTCACTATGTAAAATATATAAAGGAAGGAAAAATATGTTCAGCATTGAAAAAGTTCATGCGCGTCAAATTATGGATTCGCGCGGAAATCCAACGGTAGAATGTGATATTTGGTTAAACGGTGGTGCGTTTGGACGTGCATCTGTTCCATCTGGTGCTTCGACTGGTTCTTTCGAAGCATTGGAATTAAGGGATGGCGACAAATCTTATATGGGCAAATCTGTATTCAAAGCGGTTCAAAATTTGAACGAAATTATCGCACCTGCGATTATTGGAATGGACGCTTTGAAACAGTCCGAAATAGATAATAAAATGTTGGAATTGGACGGTACACCTAATAAAGAAAAATTGGGTGCTAATGCGATTTTATCAGTATCTTTGGCGGTTGCACATGCGGCGGCAAACGCACAAGAAATTCCACTTTATAAACATATCGCAAATGTCTTTGGAAATGAAAACCCTTGTGTTTTGCCACGTCCAATGATGAACATTGTAAATGGTGGCGCACACGCTGATAATGGATTGGACGCCCAAGAATTTATGATTATTCCAAATGGTGCGAAAAATGAAACAGCAGCGATTCGTATGGGGTCAGAGATTTTTCATAATTTGAAATCTATCTTGAAAAAATCGCATCATTCAACAAACGTTGGTGACGAAGGCGGTTTTGCACCGAACTTTAACACATGTGTCGAAGCATTGGATACAATCGTTGATGCAATCAAAGCGGCCGGCTATGTCCCAGGTTCTGACGTATCAATTGGTTTAGACGTCGCATCATCTGAATTTTATCGCGATGGTGTTTACCACTTTGAAGGCGCAACCAAAACCGCAGATGAAATGATTGAATTTTATAAAGAACTGATTTCACAATATCCAATTATATCTATCGAAGACGCTTTGGCCGAAGAAGATTGGGAAAACTGGAAAAAATTGACCGATGCAATTGGTGATAAATGTCAATTGGTTGGCGACGATTTATTTGTGACCAATCCGATTCGCTTAAAGAAAGGTATCGAAAGTAAATGCGCTAACGCGATATTGATAAAAGTAAATCAAATTGGTTCATTGACAGAAACCTTGACCGCGATTAAAATGGCACAAAACGCGAATTACGGTGTAATCGTTTCACACCGCAGCGGCGAAACCGAAGACACAACGATTGCAGATTTAGCAGTCGCAACAAATGCAGGCCAAATAAAAACTGGTTCCATGTCACGCACAGACCGTATGGCGAAATATAACCAGTTGATTCGTATCGAAGAAGAATTAGGCAACAACGCAAAATATGGAATATAAATGATACATTTGAACGATATTTTGTTGGTTTTGAAATATATTGTTGTTATCGCAATATTTATCGGTATTGTTTTGACACCGGTATATTTGGCGGCTGCCAACGATCGATCAAAGTATGATAATATGCGAACACGTATGGGTTCAATAATGTTCGGCTGGTCTTTTATAGGATGGCTGTTCGCCCTGTTTATCGCAGCAAAAAAATAAAAAATGTCCCGTCGGGACATTTTTTTATTGGTTATTAGTCTTTACACGCCAACCACCGAATACATAACCAGGCCTGCTTGGCGTTGGTGGTAAATCGAAAGTATTTCCAAAAACACACTGACTGGTGGTTGTATTTGTTCCATCGTCCCAGTTTATTGTTATTGTATTTGGTGCAAAAGTCCCATTTAACACATGTTCCATATTCATCGAACAGGTATTATGAACGTTTGCGGTGACACGCGTATTTTCACCCCTGATGATTCCTTGGGCGCGCGTAGTACTGAATGCAAAGGTTCCACCATTGCATGTATAACCATCTGGGCAGTCATAACAAGTTGTCGCGTTTGCCGGTAAAAATTGTCCCGAAGCACAAGTAAAAGAACGCGGAACAGCATACATCCTTAAATGCGCGGTATTTTCCGAACATAAATAAGAAACATCAGATGATATATAACCTGTTCTTGTTAAACCTTGGGCGCGTGTAGGACTGAAAATAAAAGTTCCACCATTGCATATATAACCACTTGGACAGGCATAACAAGTTATTGCATTTGCTGGTAAAAAATATCCTGATTCACATGTAAAAGTTTTTGGAATCGCATAAAGCCTTTTATATCCGGCCGCACCACACAAATTGGAAAAATCAGATATAACCTCTCCGAATGATGGAGATATAAAAACAGATAAAAATAAGCATACATATTTTTTCATATTTTAACCTTTTTTGGTTATACACCACCGCGGACAGGTTCTCCCCCAATGTGGGGGAGTGCGGCGCAGCCGGAGGGGGTTATTCTGGTTCCTTTATTCATCCGAACGATTGGAACAATTGTTTTTTCCAACCCCCTCACCACTTCGTGGTCCCCTCCCCCACATTGGAGGAGAACCTGCGTCGTTCCACGACCTTGGGTGCACTGACCGATTTTTGGTCGGCCGCGCGGGCTCAATTTTCATTCCTCGCTATGCTTCGGTGAAAATTGGCCCAATAGTTTCACGCCACTTTCGTGCCTCGTCTTTCCGCCCCACGACACTTTGCGGGCACATCATTGCGAAACCGAGCCAAACAACCCCACGCGCATCGCTTCGTTGAGCTGGACGGCGTTGCCACAGTTGTACGAGCAATAAGAAGCGCAAGAGGACGCGGACCCGTAGTCGAAGTTGAACACCCAACGCGAAGCCACGGGTTCATATAAAACACTGCTGCCCGTCGGTGTAAATTCAGTAGCACGACACCAGCAATAGCGTCCAGAACCAGTTTCTGTATCAAGTCCTTCCCCATCCACAATATATTTATCATTTGGTGTTGGACTACATAAAGAATCTCCATATACAGTTCCATAACTGAATGTGGTGCTCCACCTGTGAGTAGATTCATTTCGTGTATAACTTGACCCATTTATCGTTTTATCTAATGTTGATAAATCGTATATCGCCGGTTCCCATCCTTGAAAAGTATGTCCGAATCGTTCTGGTAATGTTGGCAACGTGATATCGCCACCAATTTCACAATTCGTTGTTTCGTATAATTTGCCATCAATATACCACTTGGTTGTTTGTGTTTCCGCCAAAGATATATGTGTTATAAGCAAACCATATAATATAAAAACAATTTTTTTCATCCTTTCCCCCGTTTCGTTTTTGAAAACACCGCCAAAAACTGGGCGGTTGGAGGTTGAAGACAATTAAAACAGAAATTGTGCCGCTTATTTTGCATTTGCATTATTCGCAAGCCCTCCAACCAAACATGGGCTGGAGCATTTTTCATCCAAATACAATATGTTATTTGGACGCTGTTTTACATCGGGTCTTCACACCCCATCAGAAAAACTCTTTCTGACAAAGTTATTCTAGCAAACATTAATTTTTAAGGAAAGTGAAAAATTAAACAAACCGCCAATTGGCGGTTATTTTTATTTCTTTGCTTTTTCGTTGACTTCTAATCTGACAATTTGGTTTGGATTGTCGCGCAAAGAGTTTATTGTTGAATCTATCAATTCCTTGCGTTCCAAAAATAATTTTTTATTCGCCGCATCCAAATTATCTATCGCCGGTAATTTCACAGTCATCGGATTTACATGAACACCATTTTTTATAACTTCATAATGCAAATGTGGGCCGGTTGATATCCCCGTAGAACCCGCATATCCAATAATTTGACCCTGGCGTACTACGGTTCCAACATTTACGCCTTTGGCAAATTTTGACATATGCGCATAAAGTGTTTCAAATGTCCCATTGTGTCTTATCTTTACAAAATTACCGTGTCCGCGATTAAAACTGCGCGCGATTACACGCCCTGCCCCTGCGGCTGGAATTGGTGTTCCGGTTGGCGCGCGGAAATCTACGCCTTTGTGTGCGCGTGTAAAGCCCAATACCGGGTGTTTACGTTTGCCAGAAAAACTGGATGTGATTTTCGCATTATTAATCGGTGTTCTTTTCAAAGATTTTATCGCACCATTTCCATTTTCATCATAATAACCCGATTTACCATCTGGTTTAACAAAGCGATACATTTTTACATTACCACGCAACGCATCAAAAGAAATCGCCAAAACATGCCCGTTTTCAACTTTTTTATCCGAAGCAAAATTTTCTTCATATAACACATAGAATTTTTGCCCCGCACGAATATCGCGTTCAAAGTCCATTTCAAATGCTAACAAATCATACACATCTAAAATGATTCCTTCTGGGATTCCGGCCTGCATCGCGGACAGATAAAAACTGCTGCCCTGGGCTATTTCGCCAGATTTGAATGCAATGCGTGTGTCGCGCGCAATTTCCATTTTCTGACATTGCCAGGTATCCGGTGTTCCGCAATCTATTTCGATTTTATTCCACGGTCCATTTTCAATTATGATTTTCGAAATCGGTGCATTTTCATTTTCACGAACAAAATCTATTTTATCGCGACCCGCACGCAAAGTTGTAAATTCTGCATCTTTTTTCAAATTCTTGGAAATAGTGTCAATGTCGCGCACAGAAAAACCCTGCCCCCCTAATATCTTGGATAATGTATCGCCAGATTTTACATCAACCACAGTATGGTGTTCGTGTGTAAAAACTGCATCGCGTGCCGGTTTATAAAAACAAACCACCCCCACTGCAACCGCAACCATACAGATTGCAATATACAAAATAATACGTGATAAAATGTTCACATCGCTGGCTTTCTTGCAAGATTTTACCAAACAGGCGTTAATCTTTTTAATAATAATTTTTGCTTTTTTCATAAGCGCCATTATAATAAAAATATGAATATAAATCAAGCATTCACAATTTTGCAAAAATCAGGCGACATTCGTGCCGCCAGAATCATAACGTCTAAATTTCCGCACATTTCTTGGTTGCGGACTGTATATTATGCACATTTATTAAGACGTGGTATGCCGGTTGCAAAAATAATTCATTCCAAATGGTTTTATGGCTTGGAATTTTATACTAATAAACACACACTTGATCCGCGTCCTGATACAGAAACCCTGGTCGAAGCGGTTATCAAAGACTGTTCCAAAAATGAAAATCGAACCATACTTGATATGGGAACAGGCACAGGTTGTATAATATGCGCACTTTGTAAAAATATTTATGGGCTTTCTGGTGTTGCGATTGATAAATCTGCATCTGCACTGCGCGTCGCAAACAAGAATATAAAAAAATTAAAACTGAACAATCAAATCAAAACAAAACGTGCAAACTTTGCAAATTTCAAAAGCGATGAAAAATTCGATATTATTGTTTCTAATCCACCTTATATAAAATATGGCGATGCGCGTGTTGATATCGGCGCACAATTCGACCCACGAATCGCACTGTACGCAAAAAACAATGGATTGGCCGCGTACGAACAGATTGCCAAGAACGCAAAAAATCTGTTAAAGGCGGACGGTAAAATATACCTTGAAATCGGGGTCGGTCAATCAAATCAGATTATAAAAATATTCAAATTTTATGGTTGGAATTTCGAACGCGTTGAACCTGATTTATCTGGAATAAATCGCGTTCTGGTTTTCACGCTTTGAAAAACGGATTATGTTTTTTAAGCCAACCAATCGTCGTATCCATACCATGACCATGAACGACATAAGTTTCATCATCTAAATCCAGATTATACAAATTCCGAATCGATTGATGTATTTGTTCTTCATCGCCACCCGGAAAATCATAACGACCAAAACTTTCTGCGAATAAAGTATCACCTGTCATCAAAATTTTATATTTTGGAAAATAGAACATTAAACCACCTGGCGTGTGCCCAGGGCTTTCCATAATTTCCATTTTGATATCTGGTAATATTTCAACTGTGCCTGCCGACAAATTTAATGGCTTTTTATAATTATCGTGAATATGGGGAATTTCAAACATATCTAATAATTCATTACCCCAACCAATCAAATAATTATCATTTGCATTTAAAAACCAATCAACATTAAAAGCGCGCGCAAGTGCCGGCGCAGCCGATATATGATCTGGATGACCATGCGTAGAATATATCGCACGCAATTTTAATCCACGTTCTAATAAAACACGTTCCCAATCTTTTGCTTTGCCCCACGCATCAAAAATAACAGCATCTGTCCCAACACTGACCAACAACGAATTAGTATTCATTGGTGGCAAATGCAGAACTTCAAATTTTACTTCGTTATTTTTTTGCATTTGATTTTTTTGCTGGTTTGGTTGTTTTCTTTTTAGCAACTGCTTTTTTGCCCAAAACGATTTCACGAATTTCTTCGCCAGACAGTGTTTCTTTATCCAACAAAGCCTTGGCCAATTTATCAACCGTTGCTTTATTTTTAGAAACTAAATTCTTGGCATCTTTATACGCGTTTTCAATCCAAGCACGAATTTCAGCATCAACTGCTTCCGCGGTCTTTTCAGACGCATTTTCCAGCGCAATTTTTTGTCCGAAACTGGTTGCTTGATTAATTGCAACCATACCTATTTTTTCAGACAAACCCGCCATAGTAATTGAACGACGCGCTGTATTTGTTGCCATTTCTATATCAGATGCCGCGCCTGTTGTGATTTTGTTTTTGCCAAAGAAAACTTCTTCGGCGGCACGACCAGCCAAATCAATTGCCAAATTTGCACGCACTTCTTCCAGTGTCATTGATACTTTGTCATCAACCGGCATATGTTGAACAATACCAAGCGCGCGCCCACGCGGAACAATTGTTGCCTTGTGAATTGGGTCAGTAATATCACGATAATGAACACCGACGAACGCATGCCCTGCTTCGTGATATGCGGTCAATTTAATATCTTCCGGGCGCATTTTGCGATTCTTTTTTGGTCCCATAAGAATTTTATCACGTGCTTCTTCGATATCACTTTGTTCGACAACTTTGTGTCCTGCACGAACAGCATGCAACGCAGATTCATTTAATAAATTTTCCAAATCTGCACCACTGAAACCCGTAGTACCACGCGCAACATCCATCATTGATACATGTTCGCTGATTTTGAATTTTTTGGCATGCAAATCTAATATATCACGACGCCCTTCCAGATTTGGTAGTTCTATATTTATCTGTCTGTCGAATCGGCCAGGACGCAACAAAGCCTTGTCCAACATATCAGGACGATTCGTTGCCGCGATAACTATTATACCTGTTTCATTAGAAAAGCCGTCCATTTCAATCAACAACTGATTCAAAGTTTGTTCACGATCATTATCATTGATTGTGTGTTTGCTGCGGCTTTGGCCAATTGCATCGATTTCATCCATAAACAAAATACATGGGGCATTACGTTTGGCCAGTTCAAAAATTTCTTTGATTTTCGCGACACCAAGTCCGACGATAATACCTGAAAAATCACTGCCCGATGTGGCAAAGAAAGGAACGTTTGCTTCACCTGCAACTGCACGCGCTAACAATGTCTTTCCAGTCCCAGGTTCACCAGACAACAAAATTCCACGCGGCACACGCGCACCAAGTGCTTTGAACTTTTCTTTATTTTTCAAGAAATCAACAACTTCCATCAATTCTTGTTTTTCAGAATCAATTCCCGCGACGTCTTTGAAAGTAGTTTTGGTTTTTCCTGTTGTTATTTTAGTTGGGTTTTGTCCAATCAAACTGCGTGTGATTCCGCCACCACCGTTTCCGCCACGCAAAATTTTGAACAACCATATCAAAAATACCGCACTTACCAAAATAGGCAACCATCTTGCGACACCGTCCCAAACAGATTCACGATTGTTAATCGAAACAGACGCACCATTTTTAGATATTTTTTCCAACAATTCCGGATTATATGCAATTGTTGCACGATAAGGCGTTCCATCTTTCAAAACACCAGTTGCAACATTGTCTTTGTTTATATCCATTGTTTTAATATCGCCAGAACGACGCAAAACATCTGAGAAAGATAATTCAATTGGCGCCTTGGCATTTGTCACATTTTGTATTGTGCCATTATTAACATTACCAACAAATACAATACGCGCAATCAAAGCAGCAAACAAAACTGCGAACGCAATTAAATAAAATTTAGAACCGTCTTTTTTAAATATGTTTTCTTTTTTCATGTCTTTTCCTAAAACTTGTCCGTTTTCCTTCGGGTACAATCAAGATTCTGTCGTTTAATCTGCGAATCGTACAATGCCCCAATGTAAATTTACAATCAGCACTTAATTTAGATAGTGCTTTTTGTAAAGAATTCAAGCGCACTGGATAATTATCCCCACCTATTTTTTGAATCAGAGTTCCAAGGAACTTTAACCTAATTTCTTCTGCTTCGTCAAACAAAAAAGAAGAAATAAACAAAGCGCCCCACGAACGAATAACCATTTCTATGCGTGATTCAATATACTTATCCATCCATTGACGTGTTCGCGATAAATTTTGAATTGCCAATAAGATACGCGCATCACTAATTCCCAAATCATCATTTAACAAATGTCTGTTATTTCTGATTTTTACACGTGTATAGTGTTCGTCGCTGTTCATAGAATCGACAAAATATTTAATATTATTATCATCACAATATTTTTTTATTTCTGCACGCGACACTTCCAAAAGAGGACGAATAATTTTAATACCATTTCGATTTGATTCAGGCAACATCGCAGCCAGGCCGTACAAGCCACTGCCCCGCGACAAGTTCATTAAAAAAGTTTCAATTTGATCGTCGCTTTGATGTGCCGTCACCAAGTATTCAATATTATTTTCGCGACAGAAATCAGTCATCATTTGATAACGTGCTTCGCGTGCGGCGGCTTCCAAACCTTTTTCAGGTTTTTCATCATCCCAATAAAAAATATGGCATGGAATGTTCAGTTTCTTACAAGTTTGTGCGACATATTCTGTTTCTGTATCTGCCTCTGGTCGCAATCTGTGGTTAACATGCAAACAAACTATATCCGCCCCACATTCATACATCCAATAAAGCAAACACACAGAATCAACGCCGCCACTGACCGCAACAGCCATTTTGCAGCCCTGATATTTAGCAATACAATCCTTAAACTTTTGATTCATAACATGCTTATTTTATGGTATAATTTCGAAAAATAAAGGAAAAAGAGAATGAAAAAAACAAATAAAAAAATAAAAACAGTGGCTGTATATTGCGGTCATCAATTTGGTTTATACCCAGAGTTTGAACGTGACGCAAATTTAACAGGCGAACTTATTGGAAAAAATGGTTTGAATATGGTGTTCGGCGGTGGCGATGTCGGATTAATGGGTACAGTGGCCTCTGCTGCACTTGATAACGGTGCGCACGTAATCGGCATTTCAACCAAACACGTTATGGCACTTCAAGAACCAGTTCACAAAGAAATAGATGTTAAAATTGTACAAGGTGTAAATGAACGCAAACAAAAAATGTTTGAATTGTCCGATGCCTTTATAATATTACCTGGCGGAATCGGAACTTTGAATGAAGTGACAGATATTTTAACCATGCAACAAATTGGCGAAACAAAAAAACCGATATTTTTTCTGAACACTAACCGTTTTTGGGCTTCTTTTCACAATTTAATTATTGATATGTTAAACAACAAGTTTATTGATTCTTTGGACGAATATAATGTCCACATTGCCTGCGATCCATATGAACTTATTGATTGGATTTTGGAATACGAACCCGCTGAGCAATTTCAATAAATTTATCGCGCGTGGTATCACCACGCACGATTTTTATTTGCGATTTAGCCACACCAAAATGCTTTGCTAACGACTCAATTACTGCAGCGTTTGCCTTACCCTTTTCTGGGGCTGCATTTGTATAAACACGCAAAACACCATCGCTTTCTACGACTTTATTTTGTTTGGCGTGTGGTATCACCCGAACATTAAAATTCTTCGACAAATCTTTCATCACTCATAATATGAACATGGAAATGCATAACAGATTGGCCTGCCCCACGACCGGTATTTGCAACAGTTCTGAAATTTTCACGCAATCCTAATTTTTCGACTGTATTACGAACGCCCGTCCAAAAAGCCATCTGAAAATCTGCCGGTGCATTTTGTGTAAAATCGAAAATATCCGTATATTCGCCACGCGGAATAACCAGGACATGAACTTTTGCACGTGGCGCCACGTCATAGAAAGCCAGCACATTATCATCACTGTAAACAGTTTTATTAGGAATTTCCCCGCGCAATATCTTTGCAAATACATTATCTTTGTTATACATAAAATCACCTTTGTTATTATGACACTTATGATACACCGTAAATATACATAAAATCAAGGGCTTGAAATACTAATTTTTTGCACTATATTTGACGCATAGCAAAGGAGTTTTTAATGTTTAAACCATTGCATAATTATATTTTACTGGAAAGACTTGAAGAAGAAAATAAAACTGCTGGTGGAATTATTATCCCAGATAATGCGAAAGAAAAACCTTCCCGCGGCCGCGTGATTGCGACTGGCGATGGTATTTATGAAAACGGACAAAAAGTACCTGTATCTGTCAAAAAAGATGATGTTGTATTGTTTGCTAAATGGGCATCATCTGCGAACGAGGTTAAAATTGACGGCAAAGATTATGTTTTAATCAAAGAATCTGATATTCTCGGAATTTTATAAAAGGAATAAACAATGGCAAAAGATATTGTTTTTAATACTGATAAATTGGCGGCGGGCGTTGATAAATTGGCGAACGCTGTAAAAATTACTATGGGACCAAAAGGCCGCACAGTTGTAATTGAACGCGCATATGGTGCACCTGTTGCGACCAAGGACGGCGTTACGGTCGCAAAAGAAGTTTCATTAAAAGATAATGCCGAAAACATCGGCGCAAAAATGATTCAAGAAGTTGCAAAACGCGCTGGCGATTCTGCCGGGGACGGAACAACAACTGCAACAGTTTTGGCACAAAACCTTTTCAAAGAGGGCCGTCGTGTTATCGCCGCAGGTATGAATCCTATGGATGTAAAACGCGGTATCGATATCGCAGTCGAAGCGGTCGTGAAAGACATTGAAAAACACGCACGCCCTGTCAAAGATTCATCTGAAATCGCCCAGGTTGCGACAATTTCCGCAAACAGTGATTCTGATATCGGGCAAAAAATCGCGGACGCGATGGAAAAAGTTGGCAAAGAAGGCGTTATCACTGTCCAAGAAGCGAAAGGCCTGGACACTGAAATCGATGTTGTCGAAGGTATGCAATTCGACCAAGGATTTATGTCCCCTTACTTTGTGACTAACAGTGAAAAAATGTTGGCTGAACTGGAAAACGCTGCAATCTTGGTTTCTGAAAAGAAAATCACAGGATTACAAGCCTTGCTTCCTATTTTGGAACCTATTGCACAATCTGGTCGTCCATTATTGATTATTGCCGAAGATGTTGAAAGCGAAGCTTTGGCAACATTAGTTTTGAACCGCCTGCGTGGTGGACTGAAAGTTTGCGCGGTAAAGGCACCAGGCTTTGGCGATCGCCGCAAAGAAATGTTGAAAGATATCGCAATTGTGACCGGGGCAACAGTAATATCTGACGATATGGGTATGACATTTGAAAACATCAACCAATCAGTTTTGGGATCTGCGAAACGTGTTGTTGTTTCCAAAGATAAAACTTTGTTGGTAAATGGCGGTGGCGATGCTGACGAAATCAAAGCACGCGCTGACGAAATCCGCAAAGCCTTAAAAGACACAATCAGCGATTATGACCGCGAAAAACTGGCTGAAAGATTGGCTAAATTGGTTGGCGGTGTCGCAGTTATCCATGTTGGCGGTATGACCGAAGTCGAAGTAAAAGAAAAGAAAGACCGCGTAGATGACGCTTTGGCTGCTACACGTGCTGCGGTTGCCGAAGGCATCGTTGCCGGTGGTGGTGTCGCTTTGGTTCGTGCGGTTGAATCTTTGAAAGATTTAAAAGGCGCGAATTCAGATCAAACTGTTGGTATCGATATCGTCCGTCGTGCGATTATCGCACCATGTATGCAAATTGCAGAAAACGCGGGTGTATCTGGCGAAATCGTTGTCGGCAAAATTATGGAAAACAGCGATTATAATTTCGGATATAACGCACAAACAGGCGAATATGTCGATATGATGAAATCTGGAATTATCGATCCTGCCAAAGTTGTAAAAACAGCAATCCAAGCAGCCGCTTCAACCGCGGGGGTATTATTGACAACCGGCGCGGTAATGTCTGAAATCCCAGAAGAAAAATCAAGCACTCCATCAACCCCAGGTATGCCTGGTATGATGTAAGATAATTAAAAACCACCCAATTGGGTGGTTTTTAATTCTCCCCTTGGGGGGAGTTCCGTAGCAGGCCAAAATGTGTCGCACTCTAAGGTTCTCCCCCCGTGGGGGAGTGCGGCGCAGCCGGAGGGGGGTTGAGTTTTGTTCCAATCATCCGTTATGTGAATGTACCGGATTACCCCCTCCACCCTGCGTGTTCCCCTCCCCATGGGGGCGGAACTTTTAATTTGGGTTCTTTACCCGCCATCCGCCGAACACATAACCCGGCCTTACTGGGGTTGGTGGTAATGTTATTGCGCCACCGTATGTACAGGTATTTTGTGTTGTATTCGTTCCATCATCCCAATTTATAGTTATTGTATTTGGTTCATATACAGCAAATATTTTTTGCGGAAAATTCGCCGCACATATATTATTCATCGTGTTGGTTTCAATATTCCCAAATTCCAAACCTTGGAATTTATCTGTGTTAAAAATATATGTTCCCCC
>CACZJK010000006.1 GCA_902781465.1 uncultured Pseudomonadota bacterium
CGGGAGGGAGGTTAAGATTCCAGATAACTTATTATCAGTGAACCCTCCCCCCGGCTGCGCCGCACCCCCTCCAAAGGGGGAATATAAAATTATTCCCCAATAACTGGTCCAGCGATAAATTGACCAGTGCCGGCGTTGTAATAGAATTTCCGTTCCACTTTGTCGTACATACACGGTGTGCCGTTGCCGTCAAGGACCGGAATAAAATCACGAAGTAAAACATCATTGTCGTAGATTTGAAAGTAATAAAGTTTTATAATAGATTTTCTGGGTATATGAGAGTCTGTTCTTCCTACTGTAAATACATAGATATTGCTCAAATTATTACCATATCCATCGATATCCGCTATGAATTCTTCGTTGTCAATTTTTATTATATATTCAATGTTATTTCTTGGGGTGTACTGTATAAAAGTTGTTTTATTTTGTATTTTATTTAACTTATTATAATGAGGGCCTATACCGGCTTCCCAATTGCTGCCATTTTCTTCGCTAACAAGCCAAAAACGGGAAGAATCAGAAGAGCTTCCTGTTCCAAAAATTCCGTATTGTATGCCAATGTTCCCCAGAAAAGTTATACTTGTTTTTATAGCTGTAGATTTAAAATCTGGTACCACCCCCGTATCAATATACTGCGTTCCTGTGGATTCCAGGTATTCAATTGGGGTGTAAAGAACTTCCCATTCTTTTAAATGATACCCGAATCGGTCTGGGGCGGGTGGTGGTGTGATAGATTCGCCGGCGTTACAGTTTGTTTGTATTATTTCATTACCGATATGCCAACGTATTGTTTGTGCAATTGATACACCACATATAAATATTGTGGTTATAAATAATAAAATCTTTTTCATTGTTTTGTTCTCCGTTCCTTAGGCTCTGTGTCATCCCGAGGAACAAAATTAATAACGAAGAATGGTGTTATTAATTTTGTGACGTGGGGATCCAGGATATACTAGAGTGTCGGCTTTGCCGACTGCTTTATTATTACCTGGATTGCCACAGTCGTCCGCCGGGCATTGTGTTTTACACAATTTCGCCGGACTCCTTCGCAATGACACAAAAAACTTTCGTTTTTTGTTAAAACATTACCGCCAGAAAATCGGGCGGTTGGAGGTTCATAACAATTCAAGATGAGATTGCGCCGTTTATTTATATATATCACGGCCCTCCAACCGTATATGGATTGGAGATTTTAACGTCCCGTCTAGACGCATCTTGAAACGGGTTATGAAGCCCCATCAGCAAAACACTTACTGACAAAAGTATTCTATCAAAAAAAGCCCAATCTGGGCAAGGGAATTTTTTTTATTTTTCCAAATCATCCAATATCGTATTTAATTTGCGGATTGATGAGTTTTGGCATCCGCGTCCACGCCATGACAGTATTTCTTTACCTGTTTTCTTTTCTGTGATTGATGCGTTAAAATTCCACCACCAAAAACCATTAAAAGCGCACCATATTGGACGCAAGATTTCTTTGCGTTCTTTTACATAAACAACATATTTTGCTTTGTTTGGAATATCGAAAGTTTGAAAATCTATATCTTCTGATAATTTTTCACTGCGTAATGTGCCAACATGAACGTTGTATCCGCGTTCTTCCATAGTTTGTTTTATGGATCTTTGCATTGAAAATCCGCCACGCATAGCGTAAACAGTTTGGGTCTTGTCCAATGTGTGTGGTTTGTAATAAATGCTGTTGCAACCGCAAAGCAATAAACACAATAAAACAGAAACAAAAACACGCATGAATAAATTCCTTTGTTGAATCTTAGAACAACCAAGGAAAGCAAATCAAGCATAAAAAGAACCGCCATTATGGCGGTTCGATATAGTTTATATTTATTTGATTAAATGCTGTCTGCATTAACCCATTTGCCAGATTTTAACAAACCTGGGGCCATACCTTTGTCAGTGCGCAATGCATCGATTACACGGCGTGCATTTGCTGCATCTAAGTCAATAATGCGAACTTTGTACATATCTGCTTCGTGAACGACAACCGCGTTGCCATAAGATGCTAATTCTTTTGCCAAAGCGTTTGCGTTATCTTCGCTGTAAACTGCTGCGACTTGAACACTGTAATCACCGGCAGGTGCCACTGCAACAGGGGCTGCTTCTGCTGGTTTTTCTTCAACTGTGGCGGCTTCTGCTTTTACTTCTTCGCCCAAAGTTGCCTTTTTAACAGCAATTGATTCATCAGCTAATACTTGGACTTGGACTTTTGCAGTGCCGTTCATACCAATTTGTTGTGCCGCTGCAGAAGACAAATCCATAATACGTGTGTTTACAAATGGACCACGGTTATTTACACGAACAACAACTGAATTGCCATTGTCCAGATTGGTCACTTTAACGATAGATGGCAAAGGCAAGGTTTTGCTGGTTGCGACCAATTGATTTGAATCAAATGTTTCGCCATCGCTGGTTTTTGAACCGTTTAATTCAACAGGAACGATTCCAGCAACACCGGTTTGATTGTATGTTAAATCTTCACCTGGAACATATTGAATGTCTTCGATTTTATATGGACTGCCGATATAATATTTTGGTGCGGCGGCCATCAAGTAAGCGTTTGAATTCAAAGTGCTTTCAGCAGGTGCCAATTGTTCTTCGCTGAAACCATCATAGCCATAAGTTGCATCGCTTTTGGAATTCAAATCCATACAACCTGCGACCAAAGCAGTTAATACTGTCAAAGATACTATTTTTTTCATATTCTCACTCCTTTGTGATTTTTTCTCATAATCATATTTTATCACAAAAGGGGTATGCTTGCAAATTTATTTTATGATGAATCTGTCGATTATAAATGCGGTTGGCAAATACAAAATTCCAAATACTGCTATCGCGATGCCCAGCGCAAATATGTTTGAAATTTGAACCAAAGACAAAACATAGCCTAACACGCCAGAAATCACAGTAAAAGTAAATGCTGCGATAAATGTTTTTTTGTCCGTTTTTACCAGTCCGCGCTTGCGACAAACATGTCCCAATAAATAGTTTTTAACATAACCACTGATTACCACGCCCATTGGTATTGATAAATAGCCAATCACAGGGAACAGTGCCAAATAAATCACAGTTGCAACACCTAACGATATAACACTTGTACGAACAGGCGTATTTACATCTTGGGAAGCATAAAGGGTCTTGCTGTAAATCTGGCTTATCAGCATTGCCGGCAATACCAGGCATTGTATTTGAATTGCCAGTGCCACCGCATGCGTAGATTCTGGTGTCCATGCGCCATGTTGGAATAATATTCTGATAATTGGTTCGGCCAGTACGAACAAACCAACCATACATGGCATAATCAGCATCAAAGAACGGCGCATAGACGAATTTTGCTGTAAATAAACACTGCGCATATTGCCATCAGTCAACGCTTTGGAAATCGAAGATATCAATACTGTGCCGACCGCCAATCCAATCATAGCAAAAGGTAATTGAACCATACGATCTGAATAATACAGCCATGATACCGCGCCTGATTGCCAACTGGCAACCAGAGTTCCAACGATAATAGTTATTTGATAAAAGCCAGAGCCAACCAAACTGACCCCAAAACGTTTGAACATATTTTTAATCTGGCTGTTCCAATGCGGTATTATTAAACGCAGACCGAAATGCTTTGCGCGTATGCGTTGCCACAATATAAAGAATTGACTAATTCCGGACAATACGACTGTTGCCGCCATTACATAGATAATATATTGATTGCCGTATAATACAGATGCTGCCAATGCGCATATCAACATAATGTTTAACATAACCGGCATAAAGGCTGCCAATAAAAAGCGAGAGTGTGCATTAAGAACAGCCGATAAAAATGCTGCGCCACAAATAAAGATAACATAAAAGAACATTATGCGCGCAATCATTACAGTCAACTGCATTTTTCCAGGTTCTTCTGAAAAGCCTGGTGCCAAAGCCCAAATAACCAAAGGCATAAATATTTCAAATACTATCGTTATGCCTAATAAAATAACCATTAACCATGAAAAGACGTTTTTTGCAAAGCCTTCGTCTTTCTTCATATCTGTATACATAGGAATAAATATAGCGGACAAGGCCCCTTCACCCAATAAATCGCGGAATAGGTTAGGCAATTTGAATGCGGCAAAGAAAATGTCTGACATACGACCTGCGCCAAGGAAACGCGCAATCAACATATCGCGAATAAAACCGAAAATGCGGCTGATACCTGTCATAGCACCGACACCGAATATATTTCTTCCTAATTTCATAATAAAACCTATTTTTTGCTTTTATTTTTCTATGCCTTTCATTATACTGCGAATAGTAAAGGGATTTCAAGTATGAAAAAATTCATTTTATTGTTTTGTCTTATGCCTTTGTTATATGCGTGCGGTGGTGGCGAAAAAATCACACCTGAACGCCCATTGGAAGATATCTATACAGATGCCTACAAAGAATTTAATAAAAAGAACTATGAAGCCGCGGCCGATTTGTTCCAAACCGCAGAATCACAGTACCCGTCTAATCCATGGTCTGCGGATGCGCTGGTTATGATGGCATATTCAAGATATCTGGATAAAGATTTTGCAGGTTCTATATTGGCAATCGACAGATATATGCGTTTTCACCCCGGACATCGCGACGTTCCATATATGATGTACTTGCGTGGTATGTGCTATTATCGCCAGGTAAGCGACGTTCGTCGTGATCCAGAAATGTCTGCGCTGGCATTACAACAGTTCCAACAATTGGTTCAAAGATTTCCATCATCCGAATATGCCAAAAACGCAGAAAATAAAATACTTATCTTGAAAAACTATATCGCAGGCAAGGTTATGTATGCGGCACGTAATGATATGCAACAAAAAAATTGGACTGCGGCCATAACACGTTTGCAGTCTGTCGTCGCCACCGCCCAAGAAACAGTTATGACCCCAGAAGCGATGTTCCGTTTAACAGAATGTTATACAGCGATTGGCATGCCAGAACAGGCAAAAGGTTATGCAGATATGTTGCGTAAAAACTTCCCAGATAATGAATGGACCGCAAAGTTAAAATAAAAAAAACCTCAAATTGAGGTTTTTTTATTATCTTTGTTTTTCTGTTTTTATGCGGGATATAATTGAATCTTTGTTCAAATACAATCTGTTTTGGGTATCAAGAACAAATTTTCTTCTGTTCTTATAACTTGGTGAAACAAACATAACTGTATCGCCAACCTTTGATTTTTTTACTTGTTCTTCAAATTCAGGCAACTTGTTTTCTTTTGCAAATTTATCCTTATATCCATCGTATTTAATCAAACGTTCTTCTTTGTTATTTGTATCTGAAATAATAAGAGTTTTGTCTTGTTCGCCGATATAAGAAATAATATTTGGGTGTCTTTTATTTGCGTTGTATTCTTTTTGTACGATAAATCCGCAGCCAGCGACTAAAGATACTGTAAAAAGAACAGCAAATATCAAAAAACAACCTGGTGCACAACCGTTTTCATTTTGAGATAAATTTGGTTTTGTCTTTGGTATAACAATGATATTTCCGTCTTTGTCAGTTTTGTGTTCGTATTCATCCAGTTTAGATTTTAAGATATACGCAGAATCGCCTGTAACGGAATTTATCACTTTTATAACGGTGTTATCGTTGTTTTTCGTCATTTTATACCTTTTAAATCATTTTTGGTTTTCTTTTAATGATTTTACCTTTTCTAGTATATTGGCGTTAACCAAATCACGATTCAAAGCTGTGAATCTGACACCGGCTTCCGAAAACATTTCAAATGAATTTACAACGGTATCGCGCCAGTTTCCATTTGGTAATTTTCTCACTTTATCTGCAGAAGGTTCTAAATAATAAATTCTGTTTATTCCAGATTGTATAATAGCGCGAGCACAGTCTGCACATGGCGGCATCGTCACATATAACGTGCAACCATTCAATGATGCGCCAAATTTTACAGCATTATATATTGCGTTTCTTTCTGAGTGTTCATAAAAGGCATATTTGATTGGACGAACATGGCGTTCTTCAACATCGTCATTAACACCGCGTGGAAAACCGTTATAACCCTGAGAACGAATTTCTTTGTCTGGACCAACAACAACACATCCAACCTTTGTATTCGGGTCTTTGGACCAACTGGATATATGCAGTGCAATTTCCATAAAACGATAATTCCATTTTGCTGAAAAAACAGTATTCATAAAGTCACCTTTTCAGTATTTGTTTTCTATCACAGTACTATATTAATTAGAAAATTCAAGGTTTTTGTTGTTTTTTCAAAAACTTGTGCTATTGTTCTGATATGACAAAAACATATTCAGGATTTATAGCGATTATCGGCCCGACAAATGCCGGTAAATCAACTTTGATGAACCAAATTATGGGGCGCAAAGTATCTATTGTTTCACATAAAGTACAAACAACCCGCACACGCTTGCGCGCAATTAAAATGGTTGGCGACAAACAGCTGGTTTTTGTTGATACACCGGGCGTTTTCAAACCTGTACGCAGATTGGATCGGGCAATGGTTGGCGCGGCGATGTCCGCTTTGGATGATGCGGATGCGGTGTTGTTGGTTATTGATGCTGAAAAAGGTATAACCCAAACTGTCCGTGATTTGATTGAAAAAATAAAAGACCATAAAAACCTGTTTGTGGCATTGAACAAGGTTGATTCAATCGCAAAACAAACACTTTTGCCTATGGTTGCAGAATTGTCTGAAATGGCAGATTTTAATGAAATATTTATGATTTCTGCTTTGAAAAATGACGGTGTTGAACAAATGTTGCAGTCTTTATCAACTGTTATGCCAGAATCGCCATATTTGTTTGAAGATAAGGATGCGGTTGATGTTCCAGATATGCTGTATTTGGCGGAATTGACGCGTGAAAAAATTTACAAATATATTCACCAAGAATTGCCTTACCATATAAATGTTGTGACTGAAAAAGTTGAACAGGACGACGAAGGTGTCTTGGAAATATATCAAAAAATAGTTGTGGCAAACGAAGCGCATAAAAAGATAGTTGTTGGTCGTGGTGGCGAACAATTGAAAAGAATTGGGACGGCCGCCCGTCATGATATCCAAGATCAATGGGGTGTGAACGCACGTCTTCATTTGTTTGTTCGTGTTGAAGAAAACTGGGAAAACGTGGCCGAAAACTACACCGACCAAGGATTAGAGTTTAAGTAAAAGGGTCATAAAATGGCATTTGTACCAAGAAAATTCGCTAACTTTTATCCGAAATGCGATAACAGAACAAAAAACACTTTCGTAAGATTTTACGATGAAAAACCAGATATAGCAGATATCTTAGGAATTGTTTTTATGTTTTCGTTATCAATTGCGGTATTCTTTACAGCGGTTTATTTTGATGACAAATCAAAAAATAAAATTGACCAATCACAAAAAGAAATAAGACAAATTGAAACCACAAAACAAGATTCGATAATAAATTATCAAACACAAAAACAAAGATAAATAAATGTTACATACATCTGATTTTGATTTTGAATTACCAACTGAATTAATCGCGTCGCACCCTTTGCACGATCGCGACGCTTCGCGTATGTTGGTTGTTGATGGTGAAAACATAGACGATAAACATATTCGCGATATCGTTTCTTTTATCAAGCCAGGCGATGTTGTTGTTTTTAATAATTCACGTGTTATACCGGCGCGCTTTATGGCGGATGGACACGAAATAACACTGCATACATCGGTAAATGAAAAAGATTGGTGGGGACTTTGCAAGAAATTCAATAAAATCAATGTTGGTGATACTTTGACTATGGAAGACGGCACAACATTAAATGTGTTGGACAAAGACGATGAAAGCGGACTGTTGTTGCACTTTAATTGCGATAATGTTTTCGATTTGTTGAATAAGTATGGCAAAATGCCATTGCCACCATATATGAAACGCGAAGAAGAAACAGAAGACAGGGAACGCTATCAAACCGTATATGCGCAGCCTTTGGGTTCTATGGCGGCACCAACTGCGGGACTTCATTTTACGGATGAATTATTGTCTGAAATTGAAAAGGCTGGTGCAAAGATTGTAAAGGTCACTTTACATGTTGGGGCCGGAACGTGGATGCCGGTTAAAACAGAAAATTTATCTGAACATAAAATGCACAGCGAATGGTGCTGTATCACACAGGAACAGGCAGATATTATAAACAATGCCGAACGTGTGATTGCGGTTGGCACGACATCTATGCGCACCCTTGAAAGCGCATCAAAATTGGCGCATGAAAATGGTTTTGATGGTCGTGTTCAACCAATATGCCAAACAACCAACATCTTTATTACGCCGGGTTATAAATTTGGTGCAGTTGATGTGTTGCTAACGAACTTTCATTTGCCGAAATCAACTTTGTTTATGTTGGTATCTGCTTTCGCAGGACTGACCGAAATGAAAGATGCCTATAAACATGCAGTTGCCGAAAAATACAGGTTTTTCAGTTATGGCGATTGTTGCTTGTTATTCAAAAAGGATGAATAGATGAAATTTGAACCAAAACTTTATCATTTATCAAATGGCGTTTCTGTTATCCTTGATCCGATGGATTTAGAAACAGTCGCGGTTAAAATCGCTTTTGATACAGGTTCGCGTGATGAAAAACCAAGTGAATATGGCATAACACATTTTTGCGAACATATGTTGTGTAAAGGTATTCCGGATTTGCCAAATAACAAAGCAATGAAAAATTTTATTGAGGACAAAGGCGGTGTATATAATGCCAGCACTTCCAATATCAGATTGTCGTTATATGGCCGTATTATTTCAGAAAACACAAATGATTTATTGTGGTTGTTTTCTGAAATGTTGAAAAATTCATTGTTCGATGAACAAAAAATTGAAATAGAACGCAATGTTATAATGGACGAATTACGTCGCGCCCAAGGCAATAATACCAGAAAGTTTTCTGATATGGTGAACACAAATTTATTTGGTTTTTCTTCTTTTCGTACGCTTGGGACACAAGAAAACATAATGTCTTTTTCGCGTGATGATTTGTTAGATTGGGTCCATAAACGTTTGTCAGCACAAAATTGTGTGATAGTTATATCGGGTAAAATAAAAGATGCTGATTCATTGTTATCTGAGATTGAAAAATTATTTAGTTTTTTACCATCTAATAAAGTATCAAAGAATAAAGATTTAATTTATACACCATGTGATAAGTTTGTACCAGAATCAAGCCTGAAAAACGTTTGGTTAAACATTTTGTTTCCGTATATTCGTCCAGATTCATATGAAAATATGCGTGAAAATATAGCAGAATCAAAATTCCATAAATATTTGGTCCAAGAATTAAATGAAGCCGTTCGACAACAAAATGGTCTTGTTTACGGATTGGGTATGAATGGTTTTGGCAATGAATATGATGGGGTTCATGGTATAAATACAGAAACATCACCTGAAAACTTAGAACGTGCGGTTGCGCTGATTGCACAAACGGCTTATCGTGTTTACAACAAAGACAAAATAACCGCAAAAATATTGGAAAGATTTTTAAACAGACATAAATTATCAGATGCAGATTTTCTTGAATCTGCAACGCAACGTTGTGACATATTGACAACAAATTTGCTGGATTTCGGAAAAGTATATGATTTTTATAAAATGCAAGAATATGACAAATCTATCACTGTTGATGACGTTGTTGCGGCCAGCAAAGGTTTCTTTGACGGATCAATGTCTGTAATGACATTTGGTGCGCAATATGGTGATATTGATTTGCATAAAACATGGATCGATAATTTTAAATAAGGGTAAATAGATATGTCGTTGAAATTTAATTTGATTGCAAAAGATGGAAACGCCAGACGTGGTTCTGTGGAAACCGCACATGGAACTTTTCAAACACCTGCGTTTATGGCGGTTGGCACAGCAGCCACAGTAAAAGCAATGACTATGGACCAGGTTGTCGCAACAGGAACTCAGGTTATTTTGGGAAACACATATCACCTTATGATGCGTCCAGGCGGTGATTTGGTTGAAAAAATGGGCGGATTACATAAGTTCGGTGGCTGGTATGGCCCAATTTTGACCGACAGTGGTGGATTCCAGGTTATGTCGCTTTCTAACTTGGTAAAGATGAAGGAAGAGGGCGTAGAATTCACATCTCACATTGACGGCGGAATTAAACACTTTTTAAGACCGGAAGATTCTGTTCATATTCAACATCAACTTGATTCAAATATTACTATGGTTTTGGATGAATGTTTGCATTTGCCAACAACTCGTGAAAGGGCTGAAAAAAATGTGGATATGGTGACACGTTGGGCAAAACGCAGCAAAGATGCATTTGTTGACCGTCCTGGTTATGGGATATTCGGTATTGTCCAAGGTGCTGATTTCAAAGATTTGCGTGAAAAATCAGCAAAAGCGTTAACAGAAATCGGTTTCGACGGTTATGCGGTTGGTGGTTTGGCAGTTGGCGAACCCCAGGAAGTAATGTTTGATATGATTGCGCACACAACGCCGTTTTTGCCAGAAGACAAACCAAGATATTTAATGGGTGTTGGAACACCGCTTGATATATTGGGCGCGGTAGAACGCGGTATAGATATGTTCGATTGTGTAATGCCTACGCGTGCAGGACGCACCGCCCAGGCGTTTACAAGACACGGTACAATGAATATGCGTAATGCTAAATTCACAGATGATGAACGTCCAATAGATGATAAATGTGGGTGTCCTGCGTGTAAATTATCAAGGGCTTATATACATCACTTGGTAAAGTGTAATGAAATATTGGGCGCAACTTTGTTAAGCCAACATAATCTTTGGTTCTATCAAGATTTAATGCGCGGTATTCGTGAATCTATCGAAGCCGGCAAATTCCAAGAATTCAAAGAAAACTTTATCGCGGAATATACCAAAGGAAATAAAGATGCTTAAAACCCCGATAAAACGTTATGTAAATTACTTTGTTGAAAACGCAGGTGAAAACCAGTACCGCGTAAGATTGATTTATTTTGTGGACAAAGGAAATACAATAAGCGATATAAATATAAAACGCGAGAAAGTTATTTTATGCGAAGAATCTGAATTAAAATCGCTTAAATTTTTAATGGCCAAAAGAATAAATAAAACGCAGGAGCGCCTTGAACGTGCTTTTTACAACATAGGTGCCACACCACAAAATGTATTTGTATTGATGAACGAAAAAATGAGATAAAGGATGATAAATATGAACGGAAACAAACCAAATTTAACTTTGAATATGGATGATAAAATTTACTTGGCGGTTGCTAAACGTGATTTAGAAAAATTGTCTTTTGTTTATACTTTGGCGTGTTTAAAAGTAAATAAAATGGCGAATTCATATAATGCGGTTCCATCGCGCGAAATACACAGTTTCAAAGACAAAGAATCTGCGCAACTTTATCATGATACAATTGAGCAAATTGTCGATATTAACACTAACGATGAAACGAAACAGTTTTTATTCAATTCAAATGAAAAGATGATTGAAAGATTTATGGAATATACACGATAAGAAATAACAAAAGGGGGAAAGGATGCCAAAAAAACAAATAGAAGTTATTGAAATGGACGGCAAAAAAACAGTTGCTAAAAAGCAGTCTGTTATAACGATAACCAAACGCACTTTCGCGATAGTGTCTGTTATATGGTTGGTGTTTATCGCTTGGTTTCCATTACATGTAAAAAATCAATATGCAGGCCCAATTAAAAAATCTATGGTTGTGTCTATGTTCTTTGATTTACAAAGAAACATACAAAAACAGTATGAAAATTTGTTAAATGGAATCAAAGATGCGATAAATCTTGAAAAGCCGATTGGTGTCGCAATTGAAAAAGTAAAAATCGTTGAAAGCGGTGTTAATAAAGTGACCGATGCTACGGCCAAGGCTAAACAGCAAACTGGTAAAGTAAAACAAGAAACCAACAAGATTTCGAAAATAACTGGCCTGGCGAATAAATTTGGTATGAAAACCGATGAAATAGACAGCGCGGTATCTCAAACAAACAAAGCGGTCGCTGGTGTTGATAAGAATATCGCAAAGGTTGATGATGTTGCAAACCAAGTTAACAAGAAACTTGATTCAGTAAAAACAGAACTGGTCAAAGTTTCCCAAATCGAAGTTGATAAAATGATTGACGAAGCAATCAAAAAACAGTTAGACAAGAATTCTGGCGGTTTGGGGACAACTTTGTTGACTAATTATGGAATTAAACATGTTTATCCATGGCGCCCATCCAGTTGGCCGGTGGCAATTAAAATCTATAATGATTTGGAAAAATCTAATTTAAGCACTATTCAAGCCTTGACACGTACAGTGAACGAAAATTTCAACTATGTTGCGTGGGGTTTGGTAATCGCAACATGGGCGTTGGGCTTTATAATTTGGTTGATAGTGTTCAGTCGTGTGAAATTATTCCTTAAACCTTTCATTGTTTGTCCACGTTGTGGCCATACTTTCAGCGATAAACGCACATTTTGGGGCCTGTTAAAAGCATTTCAACCTTGGAAATGGTTTGGAATTTAATGTGTTTGTAAAAAATGCTTGCATTATGTAAAAAAGTATGTAAGAATATGCGGGCAATGCGAGCGTAGCTCAGTTGGCTAGAGCGCAACCTTGCCAAGGTTGAGGTCGAGGGTTCGAGCCCCTTTGCTCGCACCAGAATTCAAAACCACCCGAAAGGGTGGTTTTTAATTTTGTGCAAAGGGGCGAGAATACAAGCAGATTACGGAAGTGCAACGCACCGTAATCGTTGCGGTATGCGCGTAGCCGGCACGAAAGTGCCGCGCGAGCGAACCCGCAGGGTTGCGAGGCGAGGTGATGGAATCACCGAAGTACTTTGCTCGCACCAGAATTCAAAACCACCCGAAAGGGTGGTTTTTAATTTTGTGCAAAGGGGCGATCCGCCTTCGCCAAGGCTATGGCGAGACAGGCAGCGAGATAAAAATTCTCCCCTTTGGGGGGAGTACCGGCAAAGCCGGGGAGGGAGGTTTGAAAAATATCTCTATAATTTTTTACTTTCTTTAATATTTAATCTTTGTTAGAATATTATCGTCGACAAGAGTTTTGTCGGTGGGACTCAAAACCCGATCAGATAGCGTCCACGTTGACGTAAAAAAACTCCAACAAAATTGGTTGGAGGGTTGCGATATACATAAATAAGCACGCAATTTCTATCTGAATTGTTTTGAGCCTCCAACCGCCCGATTTTCTGGCGGTTTTAAGTTTTGAAAATGGGGAAAAACAATGAAACGAATCGTATTAATAATGTGCACAATGTTTTTTTGCGCGGCCTCAATCGCCGAACAAATAACAATAAATTGGTTAAATACGGACGGAACAAGAAACCGAACAACATCATGTACAATCGGCGGCGATGTTATATTGCCATACACCCCAACAAAATATGGTTACACCTTCCAAGGCTGGCGCGCAAATTACACACCGATTGAGTATTTAGAATCGACAGGTACACAGTATATTGATACAGGGTATGTACCTGATATCGGTGATATATTAGCCATTGATACAACAGTACATATTACAAAAGATGTGAGTAACACATGGCTAACTGGTTGGTATAAAGGCCCATCAAATTCGATGCTTCTTGGCACATATACATCTAAATTTTATTTTACATATAACCTAGATAATAATGCAACATATTATAAATTAGACACAATTAATAAACACAGAATAAGATTTAATGTAAATGGTGGTATTTATATTGATGATATATTGGTAAGCGGAACAGTTGCTAATAATACGCCATTAACAGTTACGCCAACTCGTATTTTTATATTTGCTAGATATAATGGTAGTAGCCCAGATTCGCTTATAAGAGCAAAGTTATATGATTTTAAAATAATCATTAACGGCACCCTTGTTCGTGATTTTATCCCAGTTCTCGATAAAGACGGCACGCCATGTATGTATGATAAAGTCGAGGGTAAATTTTATTATAACGCCGGTACTGGTCAATTTATAGCGGGACCAATAATCAATGAATAAAATATTTTCATCTTTATTGATAATATTTATCACACAAAGTTTATTTGCGGCGTATATCACAAACGATATTGTTGACGGTTGTAATATTCCCACGCTGCATTCTGTAAATAATACGACAAATATGCTTCCTGTTTTTACACCATACCAATATACCTGTTCCTCGGGTTCTTTTTTACCTGCATATACTTTGGGATGCCAAACTTGTCCAGCTGGTTATACTTGTAATGGTGGTACATTTGATTTTAATGAAACCGAAACTCAGGGTTTGGTACAAAAAACTTTTATAACTCAATCAACGCAATATACGTGTTCAGATAATTTCTTAAATGCTGGCAATAATACAACAAATATGTTGCCAGTGTTTACGCCAAATCAGCACACTTGTTCTGCCGGTTATTACCTGCCGGCCAATATTGATGAATGCACAATATGCCCAAATGATAATATTTGTATCGGCGGGACATATACTTTCAACGAAACAAATGACCAGGGAATAGAGGCGTGTTCTGAAAATACTTATGCGCCAATTGGTTCAACCGTATGTTATCCACATATATTACACATTGGGGAAGATGTTGTTTATTTGAAATCAGAAAAACTGACCACGCCATCGTTAAATATCGGCATGGACGACGGTATCTTTTACGCAAATATGACAACCGAACCAACACTGATGAATCGCGACAGCGAACACTATTTGAAATTGGAATTCAATAATACGGTATATTACGTGTGCGACGACACCACCCTTCGCTAATGTTCTTGACAGAACATTAGCTTCGGGTGGCAAGCCACCCTTAAGAACATTTTTTTGTGAACATTTGTTTCTGATGACAAGCCACCTCTCCCAAGAGGGAAATTTCAGATTGCGACGATAACGAACAAATTTGAAATTTATAGTTGAAAATTTCCAAGATTTATGCTATAAATATTCATCAGAAAATGGTTAAACAATGAAATTAAACAATAAACGCTTTTTTAATTAAAGGTGCGACCATCCAAAACAATTGTGACGGACGCACTTTGTATGCGTCCGTTTTAAAATTTACAAAAGGAAAAAACAATGGCAGAAAACACAAATATATCTACGAACGAATTGGAAGCCCGCTTGCAAAAGGTTGAAAATATCAAACAACGTGATGGTGTCGTTTGGAAAGATAAATTTGAACGTTCTCATACTATCAAAGAAGCACGCGAATTGGGCGATGAAACACCTGTTGTGTTGGCTGGTCGTGTGACGGCTTTAAGATGGCTTGGTAAATTGATGTTTGGTCGCATTTATGATATCGAAGGCGAAATTCAGTTTTCTATGTCCCGCGAAGAATTGGGCGAAGAAACTTATAAGTTTATGAAGGCCAATGTTGACCTTGGCGATTTTATCGGTATATATGGAACTCTTTATCATACAACCGCCGGCGAATTGACGGTAAAAGTGTCTAAATATGAAATCTTGGCCAAGGCTTTGCGTCCATTACCTGAAAAATATCATGGTTTAACAGATACAGAAACACGTTATCGCCAAAGATATCTTGATATCATTTCAAATCCAGAGGCACGAAATGCTTTGCTGGGGCGTTTCAAGATGACACAATATTGGCGTGATTTTATGAACGAAAATGGATTTTTGGAAATCGAAACACCTGTTATGCAAAATATTGCATCTGGTGCGGCGGCAAAGCCATTTACAACACACCATAATGCTTTGGAGGCTGATTTCCAGTTGCGTATTTCCCCAGAATTGTTCTTAAAGCAGGCAATCGGTGCCGGTTTTGATCGTGTTTATGAAGTTGCAAAAGACTTTCGTAACGAAGGTATGGACGCGATGCACCTTCAAGAATTTACAATGGTCGAATGGTATGCTGCGTATTGGGATTATAAAAAGAATATGCAATTTACTTGGGATTTGATACAAACATTGATTCAAAAATGTCGTGGTACATTGCAAATCGAATATCAGGGCACCCCGTTGGATTTCTCTTCTTATGAAACAATGGATTATACTGCGAAAATGAACGAATTGTTCGGATGCAATATACTTGATTTTGACGATGTAGATAAATTGCGCCAACAAATCGTAGATAACGGTATGTTCCCTGCGGGTGAATTGGACGATTTGAAATCAATTCCAACATTGGTTGACTATGTCTATAAACGCAAAATCCGCGGTGATATAATTAAACCAACTTTCTTGTACAACTATCCAACATATATGGTTCCACTTGCGCGCCACAGCGACAGCGACGACAGATGTTTGGATATGTTCCAATTGTTGGTATGTGGTGCTGAAATTTGCAAGGGTTATTCAGAATTGGTGAATCCAATACAACAATTGGCGGCATTTGAAGAACAGGCGAAAAATATTGCTGGCGGGGACGAAGAAGCCTTTAACCCGGATAATGATTTCGTGCGTTCTATGGAACACGGTTTCCCACCAATTTCTGGTGTAGGTATGGGGGTCGACAGATTGGCTTCGATTATATTCGATCAACCAACATTGCGCGATGTTATATTGTTCCCAATAATGAAATAATAAAAGGATTTTAATATGTCTGGCCATAATGAAGACATAGACGTATTTGTTGCGACCAAATTACATGACGATAAAAACCTGGAAATCATAGAAAAGGCTTACCAGGAAAATCGCATAGATGATGCCGCGCGTGAATACTTGGTGAATCTTTATACAGATTCAATGGATTGGTTTCGTGAAGTATTTTTGACAATTGGTAAAACTTTTGGTGCGCCAAAGGCGGCGGTGCATAAATACGATTATGCTTCTGATACAGCGATAAATGAACCAATTACAATCTATGATATTAACCCATTGGAACCTTACTTGGTAAATCACCGTTTGGACGAAGACCCAATGCGTAATCAGTTCTTTGTATCAACCAAAGGACATCAGATTGACTTGGCGGTATCTTCAATCGTTACGGTTATCGTTGGTGCACAAAAAAGTGTTTCGCGTGCAATTGATAAAATTACTGGTAAATATTATAACGATTACGTGAACGAGGTTGCGCAAACAGCATACGATGTAATTGAACGCACAGAACGTGTTGCATCTGCAAAAGCGATTTTTGATAAAATACACGAAACTTTTTCAAAGTCTTTTATCACAGATGCGTCCACAACTGTATTAAGAATTATTGGTTCTGGACACGAAAAAATATCGGCAGATTTGGTTCGTGCTTTGGATAAAGTTCGTACACCTTATGCAAGACTGGAAGACGTTTGGCGCATAAAGTGTTTGTTTGACCTGGTTCCTCAGGCGCGCACTTTCATAGAACGTATTTGTAATAAATGGCCGGACAAGATAATTGCTGTACGTGATAAATTCTTTGATATAACCAATCCACGTGGATATCGTGATGCTAAATTGATATTGAATATTGGGACGGCTGATAAAGTGATTCCAATGGAAATTATTTGTAATGTTCGAACATTTTTTGAATTTGAACATCAAACACACGCGGCCTATGAACAATCAAGACGTGCAGAAAACAAAAAAGTAAAATCTGCAGCCCAGATTGAAAACCAAACCGAAACATTACACTTGGAAGGAATCAAGAAATATAATTCTATCATTTGCGAGTGCGTAGAAGATTTATTCGACAGAATAGGTTGGAATATTTTATACAGTATCGATAACGAAGATATGTTATTTGACGGTTTTCCAAAAATATCAACTGTGTATTACCCACAAAAGATACGGGATACCATATTGGAAAAGGTTGATAATGCGGTTGAAAACGAAGTGTTTTATGTGCAAAATGCGCCTGCTAAATTAACCAAAGACCAAGAAATGCGAATATTCCGTTGGATGGCTAAATTTATATTGGTTGCTGCGATGCCATATTCGTATGCAGACTGGTCTGTTCCAACAGATACAATGGCGGGTAAATTCTTTAATTTCATAATGAAGGAATTACAGCGTTATTATAAAAAATAGCAATCTGGGGATGGGATTTCATCCCCTTTGTTTTTTCTTGCGTTTTATTTGCGGTTTAAGGTAAAATATAAACAAGGTTGTTGATTAAGGTTTCCAACAGCCATTAACAAAAGCATAAAAGGATCTATTATGCGTCAAGGAAAGGTAAAATGGTATAACGGCAAGAAATGCTTTGGCTTTATTGCCCCAGACACACCAAACGAAGATGGAAATACAGATGATGTATTTGTTCATTCTTCTGCATTAAAGGCAGCAGATATACGTTTTTTAAATGAAAATGATATCGTAGAATTTGAAGAAGAAGTTCGTAATGGAAAATTATCCGTCACAACTTTGAAATTGATACAAAGGGACGAAGAATCTGCAAAAAGATTTCAAGAACGTCGCGCCGAACGTCGTCGTGCACGTGAAGAACGCAAACACCGCGAAGAAAAGAAAGAAAAACGCGGCTTTGCTTTCTGGAAAAAATAAATAAAAACCACCCGTTCGGGTGGTTTTTTAATCGTCGCTTTGGGCCAATGGATGGGCGTGTTTATATGCGTCCATAATTTCTGCCATATTTACTTTTGTATATAGTTGGGTGGTGGAAAGGGAAGAATGTCCCAGTAATTCTTGCAAACTTCTTAAATCTGCGCCGCCGGCCAATAATGCCGTTGCAAAAGTATGTCGCAAAGCATGTGGTGTCACATAATCTGGCAATTGTAAATAATGGCGCAGGTTTTCGATAACTTTTTCTGCCATACGTGCCGACATAGGCAATCCGCGAACACTGCGAAACAATGGTTCGTTTGGGCCCTTATCAAAAGGGTTAACGCGCATATATTTTTCAATTGCGATATTCACCGCCGGCAATACCGGAACAATGCGTTCTTTATTACCTTTGCCGACAATGCGTAAAGAATTTGGGTTGCCGGCAACGTCCTGAATTTTAAGGGATAAAGCCTCACTTATACGCAGGCCACAGCCGAATATTAATACCACCAAAGCCCAATCGCGTGCTGCAATCCAAGGTTCGTTTGAATCAATTGCGCGTATCGCATCATGCATATCAGAAACATCATTAGTTTCAATCGCTTTTGATAATTTGCGTTCAACTTTTGGTGCAGAAATTAAATCAATCGCATCGTTTTGCAAATTTTTATGTCGTGCCAACCATTTATAAAATGTTCGCAGCGAAGACAGTGCGCGCGCCGTTGATTTATGCGTCAGTTCGCGTTTCGCACGGTCTGCCATCCAGGCACGAAAAGCAAAAGTATCACAGCGCACTATATCAGTCAATTCAACAGTACCATTATTAAATCGTGCGAAAAATCTCAAGAAATCGCTGATGTCGCTTTCATAAGCCGTCGCAGTATGTGTCGAATAATTTTTCGTATTCAACAGATATTCAACAAATTCACCAATTATTTCTTTCATTTTATTTCAAAAGTTGCAGAAACCGTCACTGTTATTTCTGTGTCTTTGCCAACAATACTGCCTGATGTATCAAATGATGCCCCGGCGGCCTTGGCAGACACAGCCATTAAACGATAGTTTGCGGTTGGTCTTTCGCCGTACGATATATTGTCGTATGAAACAGATAACAATTTTCCAGCCTTTAATTTATCACCAGAAACAAGGGCGTTTGCACGTGTGCGTGCATCATCTAATGCGACAGATAAACATTTATCCAGTGCTGGTTTCATTGCTTCGGCAGATGTGAACATACGTAAGTTTTCAGTATAAACATCTTCATCGCCTGCGAATTTGTTTAATACTTCTTCGATAATTTCAGGGTTCTTTGCAGAAACTTCTATTGCAATACGCGTTTCAGTGCCTAAACTGATTGATTTTTGCAGGTCATGATTCCATTCTGTTTTTTCATATGAATCAAATTCTGTCGTCTGCATTTTTACATTGATTGTTTTCAGATAATCGGTTATTGCAGCAACTTTTTCTGTTGCTTTTTTCATTGAAACTGCGGCGTTTTTATCAAGCGTTGTCACGCGCAACGTGATTGCTGTTCTGTCTTTTGCAACAGATGTTAAACATTCGCCATTTACATTAATCTTGCGAACTTCACCAGGCTGTCTTGCAAAATCCAAAGCCAACGATGCAACCGCACCAACACCAATAACAGACAAAATCCATATTGCATATTTTTTCATCTCTCTCTCCTGTATATAAACTAATCGAAATAATCCAGTTTCATTGCGTGTTTTACTTCTGACAAAGTTTCTGTGGCAACTGCACGTGCTTTTTGAGTTCCAACGCGCAAAATTTCCATAACTGATGCCGGGTCGCGAGCCAACAGTTCGCGTTTTTCACGAATAGGGCGCAATGTTTCTTGTAAAACATCATTCAAAAACTTTTTTACTTTTACGTCACCCAGTCCACCGCGTTCATAGTGTGCGGCCAATTCTTCGTAATTTGCGTAATCTGGCATAAATGCGGCAAAGTGTTCCGGTTTTGCAAAAACAGACAGGTATATAAACACAGGATTATCTTTCGTATTCCCTGGATCTTCAACACGTAAATGATTTGGATCTGTGAACATAGATTTTACCTGTGCAGCAATAGTGTCAGCAGAATCTTTTAAATAAATGCAATTGTTTAATGATTTTCCCATTTTTGCGTTTCCGTCTGTTCCTGGTAAACGCGCGGCTAAATTTGATTCAGGAACTATAATTTTTACAGGTTTCAAGACCGGAGCATAAATAGAATTAAACTTGTGCACGATTTCATTTGTTTGTTCTATCATCGGTGCCTGATCTTCGCCCCCAGGAACAATTGTTGCTTTGAAAGCGGTTATGTCTGCTGCTTGGGATATAGGGTATGTTAAAAAACCAACAGGCAGTCCATTAGCAAACTTTTCTTTTTGACCAATTTCATTTTTCACCGTTGGGTTGCGTTGCAAACGTGCCAATGTTACCAAATTCATATAATAGAAAGTTAATTCTGTTAATTCTGGTATTTCAGATTGAATAAAAACAGTTGTTTTTTCTGGATCGTATCCAACCGCCAACATATCCAATGCGACTTCGATTACATTATTGCGCACTTTATCAGGATCATCGAAATTATCGGTTAATCCCTGGGCATCTGCAATCATACCATACATATGTTTATAGTCTTGTTTGTTTTGAATCGAGACATTATTGTACAATGCACCACAAAGATGGCCGATGTGCAAGGGACCAGTAGGGCGAATTCCTGTTAAAACAATTTTATCATCCATTTTATATACCTTTTTATCAAGCAAATTATATCAATATTTGGTTGCAAAAGCAATAAAAAATCCCGCGAATATGCGGGATTTTAAATCGAACGTATTCACATTAACGAGAATAGAATTCGACGACCAATTCCGGTTGCATTTGAACAGGATATGGAACGTCTTCGAATGCTGGAACACGAGTAAATGTCGCAGTGAAGTTTGCACTGTCTACTGTGATATAGTCTGGGAAGTTGCGTTCGCCAGATTCCAAAGCCAATACGACCAAAGGCATTTGTTTTGCTTTTTCGGAAACAGTGATAACATCGCCTGGGTTTACACGATAAGAAGCAATTTTAACGCGTTTGCCGTTAACATAAATATGACCGTGGCTTACCAATTGGCGTGCTGCGAATACAGTAGGTGCCAATTTTGAACGATAAACAACTGCGTCCAAACGTCTTTCCAACAAGCCAATCAAGTTTTCAGGTGCGTCACCTTTCATATTTTCGGCTTCTGCATAATATTTATGGAATTTCTTTTCGCCAATATTACCATAATAACCTTTCAAAGTCTGTTTTGCGCGCATCTGTTTTGCGTAATCAGACGAAGAAGAACCACGAGAAGTTGGTCCATGTTGTCCTGGTTTATATTTGCGTTTGTTAAATGGAGATTTAGCCTGACCCCAAAGGTTAACACCCAAAGAACGGCCAATCTTTAATTTACGTGTGCTACGTTTTGCACCAGCTCTTGCCATAATATTTTTCCTTTTGTTTTGGTTTTTATTGTGCCGAACATTTCACAGAATCCTTATTTCAAACGGGACCAAAAGACACCGTTGATTATTCAGTTCTGGTTATCCAGCGACGTTCATTTTATACTTTCTTTTTTGAAAAAGCAAGTATTTTATCGTGTTTTTTGTTTGTCTTGTAATACGAACTTTACAGGAATCGCGCCGCGATATACGCCAAGTATTGCATCGTAAAGAGGTTGATTAATGCTTAAATTTTGTTCAATAATCGCCATAGCGTTTTTCAATTCACGATCCAATTGTATTATTGTGAAAGATTTGTTGTTTGTTGACATGTTATGCAAAAGTTTTGCGACATTTTGTGCCACAGATTGTATTTCAAGAACATCTGCATCGGTCATATTTGCAATCATCAATGCACGAATAACGCGCGCCATTTCTGGATTGCATGCTTTTAATATATTTTCGTCCAGGTCAGGGTTTCTTTTGTGCATCAAATCAAACAAACGAACGCTTAAACGGCTGTAAATATTAAGTGAATCAGTATCATTGTTTTCACGATTCAAAGCTATCTGGTTGCCAATGCCGATGCCTAAACCTGCCAATAATCCAATTAGCGTAAAAAGAACAACTGATGTATTAAAGTTTTTTTGAATAATGTTGAATTTTGACGCGTTTGCTGTTGTTGCAACATAAGAAAAAGTACCGCAAAATACGCCAAACATAGCAATGCAAAAATAATCAAAAGCATTGAATTTTTTTCTGATATCGCGTGCAGAACCTTTGAATTTTTCGTAATTGTTTGTATAAGTTGGAACAAAATCTTTGTTGTGTGTCAACGCTGTGATGAATTCTTTGCGTTGTTTAGGTTCAACATCAGATTTGTTATAAGGAAATCCAAATTCATTGTCGCGTTTAAATTGTTGTTTTGCGCGTTGTAATCTTTTTTTTACTACATACATTTTATATCCATTTTTTGTTATAGACTCAAATTTAGCACAAACATAGTCTTTGTCAAGATATATTCAAAATACACCTTGATTTTATCTTTGGTTAGATATAACATAAATATATGATTAAAAATTTAGACATTTGCAAAATGTCTTTGTTTGTTCCTTGGTAATACGGAACATAAGGCCGCACACCCAAAAGATTCACTATGAATAAAGCAATGTCTTTATTGACAATGAATTCAGTCGGGTGTGCAAACAGAAACTCTTAAAAAGGATTTTAAATGGTAAAATTAAAAGAAAAAATAAAAGAAAAATTGACTAAAAAAACAAAGAAAAAGACTGAAAAAGTCGCAAAGACTACAAAAACTGCAAAAATTGCTGATAAACCGGCACACGAAAGTGATAAAAACGACGATAAAATGTATTTTATGGCACTTGGCGGATTGGAACACGTTGGCCAAAATATGTATGTCTATAAATACAAAGGTAAATATTTAATCGTTGATTGCGGTATGGGTTTCTTGGAAGAAGAAATCGGGGCAGGCGATGTTCAATATTGCGATACATCTTGGTTGGAAAAGCATAAAAAAGATGTTTTGGGTTTTGTTATAACTCATGGACACGAAGATCATATTGGTGCATTGAAATTCGTTTGGCCAAAGTTCAGAAAACCAATTTATTGCACACGTTTCCCGGCGGAAATCTTGCGTCGTACTTTTGACGGTATCGAATTAGATTATAACCCAGAAAAAGATATCATCGAATTTGATGCAAATGGGGCAGAATTAAAGTTAGACCCATTTGTGGTCGAAACTTTCCATGTGTCGCACTCAATCCCAGAAGCACAAATGTTAATAATTAAAACCCCGGCGGGTAAAATCTTGCATACTGGGGACTGGACTTTCAATGATGACAACCCAATTGAACCAAAAACTAATTATGCGCGTTTAAGCGAAATTGGTTCTGATCCTAAATTATTGGCGTGTGTGTGTGATTCTACATCCGCAGAAAGACAAACACCACAAACAACAGAAATTCAAGTTCGTAATACTTTAACAGAATTGATGAAAAAAGCACCTGGTCGTGTGTTGGTGACCGGCTATTCACGCAGTTTGGCGCGTATTAAAATGTTCGCCGAAGCCGCAAAAGCAGCGGGCAGGGTGGCTTGTATCAAAGAACGCAGTAATCCAAATCCTGTGCCTTATGTAGGTTTGCCAGAATTCCGCGAAATCGGTATCGAATATGGCTATTTGAACAAAGATGATGTTTACACTTTTGACGAAATCAAAGATTTGCCGGCCGAAAAACAGGCTATATTCTTGACTGGTTCCCAGGGTGAAAAGTTTGCCATGCTTACACGTCTTTGCAACGGTCACGTAAAAGAATTGAAACTGATGCCAACTGACACAGTTATTTTCAGTGCGATTATTATTCCTGGCCGCGAACAAGAAGTTTCGTATCTTTATAATAAATTGGCACGTATGGGTATCAAAACTTATACTATCTTTGACACCGATAACTTGCACGCATCTGGCCACGCGGGGCGTCCAGAATTGGAAAGATTTTATGATATGGTTCATCCACAGGTTTCTATACCAATGCATGGTGAATTTATATCTGAAATGTTAAACGGCAAAATGGCGATGGAACGCGGTGGCGCAAAACATATGATGATAGTTCACAATGGCGACATAATTGCCTTGAAAGACGGCACAGAACCATACGTTTGTGAATCTATCCCAACCGGCTTTGTTGTTATGGAAGGCGAAACAGAACGCAGTGCGGACGACCCTGTGTATAAAACACGTAAAAAGATTGCGTCCAACGGTGCGATATTCGTCACATTACCAATCGACAAACGTGGTTTCTTAAAAGGTGTGCCAGAGGTTTCCAGTGCAGGTATCTTTGAATCTGACGATACAGGGTTTATGAAGCGTCAAATTCAAATAGAAATCACAAACGCCATTGATAAATTGACCAAAACAGAACGCAAGAATCGTGATAATTTGTACAAGGCCGTCCAGGTTGCATCGAACAAAGTTGTTCGTGCAAGTTTAGGTGCCGACAAAAAACCACAATACAGCGTTCATTTTGTTTTGAAATAGAGAAAAAAGCCCCAGTGATTGGGGCTTTTTTTTGCTTGCAATATATTTTCGATTTTTGATAAAATAAACTTGTCAGCAAGAGTTTTGCTGATGGGGTGTAGAGACCTCTTGTATTACAGTCGTCAGATTCTGATGTGTATCTCCAATCCATTTGTGGTTGGAGGGACCAAAAATAATACCGTTTGGTAGAATATTGGCACAATTTTAGCTGTAAGAATTGTCTCTAACCTCCAACCGCCTTGATTATAAGCGCGGTTTTTGTTTGTTGGTATAGGAAAGAAAAGCCAAAAAAAGGAAGGAGAAAATGGGGACAATTGCCAGGTTTTTGAAAACTTTTTTATTCGTTGTCATAATTGCGGTCGGCGGAATATTTACAACCGATTCGTTTGCGGATTGTGCATCTGGGATGGTGGATGTTGGTGGCACATGTTATACCGGTAAATTTGCATTGAAAACCACATCAACGAATTCTTTCGATTTTACTATATCTGCGGCGGGGACATTTACAATTGATTGTGGAAATGGTGGAAATTTAAGTGGCACCGGCGCATCCGGAACAACAATTACAAAATCGGATACAACAAATGTCACATATACATGCACATGGGAAACCAGTGCCGTTCAAACAATATTGTTTGATGGAACCGCAACCGGATATTCAACATCAACCAATATTGCCGCAATAAGTTTTTATACCGATTTAACAAATGCCAAAAAGGTCGCATCAATATATGGATCATTGGGCGCAATATTTGGAACCGTCACAAATCCACCAAGTGGTATGGGCGGCCAACCAAGATTTTATCAAACATTCTATAACTGCAGAGGATTGACGGGAACAATACCGGCAAACCTGTTTGCGGGGATAAAGGGTGCCCCGGCACAGTCTATGTTTAATCAAACATTCTCTGGCTGCAGCAAATTG
>CACZJK010000007.1:0-13778 GCA_902781465.1 uncultured Pseudomonadota bacterium
CACCGAAACTCGTTGTTAATTTTATTCCTCGGAATGACAACTCTCTTAAAACAAAGTGAAACAAACAATGAAAAAAATTTTATTATTATCTTTACTGTTTATACAACCGGTATATGCGGAATATATCACAAATGATATTGTATCAGGTTGTGATGATATGTATATGTATCGTGCAAAATTTATACCACATACTGCAACTTGTGCAAATGGTTATTATTTACCCGCCAATGCTTTGTCTTGTGAATTATGCCCAAGTGGTTATGTGTGTAATGGTGGAACGTACAGTTATAATCCCGATATATTCCAGGGCGCAGAATACACAACCCCAATAACAAATAATATGAATAATATATGTGCATCAAATGCGCCGGTTATTTTACGTGCAGTATTTCGTCCACATACGATAACAATAAACTGGGATGATGGGACAAATATTACCCAAAATACCTGTTTATACGGACAATCAATAACATTACCACCAACACCTGTTCGCCCGGGGTATGTATTTGGGGGATGGCGGGTAAAGAACCAAAATTAAATCTTATTTATCCCAAACCGGGGAAATTATGGATTCGGCCAATAATGGTATGGACAATTTTGTCACGTTTTCCATTTCTGTTTTTATCAGATTTGCGAAATGTTGTGCCGCATCTTCGTCGCATTCAAATATAATTTCATCGTGAACCTGTAAAATCATTTTGATTTTATCGGTGTTTGGAACAACGATGTTGTTATAAACATTTACCATTGCACGACGAACAATGTCTGCTTCGAATCCTTGGATTGGTGCATTGATTGCGGCACGCACCGCATAGCCACGCATACGGGAATTGGCAGCCTCTGGTATTTCGATTCTGCGTCCCCATGGGGTATAAACAAAATGATTCTTTAATACAAAATCAGTGATGTAATCGATGTATTCTTTGATTTCAGGCAGACCGCCCATATAAGAATCGATAATCTTTTTGGCTTCTTCTCGGCTTATATTTAATTGATTGGCCAATCCAAAAGCGGATATTCCATAAATAATAGAAAAGTTAATTGTCTTGGCCGCGCGACGTAAATCTTTTGGCACAGGTGCATTTTGCGGAATATTAAATATCTTGCGCGCGGTCTGTTCGTGGATGTCCAATCCGGCATTAAATGTTTCTTTGAACATTTCTACATTTGCGACTTCGGCCAGCAAGCGCAACTGAATTTGAGAATAATCGACCGAGATTAAAGTTTTGCCAGGTTCGGCAACAAAGCATTTTCTGATTTCTTCGCCCAATTCGGTTTTTATCGGAATATTTTGCAAATTTGGATTGCGACTGGAAAGTCGGCCTGTGTTCGTACTGGTTTGTAAAAATGTAGTATGTATGCGTCCGTCATTTGCAATCTGGTGTGGCAGTGCGTCTGCATAAGTACTGGCCAATTTTGAAATCGAACGCCAATTTAATATTTTTTCAATAACAGGATGAGCGTCTATTAAATCATTAAGTGTTGTCGCATCTGTTGATTGTTTTTTACCACTTGGCAATTGTAATTCTTCGAATAAAACAGACGCCAATTGTTTCGGACTGCCCACGTTAAATTCGTGGCCGGCCAATTGATAGATTTCTGATTCTAATTGTTCCAATTGTTTGTGAAATACAGACGATAATTGATTCAATCTGTCGCGATTGACGGCAATTCCGTATTTTTCCATTAAACACAAAATAGGGCAAAGTGCTATATCGCAAGTTTCATACAATTCGCGCAGTTTTCCGTTCGCGTCTAATTTAGGTCTGAATAAATTATAAAGCGCCATACATACAATTGAATCTTCGCCAGAATACTTGGTCGCTATATCAATCGGCAATGTTTCAAAATGTTTATCGTTATCTTTGGCCTTTGCATCAAATAAATCGTCAAACTTTATATCTGTGTGTCCTAAATATTTTTCAGCCAATTCATCCAAGCTATGTCCATGCAGTGTTCCGTTTAGCGCATACGACAATAACATAGTGTCATCAATCGGACTTATCTTTGTTATGTCCCAACCCATATTATTTAATATATGTAAATCGTATTTCAGATTATGCGCAACTTTTACTATGTTTGGGTTTGTGAATATTGGCCAAAGTTTTTTATAGACTGTATCAATTGGCAACTGGTTTGGTGCCACCGAATCACTACCAAATAAATCCATAGATTTTGTTATGTGTCGGATTGGTATATATGCGCCATGCTTTTCATCATAAGCCAAAGATAATCCGACGATTTTATCGCTGATTTGATTTAATCCTGTGGTTTCTGTATCAAAGGCAATAACATTTTTTATATGAGATAAAAATTCATCCAGTTGGGCTTCGGTACTGATTGTAATTATATTCATTTCGCCGAAAGTTTTAGTTTCTTTGGGCGTGCTTGGGATATCAACAACCGGACATATTGATTTTTCATATTCGTTTATTTGTGGAATACAAGTTTGCGTGTTGCCCGGGAAAAGTTTCTCAATTTTTGCAACCAAAGATTTACTTTCAACTTTGTTTTGAACAAAAGCCAGTGCAGCATTTTTATCAAAGCAGAACGGTGTGATTTTTAAGCCTTCTAAATCAACATCGCGTTTCAATGTGACCAATTGTTTTGAAATGTAAGCCTGGTCGCGATTGTCGCGTAACAAATTTCTGATTCTTTCGTTTTTCACCGCATCAAGGTTCGCATACAAATTATCCAAGGTTCCAAATTCATTTATCAATTCGGCGGCTTTCTTTGGACCAATTCCAGGAACGCCAGGGACATTATCACTGGAATCGCCCATCAATGATTGGACATCGATAACTTGATTTGGTTTAACCGCGAATTTTTCCAGAACTTGTGCTTCGTGGATTTCTTTTTCCTTCATACCGTCATAAAGAAATACACAATCAGATACCAACTGCATCAAATCTTTATCGCTGGTTATAATTCGTGTGCCACCGACATTGCCACAATTTTGTGTTGCTATTGTTGCGATAACATCATCAGCCTCAACCCCTGGAATACAAAGAACAGGAACGCCCATATCGTGCAAGCCGATTCGAATCAATTCACTTTGTGTAATTAAATCAGCCGGCGTTTCAGAACGATTGGCCTTGTATTCTTTATATATATCTTGACGGAAACTTATTCGTGATGCATCAAAAACACATATGACAGAATCATCTGGCTTTGCAGATGCCAATATCGGTAAAACCATATTGAAAAAGCCATATACGGCGCCCACAGCCATCCCGTCAGATCGGGTCAAATTACCATGAACGCCATAATAAGCGCGAAATACCAGTGAATTTCCGTCAATTAATGTTATCATTTATATCCTTAGAATATATAACGCATTTTCGCACGAACGCCGTATTGTAACATATCTGGTGACAAGCCGGCTTCTTTATAAAGATCTGGTGCGTATAATACGCGGCCTTCAATATCGAATTTGATTGGCAATTTCAAAATGTCGATAGTTGCACCCAACATTGCCTGATAAGCCGCAGTTGAATCTATTTTATATTCTGTCTTTACATTGTTTTCTTCAATTGTTTGTTTGCCACCAAATACCATACCAACACCGGCACCAAAGTAAGGCAAAATAACAGTAGATGGCATTTTAGCATACAAATTAACCATTGCTGCATTTGTGTCTAAATCAGAAGAAGTAAAGTAATCATATTCACCTTCGATTCTGAATATTGGTAAATCCATACCGGCAACAGCACCAAACATTTGGGACGGATCTGTTTCATTTTTATGTTGTGCAAACAATGTTTGTCCGCCTGCGCCAACCATACCACCAACATAAAAATCAGCCATAACCCCAGCGTTCGCATTAGAAGCCAAAGTCAATACAGATACAACAGAAATTAAAGATAATGAATTTATTTTCATATTTTTCTCCTTTATATGATATTATAGTATAAAACAAAGGAATAAACATGCAAGAAAATAAACCTGTTTTAATAGTCGGTTTGGGAAATCCGGGTGACGAATATGCTTTGACGCGTCATAATGTTGGCTTTATGGCGATTGATGCGATTGCCCCGGCAGATTCTGTATGGAAAAAAGAGAAAAACGCACTTACCACACGCGCCGAAATCGACGGTGTGCGCGTTATATTAGTAAAACCGCAAACCTTTATGAATAACAGTGGTTCTGCGGTTGCTCCTTTGATGGCATTTTATAAAATCCCAATGGAAAATTTGATAGTAATTCATGATGATATGGATTTGAAAGTCGGAACCAAACGTGAAAAAATAGGGGGCAGCAGTGCCGGCCATAATGGTATCAAATCCATAGATGCAAGTTGTGGCAATGAATATCGTCGTATTCGAATCGGGATTGGGCATCCGCGTGATTTCAACAGCCCAATAAATCCATCTGATTGGGTGTTGGGTAAATTTGACGCTGAACAGTTAAAAGAAATTAAATCTGTGATTCAATCAATCAAGATTAATTAAATTTATATTCTATTAAGAATTCATTGGTCGTTGGATGTGTGTCAACAGTGCACGATGCGTCAGACCAACCCCAGTTTGAATTGTATTTGTATTCACATTTGGAACTGCTGGCTGTTTTATAATACATAACAGGTCTTGGGGCAGTATTTCTGTTATCTTTATCTGCCTTGAAATAATTTCCGTTTTCATCAACAATCAGCCACATACCGTTTGAATCTGTCCCGCACGCGTATTCTGCATATTGACTGTAATATATGACAGGTTTATTAGATTTTGAATTCGTCACACAATACAATGTCAAATTACCAGAAACAGGGCAAAGATAATTATCGACAATTTGATTGTTTTCGTTTTTCGCAGTGCAGGACATATTATACAAACGTACGGCCTGCCATCCGTTTGGAACGCATATACCGGTGCTTTTATCTCTGACAGTGTTTTGTGTGCAGCAATTACCGTATATATCCAAAACCTCGGTCGAACAATAATTTGTAATATTGTTTGCTACATTGATAATTTGTTTTGAATTTGTTGCGGGTATTCCATCTGTTGTTGTTTCAGAAATGATTTTTTCGCAAATGCCATTTTGCATAGAGTATCCTTCTTTGCAACCACTTACATTACAACTGGTTGAACCGGTATTTGTTGCGAACCAGGATAACAAATTGTCGCCAGTTTTAATTTTTCCGTTTTCACAACTTCCCCAAATAGCATTTAATATATTGTTATCTGTCGTGTCGTCTGCATCAGCAATACATTTTTCGATTTGGTCAATGCACGTGTTAGGACTGCTTAAAAGTCTTATGCGAATATCAGAAGTTTCATCTTGGCATAGTGCGAAGTTTCCAGATGTTCCATTACATTGTTGGACGATACAATCGCGTCCAACATTCATACATGTTTCAAAGACTTTTTGTTTGGTTGTATCTGTTGCAATTCCAGACATACCGTCTGCCCAGTCTGTTGAAAAACCAGTCTTTTCCATAAGTGCACCGCAAGAATCTGTGATTTGTGCACACATATTATTTACTGTCTTGTCTGCGCTTATGCTGAAAGTTGAAAGTGCGCGCGCATCAAAATCAGACAAATCTTCCAAGGCCTTTGTTTTACAGTCTGTGACCAATGATGTGCAACTGCGTCTGATTTCTTCCAGCTTGGCATTTTGTGCCAATTTTATTTGTGCCAAAGCATCATCCAAGAATTCCTTCCATACGGTGTCTGATATATCGCGACATTGTTCCATGGCAGGTTTCAGAAATTCTTTTTTTGAATTCAGGTAATTCACGAATTTTTCGTTCTGACTGATGCCAGACCATTTTTCATCTGTGCCTGGTTCTTTTAACAGGTTGGCCAATTCGTACAGATTTTCTGATAAAAATGCCGAGCCAGTTGAAGGGTCGATATATTGTCCGCTTGTGTCCAAACATTTATATAAATTGGCACCGCAAACACTGGTATCAGATAATTGTGTCAGTATTTTTTTCTTGCAGGTCAAAGTATCATCGCTGTTTCGTTGCTGATGAACGTTCAGTCGCGATATATCAAGCAAGGCCGCACTTTCGTGTATTTTATCCATTGCGCTGTTGTATTGGGTTTTATAAGATTTCGCGACGGTATCACAATCTTGTTGTATGGTCAGTTTATAACCATTTTGTGCGATGTCCAATTCTTCATCGTTGCAAACCTCGCGCGCCATTTCGATACATACAGGGCGGGCCGCATTATACAATTCAACACCGTTTTTGGAAGCCGTTGCAACCCCAGACATAGAATCAACGCTGTCCCAAGCCGAATCCATATCCAAAGATAAAGAAATAGCAGACAAGTTATTGTTGATTTTAGAATCGCCAGAATTATTTAATGTGCTGGTTATTTTCTGTAAAAGTTTTTCAGATTCTGTTGTGTCTTTCTTTTCAAAAGCCAGTTCGCCTTCGGTTGCGACATTAATTGCGGCCGCATCTTCTTTGTCCAGATTGACAGTCAGCAAGCGTTGGTTGAAATCCAACATTTTATCTTCGGCATTGCTGAGTTGTTTTTTGATATCGTCAAATTCGTGAATTCGCGAAGAACAAGCACATCTGCGTAAATTAGCATCTTTGTTTGCGCAAAATTCATCCATGCATTCATAGTACACTGTTTTGCACTTAGAGAAATTCAAAGATTTTATATTTGTTATTTTTTCGTTATCTAATTCTGCCGCACGGCTTATACGCTTTGTTGCGATTGTGGCAGAACGTGTTGCGCCGGTTCTTGATTCAACAGGACGCGAATTTACCGTCCGTGCAGATGCCGCGCGTGATACCGCAGAAACGCGTTTTGCGGTTTGTGCCTGTTTAACAGTTGTTTCGCGTGGTTTAACATTTTGTTGTGGTTGAGTGCTTCTTGATACGATGCGCTGTTGCGGTTTTGTTGCCGTTCTGGTGTTTTTATGGGCGTTTGTTGAATTGTCTTGTCTTTTTGTGCCGGCCGTCACAGAACGTGTAGCAGATTGGGTTGTTGAAACAGTTTGTGTTGTTCCGCGTTTTGATGCCGCGCGCGCCATTTCTGCATCGTTGGCAAATGTCGTCTGGGATACAGACAAACCAAGGCATACAGCAAAAAACAGTATTATCCTTTTCATTCCTTAGGTTTATGTTAGCAAATTTATGATTTTGTGGGCAAGTGGAAAATGAATTTTTTATTAGTTTTTTATTGAATCATCGTGAACAAAATATTCGATGCCATTAAACATCACATTTAAAGAACGATTTGCATTTATGGACATAGGTTGAACGCCATTTGCTTTCGCACTCATATTCGCAGAATAAATATCATTGACGATTTTGATAAAAAGCCTGTGTTCGCTTGGATTTGCAGGCGTTTGATGCATATAAATAACATCGTCCCCAATATGTAATTTACGCCCGCATTGACTTGACAGCCACATACCGGCTGGCGCGAAAGGATGTTCAACCGGGCAGGGCATAATTCCTTGGTCAACAGTTTCATTAAAAGTATAAGTCCCACCAACACAATAATTATCGTTTGGGCATATCGTGCAACCATCTACATTTGCCGGCAAATAATACCCTGGCAAACAAGTATGAATGTTTGGGGTGAATACAGGGCTTATATTTGCGGTATTATTTAATGATTTTGTAAAATCTGTCCTGCAACCGTTTGTTATATCTTTTGTGATAAGTGTTTTGAATTTTGCACCCTGGGTATCTGTTTCGTTAAAAGTAAAATTGCCACCATTACAATCATAATATTCAGGGCATATAACACAACCATCATTATTTGCCGGAACATAATAACCAGAATTACATTGATATTGATTAGGGGTAAAGTTAGCCAACATAATAGTATCTGTGTTTAAATCAGACGAACAACCATTTGGAACATTAGATATAATCAAATCATCCGCAAATGCAGATACTGGTATTATTAAAAATAATAAGTACTTATGTTTCATTGTAATACCGGCCCTGCGATAAATTGGCCTGTTCCTTGGTTGTAATAAAATTTACCTTCGACTTTGTCATACATACACGGAACACCGTTATAATCAAGAACAGGTATAAAGTCGCGGATAAGAATATCATTGTCATAGATTTTTACATATTTCATTTTTATTTTTCCATGAGCCAAAAAAGTTCCTTTATCATTTAGCGCATACAAAGATATGGGCTGTGTTGATGTGCTTGTTGCACTACTATTATTCACAACAATTTTATAAAACGTGTTTCCCGATATTGGTCCAGACAGTGCTTTAACTTTTGATGTTCCAGAAAACATGTAGATACCATCAGAATAATTAGAACAAGAGATAAACATTTGATCATTTGAATTATACCAATCATCTTTTGTTCTTGATCCAAATATAACTTGGTTGCCATTTAAAACAGTATACGCAAATTCAAAATCTATACTTGTAGTATTTGTCGGGACAACTCCTGTGTCAATCCATTGTGTTCCTGTGCTTTCAAGGTATTCAATCGGTATATAATTTGCTATTTTCCACCCAGTAAATGTATAACCATATTTTGTTGGTGGGGTGGTGGGTATATTTAAATCACTATCAACAGTGCAGGTTGAATTTTGGTATGTTGTTCCATCTTCATTTAACCAATGCAGGTTTATTGTGTCAGCGTATGCGCCACAACACAATATTGATAATAACATTAAAAACTTTTTCATTGTTTCCTTCACTTTGGTGCGAAAAAAGACCGTCCAAAGGGCGGTCGGGTGGTTTCAAATCAAACAATGAAGATCCCGCGCTTTCAGGTTTCCCTTCTTATATAACAACGGACACCCGACCACAGGTCAGGCATAATGGTGTTTTGCACCTTTTATCGGATTACGACACAATTGCGCCGCATTGTTTGGGTTTGAAAGACCCGAACCCAATTCCCATTGGATTCACAGTTATTATAAAATATGTTGCCTGAAAAGTAAAGGACTTAAAAAATATATGCGGGGTGATTGTTGCGTGTGGCTTGCCACCCGAAGCGTCGCAGACGCGAAGGGTGGTGCGACCGGGGGGACTTGAACCCCCAAGGATTTCTCCACAGCATCCTTAGTGCTGCGCGTATACCAATTCCGCCACGATCGCATTTGTCCAAGAGCATATTATAAAACTATTTTTTTTTCAACCTTTTTATGTTATAATGTGAAAAAATAAATCAAAGGAAGATAATATGAGAAAAATAACCTTGTCCATGTTAAGCGTCAGTTTAATCGCTATGATGCCTGTAATTGCGGGGGCTGCGGGAACTTACTATAACGGTGATTTGTACCAAAGTCCGCAACGTTATGGCGGTGGCTATTACAACAGTTATGGTGCCGGACGCGGATATGGTCAAAATCAATCTATGGTTGTTCGTAATACCACAACACGTGTGACGAAAAAGGCGTCTGCGAAACAAAAGTCAGCCGATAAAAAACAAGGATTCCAAATCACTGCGTCCTTATCTCATGAATTTGCGAATTGGGATTTGGAAATGAAAAAAGCCGGTTCTAAATTGCGCTATGACGGGTTGGCCTGGAATGTTTTAAGTGGCGAAGGAACATATTATTTTGATACCCAAACACCAATGCAAATCAATTTTGGGGCCAGTTATGGAAAGCAATCTGGCGAAACATCTATGATTGATGACGATATTTCTAATGGTGCATACGGCAGTCAACAATGGGTCGAAGGAAACCAATTAGGTTATGCAATGAGTGTTGGAACCAGTGAAGGTGGTTCCCAGATGGGCTTTCATGCGGGTTTGGGTTTGACAGATTTTGTTAAATGGGGAAATTTGAAAGTCACTCCATCTATTGGTTATCGTTATTTCAAATATGAATTGACAACTAAACAGAACAGCGGTTTGACAATGGATGTGTTTGTTGGTAATGCGTCACATCCGTATGTGAATTGTATTTCTGTTAATGGTGAAACACAATGTGATCCATTTATTTTGTTTGAATTCTTTGATGCCAGTGGTGCCAGCCTGGGGACTGCGGTCACAGGACGTGAAGAACGCGAAGACGGTTCTTTGACCGATATTGTTTTCAGTGGAATTCCGGCAAATGCGGCGTCTGTATCAATAGATGTTGGTGATACTTATTATTATTCTCAAAATGGGACTTCGCATAAATACGAAACAGAATGGGCGGGCCCTTATGTCGCATTAGATATGGAATATGCGATAAATGATAATAATTTAATCAATATGGGCGTTGAATTTGGTTTGCCAATCTATGATTCCAAGGGCGACCAACCATATCGTATCGATTGGGCGCATCCGACCAGTGTCGAAGACAAAGGTAAATTTGGTGACGCCTATCATTTGGGATTAAATGCGATGTGGTCAACTGCGATTACAGCCAGCACAATGTTCACTTTGGGATTGACTTATGATTACTATCAAATAAATGGCGCAGATGCGACAACGTATTTGAATTCATCATATTATCAGAAATTACTGGATTCATATACCGCATATATCGAAGCAAACTATGATACATTGGTTGCAAACGGCAATTTAGCATTATACCAAGATGAAGTGGAAACTTTAAGTTCTTACAAGGACCAAGGTTGGAAATTGGAAAGCAAAGATGAAATAAAATCTATCTATTCCGCAATGGGAATTCGTGCCGGGGTCAGCGTAAAATTCTAAGGGTGCAGAAAGTGAAAGTTTTACTGAAAAAAGTTTGTGTTGGTGCGATTGTTGCGATAGGTCTTGCGCTGGATTGTGTTGCGATGACTTTGTCAGGGACTGTGTCTGTGAACGAAAACAGCGATACCGCGGCAAATGCGAAAATCAACGCTTTGAATTCTGCGCGTCGTCAGATTTTGACGATAGTTTTATCCCAGTATTCGAATAAAGAATCTTTGGTGGAATTGATTGAAAAAACATCCAGTGATGATTTGATGAATTTGATTGTTTCGACCAGTGTTTCTAATGAACAAATGTCAACAACAGATTATTCTGCAAAAATCACGATGAACCTTGATAATGAAGCAGTTAAAAAATGGCTGAACGAAAACGCAGTTGAAAATTGGGTGCCTTTGACCGAAAGCGATGAAAAATTCACATTGGTAATTGTCTTGCCAAATGGTATCCAAGATTGGTCTGAATTGAAACGCATCGTGCGCGAGGCTAACTTTGAATTGGAAACCCAATCGATGAAGGGAAATCAAGTTATTGCGAAACTTCCTTTGTCTTATCGGACTAAATTTACAGCGGCGGTTCGTAGTGCTGGGTGGAAATATGCCGATAATGATGGCGTTTTACAGATTTGGAAATAGGGGCGTTTTATGAAAAAACTATTATTTGCTTTGGCTTTGATTATGCCAATGATTGCGGTGGCTGATGATTCACCAAATGAAACCAAGTTTAATTTTAATGTTCGTCGAATTGGTTTTGATTGGACCAAGACTGATATGAAGAATTCAACAGAATATCAAAATTCTTCTGTGGCGGCATTAAAGGCTTCGGACCAGCAAGATTTGAAAGGCATCTTTGATGTCGCGCTTGAATACGGGTTTGATCGATTCAAATGGGATAATTCGCTGTTTATGGAATACGGAAAACAGAGCATCACAAACCAAGACGGTTCCAAAACCATTGACGAAAGCGCAGATAAAATATTGCTGTCGTCTGATTTAGCGTATGCATGTTGGGATTTTGATTCTTTCAAACTGGGGCCAATCGTTCGTGGTCAATACGAAACAGAATTTGCGGGCGATCCACGTCGTAATGTTTTGCGTCCTAATGCAGGTTTTGCATTGTTCGATCACGATATTATCAAAAGTTTGTATATCGTTGGCGTATATGAATACGATTTCACGTATTCTGATGCGAAAGTCAGCAAGTCCGCGGCCGAAGCAGGGTGGCGAATAGATTATAAACTGCGCGAAGGCGTCAAATTTACTTCGGATGGGTATTACAGAAAATATCTGTCTTATTCGCAATATGTTGGCGAAGATTTAACCTATGATTTCTTGGCTGTTGCGCGTTTGGATACAAATATCTGGGGCGATTTGACAATGGGACCATACGTAAAATATCGTCGCGCCCATTCGCGCCAGGCCATTGATTACGGTTCAAACACATCAATCGGTATATCGTTCAGTTATATACATAACTTTGATTTGATGCATAAAAAATCAGCAGATTAAAAAATCCCCCGCAATCCCGCGGGGATTTTTAATTACATCAAAAACGGAATAATTTTTCACTTTCTTTAATATAAGATATTTGTTAGAATAATACTGTCGGCAAGAGTTTTGTCGGTGAGGTCTAGAAGCCTGAATAAGTAGCGTCTAAGATTGACGAAATAATCTCCAACTTATGGTTGGAGGGTTGTCGAATATATTGAATAAGACACACAATTTCTACTTATATTGTTTCTAGCCTCCAACCGCCTTTGATTATAAGTGCGGTTTTTGTTTGTTGGTATAGGAATAAAAAGACGAACATAAACCGAGATTAACGGGCGGTTACAGGAATTTTTAACCACGCAGTGGTGTCATCCTGAGCGAACGCAAGTTCGCGTGAGGATCCACATTGGATTTCCACGTCAGCACTTTGGGCTTCCTCGGAATGACAAAGAAACGGGAGGAAAAATATGAAACGAATCGTTTTTTTATTATCAATATTATTTTGCAGTGTTGCATTTGCACATACCATAGAATGGTATGTTGGCGATACATTACTTTCAACCACAACATGCGAATCGGGTGATAACATAACCCCACCAACAGCACCAGCCAAATTCGGGTATCATTTTAAGAAGTGGAAACCAGAATACACACGAATCGAATATTTGGAATCTACGGGGACGCAATGGATTGATACGGGGTATGTTCCGAACATCGGAACAAAATTTGAAATACGTGTACAATTATTATCAGGCGCAACGCAAGATATTGCAGGAGTTTCATCAGCATATATTGGCCCAAACTCATATTTCGCGCCACTAACTATTTCGGGCAATGCTTGTGTCTACTATTTTAATAGCTATCATATAACAGGGGCAGTGTGCAGAGTAAACGATATAATCACTGCATCCATATATGTTATGCCAACACAAGCAGAAATAATACAAAACAATGAAACGTTAAATATAACAAATACATATACCCAAAGCGGTGTTTATATGTCGTCGGTTTCTTTGTACTTATTTGCCGGACACGCCGTGATATCCGATAACCAAAGTTATGCAGTAGAAAACTCTATAGCAAAAATGTTTTATGCAAAAATTTGGCAAGATAACACTCTTGTACGCGATTTTATCCCAGTTCTTGACGGCGACGGCACCCCATGTATGTTTGATAAAGTCGAAAAGAAATTCTATTACAACGCCGGCACTGGTCAATTCATCGCGGGTCCAATCATAGGAGGACAATAACAAACAAACCCGCCTTCGCGAAACGCTACGGTGGGCACTCAATTTTCAATCCTTGCTGATGCATCGGTGAAAATTGGTGTCGCCGGACCTGTTGTTGGGGAATAACCCAGGTTCCGTCCCCATGGGGAGGGGAACCCGCAGGGCTTGTTCCGCCATAGCCTTGGCGACGGCGAATGGAGGGGGCAATCTGGTACATTCAAAATAACGAAATACTGGAACAAAACTCAACCCCCCTCCGGCTGTGCCGCACTCCCCCACGGGGGGAGAACTTAGACTCTGGAATAAGGAAACATCATGAAAAAAATTTTATTATTATCTTTATTACTTACACAACCATCATTTGCGGAAATGATGTGTGATACGGGTGTCAGTAAATATTTTGCGGTGTACGAAATCAATACTTATGATTGTGCATCTGGTTATTATCTGCCTGCGAATACGGAT
>CACZJK010000007.1:13806-39516 GCA_902781465.1 uncultured Pseudomonadota bacterium
GGGGGAACATATATTTTTAACACAGATAAATTCCAAGGTTTGGAATTTGGGAATATTGAAACCAACACGATGAATAATATATGTGCGGCGAATTTTCCGAAAAAAATGTATGCGGTCTATGAACCAAATACGATAACGATAAATTGGGACGATGGAACGAATACGGTACAAAATACTTGTACATACGGCCAATCGATAACATTACCACCAACACCAGTCCGACCGGGATATGTGTTCGGGGGATGGCGGATTAAGAACCAAAATTAAAAAAAACTTGATTTTTTCGGGAATTTTGTTTAATATGCGCTTACGCGCTTGCGCGAATAACACAGTTATCGGGTATAATTTCTGTCCAAATTTTGATTTGGTTTTTTACACCGGATAACGAGGATAACAACAGAAAAAAAGGATAAAATCATGGCATTGCCAACTTTTACTATGAAACAATTGATGGAAGCGGGCGTTCATTTTGGACATCACACTCGTCGTTGGAACCCATTGATGACACCATATGTTTATGGCGTAAAAGATAAAATTCATATCATCAATTTGAATAAAACAGCACCTTTGTTACATCGCTCTTTGGTTGCATTGGAAGCAATCGCAGCTGCTGGTGGTAAAATTTTGTTCGTTGCAACAAAACATCAGGCAAAAGAAATCGTTAAAGATGCAGCAGAAAAATGCGGTCAATACTATGTTAACAACCGCTGGTTGGGTGGTATGTTGACAAACTGGACTACAGTTTCTCAAAGCATCCGTCGTTTGAAAAAGATGGAAAATGATATTGCTAATGCTGACAAATTGGGTTTGACCAAGAAAGAAGTCGGTGTTATGACCAAAGAAGTTGCTAAATTGCGCGACATTTTTGGTGGTATTTTGGAAATGCACGGCGTTCCACAGGCAATGATTGTTATTGATGTTCCACGTGAATTAAATGCTGTTCACGAAGCAAAAAATTTGGACATCCCAACAATTGCTATCTGTGATACAAATGCTAACCCAGAATTAGTTGATTACCCAGTTCCAGGAAACGATGATGCTTCACGTGCAACACAATTATATTGTGATTTGTTCGTTGACGCTATCTTGTCTGGTATCGAAAAAAGATTGGGTGGCGCTGCTGGTAAAAAAGAAGCATCTGACAATGCAGAAGCTGCTGCGGAAGAATACGAACACGATTTGAAAGTCAAAGAAGCAAAACAAAAATCAAAAACTTCTGAAGCACGCGAAGTTCGTCGCAGCAAATTGGCAGACAAAGCAGAAGCAAAATAATAAACCTATATAAAGAAAGGAATAACAAATGGCAGAAGTAACAGCAAAATTGATTCAAGAACTGCGTGAAAAAACTTCCGCAGGTATGATGGATTGCAAAAAAGCATTGATTGAAAACAATGGCGATATCGAAGCAGCCGCTGACTGGTTGCGTCAAAAAGGTATCGTAAAGGCTGCTTCAAAGGCTGGCCGTGTTGCTGCATCTGGTTTGGTAACGGTTGTTAAATGCGACAATATGGGTTGCGTTGTTGAATTGAACGCAGAAACAGACTTTGTTGCTAAAAACGACAAATTCCAAGCATTGGTTGCAAGCGTTGCAAAGAAAGCTGCTGAATTACAAGGCGATTTCGAAGCAACAATGAATGCTGTGAAAGATGATATTGCTGCAACTATTTCCACTATCGGTGAAAATATGTCTTTGCGCCGTATCGCCAAAGTTAACGGTGATCATATTTATACTTATGTTCATAACGCTTTGGTTCCAGGTATGGGTCAAATTGGTGTAGTTGTTGCTATTGATGGCGATGACGCACGTATTGACGAAATCGGTGGCAAAATTGCAATGCATATCGCTGCAAATAAACCTGAATTTATGACAATTGCTGACGTTGATCCAAAAGCAGTCGAACGCGAAAAGAAAGTCTTCATTGAATCTGGTGCCACCGCTGGAAAACCTGAAAACATCGTTGAAAAGATGGTTGATGGTCGTATCCAAAAATGGTATGCAGAATCTGTTTTGGAAGAACAACCTTTCGTTATGGATCCTTCTAAGAAAGTTAAAGATGTTATCGCAGAACACGGTGGAAAATTGGCCGGTTATGCATACTATGTCTTGGGCGAAGGAATTCAAAAACGCGAAGACAATTTGGCCGACGAAGTAGCAAAAATGTTAGGCTAAATCAAAGCCGGGAAAAACAACTAACCGCGCTTTGAAAAGAGTGCGGTTTTTTGCCCCCATTAAAAAAAGGATGATATATGAAAATATACAGTGAATCTATTATAACTTTACCAGGCGCACGTTATGTTGTTGAAAGAAATGGTGCCGTAAAGGCTTTTGGTTCTGTTCTTAATGTGTATTCATCTTTGAATATGACAAGAAAAAGAATCCAACAAGCTATTATTCAACAAAATTGGCAACGTTCGTTGGGAAAATAATAGTATGAAAGAAAAAATAAGTGTTTCAATTGATAATGTGAAAACTCGAAATATTCCGGGTGTTCATATTGTCACATTTGACACAAAGATAAATGGCTGCAAAAGCCATGGTGGCTTTGCGGAAACGTCACGAAAATTTAAACAAAATATACGTGCCAAAATAATGGCTTATTGCAAAAAAAGACAAAAATAATATGTTTTACACAAATATTGTGTTATAATAATTCTTGATTATTAAAAAGGTCGAAAATGCCAAACACTTTATTTGAAGAATTACAACAACGCGGTTTTATAAATCAAAGTTCCGATATGGACGCCGTTCGTGATTTATTGGATAACGGCAAAATAGTTGCTTATTTGGGTTCTGATCCTACGGGGGATTCTTTACATGTTGGACATCTTGTGCCGGTTATGATGATGCGTTGGCTTCAAAAGTATGGGCATAAACCAATTGCCTTGGTTGGTGGGGCTACTGGTCGTATTGGTGACCCAAGTGGTCGTGATTCTGGTCGTCCAATAATGACCGAAGAAACACTTGCAAAAAATATTGCGGGTTTAAAAAAATCTTTTTCTAAATTTTTAAGATTTGGTGCCGGCAAAGATGATGCTTTGATGGTCGATAACTATGATTGGATGCGTGGATATACGCACCTGGATTTCCTGGCAAAATATGGGATGGACTTTACTGTTCCGCGTATGTTGTCAATGGAAAGTGTTAAAAAGCGTCTTGAAAATGGGATGACGTTCCTTGAATTTAATTATATGACTTTTCAGGCCGTTGATTTCTTGACTTTGTATAAAGAACATAATTGTGTCTTGCAACTTTGTGGCGCTGACCAGTGGGGCAACGCGATTATGGGTGTTGAATTGGTTCGCAAAAAATGTGGTAAAGAAGTTTATGTTTTGTCTACTGCACTTATTACTGATTCAAATGGCAATAAAATCGGGAAATCTGCGGGTAATGCGATTTGGGTAAATGAAGATAAAACAACCCCTTATGAATATTATCAATACTTCCGCAATACGCCGGATGATTTGGTAGAAAAATTCTTGAAGATATTCACAGAAATTCCATTAAGTGAAATAAACGAATTAATTAAAAAGCAGGGTGCAGAATTAAACGAAGTGAAAAAGCGTTTGGCGTTTGCGGCGACAGAAATCGCCCATGGAACAGATGCTGCGCGTGCGGCAGAAGAAGCGGCGTCGGCTTTATTTGGTGGTGGTGCAAATACTGCAAATGTGCCAAGTATTGATTTAGAAATGTCTGAACCTATGCCGATTTTGGATTTTCTGGTGGCGATAAAATTATTTGATTCTAAATCGGAAGCACGTCGAATGGTGGAACAGGGCGGTATTCAAATTGACGGTGAAAAAATTACTGACAAAGAATACATTGTTGAACCGTCTGAATCAATAATGGTGCAACGTGGAAAAAAAGTTTTCTTGAAAGTAAATATAAAATAGTTTAATATTGCCTTGTTGCGCCCATGGCTCAACTGGATAGAGCAACAGATTTCTAATCTGTGGGTTGCAGGTTCGAGTCCTGCTGGGCGCGCCAGAAATTAAATCGACCAAACGGTCGATTTTTTATTATTGTTTTTTCCTAAAAAATGTTGACTGAATATCGATTTTTTTGTATCATACTTTCATCGGAAAGGAAAAAAGGTCTGTCCCTTATGTTATTGCGGTTGCTTTTTTCAACAGTTTTTGTTGCAGCCTTTGTGGCGCCAGCGTTCGCTGTTGTTGATTCCGAATCGGTTTGTGGAACAGATTTTAATGGCGTGGACAGCGGTTCCGTTGGGTTAGAGGCTGTATGGTACCCAGATTGTAATCCTGGTCAGTATATTCCAATGGGAGGAACCTCTTGTCAAACGTGTTTGGCGGACAGTTATTGTTCTGGTGGTACATTTCAGCAAGATGGTCCTGCGGAAAGCGATACTTTCATAACGCATTGTGCATCTGGTTTGTATTCTCAATCTGGTTCACGCAACGCAAACGATTGTGGTCGCATATTGCATGTTGGCGACAGCGTAGTCTATTTGCACGCGGATCGTCGTACAACACCATCATTGGTGGTCAGTGTTGACGGAACACAATATTATGCAGATACAACCCCGGTAAGTCAGGGAACTGTGCCGATGTCTGCGGGCGATACAAAAACTTTGCGTATAAATTATCAGGGAACAGAATATACAGTGCACAGCACAATGTATGAATAATTTTCTTGTTCTTTTGTAATATATTTTTTTGACAAAATGCTTGACAAATAAAAAATATTGTCTATATTTATATTAAATCAAACAAAGGATTTAATATGAACAAATCTCAAAAAATGAAAAAGGGCGCACGCAAAGCCCGCAAACAGAGCATTAAACAATGTTTCAAAAAAGCGTGGGCTTGGATTGTCAACGGCTGTAAATATGTATGGCGCGCGGTTTGCAAATTATTCAATGCAATTTGGAAATGGTTGAAATCCATAGATATTGTTGGAATGATAAATCTGACTTTATTGGTTGCGATAATCGTTTTATTTTTGTCTTTGATAAATGATTTTGTTCGTTGCAAGAAATGTGATAAAACCGCGACTGATAACAAAGAAGTTGCTTTGGTTGCGCAAAAAGCAAATGTTGATAATCGCCGCGTGGTGCAACGTAAATACAAAACTGTTTTGCCAGTTAAAGTTGATACTAAGACAAATATCCGTCCACAAATCAGAACAATTGGTGTTGCGAAACCTGAAATTGTTCGTGAATTGTCATTGCCGGCGAACGAATTACCAAAGCAAGTTTTGTCTGGCGATGTTATTATTGAAAGACATCCTGCCAGCCCAATTTTGTCTAATGGTGTAAAAGTGAACGGTAATTTGTATATTCAAAATATGAATAAATATACAATTCCATGTGATGCAAAAATCAACGGACATTTGTTTATTCGTAATGTTGGCAAAGTGAATTTTTGTGGCAAATTCAAAGTTAATGGAAATGTATATGTTAACCGCGAATCTTCATTTGGTCCATTGCCAGACGGTACAAAAATCAATGGCCAAATAATTTTATAAAGTTTTCATGTTTGTTGCTTGAAAAAAAAGTGTCGTGAATTTTTTTACGACATTTTTTTTGTTTCATACAATTTTTTTTGTGTTATAATGAATTCATAACAAAGGGGGAAAATATGAATTTCTTTGAAAAATTAGGTAAAGTATTGGCGAATAATATCGTCTGGACAGTGATTTTGGTTTTTGGTTTGATATTGTTCTTGTATTTCGCGGGTGGTGATTTAATCGCCGGCATATTCACAGCAATATCTGCTTTGGTTGTATATGTATGTGTCGCATTGTTGTATGGCGAATATAAAAAATTGTCAAAGGCATCATCAAAACCAGTTGCCAAGAAAGCACCTGCAAAAAAATCAACAAAATCTAAAAAGAAATAATAAAAAACCGCCAATTGGCGGTTTTAATTTTGGTTCTTTATTTTCCATCCACCGAACACATAACCCGGGCGAACGGGTGTTGGGGGCAGGGTTATCGCACCACCATATTGACAGGTGTTTTGGGTAATATTCGTCCCATCGTCCCAGTTTAATTGAATTTTGTTTGGTGTGTATATCGCAATTAAATCATGAGATAAATTATTAGAACAGGCGTTTTCTGCCTTTTGTGTCATTGCGGATTTATAAACAAGTCCTTGAGCAGACTTTGGATTAAATACATAAGAACCTCCAACGCAAGTATAACCAGAAGGGCAAACAGAGCAAGTAATGGATTTTGCAGGTAAATAATTTCCTGCGGAACAAGTATAGGTGTTCGGCTTGTAAAATGCGATTAAGGTATGCGCAAAATCGGCAGAACACGCTTCCAAAATATCTGTATTATATGTGGCAAACGCCGGCGATATAATAAAACATAAAAATGTAAATAAATATTTATTCATCGATAATAGGTCCCGCAATTAAACTATCGTTTCCGTTTTTATAATAAAACTTTTTTTGTATTTTTTCATACATGCACGGTGTCCCGTTTTTATCAAGTGCAGGAACATAATCACGAACCAAGACATCTCGTTCATAAAATCGTACTCCGTAATGTCTGGCTGGGTATCTATAAAATATTTGCCAATCATTTAAATATTTTCCGGCAATAGATATCCTAAAATAACCAGTATAATCATCCATATCGCCGTTCATACTTTCATAACAATTATCTACGCCTACTATGTCATTATAGGCATCGTATATTAAAGTATGTTTTTGTCTATCCAAAGCCATATTACATGGGGAATATGTATGTTTTTTATTATACAACTTGAAATATCTATTAAAGGTCATGCCTATGTCTGTAAAACCGATAGAGAAATCCCAAGAAGACGTAATACTTATATCATATTCAAAACGCATATCTTTTTGTAAAGGGAAGCTGAGTTCAAAAGCTTGTGTTCCTGTTGTTTCTATGTATTCAAGTGGTATGTATTCGCCCCAGCCAACAAATGTATAGCCTATTTTTTCTGGAGGTGTTGGTGGAAGATTTATGTCGGCACCTGTTTCACAAGTTGATGTTGAATATGTTTGTCCGTCAACATACCAATTTATTGTTTCTGTTTGTGCAAAAGCGTACGTAGTTATACATATTGCATATAAATATAATGCGATTCGTTTCATGTTTTTTTCCTCCAACTTTTTCATAAACGAAAGAACCGCTCTAAACAGGGCGGTTGGAGGTTAAGAACAATTCGATAAGAGATTGCGCCGTTTATTTATGTATATCACAGCCCTCCAACCAATAAAAAACAGTTGGAGATTTTAACGTCTTCATGGACGCTTATCGAAACAGGTTCTTAAGCCTCATCAGAAAAACTCTTTCTGACGCTGTAATTTTATCAAACATTATTTATTGTGTAAAGAAATAAAAAAACACCGCCGATTGGCGGGTGTTTTTATCAAAATAAATTTTTATTTTTTATCAACATTTACCGGTGTGGTTTCGTTTGTGATTGGTGTTGATTGTGCCGGTTGTTCGATATCGGCCGCAACCAATTCTTCACGTAATGTTGATTGATGTGTGCCGGCGATATCTGTTTTTGCAACAACCAATGAAAGCAGGGCGCACAATACAAAAAATACTGTTGCCAAAATCGCAGTTGTTTTTGTTAAAAAGTTGCCGGCTGCGGATCCTGTCAAAACGCCACCAAACATCGATGCCGCAGAAGAACCAGACATACCAGACCCTTCTGATTTTTGTAATAAAATCAAACCGGTCATTAAAACGGCCACTACTACCAATAAAACTAATAAAATTGAAAACATATTTTGTCCTTTTGTTTTTCTGATTGTAATAATTGCGTCCCTAAATTTCAAGGACTTTTAATAATTTCTCCGCGGCGTTCAGGCTGGCCAATTTCTTGGATGCACCAATGCCAGTTGCTGACTTTCCTAATGCGGTCACTGTCACTTTGAATTCAGGGTTATGTGATGCGCCGGTTGGTTCATCGTATTCATAGACCGGCAAATCACCATGGCCATTTTTTTGAACATATTCTTGTAATGTTGTTTTTGCGTCTTTTGGTGCGGTGATTTCTGCCGATGCCAAATCGCGCCATATATCAGTGATTATTTTGCACGCTGTATCAAATCCAGAATCAAGGAATATCGCCCCCAGTACAGCCTCCATAGCATTTGCCAAAATATGATTGGTTTTTCCGCCGGTCATGTGTCCATGGCGCAGTTGTTTATCCAGTTCAATCGACAAGGCAACACGTGCCAGTGTATCCGTAGAAACAAGGAAGGCGTGACGGCGTGCAAGGTTGCCTTCGGCCTCTGTTGGATACATGTCATAAAGCATTGCTGCGACTGACAATCCCAGGACGCGGTCGCCGATAAATTCCAATCTTTCGTTGTTATGTTTTGCATCAATACCACTTTGGGTAAGGGCAAGATTTAACAATTCATTATTTTTAAATTCATAGTTTAATTTCATTGTCTTTTCCCCATACCAATTCTTTCCCAACGGATTTTATTGCCCCAATTCCAAACCGCCAACATTGGGGAATAATAGTTATGTGAATACCATATAAACCATACGCGTCCCAAAACATTATCGCGTGAAACATAAGATACTGCGGCAGTTCTTGAATCTGCGCTGTTATCGCGGTTGTCGCCCATAAAGAACAAATGTTTTTCAGGGACTGTGAAAACTTCGGTATTATCCAAAGGTGCGGTATCTGTCATTTCGATAATACTGTGTTCGACGCCGTTTGGTAAAACTTCTGTATATTCTGTCGCATTAAAGACGCCACATTCGTAAGGTGCCATTTGGCAAAGTTTATCTGACTTATATTCAATAGTATAATTAAATGGTGCCGGTTTATTATCTATCCAAATCTTATTACCTTTGATTGACATAGTGTCGTGGTAATAGCCAACACTGCGCATAGATTTTGGTAAATTAGCAATTATATAAGGACGTGGATTTTTGCGTTCTACCATTTTGCCATTGATATATAAACGGCCGGCCTTCATTTGCACTGTATCGCCAGGAACCGCAACCAATCTTTTTACATATTCGACATTTGCGTCAGGCTTTCTGAAAACGATAATATCGCCAACCTTTGGTTCGTGCTTTGCAAAAAAGCGGCCGTTCCATAAATTCCAAGATCCAAAAGGAAATGAATAACGCGAATATCCATAAGACCACTTTTGAACAAAGATATGATCCCCAACATGTAATGACGGTATCATAGACCCAGATGGAATATTAAATGGTTCCAATAATAAACTGCGGAAAATAATAGCGATAAGTCCACCATAAAATATCGTATCAAACCATTCGCGTGCCGCATTGTGATTTTTTGATGACATAAACCAATCCTTTTTTGATATGGCCATTTTATACCTTGAAAAGCATCCTTGCAAGTTTTAATATGTCGTTATGATAAATTTAAATTCTGTTATTTTTAATGGTATGGACATCACAAAGATTGATGTTCAAATTCAATTGTCTGCTGGGTTTGCTAAACCTGAATTTAATATCATTGGTTTGGCGGACAGGGCGGTGAAAGAATCTGCGGAAAGAATTCGTAATGCTTTGGCTGCGTTGAATCTGTCGTTGCCTGCTAAAAAGTTGACGGTCAATTTGTCGCCGGCCGATATTGAAAAAAGTGGTTCGCATTTCGATTTGCCTATATTGTGCGGAATCTTGTGTGCGATGGGCGTATTACCAGAAAATGAGATTTCGAAATATGTAATAATTGGCGAAATCGGTTTGGATGGCGCGGTTGTGCGAACTGGCGGTGTTTTGGCGGCCAGTGTTTGGGCAAACGATAACGGACTTGGTATAATTTGTCCTGGCGTTCAGGGCAGTGAAGCACGATGGGCAGGGCACACAAATATATTGGCACCAAACCATGTTCTGGATTTAATAAATCATTTCAAAGGTGCACAGATACTTCCTTTGCCATCAATTGAAAACCCAAGTGTAGAAATAAATAAAGTTGGTGATTTATCCGAAGTTCATGGGCAAGAGGCCGCAAAGCGTGCGCTGGAAATCGCGGCCGCAGGCGGACATGCTATGTTGATGGTGGGGCCTCCGGGATCTGGGAAAACTATGTTGGCTTCGCGTTTGCCAACGATTTTACCAGAAATGACGGCCAAAGAAATATTGGAAACATCGATTATTTATTCAATTGCTGGAAAGTTAGATAACCAATCGCTGATATCTAATCGTCCGTTTCGTTCTGTCCATCATACGGCCAGTGCAGTTGCTTTGGCTGGCGGTGGCGCTGATGCGCGACCTGGTGAAATATCTTTGGCGCATAATGGCGTTTTATTCTTGGATGAATTGCCAGAATTTAATCGTGCAACATTGGAAATTTTACGTCAACCTATGGAATCTGGCAAGATAGTTATTTCGCGTGCAAAAAGAAATTCTACTTATCCTGCACATTTCCAATTGATTGCTGCGATGAATCCTTGTCCTTGTGGACATTTGGGAAATGCTGCGCTGTCTTGTTCGCGTGCGCCACGTTGTGCAGAGGCTTATCAAAATAAAATATCTGGACCATTATTGGACCGAATCGATTTGCACGTAGATGTTGATGCGGTGAATCCTTGGGAAATGAATAATTCCAAAGACACTGTTGTCGAAACCAGCGCACAAATTCGTGAACGTGTTGTTGCTGCGCGTAATCGTCAGATTCAACGCCAGGGTTATGTTAATGCTTTGCTGGACGGTGCCGATATGGATAAATATGTTGTTTTAAATGACGAATTGACAAACTTTTTGAATACAGCGGCAGAAAAGATGGGAATGTCTGCGCGTGGGTATAATCGTATAAAACGTATTGCACGAACAATTGCGGACTTGCGCGGTGACGATAATATAATTATGTCTGATTTGGCCGAAGCATTATCTTATCGTCCAATAAATCGTGGCAAGTATGGTGTAAAGCACTAAAAAAACCGTCGTAAGACGGTTTTTTTTAGACAAGTGTGAAACAAACCGCATGCCACGATTCTTTCAACTTAGGTTTTTATTATATCACATTTTTTATGATTATCCTAAGGAAAACTTACCAATAGGCTTATTTTATAAAAATGCTATACTTTTTATAAAACCAAAGGAGATAAAAAATGACTTTCTTAAAATTTTTATTCGCAATGTTTTTATCGTTTTTGCCGGGGATATTGGGCTTGTTCGTTGCACCGATTGCCAGTGGTGAAAACGCATGGTATGGAACATTGAATAATTCCGCACTGACACCAGAAGGCTGGGTGTTTTCAGTTGTTTGGATAATATTATATTTCTTAATAGGTTTGGCTTTGTTCTTGGTTATGAATAAAACAAACACGAATAATAGATATGATAAAACAAATGCTTATATTTTATTTGCAATAAATATAATATTTAATGCTTTGTGGACTTTTGCATTTTTCGGCGCAGGCCTGCCAGAAGTCGCTTTGATAATATTGACTGCTTTAATTGTGACTGCAATATTTATGGCGCGTGCATTTTTCAGAATATCTCATGCGGCATTTTGGTTGACTGTGCCGTATATATTATGGTTGATGTTTGCTTTTTATTTGAACGGGATGATAATTTATTTGAATTAGTATTTTAATTCTTTGAAATCACCATCACCCAAATTCAAAGTCTGTAATCCAAGTTCTTGGATATAATCAGACGAAGAATTTGGGTGTTGTAATAAATAAATATGATGCTGGATTTGTTGCAATTTTTTTTGAGCAATTGCCAATTCGGCACGTTCATGCTTTAAATTCCACGCATTTATCACAAAACTTTGAATGTTTGGTGTGCCAAAGAAAAGGCGCACAAAGAAAAATACAGATAAAAGCATAAAAATAAAGCCCCATCTGCCACGTGGTCCGGCCAACCAGGCACTTTTTACAAAAGCAAAGAAATTTTTGATTTTTTCCTTCATGTCGTCTATTATATCACAAATGTTTAACAATAATCAAATTTTTACTGCACCACTTGCCGGAATAACAGATAAACCATTTCGGACTATTTTGCGTGGCTTTGCGCCAGAGGCCTGTATGGTGACGGAAATGATATCATGTCATTCATTGGTTGGCGGGCATAAAAATTGTATAAGAAATTTTGATGATTATCGTGATGAAGGAAATATTGGTGCGCAAATATTTGGTGCAGATCCTAAATTGATGGGCGAAGCCGCCAAAATTTTACAAGATGCTGGTGCAAAATGGATTGATATAAATATGGGGTGCCCAGTGCCAAAAGTTGCAACACGTGCAGGGGCAGGTGCGTTTTTAATGCGTGATCATGTATTGGCCGGACGTATCATAGAAGCATGTGTAAAATCAGTTCAAATACCGGTTTCTGTTAAAACACGTCTTGGGTGGGACGATGCACATAAAGATTGGCAAGATTTGGTACGTGTTGCCGCGCTTTCTGGGGCTGCTTTTGTGACTGTTCATGGTCGCACACGTGCCCAGGGATATTCTGGAAATGCTGTTTTGCCACCAAAGCCGGTTTTGCCAATACCGATAATTGCAAATGGTGATTTGAAAACCAAAGAAGATATTGAACGCGTCCAAAATCTTGGCTATGACGGTGCGATGATAGGGCGTGCAATGCTTGGTCAACCATGGATTGTGGGTGAAATTTGTGGAACCTGTGCAAGGCCTGAAAACGTAGGAACTGTCGCGTTGCAACATCTTGAATTGATAATTGATTATTATGGTGAAAAAGCGGGCGTTCCAATGTTTCGAAAACATGCTGCGTGGTATTCGGCCGGTATGCCAAATTCTGCGCAATTTCGTATAACGGTCAATCAAATAACAGATGCCACAGAATTAAAGAAAATTATAAAAGATTTTTGGGGCCTTTAATTGACATCTGACAAATTCTATCATAACATAGCGGTATCAAGGGGATTAAACATGAATGAACAACAAGAAATAATTGCGCCAGTATTGGATATGACTGCGGGTGAAATGTTGAAAAACGCGCGTACTACGGGACGCAGAAAACGCGAAATATCAACGATTGCTAAATTACTTTGCATCAAAGAAGAATTTTTAAATGCATTGGAAGAAGGTAATTACAGACTTATACCAGAAGATGTTTATATCTTGGGCTTTGCGCGCAGTTATGCGGTTGAATTGGGTTTGAATCCTGATGAAGTTATTTTGAAATTGAAAAAAGAATTGGGAATTATCAAAGAAGAAACAGAAGACGAAGAAGAATCAGAATCTGTTGTTCAAAAACAACCAATCAAAATCAATAAAGAAGTTGTCTTGAATTGGTTAAAGATTGCAATCAAATATGTCAAAAAACATTGGGTTTGGTTTGCATCTGGATTGGCGGCTTTCTTGTTCTTGATTGTTTTGTCGTTGTTAATTTTTGGTGGTAAATCAGAAGTAAAACCAACAGAAACAGTTGCTGCAACTGAAAATACAGCGGCCATCGTTGCCAAAGAACCAGATTTCAGATACCCTGTTCATGAAAGATTTGAATCGAAAAATCGCAAAGAAGCACGTGTTGTATTACAGGCTGAAAAAGAATCTTGGGTAAAAATTGAAGATGCCCGTGGCAGCAGTATTTTTTCACGTGTTTTAATACCGGGCGATGTGTATTATATGCCTGCGTCTGATAAATTAAAGGCTACATTTGGAAATGTTGGCGCGATAGATGTTTGGGTTGACGGACAATTGATAAAAAAATTGGGTCCTGCAAATACTAAAAAGACTGGTATTTCAATGGCACCTGACGCTTTGAAATCGGTTGGTTTTGCAGAATAATTTTCTGTTTGTAATCTATTGAATTTTTAACAGATATAACTATATATTCACTATGAGCGGAAGTATAAAAATTCGCGGTGCACGCGAAAACAATCTTAAAAATATTGATTTGGACCTGCCAAAAAACAAATTGGTGGTGTTGACTGGTGTGTCCGGTTCGGGAAAATCTTCATTGGCATTTAACACTATTTATGCCGAAGGTCAACGCAGATATGTAGAATCTTTATCTTCCTATGCGCGCCAATTTTTGGATATGCAGAAAAAGCCTGATGTAGATTTAATCGAAGGTTTATCCCCGGCCATATCTATTGAACAAAAAACGACTTCGCGTAATCCGCGTTCTACGGTTGGTACAGTGACCGAAATTTATGATTATTTACGCTTGCTTTGGGCGCGTATAGGTGTTCCGTATTCTCCTGTGACGGGGTTGCCAATTAAATCACAAACAATCGCAGAAATGGTTGAATGGACCATGAAAATTCCAAAGGGTGTAAAGTTTTATATAATGGCGCCAATGGTTCGTGATCGCAAAGGTGAATATAAAAAAGAAATCGCATTTTTGATAAAGCAGGGCTATCAACGGGCAATTATTGATGGAACACTTTATGATTTGTCGTCTGTGCCACCATTAGATAAAAACAAAAAGCACAATATTATGGTCATAATTGACCGTGTTGCGATGCCGTCCGAAGAATTGACTGGTGATGAAGCAGATGAATTCAAATCACGTCTTTATTCTTCGTTTGAAGCGTCATTGCGTTTGGTTCCTGGTGCGGTAATAGTTCATCGTTTAGATACCAATGAAGATTCTTTGTATTCACAAGAATATGCTTGTCCGGTAAGTGGTTTTACTGTTCCAAAAATCGAACCAAGATTATTTTCTTTTAATGCACCGATGGGGGCGTGCAGTGCCTGTGATGGTTTGGGCGTTCAATTAAATATATCACCTGATTTAGTAGTTCCAGATCCATCGAAATCTATATTGGGTGGTGCGATTGCGCCTTGGTCGCGTGGCGGTATGTTAAGTCAATATGAAAATGTTTTGGATGCTTTGCATAAAAAATACAAGATACCTTTATCAAAACCATGGCACACACTGTCTGATAAAGATAAAGAAATTATTTTATACGGGACTGGTGATGAACCAATCAAGATTAATTGGAACGGTTATGTATATGAAAAACCGTATGAAGGCGTGATTCCAAATCTGGAACGCAGATTGCGTGAATCTGATTCCGAAGCCACCAGAACAGAATTGTCAAAATATCAATCTGAAAAAACTTGCCCAGTATGTCACGGCAAACGATTGAATATCCAGGCGTTGTGTATAAAAATCAATAACTGTGATATTATGGACGTTTGTGAAATGTCGATTGATGATTCTTTGCGCTGGTTCCAAGATTTACCAAATCATTTAACCAAAAAAGAAAACGATATTGCGTCAATGGTATTGCGTGAAATAACTTCGCGTTTATATTTCTTACAAAATGTTGGTTTGGGTTATTTGACTATGGCGCGTATGGCGGGAACTTTATCTGGGGGCGAAGCACAAAGAATAAGATTGGCCTCGCAAATCGGCAGTGGGTTATCTGGTGTTTTATATGTATTGGACGAACCGTCAATTGGACTGCACCAAAGCGATAATGATAAATTAATTGAAACTTTGAAGATGTTGCGCGACAAAGATAATTCTGTTATTGTGGTTGAACACGATGAAGATATGATGCGTGCCGCAGATTATTTGGTTGATATTGGTCGTGGCGCAGGTATAAACGGTGGTAATGTAATCGCCCAAGGCACACCAGAGCAGGTTATAAAAAATCCTGATTCTTTGACAGGACAATATTTGTCTGGTAAACGTAAAATAGAGGTTCCAAAGACGCGTCGTACTGGTAATGGTAAAGTTATCAGAATTGAAGGTGCGCGTGAAAACAATCTTAAAAATGTGACAGTAGATTTCCCGTTGGGTAAATTTATTGCCCTGACAGGGGTTTCTGGATCTGGTAAATCGACGTTGTTGTTGAATACTTTGTATCCTGCGATTATGCGCGCACTTTATAATTCTAAATTGGAAACAGGTGCACACGATATTATTCGTGGCATTGAAAATATAGATAAAGTTGTTGATATAGACCAATCGCCAATTGGACGCAGTCCGCGCAGTAATCCTGCAACTTATGTTGGGGTGTTTAATAATATTCGCGATTTCTTTGCAAATTTACCAGAAGCCAAAACACGCGGATATGATGCAGGACGCTTTTCCTTTAATGTCAAAGGTGGTCGTTGTGAAGCCTGTCAAGGTGATGGTCAAATCAAAATAGAAATGAATTTCCTGGCGGATATTTATGTTGAATGTGATAAATGCCATGGACAAAGGTATAACGATGAAACTTTGGCGGTAAAATATAAAGGTAAATCGATAGCCGATGTATTAAATATGACTGTTGAAGAAGCATACAGATTCTTTATAAATGTTCCACAAATTGCGCGAAAATTGGAATTGTTGAAACGTGTGGGACTTGATTATATAAAATTGGGACAAAGTTCGTTGGATTTATCTGGTGGCGAAGCGCAACGTATAAAACTTTCCAAAGAATTAGCGGCACGCAGCACCGGTCAAACCATATATATTTTGGACGAACCAACAACAGGACTTCATTTCGAAGATATTAAATCGCTGTTGTCAGTATTACACGAATTGGTTGACCAAGGTAATACAGTTATAGTCATAGAACATAATTTGGAAGTTATCAAAACAGCAGATTGGATAATAGATTTGGGACCAAATGGTGGCGCCGGTGGTGGTCGCGTTGTGGCAACAGGAACCCCAGAAGATATTGCGAAAAATGAAGATTCTTTGACCGGTAAATATCTGAAAAAGTATCTGGACAAACCAAAGAAAAGCAAATAAAATTAAATAAAATTAAACCACAGGAGACAAAAATGTTCGGATTTGGAAAAAAGAAAAAAGTAGAAGAAACACAGGAAAATATTGATTTGGAAAAAGAAGCCGCAAAAATGCCATCTGGTATGAAGGAAACTGCGGAACGTATGATGTCTGGCCAATTCGATATGAATGATATGTTGGCCCAATTGAAACAAATCAAAAAGATGAGCAATTTCAGCGGCCTGTTGAAAATGGTTCCTGGTATGAGTGGGGCTGTGGCTGCGATGAAAGAAAAAATCAAAGACGGCAGTGTTGATGCACAAATCAAAATTTTGGAAGCAATGACCGCCGAAGAACGCGCCGACCCAGAAAGAGTTTTCGCAAATGCAAAAGCACGTATTGCTGAAACTGCTGGTTGTACGGTTCGTGAAGTTGAACATATCATCAAACAATATTTGAAAATGAAACAACAAATGGCTATGATTCAACGCATGGGTGGAATGGAAGCCGTGATGCAACGTATGCAACAGCAGGGTGGATTCCCAGGTGCAAAACCAGGTGCAAAATAAGTATAAATGAAAATTCTGAACAAAAAAATTGCCCAGCATAAATCTTCGGTCGCGTGGCTGCAACGTCAGGCCCACGACCCCTATGTTGCGCGCGCCCAAAAAGAAGGCTATCGTGCGCGTGCCGCTTATAAAATTATAGAAATGAACGAAAAATATCATTTCTTTAAGAATGGTCAGGTTGTTGTTGATTTGGGTGCCGCACCAGGGTCTTGGTCGCAATATGTTGCGCGCGAATTTCCAAAATCTAAAATATTTGCGATGGATTTATTGGAAATTAAACCAATCAATGGTGTAGAAACTTATCAGGGCGATTTTACCAGTGATGAAGCGCTGACTTGGTTGGAAGAGAAATTAAATCTGCCACACGATGAAATGGGACGCGGTACCGCTGATATAGTTATGTCTGATATGGCGCCGAATACGGTTGGACATAAAAAGACAGACCATCTTCGTCAAATGGTTTTATTGGAATATGCGCTGGATTTCGCAATTCGTGCGTTAAAGATTGGCGGTGTATTTGTTGCAAAATCTTTTACCGGTGGCACAACAAACGATTTGGTTAAACAAATCAAAGAACATTTTACGGATGTGCATTACATTAAACCGCCGTCTTCACGAAAAGACAGTGTTGAAATGTTTATTGTTGCAACCGGATTCAGAGGATAAATAAAAACGCCATTCGGCGTTTTTATTTATAGCTTTCTGCCGCAGTACGTGCCAAATCATCAACACGTTCGTTAAATTCTTCGCCGGCATGTCCTTTGACCCAAACCCAATGAATTTTAACTTTTGATGCCAATTCATCCAGTTGTTGCCATAATTCAACATTTTTCACAGGTTTTTTATCAGATGTCCGCCAATTATTTTTCTTCCAATTTGTTATCCATGTTTCCATACCGTTTTTCACATATTGGCTGTCGGTATGAATTTCAACTTCGTTATGTTTGCGGGCAGCGGTCAAAGCCTTGATAACCGCAGTCAATTCCATTTTGTTATTGGTAGTATTTTTTTCGCCACCGCAACGTTCTGCGATATTTTTGCCATCGGTAGCAATAAATCCCCACCCGCCAGGGCCAGGATTACCTAAACAACTGCCATCTGTCCAAATTTTTAGCATTTTTTTTACATCCTTTTTGTGATATAATATCATAAAATGAAGTTTAATGCCAAACAATTACAACAAATGTCTAATTCAGTGCGCGCAAACGCGCTGGGGGCGGTGTTGTCTGCTAAATCTGGGCATGTTGGTATAATATTAGATGCATCAGAGATAATAACATGTGTGTATGCGAATCATTTACGGCGCGGAATTGACAGGTTTGTTTTGTCTTCTGGACATGGCAGCGCGATGTTATATTCTGTATTAAAATTGTCAGGATATAAAATTGATGATCTGAACACTTTTCGTAAATTTGGCGGATTACCGGGACATCCAGAATATGGAATTAGTGGCGTCGATGCAACAACGGGCCCTTTGGGTCAGGGCGTTGGTAATGCGGTTGGTTTGGCTTTGTCGCAAAAAATTCGTGGAATTCGCGCACGGACATATTGTTTGTGCAGTGATGGCGATTTAATGGAAGGTGTGTCTTTCGAATCGCTTTCATTTGCCGGTCGATATAATCTGAATAATTTAATCGTGCTTTGGGACGATAATAAATTGTCCATTGATGGTGTCGCGCAAACAGACATTGATATAAATGCGCGTATGCGGGCGTTGGGCTTTAATGTTATGTCTGTTCGTGGTAATGATATTGGTGCGATAGAGCATGCTTTGGAAAGGGCGGAAAAATCAAGTCGCCCGGTGTTTATACAATGTAAAAATATTTTGGGTCGCGAATCGTCTTTGGAAAATAAAAGTGCCGCGCATGGTTTTGCGTTGTCCGAAACAGAAATGTTATCGTTGATTGCGAAGAATACAAATGCGGAAGGCTTGCGTTTTTGGGATATTGTTCGTCGTCGTCCAATGGCAGAATCTGTGCGGGCAATAAATGCTTTGCCGCGCATAAAAATTCCAAAAATACCAGAACGTATTTCCACGCGTGAATTGTCTGGAATATATCTTGATTTATTGATGCGGGCGGGCACAGATTTGATAATTGGTTCGGCTGATTTGTCGGCCAGTACAAATGTAAAATCAGGTGTATCGCGCGAAATCAAACCTGATGATTTTAATGGTAATTTTATAAATTATGGTGTTCGTGAACATGCTATGGCGGCGATAATTAACGGTATGGCTGTTGATGGATTGCGCAGCGTTGGTTCGACATTTTTAGTATTCAGTGATTATATGCGTCCGGCGATTCGTATTGCGGCATTATCGCATTTGCCGGTTGTGTATGTCTTTTCGCATGACAGTATCGCGGTTGGCGAAGATGGTCCAACACATCAGCCTGTCGAACAGTTGCCGTCCCTGCGATTGATTCCAAATCTTAATGTTTATCGGCCGTGTAATATAAATGAAATTGCGTATGCTTGGAATAATGCAATTACGAACATAGATACGCCGTCTGCGATAATATTATCACGTCAGAAATTCAGACAGATTCCAACGCCAAATGATGCTGATTTATCGCGTGGCGCATATGTGATTGTGCCGGCAAAATCGGGGCGTGCTAAAACAACAATAATTGCCACAGGTTCTGAAATTCCATTGGCGGTTGAAATCGCATCGCGCTTTAAGAATATTCAGGTTGTATCTATGGTAAATATGAACGATTTTAGGAAACAAGATTCTAAATATAAATCGTCAATTTTGCGCGGATGTGTCATAGCGATAGAAGCTGCTGCACCGGGTCCATGGTTTGAATTCGCAGATGCGGTTATTGGTGTTGATAAATTCGGGGCATCTGGTGATGCAGAAACGCTTTATAAAGAATATGGTTTTGATGTTGAAAAAATCATCAAAGAAATCAGAGATTATATAAAATAAAAATGTCTGAAAATATTTTCGTTTTATCAAATGGTTTGGCTGTGCCGGTTATAATAGAAAACCGTCGTGGTGCGCGTAATGTGACATTGCGTCCAAAGACATCGCCAAAAATGGAAATACATATTTCAAAACCTTGGACAACATCTACCAAGTTTGTGATGGCTTTTTTAGAATCTAAACGTAAATGGGTGGAACACATTTTTGCCAAGGTCCCACAAAAAGAAAAAATCGAACCTGGTATGACCTTGCCAATTTTGGGACGAACAGTGCGAATAATTCACGATGAAACAATCCGTTCGAACAGATATCTAGATACAGATAAAACAACGCTTTGTATCGGGGGCGGGGCAGATATGTTTGAACGTCGTGTTCGTGATTGTGTCAAGGATGAATTATTGTCGGAAATAAAACAAATAATAAAAACTACGCCGCGCGAATATTGGCCAAAACATATCAGCCTGCGCGATACATCTTCGCGTTGGGGATCGTGTTCTTCAACTGGGACTGTATCTTTTTCATGGCGATTAGCGTTCGCGCCGTACGAAGTAATGCGTTATGTCGTAATGCACGAATTGTCGCATCGCAAATATATGGACCATTCGCCAGATTTTTGGGCTAATGTATCACAACTTTATGGTTTTGGGGTTGAGCGGGCAAAGCGATGGCTTTCACAAAACGGTCAAAGTTTACATAAATATTTTTAAGATAAAAAAACACTTTTAATAGTTTTGAGTTTATGATAAAATAACAGTATGAATAAATTGTAAGGAAGGATAAAAACATGAAAAAAATTGCATTATGTTCATTGCTGGTTTGTTTGGGCGCTTCGTTTAACGCTTATGCGGGGTGTAATCCTAATAACGCTGTTTCTTATGTAGGCAATCAAGAACCAGACCATGATGAATATTTGTATATGAATGTATCTGAATACAATAAATCTGTTAATGGTTGGGAAAATACAAATCATCAAAACAGTGGTGACGGACATGCGTATGAATGTGATGCGCCAGGATTGTTCAGCCGTTCTGCGGGTTGTGAAAATGGGGATGAGGTGACAATGCCAGAGGGGCATGTTTTTAAAGGTGAAGTTGTGAATAAGATGGTAAAGTATAGATGTCATGCGAATTCGGCATATAATACGCCATATGATGATTATTGGGAACCTTTACCGCCAGAACCTGGTACTTTTTGTGAAACACGATGGGGGAATTTGGATGTAGGTAAATATTTCGGGAATAAAACAGAAACAGATTGCAGCGGACTTAATTTTAGTGATGACAATAAGGGGCTAGTAAGCAAATGGCGTGTTGTTTGTCGTCAGGGACCATATCTTGTTTGTGAACCACAAGAATGTAAAACAGGATATACGGTTAAGGATAAAAAATGTGTGCCTGACAATTGTACATTCTATGATGGTTCTAAACATAATCTTGGTGACAAGATTGAGGTTGATTGTTCCCAGGCACCAAATACTCCAGAATTTCAACAGAATGCTAGAACTGGTGTGAAATGTTATCAATCTTGTTTAAGAAGACTTTCAGATAACGCTTTAACTAATTATTGGAGTGTGAAAACATGTCCTGCAGACAAAGGATTTGTTGCTTTTGATTCGGCAGATTATCAAAAATATACACCTGATATTCCTGGATATAAAAGATGTGATGTTAATGAATTGCCTGAAATAGTTGTTACACCAGAAAAGAAAAAATCTTGTAAAAATTCTCGATCAACAGCCAACGGAAAGGCTTGTTGTGATTTACCGGCAAGTGAAGCCAGTTATGATGCACAAAACGATAAATGTAATTGCTTGAACAATAAAGATTTTAAGATTGAAAATGGCAAGGGCGTTTGTGTGGCACCGCAGAGCACAACTGCTAATTGTAAATATAAGTTCAAATCAATAATAACTTGTGCAAATGGCCAATATATGTCTGTTGACAAAGAAACAATGGTCGAAGCGGCTGATTGTGATGAATTTAACAGATTGTATGGTGCAGATTTGAATAAGGCTATGGAAATATTTGGTGATTTGTGTGCGGGAGTATCGCCAGTTTATGTCCCTGTCCATGTTGGGGTAGATCCTGTTGCACTTGGAAATGCGACCAAAACACTGGACCGTTTTGCGGCTTCTGCCAAGGGTGAAGCAAGTGGTTGGAAAACTGCGGATGGTAAGTTTAACACAACACGTTTGGCTTCTGACCTTAGTGCCGGTGTGGTTTTGGGAACTGTTGGTGGTGTTGTTTCTGGTGTTGTTATCAAAAAGAAACAGGTAGAAAAAGGTTTCGATGCTTTACATTGCACAGTTGGCGGTCAAAAGATTGCTGATTGGGGTGATGAATTCAGTGTCGGATTACAAAGATAATTATAAAACCCGCCAAACGGCGGGTTTTTAATTCTCCTCCCTCCCGGTCTTCGACCGTGCTCCCCCCAAGGGGAGAATTTTTGCACTCGGCTGAAAATAAATTCTCCCTCTGCGAGGGAGGGGACCACGAAGTGGTGAGGGAGGGCAGATAAATACTCCAATGTTTTTTTCGGACGCCTCTTAATGTGGCAAACCCCAATTTTTATTGCAAAATGCGAATCGGGGTATTATAATAAACACATAATGAATACGAAATTTGTATCTTTTTCATTTTTCTTTCATCACGCCACGCGTGGCGTATGTTTCTAGCGTATTTATGTTTTTTATGATATAATCTCTGTCGAAAGATAGAAAGTTTTCTAAGTTTGGTTTTTCAATAAAAGGATAAAAAAATGGATTTAAAACCAACAAAACCTTTAAGTGGATTCATAGAATTGTTGCCATCGCAACAGCGCTGTTTTGATTATTGTGCGGCAAAAATGCAAAATGTTTTGCGCCTGGCTGGATTTTCTATGCTTGATTTGCCGGCCATTGAACGCGCAGAGGTTTTAACCGATAAAGATAATTGGGACGAAATCGAAACCCAGATGTTTTTGTTTCAAAAAGGCGATACCAAAATGGGATTGCGATATGATGGAACTGTCGGTTTGGCGCGTTATGTTGCAGGTCATCTGAACGATTTAGTATTTCCATTTCGTGCGTCACAATTTTCCAAGCGTTATCGTGGGGAACGCGCACAACGCGGACGCTATCGTGAATTTTACCAAATGGATTTGGATATAATGGGTATAAATTCTTTATCTACAAATTATGATGCAGAAATTATTTCGGTGATAAATTCTGCGTTAAATTCGGTAAGTGAATTTATCGGCCCAAATTGTGTACATGTTGGATCACGTCCTTTCTGGGATGCGTTATTTGATTATTTGGAAATGGATGCAAATCAGAAAAAATCAACCTTTGTCTTGATAGATAAAAAAGACAAAATGGGCGATGATGATTTTGCCGAAGCCCTGCGTGAGGCATTAAATGACGATAATAAAGAAAATTTGATTAAATCTGTATTCGTTGACGGCTATGAAAAATTTGTTGGAAAGTCTGAAAAGTTAGATGCTGCCATTACAGAATTGACAGATTTTATGAAAAAATTATCTGGTATGGATGTTGAAAATGCAAAGATAGATTTATCTATTGCGCGTGGTTTGGCATATTACACTGGTTTAGTTTTTGAATTTAAGTTGCCTGAACATCCTGAATTTGGAACTGCTGCGGGCGGTGGTCGTTATGAAAACCTGGCATCTAAATTTTCCAAAACGAAAATAGTAGGTGTTGGTGCGGCAATCGGTTTTTCAAGAATCTTTGCGTCTATGTTAGAAAATAACCAGATTGATTTGACCAGATTTGCCAACCCTGTGGATGTGGCTGTTTTGGTAATGGGCGATAACAATGTCGCGTATGCCTCAAACGTTGTAAATACTCTGCGTGATGCTGGAATTGTGGCGGTTTCATATTTAGATACCGATAAAAAATTCAAGAATCAGATTGAATACGCGGACAAAATTTCCGCGCGTTTCAGTATGATTATCGGCGATGACGAGGTTGCTAAAAATGTGGTCGCTTTGAAAGATATGATATCCGGAAATCAGGAAACATTGTCTTTGGTGGACGCAATTAAAAAGGTTAAATAATGATAACAAATATAACAAAAATCGATGGGCAGTATGTGTTTTCTGTTGGTAAATGCAGATATAGATGTCCAGATTTTAAGTCTTTGAACGAAATTCGAACAGAATTGTTGAAACAACAAAGGGTAAGATAATATGATTATCGAACAAAAGTTATTGGATATTCAGGCGCGCGCCAAAGATATTGAATCCAAAATGAATTCTGGTGAAGTGTCTGGCGATGAATTGACTAAATTGTCCAAAGAATATTCGCAATTGTCCGAAGTTTTACCGCTGATTGATAAATATCTGCAAACTGTTCAAGGTATCAAAGATGCAAAAGAAATGCTGAACGATGCAGAATTAAAAAGCATTGCCGAAGAACAGTTGGACGAATTAAATCATACTCTGCCTGATTTGGAACGTGATTTACAGATTGCACTTTTGCCACGCGACGCGGCTGATGATAACAGTGCGATTGTGGAAATACGTGCCGGTGTAGGCGGAGAAGAATCGGCTTTGTTTGCTGGTGATTTGTATAATCAGTATAAATCTTATGCCTTGCGCAAAGGGTGGAAAATCGAAGTTATCGAAGAAAACGCGACATCACTGCACGGGTATAAAGAAATCATTTTCAAAATTGATGGGGTGGGGGCATATGCGCGTATGAAATTTGAATCTGGGATTCATCGTGTGCAACGTGTTCCAGAAACCGAAGCAGGTGGTCGAATTCATACTTCTGCGGCATCTGTTGCTGTTATGCCAGAGGCAAAAGATATCGACGTAGTCATCGATGACAAAGATATTCGTATTGATATTTTCCGCGCATCTGGGGCAGGTGGCCAGCACGTTAATAAAACAGATTCTGCGATTCGTATTACCCATTTCCCAACAGGTATAGTTGTGACGTGTCAAAACGAACGTTCGCAATTGCAAAATAAAGCAACGGCGATGGCGGTGTTGCGTTCACGCCTTTATGAAAAACAGCGTAATGAACAAATGAACGCTTCGAACGCATCGCGACGCAGCATGGTTGGTTCTGGTGATCGCAGTGAAAAAATCAGAACTTATAATTTCCCAGAACAACGTGTCACTGATCATCGTATAAAATTAACACTTTATAAATTGGATGATATTTTGGCCGGTGGCGAAGGATTGGACGAAATGATTGATGCGCTGATAAGCGCGGATCAGTTGGAACGCCTGGCCGCGATGGAATAAAAAACATCCGAACGGGTGTTTTTTTTGTTGTATAAGACAATCGTTTCAGATAAAATAATTTTGTCGGCAAGAGTTTTGCTGATGGGGTGTAGAAACCCTTTTGACTTCGTCTGGCGATAAAAACAGACGTTAAATAAATCTCCAACTTTGTGGTTGGAGGGTCGCTGAATATATTGAATAAAGCACACAATTTAAGTCAAATTGTTTCTAACCTCCAACCGCCTTTTCTTTAAGTGCGGTTTTAATTTTTTTGCCGTTCTGGCTGTTCTTGGAACGACGCAAGGTTCTCCCCTTGTTGGGGGAGTGCGGCGCAGCCGGAGGGGGGTAAGACAAAAAGGAACAAAACAATGAAAAAACTTTTATTATTTATAACCGCA
>CACZJK010000008.1 GCA_902781465.1 uncultured Pseudomonadota bacterium
ATGCAAGGTTCTCCCCTTGTTGGGGGAGTGCGGCGCAGCCGGAGGGGGGTAAGACAAAAAGGAACAAAACAATGAAAAAACTTTTATTATTTATAACCGTAATATTTATATGTGGCGCGGCAATTGCACAAACAATACGTTGGCATATCGGCGATACAGTATATCAAACCACAACCTGTAATGCCGGCGAATCTATCACCCCACCCACCGCCCCAGAAAAGTTTGGATACAGTTTTAGAGAGTGGGTAGAATATATCCCAATCGAGTATTTAGAGAGCACTGGAACACAATATATTGATACGGGGGTGCTTGCAAATAATAATCTAAAAATAGATATAAGTTTTTCAGATGTTCGTAAATGGATTGTTGGGGCGGTAGAAATCGCAGGCCAGGTTGATGATTTTGGAATTGCTTCAGGTGCGATAAGATTTGGCACAAGATTTGTAGCAGGTATACAATTACCGACAGGTATAGTTAATATAAAAGAAGATAAAAATGGTTATGCTATAAACAATGTTTATAAGTCTTGGGATGAAACTGCAGTTTTAGAGGGGAGAAAAAATATTTATTTATTTTGGGCAAAAGGTTCAAGCGTAGCAAAAAGTGGCAAAATTTATTTTTGTAAACTCTACGACAACGACGTCCTTGTCCGCGATTTCATTCCAGTCCTTGATAAAAATGGCACCCCGTGTATGTATGACCGCGTGGAAAATAAATTTTATTACAACGCCGGTACTGGTGATTTCATCGCGGGTCCAGTGTTGAATGAGTGAGTGGCGGATTCCCCTCCACCGGAGGGGTGGATTGTGACGAAGTCACAAGACGGAGAGGGGTCCGATTAAATTTATATTTAATATTTTATTTGTCCCCTCCCCATAGATATATGAAAAAAATTTTATTATTATCTTTATTACTTTCCCAACCATCATTTGCGGAAATGATGTGTGAAGATGCCACAGATTATTTTGCTGTGTATGAAATAAATACTTATACTTGTTCATCAGGTCAATATTTACCGGCGAACACAGACGGATGCAGAATATGTGATGTATTTGGTAAAACTTGTCCGGGCGGAATATATACATTTAATGAAAACGAAAATCAGGGCTTGGTTATCGGTTCTTATACTTGTAATTCTGGTTATTTTTTACCTGCTAATTCTGATGCATGTGTATCGTGTCCAAATGGTTGGACGTGTAGTGGTGGAACTTATGATTTTAACCCAAGTGAATATCAAGGTGCCGAATTAAACACAATAACAACAAATACAATGAATAATATATGTGCCGATAATTTCCCAATTGATTTATATGCGGTATATGAACCAAATACGATAACTATAAACTGGGACGACGGAACAAATACGACACAGAACACTTGTGTTTATGGACAATCAATAACATTACCACCAACACCAGTCCGGCCGGGTTATGTGTTCGGGGGTTGGCGGGTAAAGAATAATAACTAGGCGTTTAAACCGGCGACAAAACCGCTGCTGAATGCCCATTGTAAATTATATCCGCCCAAATCGCCCGCAATATCTATTGTTTCGCCGGCGAAATAAAGCCCAGCACACAATTGCGATTCCATAGTTTTTGATGAAATTTTGTCTGTTGAAATACCGCCTGCGGTCACTTCCGCGCTTTGTAACCCGATTGCCGTTGCGTCTGAAATTTCAAAGTTATTTACTGTGTCTGCAATTTGTTTTAATTCGTTGTCGCGCAAATCTGCAATATGGCGCGTATCAGCACACAAAAAGTGTGCCAATTTATTTGGTAAAATTCCGCTTAAAATATTGGCGACAGTCTTTTTGCCATTTGTTTTCTTTGCTTCTTTTAATAATTCAAAGATATTTGTACTTGGTGCAAAATTTACAGTCATTTTTTGCGAACCAAACAAACTGGCGCGATATACAACCGGGCCACCGATTCCAAAGTGAGTGAATAACAAATCACCATTTAATTTGTTTTTATTTATTGTGATTTCTGCCTGTAAAGAAATTCCGGCCAATTCAGATGAAAAAGCCTTGGTCTTCATTGCGCAAAGCGCAGGTCGAACAGGTTCGATTTTATGTCCAAATTGCTTTGCGATAACGTGTCCGATATTTGATACGCCCAGATGAGCATAAGATAAACCGCCGGTTGCAATAATAACTGATGTCGCGCTGAAATCTCCGCGATTTGTTTTTATTATGAATTTGTCGTCGCTTTTTTCAACGCTGTTGACGGTTGTGTTATATTGAATTTTAGTATCACGAATATCGTTTAACAAAGCATTAACTATATCATGTGCATCATGTTCACAAAAATATCTTCCCGGTTCTTTTTCGTAAGTTTCAATTTTATGTGTACGCACCCAATTCAATGTGTCGTTTGGTGTCCATTGTGTCAGTGCAGAACACACAAAGCGCGGATTTTTCCCGAAATAGTGCGTCCAATCGGCATGTAAATTTGTAAAATTACATTTACCACCGCCGGAAACCACAACCTTGCGCGCAGGCTCTGTCCCCATATCGATAATCAAAACTGACTTTTTACGGCGCGCTAACTGAACTGCGGCCATCAATCCGGCCGCCCCAGCACCGATAATAATCACATCATAATTTTTCATATAACAATTCTATCGTAAACATTGTTTTTTTCAAATAAAAAAGCCGTCACAAAGACGGTTTTTTATTCTGTGGTGGGCTAAGTAGGACTCGAACCCACGACCAAAGCGTTATGAGCGCTCCGCTCTAACCAACTGAGCTATTAGCCCACAGCGGAACTAATTATATATTTTTTATTTTATCTTGCAAGACAAAAATGAACTCATCTTGCTTTTTATCTGAAAATATGAGATTATGCGGGTATGAGCGAACTGGTTCCAATCTTGAACGAAAATCAAATGGCTGCGTTTAATACTATTGAACGCACACATTCTAATATTTTAATATTGGGGCAGGCAGGAACCGGTAAATCAACTTTTGTCCAATATCTGAAATCTGCATCGGCAAAACGTATTGTTTGTGCATGTCCGACGGCGGTTTCTGCGCTGAATATTGGTGGACAAACTATACATTCGTTGTTTCAGATTCAACCGCGTGATTTTATTATGCCTGAATTGTTAAAATTAAAGGCAAAGCCACGCAATATATTAAATGCGACTGATGTTTTGGTGATTGATGAAATTTCTATGGTTGCCCCAGATTTGTTGGATGCCATTGATATCTTGGCGCGTCAAGCACGTTATAATAACGAACCCTTTGGTGGAATTCAGGTTGTTGCGATTGGCGATATGTTTCAATTGCCACCTGTGATAACAAAAGATTCTGAACAATATTATGAACAGGAATACGAACATAAAAACGCTTACTTTTTTGATTCAAATGTGTACAAGCGTGCGCAGTTTATAAAATATGATTTTAATAAAGTTTATCGTCAAAGTGATGATGATTTACTGAAAAACCTTATGCGTCTGCGTGATAATGATGTTGGGGCTTTGGATTTCTTTAATCAATGCAAGATAGATGATGAATCTGTGCGAAAAAACGCTGTTATAATAACGCCTTTCCGCGCAGTTGCAGAGCGTATAAATACCGAAAAACTTAACAGAATAGATGCACCAGAAATAATATACAGGGGTGAAATAACCGGAAAGTTTAACGAAACTGATGTTCCGGCACCTATGGAATTAAAGTTAAAACAGGGCGCCCTTGTTATGTTTGTCCGTAATGGCGATAAATGGCACAATGGTTCTGTGGGCATAGTCGAACAATTAAACACCAATGAAATAATTGTACAGTTATTAGATGATGATAAAAATGATGTCGTTGTTGTTAAACCTGAAAAATGGCAAAAGATAGAATATTCACGTGATGAAAACGACAGAATCGAAGAAAACGAAATTGGTTCTTATAAACAATTTCCTTTGATGTTGGGTTATGCGATGACGATACATAAATCACAAGGTAAAACACTTTCAAAAGTTATAATTGATATTTCACGTGGTGCTTTTGCACATGGTCAAACTTATGTTGCGTTATCACGAACAAAAAGGGCGAATGATATGCATATAATTAAACCATTAAAACCAAATGATGTTATCTTTGATGAAAGAATTTTAGATTTTATAAACGAATAAAATTATATGTCTTTGGACATTAAAATTGCGTCCACTCCGTCATAGTATTTTGGGCGCAAACCAACCGGTAAAAAGCCACAATTTTCATATAACTTTTGGCCGGGAACATTATTTGAAGCAACTTCTAAAAATATTTTTTTAACCCCTTGATTTTTAATTGTTTTTTCAATTATTCCAATCATAGCAGACGCTATTCCCATACGGCGCATTTCAGGGTTGACACCAACGGTTATAATTTCGGCTTCATCAAGTACAATTCGATACACAATAAAACCGTTTTGCGACATGATAATTTCGCATCCGGATTGTTTTAAATCACGAAAATCATCAGCCGACCATGGTTTGTTCGGAAAACATTTTTTATGAAGATTTGCTAATTCATCAAACATTATTTTTTATCGTATTGTGTTATGTTTTTCTTGATAACATTTTAACATTTTTGAATACATTCTTGCTACAAAACGTCTGTCAAAGAAAGATAATTGACACGGGGGCAATGAATATACATCGGCACCTTTAAGATTATATGTTATGCCAAAATTAGTATCTCCATAATAGTTTCTGTGCATTTCTATTGAAACAGATCCGTTGTTTTTAATTTTTACATTGTGTATTCCTGTAGAAGAGCCAATATCGTAACGATAACCATATTCTACATTGCTTTTATTTTTATTAATGTGGTGTAAAATCGCGATTTTTTGAAAGATATTCATATCATCATATCCTTTTTATTTTTCTGCATAACTTGGACGCAAATACATTGGAATCACAGGTTCGTTTTTATTGTTTTTAATCTTGTTTTCAACAATGTCTTTTGCGAACTTTAAATTGTATAGTTTATGACCAACAGTTGATGGACATTTCATTTGTTCCGTTTCCACTTCATCGATTGTCATTGTACATGGTTCGTGTTGTGGTGATGCAACAAAGAAATCACCACGCCCTGAATCGATTGCTACAAAAGCGTCCGGATTTTCATACAAATACAATTCAAATAAATTCACACCAACAACAGGTATGTTCAATCCAATCGACAAACCTTTGGCATAGGCGATACCCATACGAATACCGGTAAAACTGCCTGGGCCAACAATAACACCGATTGCGGTTAAATCAGACATTTTTACATTGTTTTGATTCATAAAATCATTGACCGCGGTTGGCAGGGCAATTGCCTGTTTTTCGGCATCAAAATGTGCGATTTTATCATCCAATAATAAATCGATTCCATTTGATGAAGAGTTTATAACCAAAATCATGTTATGTTCCTTTATACGCGTGCGCTGAATCCAATTTTGTTAGACATATTGGCGTTTTGGTGTACAGACAACAATTCATCAATTTTATCAATTGTGAATTCTGTTTTTACATCCATACCATCGTTTTGTAATAAACTGCGACGAAGCAGGGTTGCAATTTCGCGTTGTAATTCACGAACGCCTTGTTCGCTGGTAAAGTTGCGGATGATATAAGCAATTGCATCGTCTGAAATAATAATGTTATTTATATCCCATCCTGTATCTTCTGCAGCACGTTTTATCAAGTGTTCGCGTGCGATTTGGATTTTTTCAGATTCTGAATAGCCCGGGATTTCAATGATTTCCATACGATCTTTTAATGCCGATGACATATTCAAAGAATTAGAGGTTGCAATAAATAAAACATTAGACAAGTCAAAATCTACTTCCAAATAATGGTCGCGGAAAGATTTATTTTGTTCCGGGTCCAATATTTCCAGCAGTGCAGATTCTGGATCACCGCGCCAATCGCGTCCCATTTTATCTATTTCGTCCAATACTATAACAGGGTTGTTGGATTTACAGCGTTTCAAAGCGTCCATAATGCGTCCACATTGTGCGCCGATATAGGTTTTTCTGTGTCCACGAAAGTGCGCTTCATCAGATATTCCACCCAAAGAAATACGGCAATACTTGCGGGACAGGGCATTCGCAATAGATTTGCAAAGTGAAGTTTTGCCAACACCAGGCGCACCAACAAAGCATAAAATACTGCCGCGGTTTTTGCCTGTTTTTTTCATAACAGCAATATGTTCCAATATGCGTTCTTTGACAGATGTCATACCGCTGTGTTCGCTGTCCAATACATTACGTGCGGTTTTTAAATCAATAGGTGCATTGTCGGTTTTATCCCATGGCATAGCCAACAATTCATCAAGATAAGTTTTTAACAAGCCACCTTCCTGGGACATAGGGGACATAGCGCGCATACGCTTGAATTCAGACATGGCTTTTTCTTTGGCTTCGGCCGGCATGGCAGACTTTTCAATTTTTTTACGCATGCTGGCTGTGTCTATTTCTTCGTCGTCTTCACCCATTTCTTTTTGAATAGCACGCATTTTTTCTTGTAAAATGGCCTGTCTTTGGCCGTTTTCCATTTGGCTTTGAACGCGACGATTTATATTTGCTTCGATTTTGTCTGTTTCAATGGACAACATCAATTGTTCCAACAAAGCGACCAGTTTTTCGCGCCAAGTTTTCATCTTTAAAATTTCAACTGCTATTTCAGTATCGATTTCTGCCATTTGAATCACAGTATCTATAAATGCAGGCATTGGGTAATTTTGCGCAATTGCGTGCAATTTTTCCATCTTTAATTTATGGTGTACAGATAACAATTGCATCGCATCGCGCACTTTATCCCGCAAAGCAATTGTTTGTTCAAATTCAGAATCGTCCAGGCTTTCAACAGGTGTAATATCTGCAGAAAAAATACCATTTTGAATAATTATATCGGATAAATTTACCACATCAGTTGTACGAACAATTGCATGTATAGCACCATCAGGCATATGTAAAACCTGGGCAATTTCACCAATGGTCCCAGTAGAAAATATATCATCAACAGTCGAAGGGTATGCCCAACTGTGCTGTGGACACAAAATAAGGCGTTGATGGTTATTTGTTGCGGCCTCTATACAAGCGATTGATAAAGGATTGTCGACATACACCGGCACCGTCAGGCCCGGATGTACAACTAAATCACGAACTGGTAAAATGTATTCTTTCATAGCAGATTTAATATAGACCATTTTATACGATTTTCAAGATATAAAAAAATACCCGGAATAACCGGGCATTTTTAATGTTTAATCATCAATTAACGACGACGAAAACCATTGTGGCTTTGTGCATTGTTGCTTGAACGTTTTGATAAATAACGTGCTGCAATCAAAACCAACCATTCAACAGACAGCAATGCCAAACCGATAACTTTTTCTTGGCAGCCTTGCAAATAAGCCAAAACATATACGAATTGAGCGATGTAAGAAATGTACAAAACGCCAAAAACGCCTGTAAAGAATACTTTTTTAATTTTTCCAAACATTTTTTTTCCTTTTTCTTTTATCATTATATATCGGGTTTCTGGTGCCAGGTACCCGATAGACCCCGCAAAAGCTAAAACGAAATACATCAACAATTGCCGACATATTTCAACGCCATATTAGGCAGCCATTGCAACGCGAACATTGTCGTTCGCAGCGATCATATCGCCATTCAGTTTTTAGTTTGTTTTTAACGGAACAACCCGGATTCAATCGATTTGCCTTTACTTCGCCTGTCGAAACTATGTCAGCCCCCTAAGAAGCATTTTTATAATTGGTGGAGCTGTGGGGTACCGCCCCCCAGTCCAAAACGATTATTCCGCAACGAATTCAGAATCATCTCTACTTGCGTAGCAATAAACATTATAAATATTCATAGTGGAAATTGCAAGTTTTTAAGTTATAATGGAACAAAAGGGTACAAAATGAAGTTCTTAGATAAAGCAAAAATTTATATCAAAGCAGGTGACGGTGGCAATGGTGCTGCTTCGTTCAGACGTGAAAAATATATTGAATTTGGTGGGCCAAACGGTGGCGACGGTGGTCGTGGTGGTGACGTGGTTTTCCGTGCTGTTCCAAATGTGAATACTTTGATTGATTATCGTTATAAAACGAAATTTGTGGCACAACGTGGCCAAAATGGTATGGGTAAAATGCGTACAGGTTATTCTGGGGAAACGCTTTATCTGCCGGTGCCGACAGGAACAGTCATTTTGTCTGAAAATGAAGAAATTGAATACGCGGATTTGAACCAAGATTATATGGAATATCGCGCCGCGCGTGGTGGAAATGGTGGTTGGGGTAATTTACATTTCAAAAGTCCTACTAATCGTGCACCGCGTCAGGCCAACGATGGGCTGCCGGGTGAAGAACGCACAGTTATATTGCGTTTGAAATTGATTGCTGATATTGGCTTGGTAGGTTTTCCTAATGCGGGAAAATCAACATTGTTGTCTGTTGTGACGGCGGCGCGTCCAAAGATTGCGAATTATGCGTTCACAACCTTGAATCCACAATTGGGTGTTATGTACGCACACAATCGTGAATTTGTAATGGTTGACTTGCCAGGACTTATCGAAGGCGCACATATGGGCGTTGGCCTGGGTGACAGATTCTTGGGACATGCAGAACGCACTAAATTGATATTGCATGTTATTGATGGTTCTGAATCCGATTGGGCAGGTCGTTATAAAACAATTCGTCACGAAATGGATTCATATGGCGGTGGGCTTTTAAATAAGCCAGAAATCGTTGTTATCAATAAAATAGACACATTGTCCGAAGAAGAATTAAAAACACGTCTGGATGAATTCAAGAAATCTTTTGGGCGTAAAAAGAAACCAACAATTTTAACCATCAGTGCGGCGGGACATATTGGGATAGAGAATCTGATAGATACAATCGAAAAACAAATGCTTGGGATGGAATAAATGAGTGATTATGGGACTTTTGATAAACATGTTAAAAAAATAATAGCCCTGAATAAAAAGAGGGGTACATATTTTCCTGTTCAAAACCCAAAGCCAGAAAAACCATTAAATCCAATGTCTGATTTCTTGAAAGATAAAGAAGGCAACCCTGTCCCAGAAGGTGAGGCCAGAATTAGAAAAATGGCGATATTTTCTGTTGATGAAGTAAATGGGGTAAAGGCTGTTGCGGAAAATCGTTCGGCAATTACACTGGGGAAAAATGGTGCAAAACTGGACCAGGTTGACAGAATAAACGGCATTTGGCATATTCAGAAAAAGTTCCCTTACGAAATAACGCTTGTTCGCAAACAAGACATGGTTTTAATGAAAAAGTTGGATCGTGTTGAAAATACGGGGTTTGAATTCTACACCGCTAAATCTGTGGCATATAATTGTTTTGGGCCATTTTTATCCAGTGATTATATCGTTGCAAAATGCGAAACAGACGAAGGGCCTTTTTGGGGGTATGGCAAAACAATGGACGATGCGCGCGCATATCTTTGTCTGAAATTATACGGTGAATACCAAGATGTTATACTTAGTATCGCATGCCGTAAAATGAGAAATAAAAACAAATAAACGCTTTGATTTTGTCGGGTATATCTGATAAAATCGAACCAGAACTTACAAAAGGAGAAAAACATATGGTATCTTTGAAAGGAACTCAAACAGAAAAAAATTTGTTGATTGCATTTGCCGGTGAATCCCAGGCACGCAACCGTTATACTTTCTTTGCATCTCAGGCCAAGAAAGACGGATACGAAGCAATCGGAAAAATCTTTTTAGAAACCGCAGAACAAGAAAAAGAACATGCGTCACGCCTTTTCAAATATTTGGAAGGTGGCTCTTTAGAAATCACAGCATCTTTCCCAGCCGGCAAAATAGGCGATACATTGGAAAACCTGAAAGCCGCTGCATACGGTGAACATGAAGAAAATACAGATATGTATCCACAATTTGCTCAAATTGCTGCCCAAGAAGGCTTTACTGCAATCGCAGAAGTTTTGAAAAACATCGGTTATGCAGAACGTTATCACGAATCACGTTTCCGCGCATTGGCCGAAGCCATTGAAAACGGCACAATATTTAAATCTGATAAAATTGTAATGTGGCGTTGCACAAACTGTGGCAATTGGCATATTGGAACCGAAGCACCATCTGTTTGCCCGGCATGTTTGCACCCACAGGGCTATTTCATCAGTGAAGGCATCGTCACACGTTGCGACACCAACGAAGGTTTCTGTGAATACACAAATATCGATTAAAAGATATTTAACAAATAAAAACCACCCAATCGGGTGGTTTTTATTTATTTAGGTTCTCCCCCAGTATGGGGGAGTTCCGGCAAAGCCGGGAGGGGGTTATTTATTCTTTACCCGCCAACCCCCAAATACATAACCCGGGCGGACCGGCGTTGGTGGTAATGTTATTGATTGTCCATAAACACAAGTGTTCTGTGTTGTATTTGTTCCATCGTCCCAGTTTATCGTTATTGTATTCGGTTCATATATCGCATATAAATCAATTGGGAAATTATCGGCACATATATTATTCATTGTACTTGTTGTTATTGTGTTTAATACCGCACCTTGATAAAAATCTGGGTTAAAATTATAACTTCCACCAGAACACGTCCAACCATTTGGACACGATACACATCCCAAAGTGTTTGCTGGTAAATATTGACCATTATTACAAGTATATGTATATGGTTCATATATCGCATAATAATCTGTGGCATCTTCACACATCATTTCTGCCAATGATGGTTGTGTAAGCAATAAAGATAATAATAAAATTTTTTTCATATCTATCTCCTTATTCTCCCCTTGGGGGGAGTACGTCCGAAGGACGGGAGGGAGGTTAAGATTCCAGATAACTTATTATCAGTGAACCCTCCCCCCGGCTGCGCCGCACCCCCTCCAAAGGGGGAAT
>CACZJK010000009.1 GCA_902781465.1 uncultured Pseudomonadota bacterium
GTTTATACTTTATCAGACTGTCAAAGCGAAGTGATGACATTTATTACTTTAGCGATTGTAAATAATATAAAATTGACTATCCTGGTTAAGAATTTAGATGTTTTACAAAATATATTATACCCAGAATTGAAAATATTACAAAAAATAGGTGTAAATCTTATCTTAGGGAATAATAAAATTATTGTTCCAAAGCAAAGACGGTTATCTGGCACGAATATTACAATAACACACAAAGGTATCCAAAGCGATCACCAACCTTTTATTGCATTGCTGTTATCGTTTGCAAACGGAGAATCTGTTATTAAAGAAACAGTATGGCGTTCACGTTTTGCGTATGTCCCCGAATTAAACAAATTGGGCTATTCTATTAAAAAGTATTCAAATAAAATTATTATTACCCCTCGTAAACACAACAGATTACAAAACAATGTAATTTTAAATGCAACGGATACTCGTGCCGCTGCTATTTTGTGTATTGCAGCAGTAAAATCTGGGGCATCTGTCACAATAAAGAACGCTGAACATTTGACACGTGGTTATGATGGATTTATTGAAAATTTAATAAAATTAGGGGCAAAGGTAACAAAATGAAAATCTTGGCTATATTGAATATATCCAACAAAGATAATATTAGTTGCGATTCAGGCTATATATTTCAATGCATATTGTCCAAACAGTTTGAAAAGATGGGACATAAATATGTTGTCGCCGGTGCAAATTGCCCCGAATTTAAACAGGCGAAAGAATTAAAATGTAAAAAAGAGTATATAAATCTTGGTACTAATAAATTTTCTTCCAGATTTGATTTTAATTCAGATGAAATCGCAAAATTAATACAAAAAGTAAAACCAGATGTAATATTCAATACTCAGGTTGAACTAACATCTGCAATTCGCAGTGTATTAGTATGGAATAAATTGGATATACCAATCGTTACATATTGTCATTATCCGGCATTGTGGGCAAATAATATGAAATCACGAACCCCAGAAATAGACCAGAGTCTTAATGCTAGGAATTTAGGCAATAAAATTGTTTTTGATATATTGACCGCATTACAGACAGCTGATTTGTTTATTATCCAAAGCGAATTTGCTAAATCACTCATAGTTAAAGCAGCGAAATATTACAAAGTTCCTTATGATTCTAAAAAATTTATTGTGATAGCACCGCCAGCGGATCCATTGTTTCTAGATAAAAATAACAGATATATTACAACACTAACAAACAGAAAAAACTATATATACAACCATCGTTTGTATAAAACGTATGGGACGCAAGATTTTATCGATGTTTTTGCAGGTTTACACAAACAGTTTGACATACAATGTGTTGTTCTTGATCCTATGCAAAAACGTAGTCCGAAGCGCGCATCGCAAAATAATACGCCGGCAGATTTTGTAAAAATTATGTCAAAAACGCCGGGTATGAGCATTGCACAAAACAATAAAACCAGGAATGAATATAAATCAATATTGAATTCTGGTTTTGCTTGTTTTGCACCCTTGCGTAAAGCATGCGTTTGGTCTATGGCTTGTATGGATTGTATGGGGATGGGTATACCAGTTATTGCACCAAACATGGCTGCTTTTCCAGAGTTCATTCCGCAATCTTTATTGTATAAAAACGAAAGACAATTAAATAAAATCATTTCTAAATTGCAAACGAACGATGCCTTTGTAAAACAAATGTCAGAACAATGTTTCAAATCTGCGCATGAATATTCTCCAGAAAAAATATCCGAACAACTATGCTGTGAATTTAACAAATTGGTCAATAAATAATGTGTGGAATTGCTGGGATTTTTGATACAACAAAATGTGATAATAAGCGACTTGTGAAACGCATGTTGCGCACTATGAAGCATCGTGGTCCTGATGGATGGGCATATAAATATAATGATTTTGTATCTTTGGGTTTGGTGCGTTTATCTATGAATTCCATAAAAACACCAACACATGTACACGCTAATACAAAAAATGATATTTTCTGTGTATTTAATGGCGAAATATACAATCATCTAGAGTTACGAAAAAAATTGGGATTAAATACTGTATCAGATAAAAAATATAATGATGCAGATATCATAATTCCCATGTATGAAAAATACGGTAAAGATTTCGTAAAGTATTTGGATGGTATGTTTTCAATTGCTATTATGGATAAAGATAGATTGTTGTTGTTTTCTGATAAATTCGGAATAAAACCCATATACTATTCCATTTTATCAAATGGGAATTTTGTATTTTCTTCTGAATTAAAAGCTATTCTAAGTATAACAAAAAAACATAGGATTTCCGCAAAAGGCTTATCCAGTTTTTTACAATATCGTTTTGTTGCACATCCTTTGACTATATTTGAAGATATATTTAAATTTGGACCGTGCCAAATATTAGAAATAACGGCAAAAGGTGTAAAAAAATATAATTATAAAATTATTTGTTCCCCCGCAAAAACTTTGTCGAAATGGGGCAAAGGTATCGCTAATTATGATAGTTCAGAAGTTAAAATTGGTGCTTTTTTAAGTGGGGGATTAGATTCAAGTATTTTATGCTCGTTGTTCGGAGATAAAAAACACGTTTTTACAATTAAATACGATATCAACAGAGTTATTAACGAAACAGATTTCGCCGCAGGTGTTGCCCATAAAAATAAATTAATACATCACATAGTCAATGCCAATAAACAAATAATAAAAAATAATTTTGATAAAACTGTTTTGGCACTTGAAGAACCATTGTATTCAACGGTCGCACTTAGTACATATTTGCTAGCAAAATCAGCAAAAAAGTATGTAAAAGGTATAATCAGTGGTGATGGTGCCGATGAAATGTTCATGGGATATAACTATATACGCACCGCAATGAATAATGTTGGTTCTGAATTACAAACCTACAAACAGCAAATATCTTGGTTGTCACAGGATGCACAAAAAAGATTATTTAATCGCAAACCAAAAAATTTAAATTTGATAAAAACATCAGATAATCCTTTGCAGACTATTGCAGATTTTGAAAGGAAATATAGATTGCCAGATTACCATTTGTTCAGGCTTGATAAAATGACAATGGCAAATTCTATAGAAGGGCGCGTTCCTTATTTGTCCCAAGACATTATAAATTTTGTGTATAAATTGCCATTAAACAAACTTTACACAAACACACCAAAACAGCAACTGGCTAAGACATTTAGTAATATATTGCCTGCAAATATACTAAATCGTAAAAAACAACCTTTTACAGCACCTTGGGTTGATTGGATTGATGGATATTTGCATAAAGATATAATGCGCACATTTAACAACAAATCTTTGTGTGATTTATTTGATGTTTCACAGCCCGAATTATTAAATTTGATAAACAAACCATTAAAGCAATATTCTGATTATACAGCTATATGGGGGCTTTATGTCCTATTAAAATGGGCAAAAATATATAAAAAATATATTGTCTTTTAATCTATTATTAACTTGACTTCTGGCTTCTTTAGAGCGGTAATTGCGTGACGTTATAAAGGAGCCGATATGTCATATAAAGATAACATGCCAAAGACGATGGATGAGCTAAAAGCATTGCCCTTTGATGAACGTGCAAAATTGTGGACAAAATACTCACAATATCCATTCAAGCGGCAAATGCGGTCGCTTTGGTATTATATTCAGTGTGACCGATTAAACCTGCACATTGAACATAAATATTTGGTAAAAATTCGAAAATACAAGGATAACCCAGAACAGTGTTTAGATCATGCGTGCCCAAATAAATATAACTTTGTCCCAGGTACAATTTTAACAAGATATTTCAAAGGTATAAAACATACTATCCTAGTCAATGATGATGGCAGTTTTTCTTATAACGGTGATAAATATTCCACATTGTCGGCAGTTGCAACCAAGATAGCCGGCATGAAAATGTCTGGAAATTTCTTCTTTGGTATAAACAAAAGGTATAAACATGACAATTAAGTGCGCTATTTATACCCGCAAATCAACTGAACATGGTCTGGAACAAGAGTTTAATTCTTTGCAAAACCAAGAAGAGTCGTGCACGGCATATATAGCATCACAATCGTTTAATGGTTGGCAATATTATAAAACTTACAGTGATGCGGCGATTTCTGGTGGGACTATGGAACGGCCTGCATTAAAACAAATGTTGGATGATATTGCGCATGGGTTAGTAAATACTGTGGTAGTGTATAAGGTTGATCGATTATCGCGTTCAATCTTGGACTTTCATAACATGATGAAGTATTTTGAAAAATATGGTGCAAACTTCGTGTCCATTACCCAATCATTTGATACTAGTACATCTATGGGTAAATTAACATTGAATATGTTGCTGTCGTTCGCCCAATTTGAACGTGAAGTATCGTCTGAACGTGTGCGTGATAAAATCCGTGCATCAAAAGCCAAAGGTCTATGGATGGGTGGCGCACCACGTTTGGGTTATGACCTGATAAACAAAAAATTGGTAGTAAACCCAACCGAAGCAGAACAAGTGCGACATCTGTTTGAAAAATACTTGGAATTGCAATCTGTGAATGATTTAACCGAATATGCAAAACAAAATGGCATATATGGCAAACGATGGGAGACAGCAAAACGACAAATACGTGGTGGCAACCCAATATCTAAAATGAGTATGCATCGCATTCTGCGGGATAAAGTTTACATCGGTCAAATTGAAAATAAAAAAGAAGGCACTTTTGCCAAAGGCGAACACGAACCGATTATTTCCACAGAACTGTTTAATCGTGTTCAAGTTGCGCTGGCTAATAATGCAAATAATAAATCAGCCAGCACACGTGCGCCGAATATATTAACTGGTAAATTGTTTAATCACAATGGTGTGAAATTTATCAACCAACGCACCAGTGGCAAAGGCAAAAAGACTGTGTATTATTATGCAACCAAAGGCTTCTATTTGACCGCAACACGTGTAGATGAAATTGTTATAAAAACGATAACAGATTTTCTGAACAGCAATATGTCGAATCTGCCCATAAACCTGGTCACCATATTAAAACGAATTGATATAACAAATATGAATTTTGCAGGAAAACGTAGTTTAATTCAATCGCTGATTGAAAAAGTTGTATATTCGCAGGAACAACTGATTTATACATTGACCACTGACATCACCAAATTACAACCATTTATAACAGAAAATTATGTGAATCAAAACACAGAACCAATGGGATACATAATTGGCGACAACAGCATAACAATTACTGAAAAAGTATTTCTGCGAAAATATGTGAACCCAACATATGATCGCGGTAAAAATGGTGTATTAAACATCACAGACAATAACAATTTAATACTCAAAGCCTTTGCCACTGCCTGGAAATACAGAGAATTATATGAACGCGATGGTGATATACACAGAATCTTCCGCAATGAACATACATCCCCACGCCAATTTTACAGACACCTAGATATTGCATACATGAACCCAGACAAGATAAATCAAATCTTGTCTGGGAAATTAAAAACCAACGTTAATGATTTGTTTCAGATTGCGAAAGAAGCATCAATATAATGAATAATGCCTCTAATCTTTTGTTGCAAGATTATCAATATTGGATAATTGTAATGGTTCTATCCAACCAAGATGATAACTATATCTACTTAATTCAGAAAGCTGTTTTTTGATATTTTCCAAATTTTCCCGATTAAATCCTAATACACCCAATGTGTTATTAAAGAATTCTTTTGACTCTGCACGAACAAACAATTCGAAAGGTTGTTCTCGCATTTCTGCATATACCAAAGACACAGGATACCAAAAAATTCTTTCGTTTTTTTCTTCCTTACAAGCATACATTTTTAATAATAAGTCTGCCTGCATTATATTATCCATTTCTATTTCATCATCTTTACAACCTTGTTTTAAAAGATCTGCCAATAAAGATCGTCTATTGAGTTGTAATTTTGATTTACGTACTTCAAATGCTCTTGTGTTCGGATAGAAAGTGGAGAAATTCTGTAATTTTGAATTGATATATTTATTACGAACATAATAATTATGTAAAAAATGTTTTAATAATTCAAAATTATTTTTCGTTATTAAAAATTTAACTAAATTCATGTACAAATAATAAACAAAGAAATGAAAATGATCAGATTGGTAATCTACTCGTCTGTTTCCTTTTGCTTTTTCTCGATATGTTAATAATTTTTCTAAAAAATTATGGATACAATTAACAGTAGATTCGTTTTTGTTGCAAGTAATCATTGTTTCCAAAACATCTATACAATCTCTGCTTAACGGCAATAAATCATTAACATGATTCCAAACAACTTCGTCTACCTCATCAACTTTTTCTTTGTCTGTATCAATAATAAAACCATCCAATGTCTCATACACTTTAGAAAAGAAATCTTCACAATAGCTTAAAACCGATAGTTTCTCTTCTTTTAAGGCATTTATTGCAAGTTCTTTTCTTGTAGTGGTGCCAAAATAAGGTCTTTTAAAATCCGTGACATATGACGGAACTTGTCCCAAAGCCGGCTCTCTATATTCAGATTGTCCATATAGAAACCTTACAAGTTTTTCAAATTCGTCAGGAAAATTTGGTTTTGTAAAATCAAAATATTTGCGACCGGTCATATAAATAGGGATATACGGTTCTCCGGTTTTTTATGTCTTTTTCCATGACTATAGGGATGAATTTTTTATTTTCTCCGGCCGGATCGGTATCATTATAAACTTTTGGAGATATAATCAATGTTTCGGTTCCAGCACCGCCTTTTCTGTTATCTGCTTTTTCTGTGTACTGTTTGTCGCAAAAAATTAATACCTTGGTTATACTAGCATCATTAACAATTTTTTCCATAAACACATTCAGGTCTGCGCCTTCTTTTAAATTATATTTGTCAAAAACCGTATCTATGCCGGCATCTCTTAATGCATCAACTATTTCCATAATTCTTTTTTCATATTCTTTGTTAGACCAACTATAAGAAATAAATACTTTGGGTTTAATCAAATTATCCAATTTTTTCTCCTATTTTTTAAATCTTGGTACTTATATAGGATTTTTGGGCCAATTTTCAAGGTTAACAAGCAAAAAAACGGCATTGGGATTTTGGGCAAGGTATATAAGGTGTGTGGTTTTTGGCGGATTGGGGCTAACTGGTTATATACACTGGTAATATTGTGGGTAAAAAACAGCCGGAAACGGGGCGAAAAAGAATATCCCGTGGAATTACCACGGGATGTTCAATATTACTGGCGGAGACGAAGGGATTCGAACCCTTGATACCCTTGCGAGTATACCACATTTCCAATGTGGCGCACTAGACCAACTATGCGACGTCTCCGGATTTTGTGGATTTTTTATTCTTCGTCTTCGGACGCGTCTGGTGTATCGTCTTCCACAACAACACCGTTTTCAGCATCGTCCATCAAAGAGTTTTCCAATTCTGCATCAATTTCGCGCAACATAGGATCTTCACTTGTGATTTCCAATGAAGCGTCTTCATCAATAGCAACAGGTGCATCTTTATAAGATTGTACAAATTCGTGGCGAACATCTGCAACGTTTAATTTACCGCTTGCAATTTCGCGCAGTGCGACAACAGTCAATTTATCATTATTTTTTTCGACTACAGATTCTGCGCCACCGTTCAAATCGCGAACGCGTTGTGAAGCCAGCATTCCCAGTTCATAGCGGCTGTCTACAAAAGGTAAAGTGTCAGAATTTGTTACACGTGCCATAATTAAATCCTTTGTTGAAATCGTTTTAATCAGCGTCTATAATGCCTTATGAAGTGTTAAAAATCAAGAAAAAAAATGAAAATAAAAACATTATCTTTTGGATGCAGACTAAATGCGCTTGAATGTGAAAAAATATCGGCTATGTTATCGGGTATTGTGAACGAGGCAATTTTAGTCAATACTTGTTCCGTCACAGGCGAAGCCGAACGTCAATGTGCACAAACAGTGCGTAAACTTTCGCGTGAAAATCCGAACGCTGTTATTTTTGTGACGGGCTGTGGTGCAACGCGTAATCCAAAGTTGTTTGAATCTGTACCCGGGGTTCTGGTCATAGATAACAGTGATAAAATGAAATTGCAGGCGTATATTTCGGCCTTGCAGGGTGCTAATTTCGACACAGGAAAATCACACATAAACGCTTTTAAGTCTAACGAGGCAAAATTATCCAAAAAGTTTATCCAGGTTCAAAATGGTTGTAATCACGATTGTACTTATTGTGTGACACGCCTTTTAAGGGGTAAAAACGTATCTTTCCCTTATGCTGAAATTTTATCAGACGCGCGTGCTGCAATTGCGAAAGGCTTTTTTGAAATCGTCTTAACCGGTGTTGATACAGCGTCTTATGTTCGTCGTGATGATGGTGAATTGATTTTGCTTTCAAATATTTGTGAAAAACTCTTGTCGGACGTGCCGGAAATGAAGCATTTGCGCCTGTCGTCCATAGATCCTGCATCACCAGAAGTGCCAAAGATTATCGAATTGATGGCGCGCGATACACGTTTTATGCCACATTTACATTTGTCGATGCAGTCTGGTTCAGACCCAATTTTGCGCGCTATGCGTCGTCGACATGATGCAAATAAATTGCGTGAAATTATTAAATTGGCAAACGGTAATGTTTCGTTCAGTGCAGATGTAATCTGTGGTTTTCCAGGTGAAACCGAAGAATTATTCAAAGAAACCGCCGATTTAATTCGTGAAATAAAATTGATAAACGTTCACGCGTTCCCGTATTCGCCAAGGCCTGGAACAGTTGCGGCAACAATGCCGAACCAGGTTAATCGAGCGGTATCAAAAAAACGCGTAAAAATTATATATGATATAGTCGCACAAAACAGGGCAGAATTTATGAAAACCCAAATTGGCAAAACTGTATCAGTCTTGGTCGAAGATAATAATATTGGCCGTACCCCTGATGACATAGATATAAAAATAACCGGTGCCAAAATCCCAAACAAAACAATATGCAATGTAAAAATCACAGGCATTGAAAACGAAATGTTTGTGGGTGAAATCGCATAATTTTGTGAACTAATAATTCCCCTCCTGTGGAGGGGAGGGCCGGAACGGCGGGGAGGGTGGTCTGGCTGGCTTTGTAATAAAGATAAATTGGTAAAATTATAAGTACTTTGGAATAGTTTTTTTATTTTTCACTTTTCTTAGTATTTAATGTTTGTTATAATACACCTGTCAGAAAGAGTTTTTCTGACGGGGCTTAGAAACCTCTTTCAAAGTTCGTCCAAGATGACGTTAAAATCTCCAACTGTTTTTTATTGGTTGGAGGGCTGTGAATATATGGAATAAACGGCGCAATTTATAACTTTGAATTGTTTCTAACCTCCAACCGCCTTTGATTTCAAATGCGGTTTTAATTTTTTTTACCGTTCTGGCTGTTCTTGGAACGATGCAAGGTTCTCCCCTTGTTGGGGGAGTGCGGCGCAGCCGGAGGGGGGTAAGACAAAAAGGAACAAAACAATGAA
>CACZJK010000010.1 GCA_902781465.1 uncultured Pseudomonadota bacterium
TTACCCCCTCCATTCGCCGTCGCCAAGGCTATGGCGGAACAAGCCCTGCGGGTTCCCCTCCCCATGGGGGCGGAACCTGGGCTATTCCCCAATAACTGGTCCGGCGATGAATTGACCAGTGCCGGCGTTGTAATAGAATTTACCCTCTAGCCTGTCATACATACACGGTGTGCCGTCTTTATCTAGAACTGGGATAAAATCACGAATCAGAACATCTCGTTCATAAAATTTTATATTATAATATTTAGCTTTCCATTGATACTGCGTACTATTGTTGTAAGCTCCTATATCAAACGAAACTGTATTTGATTCTGTGGGATAGATATCTGTGACCGACAAAGAACAGTCATCTATTTGTACGTAGTTATTATATATATCAACTATAAAAACATGTCTATTTGTATCTATGGCGGTATTACAAGGCGTATATGTATTGGTAGCTCTAAAAAAAGTAAATCTTGTATAACCACCACCTGCACGAATTGATACTGTCCGGCCACCTAATGTGTTGCCATAACCACCTAATATGTTTTCCGATTGTGGTAAATTCTTTAATTGTGTATCAATGTGAATTGATATATTTTCATTTAAAATTATACCTGTTTGTATCCATTGTGTCCCTGTTGATTCTAAATATTCAATTTGTGTGTATTCCTGTTTCCACTTCTTAAAACTATACCCTATTTTATTCGGGGCGGTTGGTGGGGTTATGTTATCACCCGATTCGCATGTTGTGGTTGAAAGCAATGTATCGCCCACATACCATTCTATGGTATGTGCAAATGCAACACTGCAAAACATTATTGATAATATTATTAAAATCTTTTTCATGGTTTTGTTCCTTTTGTCTTAACCCCCCTCCGGCTGCGCCGCACTCCCCCAACAAGGGGAGAACCTTGCGTCGTTCCAAGAACAGCCAGAACGGCAAAAATCCAAGAACAGCCAGAACGGCAAAAAATTAAAACCGCACTTAAAGAAAGGCGGTTGGAGGCTAGAAACAATTTAGCTTAAATTGTGTGCTTTATTCTATATATTCAGCGACCCTCCAACCAAAGTTGGAGACTTTTAACGTCGTTTCGACGAAGCTAAACGGGCTTCTAGACCCCATCGACAAAACCCTTGTCGACAGAAACATTATATCAACAAAGATTATATTTTACAAAGAAAAAAAGACCGTTATTTTCGGTCTTTTATTTTTTATTTTGTGCGCGTCTTTTATATTCTGTTGCGTGGATGCCCCGCTCTATTTCCGGCAGATTAAATTCGCCGTCCATTTCGCGCAATTGTTTTACCATCAATTCTTCGATTTCGGCACGTTTTTTTTCAAATTCTTCGCCACGCAGTTTCGAATCTATATATATGGGTTCGCCTATTCTGCAAGATATCGTTCCAAATAATTTCGGAACCATAAATTTATCCCATCTGTCCATATACATTGGGCGCGAACAAGAAAAACACACCGGAACAATCGGTGCACCCGTCATACGTGCAAAATACAATGCGCCATCTTGGACATGAAAAGATGGACCAGATGGGCCATCAACCGGGACACACATTGAAACGCGTTCTGATTTCATAACGCGAACGCCTTCGCGTAAAACCGCAACCGCACCGTCAGATGTCGAACCATAAATCGCACGCAATCCGAATAACCTTTGCAGGCGTGCCATTATACGACCGTCTTTATGACGCGATGCGACACAATAAGATTTTATTCTGGCCGAACGCACGACCGGCGATAACATAGCGCAACGTCCATGAAAGAATACAAACACCACCGGATTTTTGCGATAGTTCTTTAAAGACTTTGTATTTGTGAATTTATGCCTTGACGTCAGGAATATAAACCAAGTCACCCCTGCCAGCGCAAACACTACAACCCATTGAACAATGGAATTATGCAAAACAGGTTCCCAAAAACCTTTCCAAATTTTTCTGAATACTTGATACATAATTCTTAATTTTATCAGTAAAAATGCCAATTTGCAAATTTTAAGCCAAGTCTTGACAAAAATTATTTTTATACTATATTTATAAGTGTTGGGGGTGAAGCAAATGCAAACTAAACCAGAAATTAAAATTGTTCCTGTTTTCGACCAAGCATCAAATCCTGCGATTTGGTCTGAATTTGCACGTATTGAAATGCTTTGTCGCACAACAGAATACAATTACGCCCAGCAAGAAAACATTGCTCAAAACATAATCAATGGTTTTAAAAGGGTTTGGGAACAAAAAGATAACATTGCGTTTGCTGCCTATGACGGACAAAAAATGGTTGGTTTTGCCAAATGCCATTCCACAGAAGACCCATGCGAAATATATTTCAGCGATTTATACGTCAACCCGCAATACAAAGGTCTTGGCATCGGCAAAAGATTATTAGAACAACGCGAACGCGCATCCGGAATATTCTATTCTTATATATCTTTGTTGGCGTTAAATGAAAAAGTCGCATCTTATTTTGTAAAACGCGGATTTAATAATTATGACAACCGCTATATGACAAAAAAATTACCAGAACGCGTCATTGGTGTTGTTCCTGTATTCAAACCACTTGCCAAATTGCGCGCAAAAATAAAAGTCAAATATGACAAAGCAATTGTAAATCAATGCAAAAACTGTCCTGTATTTGTTTATGTAAATGATAAATTCGAAATTGATGGCGTTGCTGTCGAAACACCAGACAAAGAAGTAAAAATCTGGGTCAATGAAAGCAAGCGCGGAATGGTCGATTTTTATAAAAAAATGTTATTAAATGCAATAAACAATGTCAGATAATAAAAGGGTCGAATAAATCGACCCTTTTTTTTATTCACCAGATTTTTCAGATTAGAAATTCGCTCTGAGTTTCAACATACCTGTTTGAGATGTGTAATCTTTACGAACATCTATGTCATAGTTGGCTGATATTTCCAGATTACCATGTTTTATACCCAAACCGATGCCGAATTCACCACCAACGCGGTTCAAACGATTACCGTCTAATGTGTAAGCATTTACGCCCGGCATTGCGACTGTGGCAACCTGTTTGTCAGATAACAAGTCATATTTCACGCCAGCGTTCAATTGTGGCATAAATGTTGTGTGCTTGGTCGCAACAATATTAAATGCATATCTAGCACCAGCGACACCTGTCAAGAAATCTGAAGCATCCATATGAGTTTTGATTCCATAAGAATTAGCATAATCGTTCGCATTTACATGCATATAACGCAATCCTAATTCTGGGGTTATGCCGTTTTTGAAATCATAACCTGTGGCCAATGCACCACCAAAGGAATCAACACTGTAATCGCCAAAGATTGGTGTATTGTCGATGACAGTTCCTTTTTCAGAATAATCAGACATTGTATAGTTCGCAATTGCATTTAAATACCATTGTGATGGTTTATATTGTCCATATACGAATACAGTATCTGAATCAATTTCTGTTGTACGTGCTGTCCCATTTATGTCAGAGTGAGCATAAGAATAACCAGCACCGATTGTCCAATGTTTGTTAATTGTTCCATCTAAACCAAGTGCGATTCCACGTGTATAACCGTTGAATGTATCGCTGTGTTTAGATTTGTTGAACAAACCTTGGGCCCAAACACCACCAGAAGTCAATTTTGCATCACCACCATTACGTCCAGCACTTGGTGCAGACATACGAGAAGCCGCTAAATTAACAACTGTGTTTTGAACAGACGAAGAAACAGATTGTGCAACAGATTCTGTTTCCGGGTGAATTGCCTTGGTCGCATGTTCAACCGCATCTGTATTACCTTTTGCCAACTGTTCCTGCAACTTCAAAGACAAATCTTTCATTTGTTTTGTAGCACCGTCAACAGCGGCAGAATCAGCAATAACAGAAACTGTCGCGGCTGCGTCTTTTGAAACACCTGTATCAAACGCAATATCATCTACTGATTTTTTGGTCGCTATAACAGTTTTGGCATCGTTTGTGGACCAATCTAAATCAAAGATTGTACTTGTAACTTGTTCTTGTGCTTTGTCAAATTTAGCATTTCCGAACAAATTATAAGTCCCTTCTCTTTCGATTGCCAAACTCAATTTACCGGTATTTTCAACATTGCTAAATGTTTCGGCAGTAAATATAGGATCGCCACCATCAACCAATTCTGCAATCAAAGTTCCACCAAGATTGATTGTTCCTTGTGTGATTGTCGCTTTACCAATATTCAAAGTAGCATTTTTAGCAATTGTCAAAGTTCCATCACCAGTAATACCACCATCCAGAGTTGTGGTTCCACCTGAAATATTTATAATACCAAGGTTATGAATATCGTTTGCAACACTGCCGGCTTTATTACCAGAGAATGTATTAGCACCAGATAAATTCATAACACCTGCAACATTATTATAAATTGCTCCACCTTTGACTGCAGCGATATTTTCTTTAAACACTACGCTGGCAATATTCAAATTACCTTCGTTATAAATAGCCCCAGCATTATTTTTAGCTTCATTGTTCAAGAATTGTGAACCAACAATCTCATTATTATGAACAACTTCATTAACAACAGAGCCTTCAAAACCATGCCATATTGCACCGCCATCACCATTCATTAATATCTTTTCACCATATTTATGTTGGGTTCCGTTTGCTTCTGTACCAGCATCGGCAATATTATTTTTGAATGTTGAGTTTTTAATAGACATCCAGTGTCCATCTTTATTATCTGCAATATCAGAATCACCCAAAGCATTTGTACCGCGTGGACGAGTAGCGATAGCACCACCTAAATTGGCAGTATTACCATCAAATATAGTTTTTGTAATTGTTGCCTTACCGTGACCACCCAACACGATAGCCCCACCACCATCATCTATACCTGTTGTATGGTTACCTATAAATGACGAGTCATCAACAATAAGTGTTTGATATGCAGCGATAGCACCACCTAATAAAGCATCATTTCCAACAAACTGTGATTTTTTAATATCAATCTTGTTCACAGTGTTAAACACAGACGCGATAGCACCACCATACGTACCACCATGGTTGGTATCAAACTTTGAATTGTCAACGATTATGCTGCCTGCTTGTGCATTCAAAGCACCGCCCATATAACTACTGTTATTATTTTTAAATGTAGCATTTTTTACATTAACAACACCGCTGCTATTAATAGCTCCACCTCTTACCGCATTTCCGTTTTTAAACGTTGCGTTATCTGCATTTATTGTCAAAGATGCAGCAGGATTATTTTCTGTAGCACCATTCACAACAAAGTTAGCACCATCAACAGTCAAATTCTTTACATTTAATGTTGTTAAACCTGTTGAATCAATATCTCCACCATCAAAATCTGGCAATGTCAATTCTGTTTCATTAACAAATGTTAATACAGAACCATTTTTTATAGTGACATTATCAGCATTGATTGTTGAACCATTGACTTTGGCAGTTGTGTTATCAAATGTCATAGAAGACGCATCTTTACTGCTGTCACGAGTAGCGAACAAATGCACACCAGGCGCAGTATATACCGCATCGCTCTGTCCAATTACTTCCGAAACTTTCGTGTATATGGACGAAGTGTACATATCTGATGTTGGATCATATGGATTCCAAACTTCTTCTGGGTCATAATCAGCCCAAGTAATATTGGCAGCTTTTGCCAAATCAATATCTTCATTACCAGGCTGTTCAGAATCTACTTCTTTTTGATAGTTATAAGCGAGCGCATCACTATCCGTCAATTCACGCAATGTCAATGTAACAGGTCCAACATAAACATCACTATCAGAGACCTCTAAAGAACGACCAACTAATTGATATCTTGGCAAATCGTTTTTATATTTATTACCATTCCATTCCATACGACGGCCGCCAAACGTAGCCTGGCTAACAGGTGCATTTGCAATAGAAACATCACCAAAAAGCCACGCAATTCCTTCTGTGTTCGGAACACCTGCGAACGCTGGCATTACAAGCAAAGCCGGCAATACAGATACACCCAATATTAAATTATGGAAGTTTTTGTGCATATATGCTCTCCTTTTTTCTATCCGTAATTAGAGCATAGAACAATAAATAAATAAAGTCAACTGGGCTTCATTCATAAAAACAATTGAAAAAAAAAATTATATATATATAATGGTATGCGCACTGGGGTATAGTTTAATGGTAGAACAGCAGACTCTGACTCTGTATATCGCGGTTCGAGTCCGTGTACCCCAACCACAGTTAACAAAATGCCCATTGGGGCATTTTTTGTTTAGAATACAAGGTTTTGGCGAGTTCGAAAGTTTATTCTTGAAATTTTATGTTCTTGCCAACACTTTTGAACAGATAACAATCTTATAAAATCAATCAAAATCTGCTAAGAAATAGTCTTTTTATTCAAAACGGTTGTGGTGTGCAGACGAAACAATCAAAAGATTTTTTAATAATCACGACCAGGACGTTGCAATGGTTGCAAAGGTTGAAACTTTAACAAACCGGGATTTTGTTTTAATATTTGTTGAAATCCATTACCAACTAACGTTGCAACAGTGTCTTCTGAATCTCGCAACGTTTGAATCATCCATTTTCTTCCACCATTTGGAAGTTCTTGTATAATTTTTCCTTTTACATAATGATTATATGTCGCTAATAAAATCCTAAATAAATCATCTGGATTTGCCACTTGTTGGGTTTGTAAGAATAAAGTCATACCAAAATAAGAACCGGATCTACCTGTATAACTAATAAATGGTTTATTTGGTTCCCCATAAAAAAGCAAACTATACGCCATACGATTATCAGGAAGACGTTTTATATCGCTTCTTATTCCTGTTGCAGAAATATAATAACTTCCACAAATTCTATTTGCGGTTTCGTCACATTTTGAAATTTCCTGTCCGTCTACAACGCCATGAATGACTATTTCTGCCATTTATACACCTTTCTTATTTCAAGTAAAATTATATCATAAAAAAATCTCAATAACAACTCGCGTTTCGCCCGCACACCCCAACCAGAAATTCAAACACCCCTTTGTGGGTGGTTTAATTTTTGTTTTCAAACAAATTCAAATTGCCAAAATCATCATGGGTGGCTTTTTGAATCAGTTTTATATCAGATTCATTTGCCCAGGTTTTAGCCAATTCATAAGGCACTGTTTCATCGCGTTCACCGACAAAATGAACTTGCCCTACTTTTGGTAAATTTTTCATATTCATCGATTCTGTTAAATCTTTATCGCCAAAATATTGTGTCCATTTTTTATGATCCAGGACGCCGGCAACAGTTATCCACTTTTCAACTTTCAAATTTGGGTTTTGTTCTATTACCAACCCAGAAACCATCGCGCCACCAGAATATCCAATCAGTGTGATTTTTTTGTTCCCTGCGATTTGTTTTATCGCACCGCCTTCCGCATCAATAATACGTTTTGAAAAACGGCCTGTTGTCCAATCAGATTCCTTACAATTATCAGACATTATAAATTGACACGGTCGCGCCACATAGGCCACATTTTCAAAATCGTCATGCGACGCCAAATCGCGAACAAAAGTTCCACGCGGTGTTGGATCATTAGTTGGTTGGCCATAGGCATCGAAAGAGCGACCGTCACCTTCGATATAAATATGAATATTATTATTTTTTGGGTTGCTTATTTTCTGCCAAGTTGCGATTTCATATTCGCCAGATTCAATCGGGACATAAACAAAACCGTCTGGCGCGTTCCAATTCGCACCGGCGCATCCTGATAAAAGCAAAATCCAAAATAATTTCTTCATATAAATATTTTGACACTTTTATAAAAAATGGTCAACAGTTCCCTGGAAAAGAATTTTTTTTGTGATATAATCGCGACGTTTGGAAAACCAAAAGGAAAAATTTATGAAAATAAAACCATTTGCAGGCATTCGCCCACCAAAAGAAATCGCAACAGAAGTTGCTTCACGTCCTTACGATGTTTTGAATTCAGCCGAAGCAAAAGCAGAGGCTGGTGAAAAATCTCTTTTACATATTATTAAACCAGAAATAGATTTTGATCCTATCGCGGATGAACACGAACAGAAAACCTATGACAAAGCCGTTGAAAACTTCAAAAAATGGCAAGAAAATGGCTGGCTGGTCCAAGACGAAAAAGAAATGTATTATATCTATGCCCAAACTATGGACGGACGCACTCAGTACGGTTTGGTTGCGGCCGCAAATGTTGAAGACTATATGACTGGCAAAATTAAAAAACACGAATTGACCCGCAAAGACAAAGAAGACGATCGTATGATTCACGTTCGTATTCAAAATGCTAATTTGGAACCTGTGTTTTTTGCGTATCCAGATGTAGAAGAAATGAATAAATTGGTTGCAGATTGGATTGCAAATCACGAACCAGAATATGACTTTGTCGCCGAAGACGGTTTTGGACATACTTTCTGGAAAATCGAAGACGATGCAACAAACGCGCGCATCACAGAAATCTTTGCAAATGTTCCTGCGTTCTATGTTGCTGACGGACACCACAGAACCGCAGCCGCGGCACGCGTTGGATTGGAAAAGAAAGAACAAAATCCAAATCACACAGGAAATGAAGAATACAATTATTTCTTGGCTGTGATATTCCCAGAATCACAATTGAAAGTTATCGATTATAACCGCGTGGTAAAAGATTTGAACGGCCTGTCAGAATCTGAATTCTTGGGCAAATTGTCTGAATCTTTCGATGTTGTTGAAATGGGCGCGGAAATATATCATCCAAATAAATTACATAACTTTGCAATGTATCTGGGTGGCAAATGGTATTCTTTGACTGCGAAAGCCGGCACCTATAACGATAAAGATCCTATTGGTGTTTTGGACGTGACCGTATTATCGAACCTGGTATTCGATAAAATATTGAATCTGGGCGATTTACGCACATCAAAACGCATAGACTTCGTTGGCGGAATTCGCGGCCTTGGAGAATTACAAAAACGCGTAGATTCTGGTGAAATGGCGGTTGCGTTTGCCCTGTTCCCTGTGACAATGCGTCAAATCATAGACATCGCAGATACAGGAAACATTATGCCACCAAAGACAACTTGGTTTGAACCAAAATTGCGCAGTGGTTTGGTAATTCATAAATTATCATAAAATAAAAAACCACCCGATTGGGTGGTTTTTAATTCTTTTTAACCCGCCATCCGCCAAATACATAACCCGGCCTTACCGGTGTTGGTGGTAATGTTATTGCACCACCGTATGTGCAGGTATTCTGTACTGTATTCGTTCCATCGTCCCAGTTTATTGTTATTGTATTTGGTTCATACGTGGCGGTTATATTCGCAACATTATTTATCGGTTTTATAAATAACGCCTTACATCCACCGGTTATATTTCTGTCTATGTGGGTTTTTATACTGTCTATACCCTGATTCTCGTTTTCATTAAAAGTATATGTTCCACCATTACAGTTATATATATCTGAACATATCTCACAATGGTCTGTATTTGCAGGCAAATATTCCCCTGAATTACATAGATATTGACTGCGGACAAAATTAGGACGCAAATACGTATTTGTTTTTAAATCAGCCGAACAACCATTTGGAACATTAGACATAATCAAATCATCCGCAAAGGCAGATATTGGTAATAGTAAAAATACAAATAATAAATGTTTCATTGTAATACCGGCCCCGCTATAAAATCACCAGTACCGGCGTTGTAATAGAATTTATGTTCCACTTTGTCGTACATACACGGCGTGCCGTTTTTATCAAGGACGGGTATCATGTCACGAACCTGGCTATTATTGTCCCAAAATTTTAAATAAAAAACACGTGCGGGATGTTTATAAATTGAAGAACCATTATTTAAATTAAATAAATAAAAACTTCTGCCATCAGAACCTGCAAAAGCATTGTTTGTTTGCTGTATAGTATAACCATCGATAAAACAAGTTTTATTTGGTGTATCAATTCTTAATATATGTCTATCTAAAGAATTTATATTTTGGAAATCTATGTTTGTACCAAGCGAGCACGATATACCTACAGTACTATTTCCTATAATAAAACGAAATCTTGTAGCATTGTTATCAGATCCTGCACCAATCTGATAACTTGTTCCTCTCGCCGGACTTTGTGTAAACTGATAGTCTGTCTCCATAACACTATTTACCGTTGGCACAAA
>CACZJK010000011.1 GCA_902781465.1 uncultured Pseudomonadota bacterium
TTGTTGGGGGAGTGCGGCGCAGCCGGAGGGGGGTAAGACAAAAAGGAACAAAACAATGAAAAAACTTTTATTATTTATAACCGCAATATTTATATGTGGTGCGGCAATTGCGCAAACAATACGTTGGCATATCGGCGATACAGTATATCAAACCACAACATGTAATGCTGGCGAATCTATCACCCCACCAACCGCCCCAGAAAAATTTGGGTATACGTTTGTACGGTATGATGCTTATACACCAATTGAATATCTTGAATCCACCGGAACGCAGTGGATAGATACGGGTTTTTATGCAAATGCCGGTTTTATTACAGAAGCACGAATCGCGCCTAAACTACAAAATGGAATCTATACCTTACAACTTGGAAGTATCTCTAGAACAATTGGCCCAGGTGGATCAAGGAATGAATTTATTTCTAATGCTTCATCCTTGTATGCAGAGAAAGGAGGTGTGTTTGGTATTGCTAATATAAAAATTATAGATGATACCCCTTTTGATCTTTACCTTGATACATCAAATAAAAATTTTGTAGCAATAATAAACAATCAAACATATATAAACAGAAGCGACACCGCGATATTGCCAACACAAGATAAGTCAGTAAAAATAGGTTATAGTGATCATGAACAACGAGGTTTTGCGCAACGAAATTATTATGTAAAAATCTGGGATTCAACAAATACTCTTGTTCGTGATTTTATACCTGTCCTTGACCCTGATGATGTTCCGTGTTTATTCGATAAAGTAGAACAGAAATTCTATTACAACGCCGGTACTGGTCAATTTATCGCGGGGCCAGTGTTAACGGAATGAGTGGCAGGTTCCCCTCCACCGGAGGGGTGGATTGTGACGAAGTCACAAGACGGAGGGGGGTCCGATTAAATTTATATTTAATATTTTATTTGTCCCCTCCCCACCGCAAGCGGTCCTCCCCTCCCAAGAGGGGAATTAGGCCCTCTGGAATAAGGAGAAATGATGTGTGAAGATGCCACAGATTATTATGCGATATATGAGCCAAATACATATACTTGTAATAATGGACAATATTTACCAGCAAACACTTTGGGATGTGTTCAATGTCCAAATGGTTGGACGTGTAATGGTGGAACTTATGATTTTAACCCAGATTTTTATCAGGGTGCGATATTAAACACAATAACAACAAATACAATGAATAATATATGTGCTGATAATTTCCCAATTGATTTATATGCTGTATATGAACCGAATACAATAACTATAAACTGGGACGACGGAACAAATATAACCCAATCTACGTGTGAATATGGCGGATTGATAACATTACCACCGACACCGGTAAGACCTGGATATAAGTTCGGCGGGTGGAGAGTAAAGAAAAATTAAAAGCCGCCCATTTGGGCGGTCTTTATTTTGAAACAACTACCATAGCAGGTCTTAATACTGTATCACCGAACATATAGCCCGGTTGTAATTCATTGATAATTGTATTTGTTGGTGTTTTTTCATCTGGTTTATCAACCATTTGAATAGCATTATGAAATTGTGGATTTAAAATTTGGCCGACGCTTTCGATTTTTACAATTCCAATTTGTGCAAAGGCGTTTTCCATTGCGCGTTGCATTGTTTTTATTCCTTCGTCATCTGGGTTATGTGTCAATGCGGCATTTATCGCATCCATAACAGGCAATATTTTTTCTGCGACACCCATTGCACGATTGCGTGATACAGATTCAATATCCAATGATGCACGACGACGCGTGTTTTCCAGTTCTGCGGCAATGCGCAAATATTTATCGTTTAATTCTGCGACTTTATTATTTAATTGTTCGATGATTTCAGTTTGTTTGTCCGCGGATACTTCTGGTTTTTCGTCCACAGACACAGTTTCTATTTCAACTTCTTTTTTATTTTCGTTTTCCATAATTTTTCTTCTTTTTTCTTATTATACACTTAATCGATTGATTTTATTATAGGTAAAAAAGTATCACTTTTCAAGGACGCCCCGCCAACCAATAATCCACCAACATGCGGAATCGAAACAATCTGTTTTGCGTTGTCGCCGTTGACACTGCCACCATAGAGCAGGGGCGTGTTTTCACGTTTGATGCCTGACAAAGCCTTGTAAATTGTTTCAAAAACCGCCGCGATTTCATCAGTCGTTGGGGTTTGACCAGAACCAATTGCCCAACGTGGTTCATAGGCAACGATATAATCGCCAGTTTTCGGAATACTTTCCAATAACATTTTCTTTACAACACTCATAGTGCGACCGGCGTGTTTTTCTTCGGCTGTTTCGCCAATGCAAATTATCGGTATTATTTTATTTTTGATTGCGGCTTTGGCTTTCGCGCAAACGATTTCATTTGTTTCGTTATGATAAAGGCGACGTTCGCTGTGACCAACTATTACATATTTAACATCAGCGTCCACCAACATTTGGCCAGAAATATCACCAGTATATGCTCCGTTTGTATGTTCACTGATATCTTGCGCGCCAAGTGTTATTCCATAATTATTTCCATAAAGCAGGGTAAAAGGCAGGCAAACAACAATTTTATTGTCGGTATGAATGTTTTTTAATGACTTTAATAAAGAATCCTTGCTTTCCATATTGCCGTTCATTTTCCAATTGCCAACTATGAATTTCATTTTTCTTCCTTTTTTATTGATTTTTTATCATCTTTTTTGCTATGGTATCGCAAAAGGTGGAAAAATGCTAGAATATTTACGTAATGCAGCCGATAAACCATTGGCAAAAGTTTTAATGTTTATTTTGATTTTCAGTTTTGTGGGCTGGGGCGCGGCCGAATGGATTTTTGGTGGTGCTTCGCGTGATACAACACTGATACACGTTGGCGATGCAGATATTTCATTACAACAATTTAATAATGAAAGATCGCAACAGTTGGCATCTATGTCAAAGGAAGAACAACGTGCATCTTATACTGACCCGGCCAAGGCTGCGGCGCTGACTAATTCAGTAATGTCGAAATTGACACTGAATCAATTGGCGTTGAATCGTGCCAAAGATTTGGGTTTTGTTGTGTCTGATAAACGAATCGCAGACGAAATCAAAAACCATCCACAATTCCAGGTAAATGGTCAATTCCAGCCTTGGATGTTTGATATGATTTTGCAACGTTCCGGTTTAACAGAACAAGATATTGCGAATTCTTTGCGTGGTGATATTTTGCGTAATATGACATTGGGTGCAACTTATGTTCCAGTGTCCGTTCCACAATTTATGGTAGATGCGGCGTATAATGCCAGATACGCAAAGCGCGGTGTTAAATATTCAACTGTTAAATATGCTGATTACAAAGTTGGCGAACCAAACGATGAACAATTAAAGACTTATTATGCGATGAACCCAGTGGTTGTTCCAGAAACACGTTCTGTGTCTTATATCTTTGTTGCATCTGATAACAGCAAACCTGATTTGTACGATGCAGGTTATAAAAAGACCCAACAAATCGAAGATATGATAATTTCTGGCGATTCTATGAAATCTGCGGCTGATAAAGGCAAAGCAAAATTCGTAAGCATTGCAAAGATTGCACGTGGTAATAAAATTTCTGATAAAGTCTTAACAGATGATTTGATTGCTAAATTGTTTGCGATGGAATCAGGGAACGAAAGTGAAATCATCGAATTAAAAGACGGTTTCGTTATCTTGCGCGTTGATGAAGTTATCGCAGAACATAACGCCGAATATAATGATGTTAAAAAATCTTTGATTTCTGGCTGGAAAAAAGCAGAACAACGCAAACAGGCATATGCCAATGCAAATGAAAAATTGATTGCCTTGAATCATGGCGAAACAGTTAAAAATATGAAAGATACAACTGTATCCAGAACCGAAGGTGCGCCTTTGGCGGTATTAAATTCTGTGTTTGCTGGCAAGACAGGTACAAATTCTATTGTCGAAGATGGCGACGCGTTTTATGTGGTCAGTGTTGGTAAAAATACTATGCCTGCACCTGATAAGGCAAAAAAGGAATCTATTCGTAAAGAATTGGAAAAAATGTCAACCCATTTTGTCCAAGACGATTATACAAGATTCTTGAAACAAGAATATCCTGTTAAAATCAACGAAAGAAATTACGACAAATTTATTGCTAAATAAAAGTCGCCCATCGGGCGATTTTTATATATAATAAAGATATGCAAATTGAAACATCTGGTATTTTAATAAATATGCGCGCGTTTTCTGAACGTGATGCTGTGGCACACATCTTTACACGCGATAATGGTGTCTTGGTCGGAATGTTGCGCGGTGCGATTTCTGCAAAGAAGAACAAGCCCCTTGTCGGTCAATATGGAAATGTGTCGTGGAACGCACGCATTGATTCACAACTGGGTGTGTTTCATTTCGAAAGTGAAAAAAATATGGTTGCGCCATTGATGCTGAATAACGATTTATTAAAGATAATGAATTCTGTTTTTGCTTTGATTTATACATTGATACCAGAACGCGAATCTTATGAAAATTTGTACAATGATACTTTGGGACTTTTACAGAAATTACCAAATTCACAATCGCCATACGATGAATATTTAAAATGGGAAGCAGGGCTGCTTGGCGAATTAGGATATGCGCTGGATTTAACAAAATGTTCTGGTTGCGGACGGACGGAAAATCTGGTTTATCTGTCGCCAAAGACAGGGCGGGCGGTATGTGAAAATTGTGGCGCGCCGTATGCTGATAAATTATACAAATTGCCATTAAATTTGAATATAACAAAACGCTTTATTTCTGGGATTTGTGCGACCCAGGGTGTGGATGTTCCGCTGGCGCGAAAAATGTTTTAATTTTTGTCTTTTTTGCTTGCGCGATTAAGTTTTTTTTTCTATGATTTTTTTGTTCAACAACAAAGGAGAAAAACTATGATTTGGACAATTTTAATCTTGGTTTTGGCTGTCGCGTTGTATATGTTTGGTGGTAAATTCATCAAATCTGGCAACAAGAAAGCATCAAACTTGGATATCATTATGCACAAAGGTATCAATGCTGTCGCGATTATTTTAATTGCTGGTTGTGTATGCCGTTTGTGGACACCTGCTTATTTGGTAAATACAAATCCTGCAATCTTGCAAGAAATGGTTCAAAATATGCAGGCTCAACAAGAACAAGCAAAAAATAAAGAAGTTCGCAAATATGTTAAAAACCATATGGACGAAATGATTGGAAACGCTCCAATCGCTGGTAATGTAGATGCCAAGAATACAATTTTCTTGTGGTCTGATTATTCTTGCCCATATTGCCGCCGTGTACATGGTGAATTGTCACGTGTATTGGCTGAACGTGATGATGTTCGCGTAGTTTTGAAAAACTTCTCTATTCATGGTGCATTATCTGATGCCCCAGCAAAAGCAGTTATCGCTGCGAAAATCCAAGACAATGCAAAAGCAGCTGCTTTGGATAAATTGTTGATGGACAAAGAATACTTCACACCAGAAGATATGAAAAACCAAGCAAAATTGCCAGACACAATTCATAATAACGTTATGAAATTGGCAAAAGAAGCTGGTTTGGATACAAAACAATTAGAAAAAGATATGGAAGGCGATGTAGTTCGTAAAGAATTACAAAACGTCCGTGAATTGGCACAACGTTTTGAAATCAGCGGAACACCATATTTAATCATTGGTGATAAAGCATTCCCTGGTGCAATTCCATACGCAAGAATTATCGAAGCATTGAAATAATTTAATGTGATTGATATTCAAACACCCACGATTGTGGGTGTTTTTTTTTGTTTTACATATTCAATAAAAATCTGATATAATACTTTCGTCAGTAAGTGTTTTACTGATGAGGTGTCAAGACCTGAGATTCTGAGTGTCCATGATGACATAAAAAGCTCCAACTTTGGTTGGAGGGCGGTGATATACATAAATAAACCCACTATTTCTCAGAATATAGGCGGTAATCTTTTAAACGGAAATGGGGGACATATGAAAAAGTTTTTAATATCTGTAATCACATTATTTGTGTGTGTTGTGTGTTATGGTGCAACATTTAATCAATATTGGTATATCGAAGATAACGCACCAATACAAACAACATGTACCACCGGCGGTGATATAATATTACCAACCCCACCAACTAAATATGGTTATGATTTTGTAGGGTGGGAAAAAACGTATGTGCCGATTGAATATTTAGAAAGCACGGGGACACAGTGGATAGATACAGGAGTGCGGGGCAACATGAGTTATACATATGAAATTGATTTTCAACAAACAGATAATAAAGCATATCGCATATGGGGATTATATTCTCCTGATTATACTTCCCCAAGTATGGCTTTAACATACAATCCTGGTGTTTTTGTCGTTAGGTGGCAAAGTGTATCAGGCCCTATAGACATAGACTTATCTTATATTGATGCAGAAAGACATGCAATAAAAATAAAAAATGGTTTTGTCAACTGGGACAATGTAGACAAAGGTCGTACCTTGGGTCATAAAGACAATTTTATTTTTGGTTATAATTTATTTCTGGGGACAGTCAATCCTGGCGGAAGCCTTCCTAGTTTAAACTCCCATTCAAAATATTATTCTTACAAGGTGTGGGATAGCAACGATGTTTTAATTCAAGATTTTATTCCGGTTCTTGACCCGTCTGGTGTTCCATGCATGTTCGATAAAGTAGAACGTAAGTTCTATTACAACGCCGGTACTGGTGATTTCATTGCCGGACCCGTTATTGGGGAATAACGATGTCAAAGGCTCTGTGTCATTGCGAAGGAGGCCGACGAAATTGTGTAAAACACAATGCCCGGCGGACGACTGTGGCAATCCAGATAATAATAGAGTGGTTTGGCAAAGCCAAACACTTAAAGATATCCTGGATTCCCACGTCATAAAATTAACAACACCGAAACTCGTTGTTAATTTTATTCC